>JAKFWA010000002.1:37097-165158 GCA_021732995.1 Planctomycetaceae bacterium | reverse complement strand
ACCCCCAGCCCCTCTCCCCAGATTACTGGGGCGAGGGGAGCGACTGTCTCTGCGCAAATACCAATGTGTGGCTCAGTGAACGAGGATTTTGCGAGAAAGCCGCGGACTGGAAATGGTCTTCTGCACGCTAGTATTTGAGAGAACCTCCCCAGCAGCAGCATTTGGATTTGCCAATCATCCACGGTCTACCGACCGGCGCATTGGGCTGACCCCAAAAAACTACTGGCGAAGCAGTGGCACACAAATTACGCGCTTACCAGTGCCACCCAGCCGACAAAGAGCTGAAACCAAAACGTCTTAGGGCCGGGCCACCCACGGTTGCTTCTGCAGGCCCGCGAAGTGGGTGCCGCTGTTGTGTCGATTCGACGCCTATACACCCTCTCAGATCGTTCCGTCTCCGTCGAACAACCATCTAAACTCTGCAGACGGACTTCCAAACAACTGTTCGGATCCCGGAACCGTGTCTTATCCGAGGACTTGTACAGGCACCCGCTATCGTCTATTAGTCTTGAGCATGTCAGTCTAGCAACAGACACTGGTGATAGTGTGCATCTATCAATACGCAAGCTGGCGCATTCCAGGCAATGGATTAGGGGAAGCGACGTTATCCGTTTGAAGGAGTAGAAATGAGCCACCACGATATTGTGAACCGCCTGCCATATCGGTTGCGCAATCGCTTTGACTCATTAAGTGCCTACGTCAAAACTATCATAGACGAAGAAGAGAGAACAAAGGCCGCAAGATTCAAACTGAATCGGGATCGCGTCCAGCTAATTCAGTTAGTCGTTTTTATCTATTGTCTTGATGACTTTCTGCGAGAAGGAACAAATGCTGCGCGAGGTGCAGTTCAAGGATTAAGCCGCATCGGACTCGATGGCTTCTCCGTCGGAAGTAATGAGTTCTCCGGCGATAATGAAAACGTGACGAGGGGCGAGACGCTAGCAAATCACCTAAAAGCCGTAGTGTCAAAGATGGAACTGTTTGCTTCCCTGCCAGAGGGACTTGGCATCACTCAGCTGACACGCACTTTAATAAAAGAAATAAAGAATGCCTGACGAGTGGATTGACCAAGCCAAGATTAAAGAGGCCTTAGGAAAATTCTTCGACAAGAATCGAGGAAGTCTGGATGTCTTTGGGCAAACTGTCAATCAGACGTTTGAAGCATTCGTTTTTGCCTCAACGATTGCGTGGCATCAAGAAAACGGATGGGCTGTTGAGTTTCGCCATCCAAAGTCGTACGGCCTAGAGGGACAAGTTCGACAAAGCAGATCCGTCCGACTTAAGTTTAGTACTCGTGGAGCACCCAACAACTACTCATACGTAGTATGTAGGAAAGGCACTAAAGAGGTTCATATTCGACATCAACTTCGAGTGGCGACAAGAGCCCACTGCCCCGGCATGAAATTTCCGGCGAACGTCTGCCTTGATGTGGCGGTGATTGAGGCGTCAGACCTCGCTACGTTTGCTTCTGACGATTTCGTACCGAACGAGAAACTCATTTCGTTTGGCGAAGCAAAACATATGTCGGCGTTTGCCGAACTGGTTGCGAATTTCGTTGGGTTGGTGCACGAAATGCAACCAGAGCGACTCAATGAGCGTCGCGCAAACAGAGCAAGGGCTCGGAAGAAGCTCGCGCCATTCCTCTATGTTAGTGGCTTCCTTTTCACAACCGCGCAAGGGATCGAAGAGACTATCAGAAGACGTGGATTTGATTTGGAAATCTTCAATCGCACAAAACAACTAGCCGAGGCATGTAGCTTGCCGGAGAAAAAGAAACCGAAGCCGGCTGTGCCGCCCGCCAGGTCGCCTAGATCAACGCCGGTTAACGAAGATGCTGATCTCCCATATTGACTCGCACGTTTTCTGCAAGACGACGCAAGAGCATCAAAAACGGTGAAGTGCCAAGATTCTGTATTAGGAGTACCGCGAACAACATGACAACGGCGTACGAAACCCCTGAAGAGTTGTTTGACTTCGGCTTTATGCCTAACTTCGATCAACGAGTAGAGGAGTTGGCGGCGATTGCTGAATCCGAGAACTGGGACTACTCTGGCAGTACAACTAAGTCTTATCCCATACTCAAGAATTATCTTAAGTATACATGGAAGCGTATCGCTGAAGAGAGAAAGGTGTCAATTACGAGCGACGATCTGTATGCGTGCTGGAATACAGGCCTCATTTCGTCTCGACACGAAGAGATATTTGTTCTCTACTCAAAAAATAATCTGCCGCAATCAAAGCAGTATTGGCATTTCAGTAGATTCTCTACGACCGGCAAGTATGAATTGAATAGGTTCTCCAAGCTGCCTGAAATGGCCCATTATTTTGATGATCCGTCGCTGCTTGTCTATGACTCTCGTATTGAACTTAGGGTAAATTACGAGCACATGATTGCCGACAATAGATCTCGATTTCCCGCGTCGCTTCAGGCAATGCCAGATTATCAGCTTCAAGGGCTCGTGCTGAATGCTGTCGAGCATGCTAAAAGACGTGTCAGGCGAAATTACAAAACGGCCATTCCACAGTATTACGGCGGAACGCTGCAGCTGCTGTTGCCGCTAAGCCTCAGTGATCCTAATAAAGCTGATTTGGCGATGGTAGTTGAGAAATTCAGTGATTTTTACAGGGCGGCGACCTGTTTGACGCTTGAAATGGCATTCAACAATGCAAGGCAGTTGGCTAGGCCCGATCGTGATTGGCTGAATCCTTGAAGAATGTTTTTCGGGCGAAGTGATTGCCTTTGGCTGATACAGGGGTTTCGGCGGCGCGAGTCGTAAAGTTGCTTGTTGGGGATTATACACCCTCGGAAGGTGTTGAAACTCTGGGGCATTGCGTGAGCCGGGTTATGGTGAGCTGAGATGCAGCAGAATTGTCCCGTCCGTGGTTCGTTTCGTGGAAATCTTCAGGTCGAGGAATTGGTGCAGGACGTCGATGTGGGTGGTGACGTGGTCGGAGAGGGGGCTAGTTAAAAAGGTGCTGGGGGTGGCGCCTTGGTGGGTGGCTAGGCCGAGGGGGAGTAGCAACTGGTCGGCGAGGTGTTCTCCGATGGGGGCATCGGTGGTGAGGTATGTTTGGACTTGGGAGAGTAAGTCGTCGGCAACTTGTTCGGCGGGTTTGCCGCGTTCTCCGAAGGCGGTGAAGACTTCGGTGATACCCTCGAACGTGAGTTCCGCCATCAGGACGTTGCCTGGTGAGGCGGTGCCGGACAGGGCTTCGATGCAGCCGCACTCCTCTGGCCAATCGAGGGCGCTGAGGACCTGATGAAGCTCACGCTCGGCGATGTGGCGCGGGAGTTGCGCGACGACGGCTCGCACCGAGCGCTTCAGCAGCGGGCCGCGTTCCAGCAGGTCCAGCCGGCCAAGTTGTTGAGTGGGTGTGATGTCGATGACGCAACGGCCGCCGCCAGCGGGGTAGAAACCGGCTCGGACCAGGCTCGCGGTGACCTGGCCGCCCATGCGATTCAGCAGGGGCAAGTAGACACGCTCAATGAAGTCATACGGCGGAGCCATCGGGTTGTGCGTGCCGCCTTCGAGGATGACTCGCGACGGGCCATCGGCCAGCAGCAGCGGTAGTAGAATGGTTTGTAAGACCAGCATCGTGCTGCCGGCGGTGCCGATGGCGAAGTGATACTCACCCGCCTTGAGCTGCGTGGGTGTAAACGTCAGGCGACTGGAACCCAGCGAAGCGCCGTTGAGCTGCGCGGCTCCGATCTCGGCGGCGGCTTGCACGGCGGTGAGGTGCTGGCGCATCAGGCCGGACTTGGCGCGCTTGGCCCGGATGTTGTCGATGCGCACCGGTCGCCCTGTGATCAGCGACAACGCCAGCGACGACCGCAGGACCTGCCCGCCGCCTTCGCCCTTCGCACCATCAATCAACACCAGAGACATTTGGGACCTGAGTTTGGGGTTTATTTCTTCTCCCCCTTCGCAAGGGGGAGAAGATGGCCGCAGGCCAGAAGAGGGGGACCTTGTTGGCGCACGGTGTTGTTTCTGGAAGCGGCCCCCCTCCAGCTCCCCCCTTTGAGGGGGGAGAGCTTTTAGGGCGATCGCACTTTGACTTTCTGACCGCGGAACCCCCGGCTTGTTGTCGGTGTGGCCGAGTTTTCTTATACCGCTGTTCCGAAATTCGTGAACGACGCTCTCACCATCAAGGGCCGGACATGACGCACTTAGCTCGACGTGACTTTCTCAAAGCTGCTGGCACCGCTGCTGCTGTGGCCGTGACTGGAGACCTGCTTGCCGGAGATACGAAGTTGGACCAATCCAAATTGCCTGTCTGTGACACACATCTGCACCTTTGGGATCAGTCCAAATTCAAATTGCCGTGGCTGAAGGGCGATGCCGTGCAGGCCATCAACCGCAGTTTCCTGATGTCGCACTACCTGGAAGCATCCAAGGGACACAACGTCACCAAGGCCGTTTACATGGAAGTGAACGTCGCCGAGGACAACCAGGTGGGCGAGGCCGAGTATGTGATTGACCTCTGCCAGCGCGGCGACAATCCGATGAAGGGTGCTGTGATTGGAGGCTCACCGCAGCACGCGTCGTTCAAGGCGTACGCCGAGCGATTCGCGAAGAGCAAGTACATCAAGGGCGTGCGCACCGTGCTGCATGACGAAGACCGCAAGCCGGGAATGTGCCTCGCCAAGCAGTTTGTCGACAACGTGAAGCTGCTGGGCGATCTGGGCCTGCGGTTCGACTTGTGTATGCGGCCGGGCGAACTGCTGGACGGGGCGAAGCTGGTCGACCAGTGCCCGCAGACGAAGTTCGTGCTGGATCACTGCGGCAACCTGAGCGTCCAGAACAAAGACGCCGACCTGCGAGCCAAGTGGGAGAAGGGCGTGAAGGAACTGGCCGCCCGGCCGAACGTGGTCTGCAAGATCTCGGGCATCATCGTCACGGCCAATCGCGAGACTTGGAAGCCGGAAGATCTGGCTCAGAACACGAACTTCTGCATGGATACTTTCGGCGAAGACCGTGTTATGTTCGCGGGCGACTGGCCTGTTTGTACTCTTACGGCACCGTTCGGAAGCTGGTTGAATGCGTTAAAAACGATCGTCAAAGATCGCTCGGAGACGTTCCAGAGGAAACTGTTTCACGACAACGCTGTGAAGTTCTACGGGTTGTAGAAATCCGGAAGAGCTGGAAACACAGAGGAACAGAGGTCACAGAGAAGACAGCGAACCCGCGAAGTTCATTTCTCCGTGTTCTCTGTTCCTCTGTGTTTCAAATCCTTTCCCCCATTAGCAATCCAGCATTTGAACCGCATCGAATGGACCGGCGGGCTGCGAAGCTGGAATCAGAAGGTGGGCTTTGGTAGCTTGCTGCCCCGCAAATGCGCGGAAAGTCTGTTCGTTGTGGCTGTGCTTTATCGGATTGAGATCGGAAATGACTCAGAAGGTTCAGGCGATCGCTGGCGTGAGTGCAAGCAGCGAAACCGAAATTCGTAGCAAATATCCCACCGTCGCAGCGACCGGACCGGGGCAGCTCCTGGGGAACATCCTCGAGCTGATTCCTATTCGGATTTGGGGCATCAAGATTTCGAACGTGCTGTTTGGGCTGGCTTTGGCACCCATCGCATTGGCGGTCTACGGCTTCCAGAAGATCTTCGGCGACCGTTATGCGTTGACGAATCGCTCGGTGCAACGCTGGAAGATCATCGGTTCGCGGATGACGCGTTCGGTGGCGCTGACGGATGTGGCAAACGTCGTCGTGCAGCAACAACCGGGACAGGTCTTCTTCCGCGCCGCAGACGTTTACCTGATGAATGCCAAGGGTGATCCGGTCATGGTGCTGGAAGGGGTCGCTCAGGCTGACATCTTCCGCCAGTGGATTCTGGAAGCCCGCGACGCTCGACTGACGGTTGAGCAATCACTGAAGACCATCAAGGCCCGCACAGCGTAACCGAGTTAGGTGCGTGGTGGTGCGGTTTCGATGGACGCACGTTAGAAACGGCGAACGTAGACTTTCCCTGGGAAGCTCCGCGTTCGCCGTTTTGCTTTTGCTCGTTCAAGCAACTTTCGCTGAGGTCATCATGAAGTGGAGTCGTCGAGCGTTCGTGGCGTTGGCTTTGTCGCTGGTGTGTGCGGCTCAGGTATCGGCCGAGCAGACTGGCCCGAAACGTCGCTTGCTGGGAGCTGACGAGAGCAAACGCGTGGCGGCGATCGTCGACGGTGACGGCAAGGTGCTTTGGCAGACGAAGGCCGGGCCGATTCATGACGCTCAAGTTCTGCCGAACGGAAACATTCTGCTGCAGACGAACTATCAGACGATCGTCGAACTGGATCCGAGCGGCAAAGAAGTCTGGAAATACAACGCCAAGACGAACGGAAACGAGAATCGCGCTGTCGAGGTACATGCGTTTCAGCGGTTGAAGAACGGCCTGACGATGATTTCGGAGTCGGGAGCGAGTCGCATCATTGAGGTCGACAAAGACGGCAAGATTCAGCACGAGATCAAGCTAAAGGTCGCGAAGTCGCGGCCGCACCAGGATACGCGCTTGGTGCGGAAGACTGACGCCGGGACGTACCTGGTCGCTCAAGAGGCTGATGGACTGGTGCGGGAGTACGATTCGAAGGGCGAGATCGTCTGGGAGTTTGCGGTGCCGCTGTTTGGCAAGGAGCCCAAAGGCGGGCACGGACCGGAAGCGTTTGGGAATTCTGTTTTCTCGGCGATTCGCCTGAAGAACGGAAATACCTTGATCGGGACCGGTAATGGACACAGCATTCTGGAAGTGACGCCGGACAAGCAGATCGTCTGGAAGATCGAGCAGAATGATTTGCCGGGAATCACGCTGGCGTGGGTGACGACTCTGCAACCGCTGAGCAATGGCAACATTGTGATCGGCAACTGCCATGCGGGAGAGTCTCAACCTCAGTTGATCGAGGTAACTCGCGACAAGAAGGTCGTTTGGACATTTCGCGATTTTCAGTTGTTCGGAAACGCGATGCCGGTTGCTACTGTGTTGGGTGATGACGGGCAGCCGCTGCCCTAGCGGCTCTTCGGAGTCGAAACGAGAAGTAGGTCGGACAGGATTGTCCGACCTACAGCGATTCGTTCGAGGATTGATGTCTCATGTCACGAATCATCTGCCTCATTGCGACTGCGGGCCTCATTGGGGCTTCAACAGCGGTCGCTCAAGATGTTGAAGCTGAGAATCCGCTTCCCCTGCCGGTTGCCGGAGTCAGGGTTGAGGTGGATCTCGAAGTGGATGAGTTTGATCCGCCGCGTGATCCGAATCCGCTGATCGACTTCATCATCCGTGCGGATGAGAACGTCAAGTTCATCGGGGAGGTGTTGTTCAGCGACCCAGCCCTGGTGGTCAATCAGATCGACAAGAATGAACTGCGGCTGGCGTTCAAGGGCATGGCGGATCCGATCGTCGAGCGAGACTTCAAGTTCGTGCGGATGATCTGCAAGCCTGATGCGGCTCAGGCAAAAAAACTCGGTGACGCTCAAAGCGCTGTTCGCAAGCGGATGGTCGACGCTCTCGTGGAGTGGCAGACGCAGTCTTTGACGGCAACTGATGAGGAGGATGCGGCCGCGATGGCCAATCCCTACGCGAAATTGAAATGGAATTCCGACGGAGAAGTTCGCAAAGCGGTGCAGGATATCCTGACGCCTCAACAATTGGCCGAGTTGGACCATGAATGGAAGCAGCGCAACGAGTTTCAGCGCAGTCGCCTGACGCGGTTGATCGTTTCGGAACTCGACGAGGTAGTGCTGCTGAATCCTGAGCAGCGTGAGACCATCCGGAAACGAGTCACGGCTCAGTTTCAGGAGAACTGGCTGATGTTTGGGCGGTTCAACGAGGAGCCCGTCAGTGCACTCGGCATGGTTCCCGAGAAGGTTTTCATGGATCTGCTGACGGACGATCAGAAGCTCGTCTGGAGCGTCCGGCCTGATCCGGATTCAATGGGCGTCGATTTCTTCGTCGACGAAATGGTCGATCTGGAAGCTGCTGAGTTGATCGCAGAACCCATCAAACTGCCGGAGATTGAACTGCCCGAGATGTGACGGTTGTCTCGGTTCTTAGGACTCCGCTTGGCTACTGCCCCTCACCCCCGGCCCCTCTCTCCAGAGTACTGGGGCGAGGGGAGCAATTGCCGTTGGAGGCAACGCGGGGCTGAGTCCTGGCAACACCAAACCGTCAGCGAAATTGTGCGTCTTAAGTTTTCAGCTTCAGGAACCGCGGACCTCTGACTTTGAACACATCCTCGGATCCTCAACGCGAATTCGCCGAAGCCGTTGTCGCTCAACTGAAGGCTGCCGGGTTCACGGCCCTGTGGGCTGGTGGCTGCGTACGCGATCATCTGCTGGGCAAGACCCCGAAGGACTTTGATGTCGCAACGAACGCGCGGCCGGAGCAAGTGCGCAGCGTGTTCGGCAACCGGCGCACGCTCGCGGTGGGCGAAGCATTCGGCGTGATTGTGGTGTTGGGGCCGAACAAGGCGGCGGGACAGATTGAGGTTGCGACCTTTCGTTCTGACGGTGCTTACATCGACGGGCGACGTCCGGAGTCCGTCGCGTTCAGCACGCCGGAGATCGACGCTCAGCGACGCGACTTCACCATCAACGGCATGTTCTACGATCCGCTCGAACGTCGAGTGCTCGACTACGTGGGTGGTGAAAAGGACCTGGCGGCGGGGGTCATTCGCGCGATTGGAGTTCCGCAGGCCCGGATGGCAGAAGACAAGCTCCGCATGCTGCGCGCGGTGCGTTTCGCGGCGACGTTCGACTTCAAGCTCGACGATGACACCGCTCGCGCCGTCCGCGAGATGGCGGAACAGATTCATGTCGTCAGCGCCGAACGGATCGCTCAGGAACTACGACGCATGCTGGTTCACTCGCACCGGCATCGGGCGATCGAGTTATGCCTCAGTGTCGCGCTGCTGCCGCAGATCCTGCCGGAGCTGATGCCGGTTGTTGAGTCGCCTGACGCATGGCATCAAGTTCTCGCGAAGCTACGACTGTTGCAGGCTCCGACTTTTCCGCTGGCCTGGGCCGCGTTGCTCGAATGCACAATGGAGAAGATCTCTCAGTCTCATGGTGGAGATCGAGCCGAGGTTTCCGCGTTGCAGGCGATTGAAGCGATCGGGCGGCGTCTGAAGTTTTCGAACAAGGAGATCGAAGACGCAGCCTGGTTGCTCAAGCATCGGCGAGCACTGGATAACGCTTCTGGAAAGACTCACGCTCAATTGAAACGGGTTCTGGCAGAACCGCTGGCTCAGGAACTCATCAGCCTGATCCGCGTGCGAGACCTCGCCGCGGGCCGCAGCCCGGCTGACGCTCTCTTCTGTGATGATTTCTTAACGAGCACTTCGATGGAATTGCTCAACCCGCAACCGCTCATCAACGGTAACGATTTGCAGAAGGCGGGTTTGAAACCCGGGCCGCGTTTCAAGGAGATTCTGGACGAGGTCCGCGACGCACAGCTCAACGGCGAGATCGACTCATTCGTGGCTGCGTTAGAATTAGCGCAACGCGTCTCATTCCGCGAGCCTCACTGACGCTCTATGATCTGTTGGACTCTCACACAGTCTTGACGGGCCACTTTGAACCCGGAATTGTCGGATTCTCCGAGCGGCAGGTTTTGTCACAGAAGCTTGCCGTGGTTGTTCTCCTCCAGCCGCCGGGTCCACAACTGAAGGTGTGAACGATGAAAACGGTACTGGTTGTCGATGACTCGCAGGTCGACCGACGCCTGGTGGGCGGTCTGCTGCAGCGCAGCGGTGAGTTTCAACTCGTCTACGCCGCCAACGGCAGAGACGCACTGGAACGCATGGAACTTGATGTCCCCGACGTGGTCATCACCGACCTGCACATGCCCGAGATGAACGGGCTTGAGTTGGTCGAGGCCGTGAAGAGCAACTATCCGCTGGTGCCCGTGCTGTTGATGACAGCTCAAGGCAGTGAAGAGCTGGCCGTCGAGGCCCTGAAGCGCGGTGCCGCCAGCTATGTGACCAAGCGGCGGTTGAGCGAAGATCTGATGAACGCCCTCGAACAGATCATGGCGACCGCGACGCTGGATCAGGGGCAGTCGCGGCTGAGAAACCGGATCGTTCGCTCGCTGACCAGCTATATCCTGCCCAATGACACCGGGCTGGTGCAGGCGATGGTACAGCAGATCCGCGAGATGCTGCGGAGTATGCGGTTCTTCGCCGAGAACGATCGACTGCGCATCGGCATCGCGCTCGAAGAAGCGCTGCTGAACTCGCTCTATCACGGCAACCTGGAAGTGAGTTCGTCGCTGCGTGAGCAGGATCACTCGCTGTATGACTCGACCGCGAAGCAGCGGATGGACGAGGAACCTTACTGCCACCGGCGACTCTTCATTGAGGTCTCACTGAGTCCTGAAGAGGCTCGCTTCGAGATCCGGGACGAAGGTCCGGGGTTCAATCCCAGCTCCGTCCCCGATCCGACCGATCCGGAGTTCCTGGAACGTCCGTGCGGGCGCGGGATGTTGCTGATGCGGTCTTTCATGGACGAGATCGCGTACAACGAAACCGGCAATCAGGTGGTCATGTCGAAGCGCGTCCCACCGCAGACGGCTGAGGAAGAAGGTGAGAGTTCGCGGTGATCTGAACCTCGCTTTGTGAGTTGGTAACGTCGCTACGACTGTTGTTGCTTCCCGCCTGCACTGAGTTTCCTCATGACCGACGTTCCAACGCTGCCTGATGCCGCTTCCGAAGTTGTCGCGACCCCAGCACCGCCGGAGCGCGGCGAACCGACGCTGGAACTGCGGCACCTGCACCGCTTCTTCGGACGCCTGAAAGCCGTCAACGATGTGTCGTTCAAGGCGTATGCCGGTCAGGTGATGGGCTACATCGGCCCGAACGGTGCGGGTAAGACGACGTCGATG
The DNA here is from genome assembly GCA_021732995.1 of Planctomycetaceae bacterium. Taxonomy (GTDB): domain Bacteria; phylum Planctomycetota; class Planctomycetia; order Planctomycetales; family Planctomycetaceae; genus AM-0621. Next base: position 154,298 of record JAKFWA010000002.1, on the reverse strand, counting down.
CGCATCATCGCGACGCTCGAAACTCCGACGGCCGGTGATGCGTTCGTCTGCGGATATTCGGTCGTTGATGATCCAGACGCGGTGCGGCGTTACCTCGGCTTCATGCCCGACAGCTTCGGCCGTTACGCCAACATGAACGTGCTGGAGTACCTCGACTTCTACGCGCGGGCGTACGGACTGCACGGCACGCGGCGGAAGGAAGCGATCGACCATGTGCTGGTCTTTACTGAACTTCGCAAGCTGGCTCACAAGCCGATCAACACGCTGTCGAAAGGTATGGCGCAGCGACTCGGTTTGGGGCGTTGCCTGATTCATGATCCGCAAGTGCTGATTCTCGACGAACCCGCCGCTGGGCTTGATCCGCGCGCACGCGTTGAACTGCGTGAGTTGATTCATCTCCTTGCGCGCGAAATGAACAAGACGATTCTGATCAGCTCGCACATCCTGACCGAGCTCGGTGAAATCTGTGACTCAGCGGCCATCATCGAGGCCGGCACGATTCTGGCTTACGGAACGATTGAGGAGATCGCGAAACAGCAACGCGAGGAAGCGGGCCATATCGCGTCGCGGACACTCGAAATCCGCGTCGCGGCAACGGCTGAAAACAACGATGTCGAGAAGCTGCAGCGCTGGCTGCTCGAACAACCGCTGATTGCCCGCGTGCAATGCGGCCAAGGTCGAGCGACGTTCGATTTCTCTGGCGACGACGCCGAGCAACAGCAATTACTGCAACGCCTACTCGCCACTGGCACTCCGATCGTCGAGTTCTACGCGAAGACCCAGAGCCTCGAGGATGCCTTCATGACGATCACGAAGGGCATCACTCAATAAGTCGCTCCGTGCTGAACTGACTGGTAGCTGAAGTCGTAAGACTTCAGTGCAAGCGAACTCTCACGAGTTCGGCTACGCGCTATTTCAACTCTGTTCGGCTACGAGATCATGCCGCGCAGGATGCCATCCAACTCGGAGTTACTGAGTTCTCTTGGGTTGCCCGACATGCTGTTGCCGCGCGAGGCGAGTACCAACTGAGGAATCAATTCCGCTGTGACGCCAACAGCCGAAAGTGACTTTGGAATCTGGATGCGTTCGCTGATGGCGTCGATGAGCTCCATGACCAGATCGATGCTGCCGCTGTCCGATGGCGGATTCGCGGGAATCAGCGACCGCAGCGGGTGATCAACGGCAAGGCACCTGAGGGATGACCAGAGCGATAACCCCAGTCCGGCGAGTTGTGCCGCGGCGACATCGCGATTCACTCGCAGCGCCGTCGGCAACATGACCGCGCAAGCCAGTCCGTGCGGTGCTTTGGTGAGCACGCCCAGGCCTGCCGCGACTCCGTGGGCCATCCCCAATCCCGAGTTCGCCAGTGCGATACCCGACAGCAACGCGGCATGTGACATCGCGGTGCGCGCGGACTTCGATTGAGGGTAGTCAACGGATTCAATCAGCGCCGGAATGGCCAGCTTCAAGCCCTGCAGGCACAACGCCTGCGGGATGGGTTGGGTCCGCTTGGAGATCAAGCTTTCAATCAGTTGAGTGATGGCGTCCATGCCCGTATGGGCCGTTGTTGTGGCAGGCAGCGTCATGGTGAGTTCTGGATCGACCACCACGATTGTCGGCACCATCAAGTCCGAGCGCAGGCTCTTCTTGAAAGCGGGTGCGTAAGAAGAGATGACCGCGTTCTTGGTGGCTTCGGTCCCCGTGCCTGCGGTAGTCGGAATCGCAATCAGCGGTAGTGGCGGTTGAGTGATCTTCAGCCCTTTGCCGACGCCTTCCAGGTAATCGCAGACACTTGAACCTTCGCGATTCGTGACCATCGCGGCTGCAGCTTTGGCGAGATCGATTGCCGACCCACCCCCCATCGCCAGCAGGCAATCACCAGCGCCGGGTCGATGGCCGAGGATGTCCGCCACGAGCGTATCAACATCGGCTATTTCAGGCTCATGCGAGATGGTCGCGACATGCAGGCATTCACAGCCTTGCTGCCGGAGAGAATCCATCAAATCGCCAAAGATGCCGGTGGCTTCGAGTTTCCGGCTGCCAGAGACGACAAACACTCGTCGGCCCAACTGACGCACTTCGCTCGCCAATTCCGCTCTGCGACCCCAACCGAACAGAATCTTTCGCGGGGAGAAAAAGTCGTAGTTTATTCCCCCCACATCAACAGAACCCGGCATCGGCATCTTCCTGAGCTGAGAACGGTTATTTCTCAGGCCATCTTGGTTGGCCCGCGCGAACACCAGTCGCGAGAGGATTGAACCCGCCAACGTCCTGCACGGATCGGTCAATCGGCCTAAGAAATTGTGTTTTGCTCTAACTTTTTGTTCTGGAAAACTGTGGTAAACCGGGGGTTTTAGCTCAAGAAACACGCTTGGTTTAGAAACCGCCAGCTCCAGGCTTGGAGGGAGGAGCGCTGGGAGCATTTTGCTCTCCCCCTGCAGGCGGCGGTGCGACCGGACGCGGAGCCAAGGCACCGCCAGCATAGATCTGGCGGCGCGAGGCGTAGCGGATGGGGAACGTTGGCCAGACGTTGTTGGGTTTCTGGTCGCTCGGAGCCTGAATGATGTTCGTCTGGACGCCATCGAAGATGTTTGGTTGGCCCATCGCCAGCGAGTTTTCGCTGACGAATTGAGTGAACCCCAGCCACTGGCGGTCCGGCGCCATCAGGTTGAACAGGTTCTTGCGTTCGGAAGTGAAGCCGATGAACTCGCGCGGGAGCGGAGCGGTGTGCAGAGCCGTTAACAGGAAGGCCATCGTCACGTAGCCGCTCACCAATCCGAACAGCCAGCGACCGCCGTCTTCGGCCAGCGGGATCATGTGCGGATAGACGGGTGAGAGGTAGTCGCCCAGGAACCTCAGCACGGTGAGGGCGACGGTAAAAATGCCCACCAGCGAAATGATGTCCCAGTACGCCGACCAGCCGCCGATCAGGTAACGCTCGCCGAAGTTCGCAAAGGGCTCGAACAAGTTCATCGCCAGCAGACCGGCCAGAACGACGCAGACGCAATTCAAGGCTGCACCGAAGGCACCTTCACCGGCGACACACCAGGTGACCAGCCCCCACACAACCAGCAACGCGATGTCGATGTACATGCCCGAATCTCAGTCGATGATCTCGCGAGTGAATAACTCTCGCGGAATGGTGGCAAGTGGGAGCTATTCCTCGCAAGCCGCAACGCTACTGCTTCTTCGTGTTGGCGTTGATCACCGTCAATTCGTCGTGAATGGATTTCAGCAGCGCCGCATTGTCCGAGCCGTCGTGATCCTGGATCGAGTACGTCGGCTGCACTTTCGCTTCGCCGCAGATGATCGCCAGCAGGTTGCCCACAATCTTGGCCTGATGATCTTCCGAGATCCTGAAACCGCGCTGAGTCAGTTGCTGCATCGCGTCATTGGCGATTTCGACGGCGCCTTCGACCACAATCCGGCGTGCACCAATGAGTGCTTGAGCCTGCTGCCTGACCAGCATGGACTGAGCAATCTCCGGCGCGTAGGACAGGTCGGACAGTTCGAACGCGATGACTCGCACGCCCGCCGAATCCACCTTCGCCTGCATCGCCGTGACCATCTCCTGACCGACGAGCTGTGCTTCAGCCTTGAGGCAATGTCCGTCCGGCGATTCATAAGGATGCTTGGACGCCACCTGTTTCAGCACCGCGATGGCCTGGCTGCGGATGTAGGCCTGATAATCCTCGACGGAGAGCGCGGCCTTCACGGCGTCGGTCACTTCGTACGTGCAGATGGCGGCGATGATGATCGGATTGCCGTTCGCGTCGGCCACCGTAGTCTTGTGCAGTTCGATCGCCTGGCGCTTCGTACTGATGGTGATGACTCGTCGTCCCCACAGGTTGATAAACGACAGGCCCGGCTGGGTGAGCACCCGGTTCAGAGTGCCCCAGAACAAAATCAGCTTCACTTCCTGAGGCGCGACCACGACCCAACTGCCCAGGAATGTGAGCGGGAAGAACATGACGCCCAGAATTAAAGACAGTAATTGTTCCATGAAAGTCCCCTTCGAATTCGGTCGATCGATCGCGCCACCGGAGTGTAATCAGCTCAAAGCTGAGTCGCTGACACTCACTCAGCGTAAATCAGCGTCGAAAGATCACCGTGAAACACAAATTTCGCCATTCCAAGTAGCAGGCACATTCCATGTGCCGTCCGCAGAACCTGCCGGCAATCAAACGACTCGCACAAGAACCGACTACTTCACGACGCGCAACAGTTCTTCCACCGACGTGATACCCTTCACAACCAGCCGCAGACCTTCTTCCTGCATCGTCAGCATGCCATTCTTGCGGGCTTCAGACTTCAGCGCGGACAGCATCGCCTTTTCGCGAATCATGTCCCGCATCTTTTCGGAGACTTCGAGGAACTCGAACACGCCGACTCGTCCGCGATAGCCGAGCCCACCGCACGAAGGACAGTCCTGCACGGCATCTTTCGGCGGACGGAAGAACTTCTCGATGCGGTCGCTCGGCAGATTGGCCTGCTTCAGGTATTCGGCTTTCGGCCGATAACCCTCTTTGCACTGCGGGCACAAGCGTCGCGCCAGACGCTGAGCCAGAATGCCCGAAAGGGCGCTGGAGAACATGAACGGTTCTACGCCCAGATCCATCAGGCGATAGAGCGCGGTGATGGAGTCATTCGCGTGCACCGTTGAGAACACCATGTGACCGGTGTTCGCCGCCTGGCACGCAATCTGAGCGGTCTCGGCGTCACGGATTTCGCCGATCAGGATGACGTCCGGATCTTGTCGCAGGATGCTGCGCAGCGAGTTCGCGAACGTCTGACCGGACTTCGAATTGATTTCGATCTGGCTGACGTTCTCCATCCGATACTCAATCGGATCTTCGATCGTGATGATGTTGGTCTCGTAGGCATTCAACGACCGCAGCGCGGCGTACAAGGTCGTCGACTTGCCAGCACCCGTCGGACCGCAGACGACCATCAGGCCATGCGGTTGAGAAGCCATCTTCAGCAGCGTTTCTTCCAGCGGTTTGCGGAAGCCGAGTTCGGGAATCGAGGCCACCGAGTTCGACTGGTCGAGAATACGCAGGCTGAGCTTCTCACCGGCGCGCGTGCCTTGAGTCGCCACGCGGAAGTCGATCTCGCGACCTTCGCAGACTGCACGGAAACTACCGTCGAGCGAACGCCGCTTCTCGGTGATGTCCATCGCACCGAGCACTTTGAAGATGTTGATGACGGCATCACCCAGAGCTCGATCAAACGGCTCGACGGGGTACATCACGCCGTCGATACGCATGCGGATATTCATCGCCTCTTCGGTCGGTTCGAGATGAATATCGGTGGCTCGGCGGATGAGTGCGTCGTAGACCAGTTCTTTTGCCGCCATGAATCCGCGTGAGTTCTCGACCTGAGCGCCGCGAGTCGCATCGAGCTTGCCGGTCGATGTCTTTCCAACAAAGCGGATATCCGGACCAATAGCCGGTCCCGAGTCTCCGCCACCGCCGATCTTGATACCCAACTGGGCGAGCTTGCGGATGGCGACGCGCTTGATGTGCTCAGGCGTCAGCACACGCGAGTTCTCGGGCACGGCATCGTTGCGTTCGACGACGTACAGACCCAGCGGCACACCAATCGTCAAGCCCAGGAATCCGAACGACAACAGGAACGACGGCATGCAGAGGCAGAGCAGTAATCCACTGCCGCCGCCCAGCGTCATCGCGGTGTTCCAGAAGTCGTTGCGGAGCTTCAGCGCGTCGCTGTCTTCATTGACCCAGGCTGAGGACCACACCCAGAACGTCAGCGTCGCGACAACGATCCCCATGCGAAACAGGCTGAGATACCAGCCAGCCGCGGGCACTCCCGGACGAGTCAGATTCGGGGCCTGATTGCCGCGATAGAACGCACCCGGCATCGGGGGAAACTGACCGATCGCGCTGCCGCTGATCGGCAGTGGCGCGGCGACGGGAGCAGGCGCTGGCTGCTGAGCGTTCGCGGGCGCTGCCGCATCCTGAGCTGAACTGACCTCAGCCCAGCCGATCACCAGTCCGCAGAGCAGCAACAGGAAGACGATCGCACAACGTACATTCATCGTGGGCCCGCAACACGGAACTTGCTGTAAGCTGAGTGCCATCCGTCGGCGTGATGACCAACCTCCAGAAGCGGTGAGGTCGTGAAGACGACTCATCGGCCGGCTCCACTAGTTCGGCAAGTTGAAGCGTTCCGAGCCATCCCGCGAGCACATCGCCTTGATGATCTTGAAGTCCGTTGACTTCGAGATCGAGCGCGTTGAACCGTCCGCGAGTGCGAAGATCACCACATCCTGGTGCCAGCCGCCCCAACCGAAGAAGTAGCCGTTGTTGCCGCCGTTCAGGTAGTTGTCGAACGTGCTCGGAGTCTGTGAGGGATTGCCCCCGTCCGGCCCCCAATCGGGTCGGTCGTCGTTGTTGTCGTCTGCCGCGCGGGCGCAGCAACTGTTGCCGTCACCCCAATAACCGAACAGAGATTCGCCGAAAGCAAACGTGTTGGATTCTCCGTCGCGGATGTCTTTGAAGGAGATGGAGCTGTCACGGTACAAAATGCCGTTCGTGGTGCCCGGAGAAGTCGAGTTCGGCCGCGGCGATGTGCCACTGTTGGCTCGATACGACAGGTACCCGTAACCGCCCAGATTCTGGCCGCCTTGCGCTGCGGGCCGGGCACTGGGGTAACTGGCGGAGGGGCAGATGTACGACTTGATCGCCAGTTGAATGGCGGACTGGTTGTTGGCGCTGGTTTTGGCTTCATTGAAGTTGATGTTCGCTGTCAACTCGCCCATCTGCGGCAGGATCATCTGCGGCCAACTGAAGTCGTTGGAATAGACCCAGTCGTTCAGGCTCAGCAGCGGTGCCGGCCCGTTGCTGGAGGGCGGCCCCATCTGAATCTGCACAGACATCGGTAATTGTGCAATCTGCGTCGGACCGATCGGGCCCGTGATGAGACCTGACGGAAAGGTCTTATGCGCGTTCTCATACTGGTGCGTGGCCAGAATGATCTGCTTGAGGTTGTTGAGGCATTCCGTGCGGCGAGCGGACTCACGGGCGCTCTGCACTGCGGGCAACAGAATCGCGACCAGCACAGCGATGATGGCGATCACAACGAGCAGTTCGATCAGAGTAAAACCGGAACGACTGTTCGCTGTCGAAGCGGGCGCGGCCTGACGGTACATGTCTCAAACTCCCAGGCGAGTGGTAGATGGCACCTCAGCAGACTATCACCGCTGGCAACCCCGTTCAATTCGTGGTTCGCAAATGCGCTACGCTCTGCGGCGTGACGGACTGTGCGGGCGAATCTACCATCGGCGTCCCGTTCCTGGATTGTGGCGGCCGTCCCCGCCGCCAGCGGGCCAGAGTTTTCAGGGACCATGATCTTCCAACAGGAGTCAGCAATGCGACGATTTGCGTGGTGCGCGGCCTTGGCCGTGATGTGCAGCGGCTTCCAGACCTTCGCAGCAGATGAGAAGAAGGCCAACGTTTATACCGACGCAGCCAGCGCCGGAGAGGATTTTCAGACTCAGGGCGAATACGAAGGCGCGATCGACGACAACAAGATCGGCGTGCAAGTCATCGCTCTGGGAGACGGCAAGTTCGACGCCGTGATCTACTACGGCGGACTGCCCGGAGCAGGTTTTGCTGGCAAGACGAAGATCAAGCTGAACGGCGAGACGAAGGACGGCGCAACGTCGCTGAACGGCGAGAAATTCACCGCTGAAATCAAGGGCGGCACGATCAACGGCAAGACCGAAGGCGGCACCGCCTTCACAGCGAAGAAGGTGGAGCGCAAGTCACCCACTCTGGAAGCGAAGGCTCCCGAAGGCGCGATTGTCCTGTTCGACGGCAAGAACGTCGACAACTGGGAAGGCGTTTCGCTTGTCGACGACAAGTATCTCGGCGTCGGCGGCCGCACCAAGCAGAAGTTCACGAACTTCACTCTGCACCTGGAATTCCGCACGCCGTTCATGCCGAAGGCTCGCGGTCAGGGACGCGGCAACAGCGGCATGTACCTGCTGCATCAGTACGAGTGCCAGGTGCTCGATTCATTCGGTCTGACTGGCGAAAACAACGAATGCGGCGGCATCTACCAGATCGCCAAGCCAGCCGTGAACATGTGCCTGCCGCCGCTGTCGTGGCAGACCTATGACGTCGAATTCACGGCCGCGAAGTTTGACGATCAAGGCAAGAAAACTGCCGACGCCGAGACCACCATTCGCCACAACGGCGTCGTGATTCACGACAAACTGAAGTTCCCGAAGGCGACTCCGGGCGGTGCGAAGACCGACGAAGTTCCACCAGGATCACTCTTCCTGCAGAACCACGGTGATCCGGTCGTCTTCCGCAATATCTGGATTGTCGAGCAGAAGTAGTCGCAACTTGAAGCAACCCGGTGGGTTTCATGAGGAAGCCCACCTCTTCAGATCATTCTCAGAAGGACTCGCGGCGTGACACGGTGGTTGTGGATAGCCGCTGGATTGGCAAGCGTGACATTGATCGCCGGAGTCGCCGTATGGTGGTGGACGACTCGGCGAACGCTGCCGCCTGAGTTCTCACGCCGCCTGCCTGCAACCGTTCAACACCTGACCGAAGTCAAATATGCGTTGGACGACCGGCTGCTCCTGCTGGGCTCGGCGACGGGAACCGTGCTGTCGCTGGATCTGGCTTCGGAACGTCTGCAAACGCTGGAACCGAGTTCCCGGCAGCCGATTGTCGCACTGAGCGTTTCGCCGGATGGAGCGCTGGTGGCATCCGGCCTGAACGGTGAACTGCGTGCCTGGCAGATGCCCGACTTCAAGGCGATGCCGCTGCAGAGCCCTGAGATGCCCGTCACCGCGATGGTGTTTCGCAAGACGAACGAGTTGAGCGTGCTATTCGGTCTCGCCGACGGCCGCATCGCGACGGCCGCGCCTAAGAAGAAACTCACGCTGCGCAAGTCCGGTCATCGCGGGATCAAGGCGATGACGCTGCAGCCGGGATCCGACGTGCTCATCACCGCGGGTACCGAAGGCAAGCTGGTCTGGTACGACCTCAAGACCGATTCGCAGTTGGGCAGCATCACCGAACATCGCACCGAGGTTCCGTGCCTGGCCTGGTCGCCAGATGGCAAGTGGCTGGTGTCCGGCGACTGGAACGGTCAACTGCGAGTCTGGGATCCCGTCAAACGCGAGGTGGTGGCTCGTGCCGACCAGCCGGATGCCGTTGTGGGACTCGTGTGGCGCGATCAGCGGCTGATCACCGGCAGTTGGGATGGCCGCATTCGGTTATGGAACTGTGACGGCCCGACGCCTCGATTGGACCGCAGCATCAACACTGGCCAGCCGATTCATGCCCTCACTGTCTCCGGAGATGGTGCTCAAGCGGTAACAGTTTCAAATACCGCGGACGTGGAATTCTGGAACGTAAAGTAACACCCCCGAATGGGAGATGGCTCAGTCATGGCGTTAGTGCTCGGCATTGATCTTGGAACCACGAAGACCACCTGCATTGCCGTTGATGCGGAGACGGGACGCATCGTCGCCAATGCCACCGCCGCGACTTCCGGCAACACCACTTCGGACGCGGATCGAGCACGCGGTTATTCCGAGTTTGATGCTCGAAAGCTGATCGATTGCGGCATCGAATGCCTGCGCAAGATCGCGGACCAGCTTGGTACGCAAGCCAGTCAGGTGGCCGGTTTGGGAATCACCGGGCAGCAGCATGGCATGGTGGTCGTCGATCGCGATTTGAAGCCGCTGACACCGTTCATCAACTGGCAGGATCAGCGCGGCAATGAACCATCCAGAACAACCGGCATGACCTGGGTAGAAGCTGCGAATCAACGGATCTCGCCTGAGTTGGCTCATCGCACGGGTTGCCGATTGCGCACCGGCTTTATGGCGACCAGCCTGTTCTGGCTGGCGGCTCAGGATCGCTTGCCGAAGCAGGGCACCGCGTGCTTCCTGATGGATGTATTCGCCGCCGCGCTGACAAGCAGTGCACCCGCAACTGATCCGAGTTGCGCGGGCTCGGCGGGTGTGTTTGATGTTCCGACTCGCCAATGGAATCAGTCCGTCGTTGAGGCACTCGGCGTCTCTCTCAATCAGTTTCCAACGGTGCGGGAAGCGAACGAAGTTGTCGGGCAACTGACCCCGGAGATCGCCGTCGCGACTGGTTTACCGGTGGGCATGCCGGTGTTCGTTCCAATTGGAGACCATCAGGCGAGCTTTCTGGGCAGCGTGGCCGATCGGCACTCGTCCGTGCTGCTCAACGTAGGCACGGGAGCTCAGGTAGCGGTTTTCACACCGGGCTCGGAATATCGGCCGCCCATCGAACTGCGACCGTTCCCGATCGCGGGCAACCTGCTGTCATGCGTCGGCCTGTGCGGAGGCTGGCAGTTTCAACTTGTCGAACAATTCTTTCGACAAGTGGGCGAGCAAGTCTTCGGCCAGACTGTCGACAAGCCGCTGTACTCCGTACTGACGAAACTGGCTGAGAGCATCCCGGCCGGTGCCGCCGATTTGAACTTCGTCCCGACGTTCTCAGGGACTCGCGCGAACCCCACTCAACGAGGTTCATTGACGGGCCTGTCCGCTCAGAATCTGACACCCGGCCATTTCGCGCGATCACTCATCGAGGGCATGGCCACCGACTACCGCGCGGCGTACGACCTGATCCTCAGCGTGACCGGGCACCCGCAGACGCAACTCATCACCGCCGGCAACGGACTGCGTGAAAATTCATTGCTGGCCAGCATCGTCGCCGTGCGCTTCGCACTGCAACCGCGAGCCACCCGCCACCGTGAAGAAGCCGCCTTCGGAGCCGCCTTGATTGCCACGGTCGGCACCGGCATCTGCCGAGATCTCAACGAAGCCGGCAAGTTGGTGACCTACGACCGGACGCTGAATTGAGAGAAGCAGGACCGGAGGACGATCAGCCCCGGAGAAAAGCCAGGCGGGAATCCGAGCGTGATCTCGAGTTACCGCGCGACCTCGTATTCTCGCGAGGAAAATTCTTCGGCCACGGATCAAACACGGATGGAACACCGATAAGAAGGAAGATGAGTTCCTTTGTCCGTGTTCAATCCGTGTTTCATTCGTGGCTAAAACTCAATAACCAAAACGGAACTCAGCAGATGTCAGCATGGCCCAGACGAGTTCTTGAGCTGCGACTGCTCGGTCCTGCGGACGACCGGCGAGGTACGCGGACACCGAGTTCACTTCGGCTTCGGTCGGCATGCGTACGAAGATGGTGAGGTAAAGATCCTGAGCAGCCAGCTTCGGATCGGCTTGCGCGATCACTCGCTCGGTGACATTCCCGCCTGATGGCGAAGCCCATGACGTGAACACGCCGCCGTTCGCGGCAAACAAAGCCTGATCGGCGGTCGCAAAGAAGTCGCCTTGAGGTTGTCCCGTACCCGCCCCGTACACGTTCACGAAGGCGCCGACGTTGGGCTTCAGCTTGTTGAACGTGTTCTGTTCGATCTCCAGCGCACGAGCCGCCAGTTGAGCCGGGTCCTTCTTCGCCTCTTCGGAAAGCGGAGCCTTCTTGTTGAGTTCCGCTTCTTCGGCAGTGCGCTGGCGATCGTAGATGCCGGTCACGCGTAGGATGCTCCAGCACATTTGCTCGGGCGTCAGCGGCTTCAAATTCGCGACTGAGAAATCCTGACCCCATCTGGTCGTCAGGGTCGTGACCGAATCATCAATCGAGCCCTTGCGTTGCTGCATGGTCTCGCGGGCCTGATTCAACGCCGCCTCCAGTTCGGCCACGGACTTGTCGAGCTTGGTCTTCGCTTCGACCGCCGCGTTCATGTTGGTGAGAGCCACTTGCTCCTTCGTGGTGGCGTCGGTCATGGCAATTGTGGCCGCGTCCACCTTGGGCTTCAGAGCCACCACTTGAGATTCAAAGTCAGTGTTCCGCGCCTTGAGCTTGGCAATCGCTTCCACAATCGCGGCATCGTTCGGAATCTTGCCGAGCGCAGCCTGTGCCTGAGCGAGCGCCGCGGTGACCGACGCGGATGTCGCCTGCTGGCTGGCCAGCGATGTCTTGAACTCGGTCAGTGCCTTCTCGGCAGCAGCCTTTGTTTCCGCAGCGGCTTTGTGTTCGGTCTGCCGCAGAGTCATCAGAGCAACGGCATCGGTCAGCTTCTGCTTTTCGCCCGGCAGCACAGGAGTTTGCGTCTGCACAATCTGAGTCGCACTCGCGAACTCCGCCTGCAGCTTTTCGAACTCTGAGACGATCTTCAGCGTTTCAATTCGCTTGTCGGTGCGGGATACGCCCGTCTGCACCAAAATCATCTCGCGACGTTTGCCGAGCATGTCTTGTTCTTTGGCGCGCACAGCGTCGCGGAACGGAGCGGCCTTCTGAGCGGCGGCGGCAAATGCCTGCTGAGCATTCGCGACGGCGTCCTGCTGAGGCTTCGCGGCGGCTTGCGCATCAGCCACAGCCTTCTCTAGTGGGGGTAGTTCTGCCGTAAGTGTCTGCAGGTGTGCCGCCAGTGTGGTATTGGCGGCCTTCAAGTCCGCATCGTTCGGCAGCTTCGCCAGCGACGCGGCCGTGGCGTCAGCAGCAGCTTTGAAGACGTCAAAGTGCGAGCGTTTGGTGGTCAGCGCCGTCGTAGCGTCTGCAATCTTCTTCTCCAGCGGAACCAGCTTGCCTGCGGCGTCCGCATGCACCGCGCGGGCTTTGTCGACTTCAGCCACGACGGGCAGCAGTGCGGCCTCGGCCTTGTTCCATTCATCAATCGCAGCGTTGAAAGCGGCGCGAGCGGCCTCTGACTTCGCAGCCAGTTCCACCTTGCGAGCTTCTAAAGCCGTCAGTTGTTCCTTCGCCGCAGCCGACGACTTTGGCAACTCAGCCGGGAGTTCCAGTCCGCGTTGATACGCATTGGTCAGCGCGATCTCCCGCAGGAAGGTGCGCAAGTCGAACTTCAGAGTTGCCATCCGCTCGCCCAGCAACCGCATCAGTTCAGGATGCGACGGCGGGTTGGACGAATGATGCAAATCGACGGGATGCACCAGTCCCCGACCGAACATCATCGCCCACATGCGATTCGCGATGTTCTCATTGAACGCGCGGTTCGAGCCGTTCGTCGCCAGTTCGGCAAACTTGGCGCGGCGACTGAACTTCGGCACGGGCAGCACACCATCGGCGGGTTTTACGGTGTATTCGTCACCGGGCAGCAGCACCGGTTCCGCCAGTTCAATATCATCCAGCACGCGCGGGCCAGTCAGGTGCTTCACGCCCTTGATGAACACCGATTCAAAATGCACTTCGTTGCTGGACTTCTCACCGTAGTAATTGACGGGAGTCTGCTTCTCGCCCTCTTTGCGAGTCACCAGCACGCCGCCGCCGAAGTAGGCCAGCAGGCCGTGATAGTCCGACTGGCGGTAGTCATCGATCAGCGGGCTGTCGTGACATTGAGCACACGCCAGATCGCGGCCGAAGAACATGCGCCCGACATCGCGCGTCACTGAATTTGGTTCGCCGTTGGCGCGATCCAGATAGAACCGCACGGCGGGTCGCAATCCGGCTTCCGAGCCAGTTGCCGACAGGATCTCTCGCGCCAGCACGTTGTAGGGTTTGTTGGCCACAACGGACTGATGGATGTACTTCACCCAGTCGTCCTGAGAGATCGTCGCGTTGGCTCGACGTTCCATCAGCATGATGTCCAGCGTCGTCGCCAGATGTCGCGCATGCTCGGGCCGGGCCAGTAACCGGTCGACCAGTTGCTGCCGCTTGTCGGGAGTCTGATCCGCGAGGAACGCGCGGGTTTCATCAATCGTGGGAGGCATGCCGAGGATGTCGAGCGAGGCGCGGCGCAGGAATTCGGTGTCCGCACACTTGCCCGCTACCGGGCCGGTCGGCTCCAGCAGACGGTCAATCTCCACGTGCAGCGGATCCTCCGCGTGGACCGGCTGAGAACCTGCACACAGCACGGCGAAACACACTCCAACGAGTGACATTCGACGAGTTCGCATCACAACACTCCTTGGCATGCATCAAATATTGGGCATGCGACACTGCGAGAATAGGCTGAGCTGGAAAAGGCGGTCAACGTGGTGTCCCCCGATCGCGCTAATGTTGCGACTGATTTCGCGGCTCAGTGCGGTCGGAGCGATCTGTCAGGTCAGCCGCGAGCGTTACGAACTGGAAAATCCGTTTTCGGAACTCTCGAAAAGTTCTCGGACGGCGACGCGATCGGTTACCTTCTCTGCACGGGAATTGTTGCCTTTTGAGCGGGTGTCGAATGAAGAATTTTTGGATATGCCTGCTGCTGCTCTCCTGCGCGGTGCTGCGCGCCGAAGAGTCAAAAGAGCCCGCTGAGGAGTCGACGACCGAACCTCCTATTACTGAGGGCGACCGCCAGCATTGGGCCTACTCGAAGCTGGAACGTCCGCCGGTTCCGGTGGTGACTCAAACCGAGTGGCCAATCAACGCCATCGACCAGTTCATCCTCAGCCGCCTGGAGAAAGCTGAACTCAAACCCGCGCCTCAAGCATCCCGCACCACGCTGATCCGTCGGTTGTCGTTCGATCTGACTGGCCTGCCGCCTTCGATCGAAGACGTACAGCGTTTTATGACCGATCAATCGGCGGATGCTTACGAGCAACTCGTCGAGCGTCTGCTGGCGTCGCCCTCCTACGGAGAGCGCTGGGGGCAACACTGGCTCGATCTGGCCCGCTTCGCCGAAACGGACGGCTACGAGCACGACAAAGTTCGCACCGAGGCTTGGCGCTATCGGGACTGGGTGATCGAAGCCTTGAACGCCGACCTGCCGTTCGATCAATTCACGCGACAGCAGCTTGCTGGCGATGAGATCGCAGCCGAGTTTCGCGTCGCTACCGGCTTTCTGATTTGTGGCCCGGACATGCCGGACGTGAATCAGCAGGATGAGCGGCGTTCTGACTTTCTGAACGACATGACCGGCACTGTCGCGCAGGTGTTTCTGGGCACGCAGTTGGGATGTGCTCAGTGTCACGATCACAAGTTCGACCCGGTTAGCCAACTGGATTTCTACCGGCTGCGAGCCTTCTTCGACCGCGCGTTCGAATTCAAACGGGATGTGCTGGCCGCTCCGCCGAGTGGCAATAAAGTCTCCGCCTCCAGTCGTCTGTTGATTCGCGGCGACTTCCGACGCCCCGGCCCGGAAGTTGAGCCCGATTTTTTGCGCGTCGCCAATCACAGTTCGGCAAAACCGCAGGTGACGAAGGATCGTTCCAACCTGCGAACGCAACTGGCCGACTGGCTGACGCAGCCAGATCATCCACTGACGACGCGCGTGCTGGCCAATCGGCTCTGGCAGTTTCACTTCGGAATGGGCCTCTCCGGCACGGCGAACGATTTTGGAATTGTCGGTGAGAGCCCGGCACAGCTCGAACTGCTGAACTGGCTGGCAACAGAGATTCCGCGCCGCAACTGGAGTCTCAAGGAAATGCACCGTCTGATTGTGTCATCGGCCACTTACCGGCAGGCGAGCCGGTTGCCCGACGATGCGTCAGAAGAAGTGCGGCAACAGTGGCAACGTTCACTGGACCGCGACGGCCTGTTGAAATTGCATTCGCGAGGCACCTCGCGACGACTGGAGGGCGAAGCTATTCGCGACGCCATGCTGTCGGTGTCAGGACGACTCAACGCTCAGCGCACCGGTCAAGGCATCCGTCCTCCCCTGCCTCCGGAATTGGTGCAGACGTTGCTCAAAAACCAGTGGCCGGTCACCGAGAAACCAGCCGAATGGGACCGTCGCAGCATTTATTTATTTGTGCGTCGCAACCTGCGTTATCCGCTGTTCGAGGCATTCGACAAACCGGATACGAATGCCAGTTGCCCGCGCCGCAATCAGTCCACCATCGCCCCGCAAGCGCTGTTCCTGATGAACTCGGACCTGACGCGCGAACTCTCGCGGGAGTTTGCTTCGCGAGTTCGATTCGTTGCCGGTGATGATCGTCGGCAACAGATCGAACTGGTCTACCGGCAGGCACTGGGGCGAGCGCCGACAGAGGATGAGAGCAAAGTCAGCGAGCACTTCCTGATGAGCGGAGACGACGCTGCGTTACGCGACTTGTGCGCCGCGATCTTTAATCTCAACGAGTTCATCTACATCGACTGAATTAACTGAGCGTGTTCGAGCGAACCCTCAGCGGAGTTTCCATGAGCGACGAATTCAAGGCGGTGCTGTCTCCAGCGGAGGAGAAGTTTGAACGTATTCGAAGCAAGCTCGGGATGATCCTCGCTCCGATCGCATTTGCCGCCGTCTGGTTCGGGAACTTCGAGACCCTGCAGGGTAAGGAATCCGCGCATCGGCTCGGCGCCGTTATGGCTGGGGTTGTGGTCTTGTGGTTGAGTGAAGCGCTTCCCATGCCGCTGACCGCCCTGCTGGGCGCGACGCTGTGTGTGGTGCTGCAAGTGGGCGACGCGAAAGAAGTCTTCGCACCCTTCGCTGATCAGTTGATGTTCCTCTTCATCGGCTCGTTCATGCTGGCTCAGGCCATCTTCCTGCATGGGCTCGACAAACGCGTGGCCTATTCGGTGCTCTCTTTGAACTGGGTCGGGTCGAGTCCCTCGCGCATCCTGTTCGCGTTCGGCGCGGTGACGGCGTTTATCTCCGCATGGATCTCTAACACCGCCACCACCGCCATGATGTTCGCCATCGGACTGTCGATCCTGCAGTTCCTGCTGCGCGAAAGCGCCGCCGGTCGTACTCCGCGCATCGACATGCGATATGCGACCGGCATGATGCTGATGACTTCGTTTTCGGCATCCATCGGCGGACTGGCAACACCCATCGGCACGCCGCCCAATGCCATCGGGCTGGGCATGATTCGCAAGCAGCTTGAAGTCGATGTTTCGTTCTTCGAGTGGTGCATCATCGGCACCCCCATCGTGATTGGCTGCTTCCTTTTCCTATGGGCCTATCTGAACTGGCTTTGCCCGTCTGGAGTGAAAGAACTCACTGGCAGCCGCGAACTGCTCGCTCAACGCAAGCAGGAACTGGGACCGTGGACCACGTCTCAGATTTCAACGGCTGTCGCGTTCTGTGTGACCGTTGTCCTGTGGGTCACACCTGGCATCACCGAGCTTGTGATGGGAGATGCACACCCTGCCTACAAATGGATGAAGGCCAGCCTGCCCGAATCTGTGCCCGCGTTGCTCGGCGCCGCGTTGCTCTTCTTGCTCCCCGGTGATCGCGATGGCCGAGCCATCACGTGGAAAGAGGCTGCCGAAATCGACTGGGGCATCGTGCTGCTGTACGGCGGCGGCTTCGCGTTTGGTGTGCTTGCTCAAAAGACCGGCCTTTCTGACGCGATTGGCCGGACGCTCATCACTCTGCTGCCCACCGGAGACAGCAGCCTCGGTCTGCTGATTGCAGCCACCATCGTTGGGACTCTTGTCTCGGAAGCGACTTCGAATACCGCATCCGCCAACATAGTCGTGCCTGTTGTGATCGCGATGGCTCAACAAGCTGGTATTGATCCGCTGGAACCCGCTCTCGGTGCCACCTTCGCCTGCAGCCTCGGCTTCATGCTCCCCGTATCCACTCCGTGCAACGCGATTGTCTACGGTTCGGGATACGTGCCTCTAACCCGCATGATTCGCTATGGCATCATTCTGGATGTCATTGGGATCATCGTGATCATCACGACGGTCCATTTCCTCGTGCCGTTCATCCACTGAACGAGGCGTCTTGTTTCAATCATGCTGGCTTCGGATCGGGAAGCGGTGGCAGCCCCAATTCGTCTTCGATTTTCTCAGCGGCTTGGGCCAGCTTGGCGAACAACCTCATCTGCACGGAAATCAGACGTTCGAACGCAGACTGGGCGAAGTGCAGCAGCGCGTCGAACTCTTCGGCGGTCGGCACGTCTGGCAGCACGAAGTCCCGCAAGGTCATGTTTTCTTCGGCATGATCGAAAGGATAAGGAGTATTCCCGAGCTTCTTGAAGAGGCTCGAAAGCTGGTCGTGAATTCGATTCAACCGATCCATGATCGCTTCGTAGGGGCGGGCAGTCTGAGTGTTGGGGTCGAGCTTGGAACACAACACGACCATGCTCATACAGTTGGCTCGCAGGTCTGGCAGTTGTCCGATCACCGAACTGACCAGGCGCGCCGTTGGAATCAGCTTCAGCATTTCTTCGCGAAGTGCGATGCCGCCCTCCATCGATTTTGCCACTTTGGGATGTGTCAGGAGTTGCAGGGCCACTGTCAAACGAGCCCCTGCGGCAGATTCAAAGTCCAGCATCTTTGCGGCGAGGTTTGCGACGCCAATCTCTGCATTCTGCAGGCGGAACTCGGCGCACTCGCGCGTCGGTCGCAGCAAACCGAATTCGCCCGGCTGCAGTTCCAGTTCCGCATCGCAGACGGTCACGGCAGTGGTCGATTCAAAGAGTGCCTGCTCAGCTCGCTCAAAGCGCTCGGAGACGGTTCTGTATTTGGGCAGCGCCGCGAGCATGGCGACGCGGGATGATTTGACTGACGCTGCCGCCTCTTTCAAATCCTCAGCCGGAGCTAACGCCTTCTCGGTCAGGGGGAATGGATAGAACTCGGGAACCGCGACTTGAAAGTAACGCAGCAATGCTTTGGCCGCTTCCGTCTCAGCCTTGCGGCGTTCGATCAGGTCATCGACAGGATGCAGCTTCTCAGCTTTGAGCTTTGGATCGAGCATCTCACGGTAGAGGTCGAGCGTCGCGACGCGCGAGATCCGGTCCACGTCGCGAAACAGCACTGTCGCCCGCAGCCGCTCTGCTCCCTCGGGGAGTTGCAGTACCCCCGACGTGCGTTCGGCCATCGCGCTGCGTACGCGATCGGCCGTAGCCGGGTGCGTATCGAACAGGCCCGTGCGAGCGTCGCGGTCCATCTCCTTGATCGCTGTTTTGAGCTCCGGCGTGATCTGATCGATGTTGGCCGCGATGAACCGGGGGAGGTCATCCACAAGACGGCCCTCGGCGTAGAAATGCTCCAGATCTCCGAGCGCCAACTGCTCTGCAACGCTGAGTGCGCTGAGCCGCCGCAGAGTGGACTCCACGACCTGACTGCCGGCCAGCCGCGCTTGATGGCGATCGGCGTCGTATTCCATTTGTCGGGCCAGCAGGCAACTGATCCCGTTACCGACATGCATGAGTATCACCAGAACCAGACGCACGCACCAAACGCCCAGGCGAATCAGGTGTAATATCCAACTGATACGCCGATCGAGCGAGTGTGATAAGAGAACCAGCAGTTCGTCCCAGTGATCGCGTTCATACGCAGCCGTTGCCAGCCACATATTGATGGAGCGGATGAGGTAGCTCAGTTGCATACCGCTCGATTGTGCAAAATGGCCGAACTCATGAGCCAGCACTCCGGCTAATTCTCTAACCGTCAGTCCGTGTACCAGTGGTAATCCGATAGTCAGCACGAGGTCGCGAGAGAAAGAGCTGAAGAGTCCGTGACGAAAACTCGCGGAAGCGTTCACGTCACAGCTCACGCGGATGGAAGTGGGGGTCGGAGAACCTACAGCGGCGCAGATCTGATCGACGAATTCAAACAGTGTCGGTTCGGCTTCGGGCTTCAATCGCTTGGCACGCTGTCTGGCGGAAGGGCCGCCGAACAAGGGTTTGACAACAAAGATAACAACCGCGACTCCGAACACAACGCCAAAGGTATACAGCGCGATGCCCTTGAATGTGCCCAGCATCCAGCGATTACTAATAACATGTATCACCGTCAGCCCGGCGATGGCTGTGATCAAACAAAACCAGATTAAGGGTAGCAGAAGCATCGCAAATGCCACCCCGACGGATGCGACCACATATCCCGCCGTGACCTTCACAGGCTCGATATCCTGCTGGATCGCGCCCAGAATGACGTCGCGATAGCGATCGTGCGCCGCCGCTGATTTTCGGCGTCGAGCTGTTCGCGCGCCTCGATCAGCAGGATCAGAAACCTGTTTGTCATTATCGGCCCGCTGGCGGGCGCGTTGTTGCCGGGATGGCGTTGTCATAGATGGGGAATGCTATCTGACAATGTTACGGTAGTTGTCGTTTATCGTTGCGGGAATTGGGCAAAGATAAATGTTGGGAAACTCAAGTGTCGCCTGGATCCCTTGAGAGAGCTCTGGCTGCTCAATTGAGTTCACCGCTCCTGTTTCACTCACCCAGCACCCGATCGAAAAACTAGGGCGGTCGACAAGGTGAGCCCCTCGCAGCACGATGATCGTCGCAATATCGCCACGGCGACCATTCGGACCAGCCGCAAGAGTCGCTTGCGGCAAGAGCAGCAGGTGATAGATGCCATTGAAAACTGGGACCTGCTGAGATTCAGGAATGTAGAATACTCCCAGGGTGCTTCGGGGTGGCGCTTGCAATTCGCGCGCATAAGTCGGATACCCGATGATAAGTCCTTCAGGCGTCTCTACTCCGGGCAGGGCGTTCACGGCGAGCACGCGGCCATTGGGATCGCTCACGACCAACTCTGTGTCCGAACGTGAGTTGATAATGGCCGAAATGGGCTTTCCCCCGACCGGTATCAGCAATAATTGTTTCGCGCGATCCAGACCTTTTCCCTTAATGCGAGCGATTCTGCGCTGTGCGTCTGGAACGGCTTCCGTGATCTGGGTCGCGAGCGTTGCTGACTTTGCGAACTGCGCTGCCAGGATTGCGTCCGGCTTGCGACCATCCGGCGGCTCAGTTGGTTGGCGGTTCTTTGGCGGCGCTGCTGGAGTCTGAGACGGAGTGTTCGGAGGCTTCGGTGAGTGTTCTGTCGGTTCAACAACCGTCGCCTGAAAGGAGGGTGGTTGTGGTGTGGAATTGGTTGGGTTGTTCTGAATGACAGATGGCTGGGCGGGAACTGCTTCGTGATTTCGACGCTCGGTCGCTGGTGAAACAGGCGCTGCAGTCTGAGCGAGTTGCTCGTTCCGATGGGTGACGGATTCCCGAGTCAGTTCATAGCCAGCGATCGCCATCAGGAACAGCACAAGGGCCGCACATCCCGCGGTCACGATGGAGCGGAACGTCGCGGTCGAATCTGCATGTTCGTCGAACAGGCTTCGCCACCAGGGGATCAGGGGAATTTCGAATTCAGCTCCACACTCTTTACACTCCAGAATGTCCCCCGCCGCATTACTTGGCAGCGTGTATTTCTTACCGCAAATATCACATTCGGTGTTGAGCGACATACTGATCTCCAAGACAGTAGGTCGATTACTTTGACGCCGCGCTGGACTGCGTTCAATGAAGGCCTGAGAGATTCTCGAAGGGATCTCTCGAATGATCTTCCGGCAGATTCACAGTGCCGAATCGCAAAGCTGCGATTCGGCAATTGGATCCGTTGCTCAAGACGTCTTGCTGAGCCATTCCGTCACGTAGTCCGCGTACGCGTCCCAGATTTCCGGAAACCGCGTGACGTTGGGAATGTGGTTCACTTCGAGCAGATGCGATTGCCCATCTGCAGTGACGATGTAGTCGTTGGCTGCGATCTCCAAGCCGAAGCCTTGAGCCACTTTTCGAGTGTCGGCGACGAGTCGTGGATCGGGTTCCACGATGCAGGCTGTCGGATGATGGATGGACTTCAGCCAGTCCTCGCCCTCCAGCTTGATCTGCCAGTACCGGTCTCCCATGACGACGACGCGAACAGCTTCGCCATGCAGGTAACGTTCGACAATGGCAGACTCCTCACCCTGCCAGGTGCGGTCAAAGCGTTCCTTGTTTTCTCCGCAGTGCCAGTTGCCCCACTTGGCGACGCGTTCGACGTCGGTGGAATACTCGACGCGCGAGGATGCGAAGCCACGATGTGGCTGTCCGAACTCGGTGAACTGCAACGCTCGCACGAGACACGGCAGCTTCAACCGGCAATCCATCATGGCGCGCGCGTTCGGCAAGCAGGGACCGCCCCACAAGGCCAGCCCGGCAATCACGTCATGATCGTGCTCGAAGATGCCGTGAAACACGACGCGAGAAACCGGCAGATATCCAAAGCCGCTCGATGCTTCAACAAATAGCTCGCCGTCTCGAACGAAGATGCGCGGCAGAGTTTCATGAACCAGCAGCGGCCCCGAAATGCGAGCCTTGAACGTGGCATTTTGAGGTTCGTCGAGACCGATCAGACAAATGCGCCCGGCCATAAGATTGCTGCTGGCTAGAGTCGGACTGCCGTCCCAATCGACGGATGCGGGCTGCAGAGACATCTCCCTGCAGCTTGGCACAGCCGGACACGTAGCAGCGTCAAGGGTTCAGAACGCACCCCGTGGCGGAGGCGTCTCGCCTCCGGCCTTTCTCCGCTAACAGTTCGCTCGCAGCGATCACACCAGTTCGCGAATTGGAATCCGCTTCTCAATGAGATACTGCGGGCGACCGGTGGGGTCGGAGATCGTCGTGGTTTCCGCGTTGATGCCGAGGTTGTGGTAAGCGGTCGCGATGATCTCCTGCATGTGAACAGGGCGATCCATGGCGAATTCACCGAGGCGGTTGGTACTGCCAATCGCCTGGCCCGTTTTCATGCCGCCGCCGGCCATCAGGGCGCAACTGACTTGAGGCCAGTGATCGCGGCCAGCGCCGGGATTGACGCGTGGCGTGCGTCCGAACTCACCCCAAACGAGAACAGTGACGTCATCCAGCATGCCGCGTTCTTCGAGGTCCTGCACCAGCGCGGTGACACCTTGATCCAGCTTGCCGCCGTGATCGCGGACCAACGCGAAGTTCTGTCCATGGCTGTCCCAGCGACCGTACGACAATGTCACGCACCGCACACCGACTTCCACCAGTCGCCGTGCCATGAGGATGTGATCGTTGACCGTCGGAGCACCGTCGTACTGATACTGATAAGGCTTGCCATCGCCGTAGCGAGCCACCGTGCGCGGGTCTTCTTTGCTGAGGTCCATCGCGTCGAGTAGCCGGCTGGAAGTGAGCACTCCAAAGGCGGCCTGATTGAAGGCATCCATTCCGGCGATCATGCCCGTGGCATCCGCTTCGCGCTTCAGCACGTCCAGGCTGCCCATCAGCGACTTGCGGTCCTGCAGGCGGTCGAGCGAAATGCCGTTCAGCTTCAGGTTAGACAGGCCGTCGGCATCCGGCTTGAACGGCGCAAACGCTGCTCCCAAAAAGCCGGGGGCACCGGGCTCGGACCATGGCACATGCGACGTGCGATCGGCCAGAGCAACCGTCGGCGGAATGCTGGGGTGAGTCGGTCCCTGCAACTTAGCGATCACCGGCCCCATCGCAGGACGACCGCCGATCGCGGTGTTGTCGCGACGATTCCAGCCGCTCAGGCATTGATACCCATCGTGATCGCCGGAGCAGCCGACAACCGACCGAATGAACGCGAACTTATCCGCCATCGCGGCGATGCGCGGGAAGCACTCGCCGATCTGGATGCCCGGCACGTTGGTGTTGATCGGACTGAACTCGCCGCGGATCTCACGCGGGGCGTCGGTCTTGATTTCCCACATGTCCTGATGTGGAGGGCCACCACCCAGGAAGATGTTGATGACGGCTTTGTGCGAAGATTTTCGCGGGCTGGCGGATTCCGCGCGGAGCAGGTCGGGCAAGGTCAGGCTGGCGGTGCCGGCCATCGCGAAGCCGCCCACTTTCAGAAAGCTGCGGCGCGAAACACCATCACAGTATTTGCCTTGCTGGGGGCCGAGGAGATTAAGCATGGCGGGAACTCCTTGAGGCGGGCAGAGTTTTCGGAGAGGCGGGAGGCAATCAAAGTGCAATGCCGTAATAGAGTTGTCGGCATGCGGATCGAGTTTTATTGATGCGAGGCTACTGCCCCGGAAAATCAGGGTCAACCGCGTATTGTTCTATGACCGACCACTTGAACTTCGCGACGGCGTTGGGGATCGTCCGGTTGGCGGGAAACTCCGCCTTGTAAGACACCGCCCAAGAGCGGGGGTCGCCTCCCATTTTCACCCGCAGTCTGCCGCTTTTCTGCCAGGAAGTGGTGCTCGGAACCAGTTAAGTCGAAGTCATGACCAAACGCGCACTCATCACCGGAATAAACGGCCAGGACGGTCAATACCTCACCGAACTCCTGACGGCCAAAGGTTATGCGGTTCACGGCATCATCCCGTGCCGCGCTCCCGGTATCGGTGAAGCGGGCGACCGGCTGTACTACGCCGACTTGGCCGAAGGCAGCAACTTGTTGACCATCTTGCAGAAGTCTGAGCCCGATGAGGTCTACAACCTTGCGGCCCAAAGCCACGTGCGGCTGTCCTTTGAATTGCCGATCTACACCGCCGAGGTCACCGGCGTCGGCACTCTGCGAGTTCTCGAAGCGATCCGTGACTATCAGCGACTGACCGGCCGCGAAGTCCGTTTCTATCAAGCGTCATCCAGCGAGATGTTTGGCAAAGTCAAAACCACGCCTCAGAACGAGGACACTCAGTTTCATCCTCGCAGCCCGTACGCGTGTGCGAAGGTGTTCGGATTCTGGCAGACCGTGAACTACCGCGAGTCCTACGGCATGCATGCCAGCAACGGCATCCTGTTCAATCATGAATCGCCGCGGCGCGGGGAATCGTTCGTGACTCGCAAGATCACACTCGCGGTGGGGCGCATCAAAGTTGGACTGCAAGAAAAACTAAAACTCGGCAACGTCGATGCCCGACGCGATTGGGGCTTTGCTGGTGACTACGTGGAAGCGATGTGGCAGATGCTCCAGCAACCTGAGCCCGATGACTACGTCGTCGCAACCGGGCAAACGCATTCCGTGCGCGACTTCTTGAACGCGGCGTTCGGTCATGTGGGTCTGAAGTGGGAGGACCACGTGGAAACGGACAGCAACCTGCTGCGTCCAGCCGAAGTCGACCTGCTCTGTGGCGACGCGACCAAAGCCCGCAAGAAGCTCGGCTGGTCGCCGAAGGTGCGTTTTGAAGAACTGGTCGGCATGATGGTCGAGCACGATCTGGAACTCGCCGAACGTGAGAAACGCAAGCGTGGTTGAAAGCTGCGGCAGCGCATTGTTTATGTAGCTTGGACGCCCTCGTCCGAGCTTCGAGAGTTGAGTTTGACCAAGGCTCGGACGAGGGCGTCCAAGCTACAAGGCTGCCTTGCTTAGTCCCTCTTGTTGAGAGTGAGCGCCGATGTCTCGACTGATTCGATGCGTGTGTCTGGGGCTGATCGGACTGGCGTTGATTGCTTCAACGGCACACTCCGCCGAACGCAACATCATCTTCTTCATCACGGATGACGAAAGCCCAACGCTCGGCTGCTACGGCGACAAGGTTGCTGTCACGCCGAATATCGACGCCGTCGCCAAAGACGGAGTGAGGTTCCTCAACGCCTATGCCACCACCGCGAGCTGCAGCGCCAGTCGGTCCGTGGTGATGTCGGGGCTGCACAATCACAAGAATGGCCAGTACGGCCATCAGCACGACTTCCATAAGTTCTCGTCGTACTGGAACGTCGTCAGTCTGGCCTTGCCGCGAGTGCTCCAGAACAGTGGGTATCGAACCGCGCAAGCGGGCAAGTATCACGTAGCTCCCGAAGAGGTCTATCACTTCGAGAACACGATCAAAGGCAACGATCGCAACTCGGTGGAACTGGCTGAGAAGTGCCGTGAATTCATCGCCAACAAGTCGGACGACCGGCCGTTCTTTCTGTATTTCGGCACGAGTGACCCGCATCGCGGCGGTGGTCGTGACAGGACTTCAGCGCTGGATGAGAAGCCCGACCTGTTCGGCAACAAGCCCAATAAGGGTTCTTACCCGAGCATCACCGAAGTGTTCTTCGAACCCAGTAAGGTCACCGTCCCGGCTTTCCTGCCGGACACGCCGGAATGTCGTTCGGAACTGGCGCAATACTATCAGGCCTGCGCGCGGCTTGATCAGGGCTTTGGTCGATTGGTGGAGATCCTCAAGGCGAACGATCTCTATGACAAGACGCTGATTGTCTTCACGTCAGATCACGGCATGGCCTTCCCCGGCGCGAAGACTAACGTCTATGAGCCCGCCCTGAAGGTGCCCTTCATCGTTCGCGACCCTTACGAAAAGGTACGCGGCGTGACGTCGAAGGCTCTGATCAGTCACATCGACATCACACCTTCGTTGCTGGATTTCGCAGGTGGACTGGATGCTAAGACCAACGGTCCGAAGAACTGGGTGGATCCCGACAAGTACTGGCAGCAACGTCAGGCCAACCTGCTGGAGAATCGTTCGGGGCCGAACAAGTTCCGCAGCTACCACGGCAAGTCCTGGCTGCATGTCTTGAGTCAGCCGGATGCTGTGCATCACGAAACCATCTTCGCATCGCACACGTTTCACGAGATCCAGATGTACTACCCCATGCGCGTGGTACGTGACTCGAAGTACAAGCTGATCTGGAACATCGCGAACCCGCTGCCGTACCCATTCGCGTCGGATCTGTGGGCGGCATCCACGTGGCAGGCCCAACTCAAGAAAGGCGAAGGCGCTCCCTACGGCCGCAAGACCGTCGGCCAGTACGTGCATCGCCCCAAGTTTGAATTGTTTGATCTGGAAAACGATCCCGACGAAGCCGTGAACCTCGCAGACAGCACGGAGTACGTCGAGGTTCTCAACCGCTACAAAGCCAAGCTGAAGGACATGCAGAAAGAACTGGAAGATCCGTGGATCCAGAAGTGGGACTATGAGTGAAGTGCGAGGAGATGTTTCTAATTCTTTCTTCTTGGAGCAACTCAACAGCGTTTTTCTCAAATTCGCGCAGTGGCATGAACTCCTGTCTCTGATGGCGGAACGCTCAATGACGAGGAGCGGGTTGAGCGTTGAAGCCTCGCGGGGTGTCGATCAGAGTTCGCTCAACCTAATGCGGTGCTGAGAGCGGGGCTTGGACTGCGACTCTTGCTCCGAATCTCTTTTTCTCGTGAAACCTACTCTCCATGCCTCGCATCCAACGGCTCGACACGAGCGTCGTGAACAAGATTGCTGCCGGTGAAGTCATCGAGCGACCGGCCAACGTCGTGAAAGAGCTGCTGGAAAACAGCATCGATGCGCTGTCGACACACATTGAGATCGACATCGTCGAGGGTGGTTCGGAACTCATTCGCATCACCGACAACGGCGAAGGCATTCATCCCGACGACATCCTGCTGGCAGTTGCCAGTCATGCGACCAGCAAGATCCGCTCGGCGGATGACCTCTTCTACATTCAGACGATGGGGTTCCGCGGTGAAGCCTTGGCGTCGGTGGCTGAAGTCAGCAACTTTAAGATTCGCAGCCGGCAGCGTGATGCGCTGGCTGGCGTAGAACTGGAAGTGAACTGCGGCGCGATTGGCGAACCGCAGCCGTGCGGCTGTCCGACGGGTACGACGATCGAGATCCGGAACCTCTTCACGAACACTCCGGTGAGGCGCAAGTTTCTGAAGACGAAGTCCACCGAGTTCGGGCACATCAGCGAGCAACTGACTCGCATCGCTTTGGCCAACCCGCGCTTGCACCTGGTGCTGCGGCACAACGGCAAGGTCGCGTTTGATCTGCCGCCGACGGACAGCATGATCGACCGGCTGAAATACTTTTTCGGCAGCAGCATCGCCGATCATCTGATCTGGGTCGAAAGCGAAGCCAACGGCGTGAAAATGTGGGGCTATGTCGCGCACCCCAGTCAGAACAAACCCAGTCGCAAGTGGCAGCATCTCTTTTTGAATGGTCGCTGGTTTCAGGATCGAGCCATCCAGCATGCGCTGACGGAAGCCTATCGCGGCCTGCTGATGGTCGGACGGCAGCCGATTTGTTTCCTGTTCATGGACATGCCGCCGAGTCTGGTGGACGTCAATGTGCATCCGACGAAGGTGGAAGTGCGGTTTGTCGACAGCCAGCAACTCTACCGTCAGTTGCTCGGCATGATCCGCACAAAGTTCCTGTCGCTGGATCTCGACTCCGAACTGAAGGTCTCGTCAAAAGCAGATGGCGATACCGACGACGATGGCGCGCTGGCACATCAGCCCGTGCGCGAAATGCAGTCCGAGCTGTCGGCCTGGGTCGATCAGCAGATTGCGAAAGCCGTCGCATCCGATGAACTGGACGAAGCTCCGCCCCCGCTGACGACATGGAGCGTTGCATCCGAACGCTCCGCACCGACGCCTGCGGCCTTCAACGGCACCAAGGTGGAAGCTCGCAGTACGCTCAGCTCAGAACCAACGCTGTTCGAGCGCGAGTTCTCTGAACTGCCGGAAACAACCGAGGCCGCCGACGCGTTGTTCACCGAACGCGAACGACCCGTGCGTTCTGATGTTTCCGCCGATACTGCTGATGCTTCTGCGCCCGGCAATTCGTCGGAGCGTTCAGAGCCCGTGTCCGCCGTCACGACGAGTCGCGAGTCCGGCCTGCGAGCGATGCAGATCATGGACTGCTACCTGGTCGTCGAGTCCGACAAGGGCCTGATGATCATCGATCAGCACGCGTTGCATGAACGCATCATGTACGAATACCTGCGTCCGCGCGTGCTGAATGGCTCGGTGGAGTCGCAGCGCATGCTGATTCCCGAAACCGTCGAACTCCCCGCCAAAGAAAAAGCCCTGGTGATGGAGCATCAAGAGCTGCTCGCTCAGTTCGGCTTCGGCATCGAAGAATTCGGCACGAACACGGTGCTTATCAACAAGCATCCGGTCATGCTGAAGCGAGCTAACTTCCCCGTGCTGCTGCGCGACATCGCCGAGCAACTGGAGCAGATGGAGCATCAGCCCACTCGGCGCGATCTGCTGGATTCGATGCTGCACATGATGTCGTGCAAGGCGGCCATCAAGTCGGGGCAGCGGCTGGCGCCGGAAGAAATCAACAGCTTGCTCGCTCAACGGCATCTCGTTGAGGACGCGCATCACTGCCCGCACGGCAGACCGACTGCACTCACTCTGAACCAGCAGGAACTCGACCGCCAGTTCGGACGGCTGGGCTGAGCGATTGCCAAATGTAGGGTGGGACCAGCATTCGGGGCCGTCATTTGGTGGGCCGGCGCGATCAAGCCCTGTGTTGCGCGGAAACGGATCGTCGAGGCCAGCTTGCGTCGAATGCGCAGGCCCACCAGTCAGTTCAGATCGCTTGTTCCACCCTACGATGCTCGACCGCCAGTTGGTCTACGCTGGCTTGGGCTTCTTCGGTAGCGCGATGGAATAGAGCATCGTCACGGAGCCGATCGACATCAGAGTGAACGCCAGCCATTGCGGCGGCGTGAACACTTTTTGCTTCTGCTCGTTGAGGTGCATGAACATGCCGCGGAACTCTTTCGGGCGCGGCTCTTCGGCCTCGTGATGCAGGTTGAGGACCATTTCATCGACGAGCAAGAAGGAGCTGCCGCAGAGCCCGACAAACAAACCCCCAGCGAATGCGATAGCTCGAATCATGTCATACGCCTTGTGGAAGAATCTCTGAAGTGAGGTGCCTGTAGCCCGAGACACCTTCCTCATCATCGGAATCCCTCCCCGCATAGCTATGCAGACTTTGGCCTAAAGTCCCTGTAATTCACGGCGAGCGGCCAGCGGCAGCGGTGGAATTCGTTGTGCCGTTCACTCGCAACGCTCCAGTGACGCCGATTGTTCGGAACTGAACGGTAGAAGTTCGGGTTGTGACGATTGAACCGTCGAACGTAGAGTCCCCGCCCGCTGGCGTTCCGGCGTTGGGCGACTATGGCCTGACGACGGAGAGGACAGACACGGATTGTCTGTCCGATATTGAGAGTGCGGTCCAGGGAAGGTCCCGCAAATGTTATTCAATTCGCTCGACTACTTTGTGTTTCTGCTGGTCTGTCTGATCGGCTTTTTCCTGCTGCCGCACCGTTTTCGGTGGATGTGGCTGCTGCCGCTGAGCGCCTATTTCTACCTCAGTTGGAACCCCGCCTACGGGCTGGTGATCCTGTTTTCGTCGATCGTCGGCTTCACGTCCGGCATCATTCTGGAAGACGCGAAATCGCCGCGAGTTCGCAAGACCGTGATGGCGGTGGGTGTTGCGATCAACCTGTGCGTGCTGTTCGTCTTCAAGTACTTCAACTTCTTCAACTCGACGACGCGTTCGGTGGCCGAGCAACTGGACCTGAGCTGGAACATCCCGCATCTGGAACTTGTGCTGCCGATTGGCATCTCGTTCTACACGTTCCAGAAGATCGCCTACACGGTCGACATCTACCGCCGCGAATACCCGGCCGAGCGTCATTTCGGGTACTTCCTGCTGTATGTGCTGTTCTTCCCGCAACTGGTGGCTGGCCCCATCGAACGGGCATCGCGACTGATTGAACAACTGCGAGCCAAGCAAAATTTCAATTGGGACAACATCTACGCGGGAAGTCAAAAAATCCTGTGGGGGCTGTTCAAGAAGGTCGTTATCGCGGACCGCGTTGCGCTGTACGTGAACGCGATCTACAACAACCCCGAGCAGCACAATTCCACCTCGTGCTGGCTGGCCACGTATGCCTTCGCCATTCAGATTTACTGTGACTTCTCTGGTTACACAGACATCGCGCTGGGGTCCGCTCAGTTGTTCGGCATAAAGCTGATGGACAACTTCAAGCAGCCGTATTTCGCAACAACGATTCGCGACTTCTGGCGCCGCTGGCATATCTCGCTGTCCACATGGCTGCGCGATTATCTCTACATCCCGCTGGGTGGCAGCCGCTTCGGCAAGCGTCGCACGCAGATCAACCTGTTGATCACCATGCTGCTCGGAGGCCTCTGGCACGGAGCCAGTTGGAATTTTGTGATCTGGGGCGGCTTGCAGGGCATCTTCCTGATTGGCTGCCATGAGACGATTGATGCGCGTGACCGCTTCTGGGCTCGAGTCGGTGTGCCGAATTGGCTCCGCGACAGCGTGCGTTGCTTCATCACCTTCCATCTGGTCTGCCTGAGCTGGGTCTTCTTCCGGGCGAATACGTTCCAGGATTCGATGACGATTCTCAGTCGCATGACGCATCTGGAACTCGCGGCTCCGTTCCAGCAAATCAACGTCTTTGTTTATGGCGGCATCGGCATCCTGATTCTGGCGCTGGTCGAATCAATGCAGACGGCGCGCGGCAGCGGCCGTGAGTTGCTCAGCCGCCAGCGCTGGCCGGTGCGTTGGGCCTGTTGGTACGCGATGGTGTTCTTGATCACGCTGCTTGGAGTTCAGGGCGATGCCCAATTCATCTACTTCCAGTTCTGAGCTGAAGCTGCACATGAAACCGCGTTCGCACGTGCGTGAGATCGCTCGCGTCATCGCGTTCGTCTGCGGTGCGCTGTTGCTGGACCGCGTTGCAGGCACCGCCCTGTGGAGCTTGCAAGACCAGGTGCAGACCGGCGAGATGGGCCGCGTGTCGCAACTGCTGGCCAATAAAGATGCGGACATCGTCATCTTTGGCAGCAGCCGCGCGAAGCATCACTTTGATCCGGCAGTCTTGGAATCTGTCTCTCAGCAGAGCGTCTTTAACGCTGGTTGGGACGGCCAAGGCATCTACTATCACCGTTTCATGCAGCAGATGTTGCTGAAGAACGGAACCTCGGCCCGCACGTTCATCCTGCAGCTTGATCCGCAGGATCTGGCGAGATCGAACGCTTCTCGAGTTGTCTCGGCACTTTCGCCGTACGTAGACGCGAGTCCGGAAACAACTCAGATCTTCCAGCAATGCGACGATCGAGTGGTGGTTAAGCAACACTCGCAGTGCTGGCGATTCAACTCGCTGGTCGGGCCGCTGGTATTGAACTGGCTCAAACCCGCACCTTCGGACAATGGCTTCTCGGCTCTGGAGTCCACAGGCCGCAAGTTGGTTGCTCAACCCGACCGCACGCTGCCCAGGCTCAAACCCGATCCGCAGCTTGTGGCCGAGTACCGTCGCTTTATTAGCGACGCTCGTAAGCATGGTATTGACGTGGTCTTGGTTTCGTGTCCGCGACTGGACCGCAACGAAGAAGCCGAGCAGGAAACCTGGCCCGCGTTGCAACGCATT
Organism: Planctomycetaceae bacterium; assembly: GCA_021732995.1. Taxonomy (GTDB): domain Bacteria; phylum Planctomycetota; class Planctomycetia; order Planctomycetales; family Planctomycetaceae; genus AM-0621. Next base: position 122,479 of record JAKFWA010000002.1, on the reverse strand, counting down.
GCTCACGATGAACAGGTCACTCTGCTGGCCCTGGATGAACGCCGTTTTCCTCAACTCGCAGATCCAGACCTGTACTGCGATGCGGGCCATCTCAATCCGGAGGGTGCGCGAGCGTTAACAAAACTCCTCGCGCAACGCTGGTTTCCGGTTGTCCGCGAACCCAGCGACATCCGCCTGGTAAACGGCCAGGACGCCGACCGCGTCGATCATCAACCGATGCCGCAGAAGTAGTTCTTCGGATCCACTTTTGCGCCCGCCGTTTGGGGCGGTGAATAATCCAAGTTGGTATTCGTTCGGGGAATGCAGGTGCAAGAGTCACGGTCGCGCGGATCTCTCCACGCGGCGAAGATAGACGGCGGCCTCGGCGTGACGACCTTGCCGAACAATCGCACGAGCGAAGTGACTCCACGATTCTGCCACGCAGCGGTCGTCTGGGCCCAAGGCCTGTTCATAAATCGTGATGGCTGCCAAATAGAGCGATTCCGCTCGTATGAGATCGCCTGAATCGAAAGCGGTGTGGCCTAACTTCATCAGGCGCAGAGCCTCAGAGGAATCACCGCTGCGTGGTTCTTCACGAAGCTTGTTCCGGGCTCGAGCTTCCAACTCCAAGGCATCCTTTGTTGCACCCCTGATCTCCAGCAGTGTCGCCATGGCTCGCAGTGCATAGGCACGCTGTCTACGTTCAGAGGGGCGTTCCCGAGTTGCTTCGTAAATTCGGATCACCCTTTGCTGAGCAAGGTGCGCATCCTCAAATCGCTGCATTCTCACATAAAGCCATCGCAGACCATTAAGCGTGACGGCGACCGACCGATGATCTGTTCCCAATACCTTTTCTTCGATCGCAAGCGCTCCCAGGAAAAGTCTCTCTGCGTCCGAGTAACGGCCTTGATCAGATTGCAGTATGGCAAGTCGGAACATGGAATCAGCCACATCACGATGATCCGCTCCCAGTTTCTGCATTCTGATGACGAGGCCTGTCTTGAAGAGTCGTTCAGCTTCTTCGAACTTGCCGCGTGAGTAATACGAGTTCCCCAGACAGACCAAGCATTCTGCAACACTTAAATCATCCGGGCCTCTCTGACGTTCATAAATCGCGAGGGCTCGCTCGTACAAAGGTTCGGCATCAGCGGGTTGGCACTGAGCAATCAAGAGATTTGCAAGATCAATTAGCAGATCCGCCACGTCGATGTGATCTTCACCCAGCGCACGCTCGCAACTTGGAATCAGTTGTTGATAAAGGCTCCGAGCATTGCTGAGTTGTCGTAAATCGTAATACGTGCGAGCAAGAGCAGAAGCTATAGCAACAACTTCGGGGTGGTCAGCTCCCAATAGTGGCTCGCGAATGCTCATTACCCTTTTGAGCAGTGGCTCGGCTTCCGCATACTCTTCTTGACCAAGTATCGAATGCACCAGCCAATGGAGGGCGTTAGCGACATCGAGGGAATCTCTGCCACGGAATTGTTCTTCGGCTTGTAAATTGCGTCGAAAAAATGACTCGGCCTCGCTGTACTTGCCTCGTGAGAGATAAGTTCTGCCCAGCCCGTTGAGAATGTAAGCCAGCCATGCGACATTCTTTTCCGGATAGTTTTCCAATATCGCCAGAGACCGCATGAAGAGCTGCTCAGCGGCGAGATACTTCTCCTGAGTTACATACAGCGACGCCAAGTCACAGAGCGCAGCGACAACCGAAATCGAGTCTGACTGAGCTAGCTTTTCGTGAAGCTGGAGCGCTCGCTGATAAAGAGATTCAGCCTCATTGAGCTTGCCACATGCCTGAAGTGTTTTTGCCAAGCCTCTCAAGCTTCTAGCCAGAAGATCGTCCTCAACATGAATAGCCTCAGCTAACTGGATCGCTTGTCGAAACGTTTTTTCGGCGCGGGCGTAATCCTTGGATTTCAGAGCCTGCTTTCCATCTGCATTGCACTGAAGTCGCCGTGTCGCGTGAATGTTCACTTCACCCTCACTCGCTGAAGACGCAGTGGCAAAGCGAGTGCAGCCTACAACGACTGCCAATGAGTTATCTAACTCGGTCCTCAAAAAAGGAAGCTGTGTTTCTGGCGTGAATCCACTCTGAAAACTCGGGCTGATGGGTTCTTCACGTTTCGTGGGCAGTAACCGCAGGTGTATGCGGAAGCCTTGGTCGGGAGTTGGCCGCCGAACGTCTCGAACCGATTCGGCCGCAGAGATCGTCTGCAGAGCGAGAATCCGCTGCGATTCGTGCCAAGGCAAGATTTGCGACATTGCTCTTGTTATCTTGTACCTTGTCATGGTCCCCGGCCAGACGAATGATGGCGGCTTCAGAAACTTCCCTGCGGACCTTTGCGATTGCTATGGCCAGTAAGTCTCATGTTGAAATCATCCAGCAGGGCAAAGCGGCGCTGGCCAAGTGGCGACAGGCGAATCCGGATGAACTGCTCGATCTGTCCAACGCCAAGCTGTGCGATATCAATCTGCGCGGCGCAAATCTCAAACGCGCGGAATTGACCGGAGCAGACTTGCGCGGCGCCGATTTGGTTGGCACGCTGTTCTCCGAAGCGGATCTCACGCGAGCTGATCTGCGCGGGACGAAGCTTGTGAAAGCGGACTTCTATGCCGCCAAACTCTTTCGCGCGACGCTTGCTGAATCCGACTGCAGCGGCGCCTATTTTCGTCGCGCCGAGATGTCTCAATGTGATCTCAGCTCGGTGGACCTCACCAAGGCCGACCTGGTGGAGGCCAATCTGCCCAAGGGCGTGCTGAAGGATTCCGTGTTGATCGGAGCAGATCTGACGCGCGCCGTCCTGCATGACGTTGATCTGCGCGGAGTTACTTTCGGCTGGACCACGCTTGGCTCACTGGACCTGTCGCGTGTGTTCGGGCTCGATCAATGCCGTCACATCGGCCCGAGTGTGCTCAGCTTTGATACCGCACGCCGTTCGTATGAGAAACTCGACGAGGCGTTTCTAAGAGCATGCGGCGTTAGCGAAGGAGTGCTGCAGCACTGGAAGTCGCTGTTCGGTCATCCGGCGGAACGTGTGTCGTGTTTCATTCGTTACATGCCGGACGACGCGACCTTCGCTGAACCGTTACATGAGGCCGCTCAGAAGAAGGGCTTGCGTTGCTGGCTGGATGAGATGCCATCCAGCAGTCCCGCGCGACGCGGTCATCTGACATCGACCGCTTATGAAACCGATGAGCGAGTGTTGCTGTGCGTTTCGAAAGCATCGCTCACCAGCGGCTGGATTACAGATGAACTGGAACGCATCTTCGAGCGTGAGAAACGCTTGAAAGCGGAGACCGGTCGCGATGTGAGGCTGCTGTACCCGCTGAATCTGGATGGCTTTCTCTTCAGCGGAACGTGGAAGAACAAGCATGAGAAAACCGTGGCGAAACTGGCCGTCGACTTCGTTGGCTGGCGTCGCAATAACGCGAAGCTCGACCAGGAAGTCACGAAGTTGTTGGCACTGCTGCTCGGCGAAAAGCGCTAAGGGCGTCCTGCGGACGGTGAACGCCTACAGCGACTCGCCGCGATAGCAACGGTCGAGAATCTGCATCGTGTGCCACACGCGGATCGGCTGCTTCAGGCGACCCAGGTGGGTTTCGATCTGCGTCATGCAGCCGATGTTGCCGGTGGCTACCGCGACCGCTCCGGTGGCGGCGATGGCTTCGGCTTTTTGCTGACCGAGTATCGCGGCGGTCTCGGGCTGCTCGATGTTGTAGGTACCCGCCGATCCGCAGCAGATTTCGCCGTTGGCGACCTCCAGCAGTTCCAGTTGAGGAACGGAATTCAGCAGCCGGCGCGGCTGTGACTTCACCTTCTGAGCGTGTGCCAGGTGGCAGGCATCGTGGAAGGCTACCTTCGTGGGCTTCTTCAATGCCGGCGGCGGCGTAATGCCAAGGTCGGACAGGAACGCGCTCACGTCCTTCAGACGCTTCACGAACTCGTGAGCAGTGGCTTCCTCGGGCTCGCCCTTCAACCACAAGCCGTATTCGTGCATGCCCGATCCGCAACCCGCGGCGTTGGTCAACACGGCGTCTACGTCTGTGGGAAAGGCCTGCAGATTCTGTTTGGCGAACGACTTGGCGCGATCCAGAGCGCCCGTGTGAGCAGCGAGTGCTCCACAGCAGCTTTGATTCCACGGAATGACGGTTTCGACGCCGTTCTTGGCCAACACGCGCAACGTCGCCCAGTTGATGTCTGGAGCCAGCACCTGTTGAGCACAGCCAGAGAGCAAGGCGACTCGAGCCCGTCGCGGGCCTTCGGCAGGAAACACTTCCGGCAGCGGAGCCGCTTTCGGGAGCGACTTCGGCAGCAAGTCCAGCATCAGGCCGAGACGTCCCGGCAGCAGGCCGCGAAACAGGCGACCGACGCCGCCGAGTTGTGCCGCCATCCGAAAGCGATCTGGATACGGCAGCGTCGTCAGCACGAACCAGCGCAGCACGCGATCGAACAAGGTGCGTTTGCGTTGAGTTTCCGCCTGGGCGCGAAAGGGCGTGATCAGGTCGCCGTATTGAACTCCCGACGGGCAGGCCGTCACGCAACCGACGCAGCCCAGGCAGCGATCGACGTACGGCAGGGCTTCTTCGAGCGGCACTCGGCCTTCCAGAACTTCTTTCATCAGAAAGATACGACCGCGCGGCGAATCCATCTCCTCGCCCAGCACCTGATAGGTCGGACAAACCGGCAGACAAAAGCCGCAATGCACGCAGCGTTGAATGTTGTCGGCCATCGGTCCGCCCAGCGGGCCCAGCTCAGCGACGGAAATGTTGTGTTGCATGGAGTGAATCTTGGATGTGCAGAGTGCTGTGATGCAGCGAGTATCGTAGCAGACCGGACGGGCGGGAGGGAAAAGGTCGAAACTTCCGCGTCAACAATGAGGAGAACAGAGTGAAGTCTCCGTGACCTCTGCGCTCTCCACATTTCAAGACTGTCATCTGTTGGCCGCTAAGACAGGATGGGTTTGACCAACACACCTTCGACGTCCGTGAGCCGGAAGTCGCGGCCCTGGAAGCGGTAGGTCAGTTGCGTGTGTTCGATACCCATCAGATGCAGGATCGTCGCATTGAGATCATGCACGTGCACGGGATCACGCGTGATGTTGTAGCAGTACTCGTCGGTCTCTCCGTACGTCAGCCCGCCTTTGATGCCCGCTCCCGTCAGGAAGATGCTGAAGCAGCGCGGGTGATGATCGCGGCCATAATTGTCGGCGGTCAGTGCTCCCTGCGAGTAGATCGTCCGGCCGAACTCGCCGCCCCACACGATCAGCGTGTCCTTCAACAAATCGCGCTGCTTCAGATCCTGAATCAACGCGGCCGTCGCCTGATCGGTGTCTTTGCACTGGCCGCGAATCGCTCCGGGCAAACCGCCGTGATGATCCCAACCCATATGGAAGAGCTGCACGAAGCGGACATCCCGCTCAACCAGTCGTCGAGCCAGCAAGCAGTTTGCCGCATAGCTTCCCGGTCGCTTCACGTCGGGACCGTACATATCGAGTACATGCTGCGGCTCTTTGGAGACATCCAGCAACTCGGGCACGCTGGCCTGCATGCGGAAGGCCATTTCGTACTGCGCGATCCGAGTCTGAATCTCGGGGTCGCCGACTTGCTCAAAACGCTGCTGGTTCAAGGCGGCGATGCGATCGAGCGTGCCGCGACGGGCATCGCGATCAACGCCCGGCGGGTTAGACAGGTACAGCACCGCATCGCCCTTGTTGCGGAACTTGACGCCCTGATGCTTCGACGGCAGAAAGCCCGCGCCCCACAGTCGGTCGTACAGCGGCTGGTCGTCGGGGCGTCCACTGCCGAACGACGTGAGCACCACATAGGCGGGCAGATCCTGATTCTCGCTGCCGAGCCCATAGCTCACCCACGAGCCTATGCTGGGTCGGCCTGCGAGCTGCGCTCCCGTCTGGCAGAACGTAATCGCCGGGTCGTGATTGATGGCTTCGGTGTGCATCGACCGGATCAGGCAGATGTCGTCGGCCACCTTGGCGATGTTCGGAAGCAGTTCGCTCAGCCGCATGCCGCTCTGGCCATGCGACTGAAACTTGAACATCGACGGCGCGACCGGAAACTTTGATTGCCCGGAAGTCATCGTCGTGAGTCGCTGACCCATACGGATCGAGGCGGGCAGGTCCTCACCGCGATGTTGTTCCATCGTCGGCTTCTCGTCGAACAGGTCCATCTGCGACGGAGCACCGGATTGGAACAGGTAGATAATCCGCTTGGCCTGCGGCGTATGGTGCGGCAGGCCCGGCAAGGCGACGTGGGCCTTGGCAGAATCGGCAGCGGCAGCCTGCCCACACAGTTGAGCCAGAGCCGCAGCGCCTACGACGCCGGACGAGCCCTGCAGGAACTGACGGCGTGAGAGCGCGGCGAAATCAGGGAACAAAAGATCATCAAACATGGTGAGCCTCAAATCGAGGAAGGCGGACCAGCGGAACACGATTGGACTCCCGCGCACGCCGTGAGGCAACGGAAGAACGTTCACCGGCCGCCAAACTCGCGTTGACCCCCTTTGGTATTTGTGACAAAAAGCCGCCCCATCCTTGAAATTCCCTCAAGTCACCCCATCTCTCAGTGCAGGTTGGCGAGCATCATTCGTCAGCTTGTTCATTTCCTTCGAGCAAGGACGCTCAACCATGAAACGCTTGGCTTGCTTGGCCATCGCGCTCTTTGGACTTTCGGTGCAAACGGCTCTGCGAGCCGCAGAAGACAGCTTGAACTGGCAGCAGCCGGTGATCGTGTCATCTCAACCTAAGTCCGAAGCCATCGCGGACTTAGTGCGCGGCACGTTCGCCCAGCCAGATGCGATTTTGGAGGTTGAACGGGTCGTAAAGCCAGCCAGCTACGAACCATCTGAAGCGTTCGTCGTGCGAGCTCAGAACCAGACATTCCAGGGAACGCAGCCGCCGTACATTGAGCAACCCGGTGTCACCAGCGGTCAGCAACCCGTGCAGATTCTGCCGCCACAGAGCGGTCCCTCAATGGCGCCCTCCGGTGGCGACATTATGGGCTATCCCATGACCTCACCGCTGCAAGGCGGGATGGGCGGGCCGATTCCAGACACTCAAATGTGGGGAGCTAACGGACCTCAGCCCTATCGTTTTGGCTGGTCCGCCAAGCTGGATGGTGGCTACCTGAACGCTGAAAAGGCCACGGATTCAGTCGGAGTTGAGCATGGGAGCTTCCAGGTAACGGAAGTGAATTTTGAACTGCGTAACACCATGCCCTTGCCGAACCAGTGGATCTTCTCGCTGGCAGGCATTTACGGGTTGAGGTTGTGGGAAGGACCGGAAGGTCCTGGCGCGGTGCCATTGCCTGGCTCTGCGCAACGAGCAGGATTGGACCTCGCGCTGACCACACCAAGCCAGGGCCCCTTCACCGCTGAATTCGGTTTCACTCCGGCATTGGCGACTGACTTTGATCGTTCACTGGATTCGCAGTCGTGGCAGTTCGATGGCCGCGGAGCGCTCTTTATTCGCACGTCACCTCAGGCGATGTGGGTGTTGGGAGCCGTGTACTGGGACCGCGTGAATGACAAGATCCTGCCTTGGGCCGGTTTGGTTTGGAACCCGAACGACCGCTGGGAAATCCGCGCGGTCGTGCCGAATCCTCAGGTCAGCTTCTTCCTGGGAACTCCGAACGGCGTCCCCACCTGGCTGTATGTCGCCGGTGAATTCCACATGGAATCCTACCAGATCGCGACCGCGACTCCGGTGGGTCGTGATCAAGTCGAGATCGAAGACTGGCGCGTCGCTCTGGGTCTGAGAACCGAGAATTGTGGCGTGTCGACCTTCATCGAAGGCGGCTACGTCTTCAACCGCACGATCACCTACCGTGTTTCCGCTCAGCACCTGGAAATCGGCGACGGCTTCATGGCCCGCGCCGGTATCAAATTCTAAGCGAATTCGTCGCGTCTCAACGCGCGAGTTGCACGCCAGGCTGAAGTCAGGAGCACGCACTTGCCGCGCTGGCACTCCGCGCGGCTCGAGTCGTCAGGCCGTCAGCGACGAGCTTGAAGCGCGTCCTCACGCTCCAGATGTCCGGCTGACAGAGGTCGGCTAAGGTACGGTCAGCAGTAATCCGGAAGCGTGGAAGTCGCGTTGCTACTGCCGTGTTCCCTGCCGATGCGTGAGGCGGGAGAAGGTGAAGGAGAGCGTGTGATGGAAGATCAGGAGCGGCAGCGATTACTCAGTCAGTATGCGGAGATCGCGCAACTGGCCGGGGGGCTGGCGCACGAGATCCGGAATCCGCTCGGCACTATGAAACTCACTCTGGAACTGCTCGTCGAGGACGTTCAGGACAGTGAAGCCGTCCGCGACCGACGTATGCTGACCAAGCTCCGGAAGGTGCAGGCGGAGTGCGAACATCTCAATGATATCCTTGACGCCTTCCTGCAGTTTTCGCGCGCGGGCGAACTGCAACTGGTCGACAGTGATCTCAACGGCGTCGTACGCGAGTTCATCGATTTCTACCGCCCGACTGCCGCTGAGTACAAAGTTGACATCAGCCCGCACCTCGAATCCGACCTGCCGCTGGTCCGGCTGGATCGTTCGTTGATGAAGCAGGTGCTGCAGAATCTCGCGCAGAACGCGATTCAGGCGATGCCGTCCGGTGGACTGCTGGAACTGCAGACCTACCAACGCGACGGTCGAGTGCGGCTGGAATTCATCGACACCGGGCACGGCATGGATGAGAAGACTCGGTCCAAACTGTTTCAGGTGTTCTTCTCGACGAAGCCGACTGGCAGCGGGCTTGGCTTGCCGACCGTCCGCAAGATTGTGGAAGCTCACAACGGTACGATCAGTTGTGAAAGCGCACTCGGCAAAGGCACGCGTTTTTCCATCGCCTTGCCTGCTCTTCAATCCGCCGAGTGATTCCTTCCAGGATGTTTTCGCATGAAGGCTCGCAAGAGGGCGGCTCAACCGGCTGCGCCGCAGCACCCGGTGATTCTCAATGAGAAGGACTTTCGCAAGGCAGCCAAACTGTTGCGAGCGAAGGCACCGCAACTGGCGGCCTGCATGGATGCGCCGATCAAGTTGAGGATCAAGCCCGAGCAGCCGCTTTACGCGACGTTGCTGGAATCGATCGTGCATCAGCAGTTGTCGGTGAAAGCAGCCGCCACGATCGTTGGTCGCATCAAGCTGTTGTATGCCCATCAGGAACTCCCGGAGCCTCAGGAACTGCTCGACACGCCGGACGACTCGTTGCGTTCCGCCGGACTATCGCGTTCGAAGGCGAAGGCTTTGAAGGATCTGGCCACCAAGACGCTGGATGGCACCGTGCCGACGACGGAGCAGATTCGGTTCTTGAGCGACGACGAGATCGTCGAACGCCTCAGTTCGATCTACGGCATCGGGCGTTGGACGGTCGAAATGCTGCTGATCTTTAACCTCGGTCGTGCGGACGTCTGGCCGGTTGACGACTATGGCATCCGCCGCGGCCTGGCTCTGGTGCTTGATCTCGAAGAAATACCCACACCCAAGCAAGCCCGTGAGCTCGGTGAATCCTGGAAACCACATCGCACCGTGGCGTCGCTCTATATCTGGAGCCACCTGAACAACACGGGTGACTGACTTTTGCGTTGTTGCGCGGTCTGGAGACCAGCCCCAAACCGGTGATGCGCTGGGGTGGCAATTCAATCTGTGGCATCCAGCGGGTGAAGTCCTCTCGCCAAGGCGTCGCGGAACAATCACAGTTCCGCCGCTCAGTTCTCCGTCACGGATGATCCGCATGACCAGTCTTCGCATTTTCCTGACATCCATGGCTGTTGCGGCTGCCGTCTTTTTCGTCGGCGTGCGTTACGGTTCCGGGGTGTCACATCGACTGCCCCCGCAGTTGGCGCTTTCCGCGCCGTCCGAGCACGCTGCTGAACCCGATCAGGATGGACCCGATCACATTGTCGAGCGGACCTCGTTTCAGGAAACGCCCGGTTTCGACGACCCTTTCAATCAGCAGGACGTTCCGAAACCTCTCAGCGGCATCGATCTGGATGGCCGCCTGCATCGGCTCGGCGAATCTGAGAGCTGCCGCGGGATCGTGCTGGTGTTCATCGGAACTCAATGCCCGATCGCGAACGCTTCCCTGCCAAAGCTGAACGAACTCGCCACCACCTGCGACAAGCACAACGTCGAATTCTTCGGAGTCATCAGCAACCCGTCGGTCACGCGAGTAGAAGCGAAAGCTCATTCCGCAGAATACGGAGTGAAGTTCCCGGTGCTGTTCGACGTGACGTATGAACTGCGAGCGCGCTTTGCCGCGACGCATTCGCCGCACGCCTTCGTGCTGTCTCCTGCGGGCGATTTACTCTATGGCGGAGCGATTGATGACCAGCACCCGGCCGTTGGCAAACGCAGCCTTCGGGCTCGCAACGACTATTTGAGTAACGCGATTGCCGACGTCGTTGCCGGGCGTGCTGTTCGACTCAACGAAACGCAGCCCGTCGGCTGTCTGCTCGAAAAGGTTCCGACTGATCAGCAACCGACCTTCGCACGTGAGATCGCTCCGCTGGTCTTCGCTCATTGCACGACCTGTCATCGCGAAGGCGCGGTGGCGCCGTTTCCGCTGATCACGCTGGACGACGTGAAGCGACACGCAGCTCAGATTCGACAGATGGTGCAACTCAAGGAGATGCCACCCTGGCGACCTGTGCGAGGCCATGGTCACTTCCGCGATGAACTGGTGCTGACGCAGACGCAGATTGATCTGATCACGGAGTGGATCGATGCCGGTACTCCTGCCGGGGACCGCGCCGAACTGCAACCGAAACCCGAGTTCAAGAATGGCTGGCAGTTGGGCGAGCCGGATCTGGTTGTAGATGTGCCCGAAGCGTTTCCGGTTCCGGCCGACGGACCTGATATCTATCAATACTTCGTGCTGCCGACGAATCTTCCGGACGACCGGCTCGTCGCGTCCATTGAATACCGCGCGGGAAATCCGCGAGTCGTCCATCATGCCAGCTTCCGCTACGACGATGCCGGGCAGGCCCGGATGCTCGACGAACAGTTTCCGGGCCCCGGTTATCAGCGATTCGGCGGCTGGGGCTTTTTGACTGGTGGAACCTTGGGAGGTTGGGCAGTGGGCGTGCTCCCGCAACGCTTCCCCGCCGGTTACGGAAGGCCGATCAAAGCCAACTCGGACCTGGTGCTGCAGACGCACTATCACCCGAGCGGCAAGCCGGAACTCGATCAGGCCAAAGTCGGAATTCACTTTGCTCCCAAGTCCGCACGACGGCGCATCGGTGAGCTGTTCGTGGCGAACTTGAAGCTCAACATTCCGCCACAGGCGAGCCAGCACGTGCAGCACGCTGAGTACCAGTTGCCCATGGCAGTCACGATTCATTCGGTCTTGCCGCACACACATCTGCTCGGCCGTCAGACCACCGCGGAAGCCTTGTTGCCCGACGGCACAACCGTCCCGCTAATTCGCATTGATGACTGGCGCTTCAACTGGCAGGGCCAGTACTTCTTCAAGCAGCCGCTGCAACTTCCCGCCGGGACGCGCATTTCCTTCGACGTCGTCTTCGATAATTCGGACGCCAATCCGTCGAACCCGCATTCACCACCTCAATGGGTTCAATGGGGCGAAGAAACCTCGCAGGAAATGGCAGTCTGCTTCTTCGATGTCTCCACCGCCGATGATGATCAACTCGACGTGCTGATCCGGCACAATCGCGCTTACATCGAACGTCAGCAGTGAGTAGGCGGGGAAAGACACTGCCTGCGTTTTGTACCAGCCAGACACGTATACACCAGAACTGTGTCAGGTCGCGCCGACAGGCATGGCGGCGCGTGCTTGGATGAAGGTCGTGGATGCGGCTCAAACGACTGAGCTGACAAACTGACGGTGCCCCTGTGCCTTGTGGGGGAAGTCCGTTCCAACCCCCCGCCTGCTGAACGCTCAAGATCTATGTTTGCCCGCGTGAGTTTCCGGCATCCAACGCCCGGAAACGGCAGAACGGGTACTCAAAGCATTCAACATTGGGCTGGGGTTATGCCAATCGACGCAGGCGTGGCAGAACAGATTGTTGACTTCCTGGTTCAACTCGACGGCGACGACACGAAGCAGTTTGAAGTCGTGTTTGATCTTGTGAGCCAGCGAGAGCGGTCGGCGCGGGGTCTGGCCGAGACGTTGCAGAACGGCGGTTTCGCCGCCGACGCGACACGTGGTGCCAGCGGCTGGCGCTGCGTTGTCACGATTGCGAACACGAGCGATCCGGCCATCATCGACCGCAACTGCCGGCGCGTCAGCCTGCTGGTTGACGAATTCGATTGCGACTACTCCGGCTTCCGCGTGCTGACGAGGGATGCTCACTCGGATGAGTCTGACGTCATCTACGACACTCAACGAGAAGTCGGTTTTGAAGAAGACGACGCGATCGCCAATGAACTGCTGACGATCCTGCAGGCCTGCCCGAGTTTCGCGCGGATCTGTAAGTTCGAACGCGCGATGGAAGACTTTCGCAACGGTCGCTTTGACGAAGCTTACGACGGCCTGTGGAAGCTGTGCGACGAAGACCCGGCCGAACAGATGTGCTGCCTGCCGGTGCTGGGGACTTGTCGCCTTCAGCAGCAACGGTACGTGGAAGCCGCGGAACTCTTCGAACGGGCACTCGCGCTGTTGAACAGCGACGCCACGGACGTGACGGTGCGGCTCGAAACGCTCGTCAACCTTGGTGTGTCCTATCGCAAGCTGGGACAGGCGGACCGCGCCCTCGAATGCTTGCAACAGGCGGTGCATGTGGACTTCTTCTGCGGCTCCGCCCACTTTCAACTCGCGTGTTTCCACAGCCTGCAAGGTGATATCGATCGCAGCCTGAGCCACCTGCGCGAGGCGGTGCTCGGCGACTTCAACTACATCGAACGAGCGCGCGTGGATCACGAGCTAGCCGCCGTACGAGCTTGCCCTGAGTTCAATGCGATCGTCCGACACGCCTGAACGCACCCCATTCCCTGTTGTGAGGAAGCTCTAGTATCGCGTCTCATACGGCGTCACTTCCCATCGCGTGGGAGTCGATGATCCCGGCGTCAGCAGCAAGTCGGGATTTCCGTTCGGGTAGTGAAATCTGTGCCCGCCACCGGGGACTGCTTCGACCACGATTCCCTTTGCCACGGCCCCCTGCAAGTAGGCTCGATACTGCAACCCTTCAAGTGCCTCAAACCGGAAGCGTCCGTCCGTATCAGTGCGCGTCACAATGGAGTCTTTGTACTTCGCCTTGCTCCAATCGACCGGATGCAGCCGGACCTCAACATTCGGTACGGGATCACCCGTCGCTGAATGAATCAGAACTCCGGCAGCGCTGACACCCTTCTTCAATCGCACTTCGATCGGCTTGCCCGAATCGATGTCGAATTCCTCTCCGACAAACTTATCCGGAATGACGCGCAATCTGAGTTTGCACTCCACCGGACTGGCGGCATTCTCGGCAGCAACTCTTTTCAGGAGGACCACGCCATCGGCATCAGACTCGGCGTTGATGCCAGTGGAGAATCCCGTCGATGATTTCTTCAGTGAGAACAAAGTCGTCAGGTTGAACCCGATGCTCAGATGCACCTTCTGCCTGGGCACCGGGCGGCCTTCCGGGTCCAACAGCTTGATCTTCAGGTCGTCACCCTGGGGCAACTGAATATTCATCTGGCTGATCGGATTGGATTCATCAATCGTGACCTCGTCGCTGATCGCCCACACGTAGCTGGTCTCGGTCTGCTCGTAGGCAAGCACGCGATAGCGACCGCCGATCGGCACGCGTGACAGAAACCGTGGCGATCCCGATTTGCTGGAAGGATTGATCCGCGAATGATCCTTTTCGCTGGCGGGCAGCTTGGTCGCGAACACATGCACGAACCCACGCTCAGCGGGACTACCGTCCGCTCGAGTGATCGAGCCATGAATGCCGCCCGTGGTTGTTGCGGGTGCGTCAACAATGAGCGGCTCGCTGCCTGCGGGGACCTCGATGTTGCTCTGGTCGCTGATGCGGTAGCCGACCAGGTCACGCTCGGAGAAGTTCAGCACCGCCCCGACCGGAATCTTGAGCTCGATCTGATTGTTACGCAGTTGTAATGGCCCGTTCTGGAAATCAGCCAGGCGGGCCGTTGGGTGCTGGAAGCTGACGTAGAGCGTGCCTCGGGCCGGAGCTTCCGGGGCCGTTCCAGTCAGGCGAATGACCACATCACGCGATGGCAATGTCGGTGGTGCATCAACCGACTTGATGTTGAGCTGCAGATCTTCGATGGACTCCTTCAGGATGAAGTCGCGGCGGTCATCAGGCAGACTCAGCTCGATGCGCTCGCCCACCGCGAGATCATCCAACGCGAACCGACCTTCATCATCAAGTTCCGCCCACACGCTGTCATTGAAATGATTCCCCAGGGCCATGCGGACGGAGAAAGCCCGGACTTTCTTGCCGTTGTTCGTTATCTCCTGCAATCGCTCGATGGGCCCCGTGACCTTGCCGGCCAGTTTCAGTGGAACGCTCAGCTTCACGGTCTGTTCGGCGGCTCCCGCACTCACATCAAACACCGCGAGACCGTAGTTCTCTGCCACGGCCGCGAAGGTGTACGCGGTGCCGTCTTCAAGTTGATCGAGCGTTGCCAATCCCTGCTCGTTGGAAATCGCGAAATCGTTCCAGCGGTTGGGAGTGCTCCAGCGGCGGCTATAGCCATAGCTCGAACCGTGGGTGCCAGATTGATAGTGAATGATGACGAGGCGGGCGTTCTTAACGGGCTGCTCGGTCTTCGCGTCAATGACGTGCACGGCAGCAGGCCGGGCAGCTCTGAGAGTGATCACCAGCGGAGCATCTGCATTCGACAGAGCGGTCTTATCCAGAGTGCGTTTGATCTGCGTCCGCTGAAATCCGACCGCCCGAATCTCAAACTGGTGGTCGCCTTCATCCAGATGTTCCAGTTGGACAATGCCTTGAGGATCGGCTTCTTGCTCCGCTCGATGCAGGCTGCTGGACCCGCTGCCAGCGGACACCACCGTGCTGTGCCGCAATGCTGCTTTGGGAACCGGGCGGCCTTGTTCGTCCTGCAAACGCACTCGCAACGGCGATCCAGATTTCAGAACGAGTTCAATGGTCTTCTCTTTGTCGGTCGGCATCAGCATGACCAGTGGCGAGATCGCTGCTGCGCGATCGGGATGCATCACCGCAATTCGCAGCCGGCACGGCATGTAGTAGACCGTCTTGCGGTACTCAGGAACCGGCTCGCGAGGCGTGTCGATGTTGCTGCTCGAACTGTGATTCCCGGCCTGCGACATGCTGTGAATCTGCAGCTTCGCCCCGATCGGACTGCCGTCATCGGTCCTGATGACCAGATGCACGGGAATGCGTCCGCTATCTGGATCACCTGGCTTTGATGTGACGGATGGGTCATTCGGCGACGCCTGCTGGGGACCGTTCGCCAGCGGCACAATCACACCGTTGTTCTCAGCTTCGAGTTGCACCAGCTTCTCGATGCGCTCCTTCGGCGACATCCAGTCAGCCGCCGCCCGCACCGCGATGTCGGTGCCGCGCTGCAGCAGCCAGCCAGTCAGCGTCAGAGCCAGTACCACCGCAAGCAAACTGGCCCAGGAAACGCGCGGCCGCGCCGCGCGATCAGGATCGACTAGCCGCATCACGCGGTCTGACAACTCGCCCGGTTGGGATGGCTCAGCGAACGCCAGAGCCGGTGACAGCGCGGGCGCGACCACCGACGCCGCGACTTCCACCAACGTACGAGCGACATTGAGCGGCTGACCACAGACCTCGGCAGCCAGAGCGTCACAGCAGGCTTCGCGTTCAATGCGAACCTGACGGCTGATCCACCACACGGCCGGATTAAAGAACAGACACGACTCGATCATCATCTGCAGCAAGCTGGCGATTGCATCCCAGCGCCGCACGTGGGCCAGTTCATGAGCGATGATGATCCGCCACTGTTGCGCCGGCACTTCGCTCAGCATCGCCACGGGCAGCAGAATCGTCGGCCACATCAAGCCAATCACTGCTGGTGTCGAGACGCGTTCGCTGACCAACAGTCTGACCGCGCGACGCAGCTTCAGCCGCGTGGCAAGTTCTCTCAGCACGTCTTCCAATGCAGTCAGATCAATGGTGCTCGAAGTCTTCTGGTCCTTCGTCCAACTGCGAACAGTAGCTACTCCCAGCAGCCCCCTTGCCAGCATCAGGCAGGCACCCAGCAACCACAGCACGGACAGGCCTTGAGTCAACATACCGCGCGTCGCAGACGGAGTCGTCGTGTTTTGAGTAGCGGCTGGCAGCGGTGTGGGCGGAACAGCAAGTTCCACAGCCACAGGAGTTTCTTCCCCCTCAGCGTGCGAGTGAATACCAACGTAGGCACGAGCCACCGGAGTCGCCGCTGGCGCAGCGGCGACGGCCTGAGTCGTCGCAGTCTCGCCAAAGTCAGTCGCAGGCAATCGGATCACCGACCACGTCGCAAAGACAACCGCGACCGTCGTCAGCAACCCTGCGACGGCAACGCCATATCGCAAGTTCGCGCGACGAGCCGACAATTGCCGCAACGCCAACCAGACGAACGCCGCGATCAACGCCGACTGCCACAACGAATGGCCGAGGACTCGTACGAGCGTCTCGCTGTTCTCAGCCAGGAATCGATTCAAGAAGAGCATGATCAAACTCCGTCCTCGGCTCAGTGGCCGTTCGGAAGCTTCTGACTCTGTTTTAACCGGAAGCATCCCGCATCGCGGCATCAATCGGTGGCCGCACCGCGAGTTCCGCCAGCATCAGTTCTTTGACTTGGACCCCGACGTTTTCTTGCCCTGTTGGGCTTCCAGTTCGTCCAGCAACCCGCGCAGTTCGTCGATCTCCTGACCGTTCACGGCATCCGCCTGCAGCAGATGCTGCACCGCTACGCGAGTGCTGCCCCCGAAGACTTTTGTCACGAGCCCGCGTAACAACGGCGTGACAATCTGCTCCCGCGAAACCAGCGGCTTGAAGATATGAGCCAGCCCGTCGCGCTCATCGGCCAAACCGAGCAGCCCCTTCTTCTGCATGACCTGCATGACGGACAGCACCGAGGTGTAAGCCCGGTCCTTGCCATCCGAGAGCCACTCCATGACCTGCCGTACCGTTCCCGGCCCGTGCTCCCACAACGTTCCCAGGATCTGGAGTTCTAACTCCGCGGGCTGGGTGAATGTCGGCTTTTTGCTCATCGATCTCAGTCTCCTGTGTCAGACGTACTGCGATCACAGTATCTACTGTTGTGACAGTAGGTGTCAACGGAAAGAACTGAGATCTTAGCGAAAAAAAGAAAAAGCGGACGCAGGTCGCGTCCGCCTTGTTGGAGCTGGATGGCTCAGGCGATCTTCTGTGGCACGGCGAACGGCTGACGATATTGGCGCGTCAGCAGGGCGTTGGCTTCTTTGTCGTCGCCACAGGATTCTGTCTTGGCATCGATCTTCAGCAGGCGGCCGAAGCGGCACGGGGTGTCTTTCAGGGCGACGTTGTTCTCGGCGCTCAAGTGCTCTTCCATTCGGCCGATGGCTTCAGCGGCGGCTTGATTGCCCTGCAGCGCTTCGGCTTTAGTACCGAACGAGCCGTTCTTGCCGAGTCGGTACGAGATGTTGGCCAGATGACCCAAGGCGCTGGAGTAGTGGCCTTCGAGAATGTCGGCATTCAGGTCTTCCTGCTTGCGGCTGCGGACGGCGGAGATGAAGTTGCCCATGTGGCCGCTGCCGGGACCTCGTCCGGCGTTCAGCTTCGGAATGGCTTCGCCGGAATCGGCTCCCCACTTGTAGAACTTGCCGTCGTCTTTGATGTAGCCGTCGGCGAATTCAAAGCGATTGGTGACCAGTCGATTTTCGGTCTTCAACCCGCGGACTTCGAAGATCAGTTGCGTCTCGCCGAAGTCCATCATCGTGACTTGAGTATTGGCGGTCTCACCTTGATCGGTATAGCCGAAGCGGCCGCCGAGGCTGATGACCGACTTCGGCAAGGTGGCTCCCTTGATGCCCCAGCGGGCGATGTCCATCTGGTGCACGCCTTGATTGCCGATGTCGCCGTTGCCGGTTTCCCAGAACCAGT
Organism: Planctomycetaceae bacterium; assembly: GCA_021732995.1. Lineage (GTDB taxonomy): Bacteria > Planctomycetota > Planctomycetia > Planctomycetales > Planctomycetaceae > AM-0621. The sequence goes on along the minus strand of JAKFWA010000002.1, from coordinate 104,460 downwards.
GCCAGTTGTAGTGCACCAGATTCTGGTGATAGGGCTGTTCCTGAACCGGGCCGAGCCACAGGTTGAAGTCCAGTTCGGCGGGCGGCGTGCTCTTCTCTTTGAAGCCGATCGAGGGACGGTTCTTGTAGCAATAGCCACGCGCGACTTTGAGCTGTCCGTAATGACCCGAGTGAGTCACCGCAACGATGTTGGCCCAACTGCCACTGCTGCGGTTCTGAGTTCCATGCTGCACGATGCGCCCGAACTTGCGAGCGGCGTCCACCGCAATGCGGCCCTCACGCACGTTGTGGCTGCAGGGCTTTTCGACGTACACGTCCTTGCCCGCCTGACAGGCCCAGATGGTGATCAGGCTGTGCCAGTGATTGGGCGTCGCGACAGTGATCCCGTTCAACGATGAATCTTCCAGCGCGGCGCGAATGTCGGTCACTGCTTTCGGCGTGTAACCCGACTTGTCATTCACGGACTTCACTGCTCGATCCCAGGTGCCTTGATGGGGATCGATGACGTAGGCCACTTCGACGCCTTTGTCCTTGAGGCCGCACAGTTCGCTGAGATGTCCGGAGCCGCGTCCGTTGACTCCCGCCACGCCAACTCGCACGCGGTCGTTGGCCCCTAGCACGTTGCCCGACGACTTCGTCCCGCTGATGACGAATGTCGCCAGACCGCCAGCCAGAGAGGTCTGAAGAAAGCTGCGACGGTTCACTGAGGACATGCAAAGTTCCTTTCAGAATTGGGAACGAAAGTCACGTAGTAGTCGTCTATCGAAGAGTCAGAAGTGTCTGCACGCGATTGGGAGTCAGTTGGCGTCTCGTTACGGGCATCCGCAATCGCTAATTCTTACTCTCTGAGACTGCATTTTCGCGATTGGATGAGCGATACTGAAGTTCGGCAGCCGGTCGAGACCGTTACGTGTATGCGTTGGCCCGCGCACATTGTGACATCGGCCGGCTGTCTTTCTTTTTGGGCTTAGCGAGTCATCAAACGCCGCACGCGGTGGTTCTCGCTGTCGCCGACGTAGATCGTTCCGGCTGAGTCCACATAGACCCCATGCGGTCGTGCCGTGCGACATTTCAGCGGGTCTGCGTCTGGTCCATCGCCGCGTTTGCCGTCTCCGATCACCGTTTCGATGATGCCACTGGCCTTGCGAATCACACGAATAGTGTGGCTTTCGGTATCCGCCAGGTAGATGTCGCCAGCGGGGCTGAGTGCGATCCCTTTGGGACCTGACAGTTGAGCCTTCGTGGCTGGCCCACCGTCACCGGAATAGCCAGATCTTCCAGTTCCTCCGATGTGATGCAGCGTCTGTTTGGCGAGGTCCATCCGATAGACCGCGTTGCCCTCGCGCAGCGCCAGATAGAGGTTGCTCTGTCCGTCGAAATCGAGTGCTCGCGGTCCATTCAAGGGAGTGCCTGCGAACGATGCTCCATCCGGAGTGGGCTTTTTTTCGCCCGTGCCTGCGAAGGTCCGAATGACACCACTGGCCAGATCGACCACTCGAATGCGATGGTTGCCGATGTCGCAGATGTAGAGCTGCCCCTTGTTGTCGAGCGCGATCGAATGCGGGCTGCGCAGAGTCGCCTTAGTCGCCGGTCCGTCATCGCCCGAGAAGCCGTCTTTGCCGGTACCAGCCACCGTTGAGATCTTGCCGGTCTGCGCGTCGACTCGACGCACGATGTGGTTCTTCATCTCGACGAAGCACACGTTGCCCTTGGCATCGAAGCGGACTTCATAGGGTTCGTTGAGTTGCGCTTCTGTCGCCGGACCGCCATCGCCCGAGTAGCCGCGCGTGCCGTTGCCTGCGATCAACGTGAGCTTTCCGGTCTTCTCATCCAGCCGCCGCACCACGTGAGTTGCGATCTCACAGATATAGAGTGAGCCATCGGGAGCCTTGGCAATTCCGTAGGGCTCGCCGACGGGCGTTTCGGTCGCCGTCTGCTCACCCGCGACATAGGCCTTCTGTCCGTTCCCGGCGATGGTCGCCACATCGGCGGCTTGAGCGTTCGAGATCAGCAGCACCGTCAGCGAAAAAAAACCGGCAAGCTTCATCAGCCATCTCCTGATTCGAGGAGTTACGAACAGCGTGAAAGTAAGTAGGCCGGACAATCCTGTCCGGCAGTCGGACAGGATGTCCGACCTACGAACCTGACGAGTCACTATCCCTTGAGCTTCTCCGTCAGCAGCCCATGCAGGGCTTCGAGCGACTGCGGGATGACTTTGGCATCCCCAATGACCGGCATGAAGTTGGTATCACCGTTCCAGCGCGGGACGATGTGCCAGTGCAGGTGACCGGGCAGACCGGCTCCGGCGACTCGACCCAGGTTCAGGCCGACGTTGAAACCGTCGCAACTGAGGACGTCCTGCTCGACGTCCAGCATGCGTTGCAGGAGTTTGCTGCAGTCCAGCAGTTCCGCGTCGTTGAGGTGCCGCAGGTCCCCTTTATGGGCCAGCGGGGCCACCAGCAGGTGCCCGTTATTATACGGAAAGCGATTCAGCACGACGAACGCGTGTTCGCTGCGGTACACAACGAGGTTTTTCGCGTCCTCGGTGCTTTCCCGGTATCGGCAGAGAAAACACTCGGATTCCGTCTTCGGAACGGGCTCGGTGTTGACGACGTAGGCCAGGCGCCAGGGGGCCCAGAGCTGTTTGTGCGACATGTTGCGACTCATGCGAAAAAGTGACCGGCCAGACTCGCAGTTGGCGTAGGTTGACAGTTGCCGGGCGGCTTCGCGAGTCGCAGCCGAAAATGTCCGTCTTGTCCGTGCGAAAAACCTTCGGTTACAAGTTGGCACCCCGAACGGCTCCGCCTCACATCAGAACCCCGCGAGTTGATTCCCGTCAGCTCGATGGATGGGAGGCAGAGTCGTGTTGTTCGTTCCTGAAATGGCTGCAGTTCGCGTCCTGCGAAGATGGGCAATTTCATGTGCGGGCAACGCCAGAAACCTAACAGCAACGGCAAGAGGCCATGCAGTTTATCTCCCGCATTGGACGCGTTGGCGCCTGCGCCATTCAATCGACCGTACTTGAGTTCGCCGCCGCTGGCCTGAGTGGAATCTGGCTGGCTAACTGGCTGCAACAGACTCAAACCGCGTTCGGCGGTTCGCTGCTCGTGCAGACGGCCATGATGGTCGCTGTTGGCCTGGGGCTGCTGCTGGGTAGCAGCCTGGCGCTCCGCTTGGGATCACGCCCGCGCTGGATGATTTTCGCACTTCCGCTGCTCCTGCTGTGCGCCTGGAGTGCCGGCTTCGAATTCGTGTTGGAGGCCGCCTGGACTCTGCTGAGATCTCAGATATCGGCGGACACCTGGACTGGATCACGGGCCCAATGGGCGGCGTGTCTGCCGAGTATTTGCTGCTGCCTGACACTGCCTGTGGCCGCGCTGACGTTCTTGCTGCAGACATCTCGAACGGACCAAAGCTGGTCCGCTGTGCCGACTCCGAAGATGTTGTTCGGTCTAAGCTGCGGATTGCTGTTCAATGTGTTTGGACTGGCTCCTCTGTGGGGTCTGCAGGCGAGTTCGATGATTGCGGCGGGTCTCGGCGTGCTGATCGTCGCAGCGACGATCTGGCAGCAACGACGCAACGCGAACCCTTCGACCGATGCACCGAATACGACGGTTAAGAACACCGTGTTAGCACCGATGAAGGCGCAATGGCTTGAGCCTCTGGCCTACGCCGCTGTCGCGATGGGGTTTGTCGCCATGAGCCGTCTGCTGGATCAACTGGCGATCTCCGCCTGGTGGTACGGCGTTGTGAAGTGGGCTGGCCTGTGCAGCGGGGTGGCCTTTGCCAGCCTGCGCGCGAGCGGTGCGATGCGACGAGTCGCGACCATGAACTGGATCGCGGCTAGCACCATGCTGCTGATGCTGGCGGCGTTTCTTTTGTTGATCACTCTGGAATTGAACCTCAATTCGTATGCCTCGATCATCTGGCAGCATGCCCTGGGGCAGTCTGCGATCGTGTGGATAGCCATGTTACCGCTGGGTCTGTGTCTGGGATGCTGGACTCGCGGGCCGCTGCTGGTACCTCGCTCGTTTGGACAATGGTCGCTGTGCTTGCTGGCCTTCTGTGGAGGCTGGATCGGAGCAAGTAGCTTCGGGCTCTTCGAACTCGGTGTGACCGGGCTGCTGGGAACCAGTGCGTCGCTGCTGGTGATCTCTGCGGTAGTGGTGCTGTGGGGGCAGAAGTCCGCATCAGCAGGGTCTATCTCCCTGTGGTCGCGGATCGTGGCAAAGCCCGCCGCATTGCAGGTCGTCGGAGCGGTTGCAGTCGTTGCCTTGATGCCACTTGCTGGTCGCAACTTTGATCCTGTGAAGTCCGCCAAGCTCTTGTTTGATACGCAGGCCTTCTCGGCCAATCGCATCGAAGGGCGTTCCGAGTTGCTGCCGCACTTCGATGAAGGACGGAACCTGGGAACGCTGGAGACCGAACAGGGCACGCTGACGGTCTGGCGCTATCGCGGAGTGCAGTTGCAACTGCGGCAGTCCGGTCTGCCGAAGGCCGTGCATTCGCTGGATGGTAGATTGTGCCCGGACGCGTCGGCGGAAAGTTTGCCCGTCGTATTGCCGCTCGTGTTGCACGAACGCCCTGGCCATGTGCTCGCTCTGGGGCTGCGTTCGGGAGTTGCTGCTGAAACCGCGTTACAGTTTCCTCTGCAGACATTGACGTGCGTGGAATCCGATCAGCGCCTGATCGCTGCTGTGCGTGATGCCGTGTGGCCGCAACTGAAGAGTTTGCCAACAGACGATGAGCGTTGTCAGGTCGTGTGCGCTGAACCGTTGCTGGCCTTGGCCGCTCAACCGGCGAGCTACGACGTTGTCATCAGCAACCCCGATCACGCGATGCTGCCTCAGTCCGCAGCGTACTATACCTCGAACTTCTACAAGCTGGCCGCTAGCGCGTTGCGTGAGGATGGCCTGTTCTGCCAGCACCTGCCAGTGGTGGATTGTGGCTTGTCGGCCGTGCAGTCCATCGTCGCCGCGTGCCGGTCCGAGTTCACTCAGACTTCGGCAGTTGAAGTGGCTCCGGGGCAGTGGGTACTGCTGGCCAGCAACAGCGAAGAAGGCATCGTCCGTCGCGACCTGGTGCGTCGGCTGCAACGCACACACGTCCGCAGCGTGCTGGCGCGGCTGGGGTGGGATTGGGGCAGTCCGCTGGAACTGACCATGATCAGTTCGGACCGCTTCGACGAATTCCTGGCGCAGCAACCGGTTGCTGCGAACACCGTCGCCAGCAGTCATCTGACCGCCGCCCTGCCCTTCGAAGTGATGCGTTGGGGCGATAAGTATGGCGAGCTTACTCAAACCTTTGCCGGGGCCGCTCAGCCGTTGAAGCAGGTTTGTGGAGCGGAAGCCGAGACCGCTGATGTCGCGCGGCGCCTCACCGAATTGAAGCTGCAGCGTGAGCTGGTGGTCGACAATCCCGACCAGTACTGGTCCTATCGCAAGACCGTGAAGAAGCGGATGCAGGAACAACCGCAAACCGAGATTCTGCAGGTCAAAGGCGAACGCCCAACACAGCAACTGCACGCGAATGAGAAACGTCGCTTGGAGTACTTTGAAGCCCTCGGCGCGGCGGCCAAGGAGCCCGTGCCGTCCACGGCAGCTCTGCAGAGCATCGCAGAGTTTGCCGAGCCGTTCGATCCGCTGATGAGCTTCTTCCTGCATCAGGAAGTCGCGGAACTCGCAGCTAAGAACCGGGATGCGAATGCGGCGATTGAACTGGAACATCGGATTCACGCCGCTTACTTCACGACATCGAATGATCGTTCGGTACGCAACATCGTCGCGGCAGTGGAGCTGATCTGTGACCGCCCGGAACTGCTCGCCGATCCAGTCCAGCGTGGGGACACCGTCGATGGCCTGGTGCAGCTGCTGCACAGCCGCTGGTACTCTCGCGGCGACGCGCCACCCACGTCATCGAAGATCGCGCTGAACGACATCGAGAAAAGCATTGCCGCCGTCGAACGAGCCGGCGCGGTCCTCGACGAAACAGGCAACGCTCGAGGTCTGACCTCCGACCAGGTCGCGGCTCGTAAAGACGCCTTGGAGCGATCCCTGATTCGTCCCCTGCGTAACTACCGTCAGACCCTAATGCCACATCACTACCGCGAACAGGCTCTGAAAGTAGAGGCAAATCACTGATTGGTCCGCAATCAGAACGTCGTTGGCGTGGCCGCTAAACGAATTCACCCGCTTTGCTGCAAAACGCTCCGCTCTGAAAATGGCGAAAGTCTAAAAATCATCCATTTCGGACGGTTTGGCTGAAAGAGCCTCCGGCGCGGGGACATCTTCTTGCATTCCCGCCGTTGTTTGTTGGTCTAGCGACTCCCATCATGGGTAGCATCACTGCGAGTTCGGCAAACACAAAACACTGCTTGAGTTAGACGCCCGACTTTGGCTGGAGCTGAAGGTTTCTCACGCCGCTGAACGCCGCGCATGGGATCGTTGCGCGACGCCTCCGAGGTTCCCTCACGATGAAGACAGTTCCATTTCTGACGCTCGCGGTGCTGTGTCTGTCGCTGCTGATTTCGCCCGCTGCAAAAGCGGATAACTGGGTTGATATCACTCAGCAGGTGGATGCAGCCAAGGCAGCCGTGGCCGGCGAATGGAGCAAGTCGAGTGACGGTCTTACCGTGCGTGCGGCTTCCGGAGCCCGGCTGGTGCTGCCGTCGAAGCCGACGGGCGAGTACGACTTTCGAGTCGCGTTCACTCGCAAGAGCGGCCGGCATTCGATCGGCCTATTCTTCGTCGCGGGTGGCAAGCAAGCAGCGTTTGAGATCGATGCCTGGGGCCAACACCTCGCTGGCTTTCAAAACATTCGCGGCCAGGACTTCCAGTCGAACCCGACTCGCGTGGCCGATCAGGCCCTCGAGAACGGACGCCGCTACTCCGCAGAAGTGCGCGTGCGCAAGGACCGTGTCGAGGGATATCTGGACGAAAAGCTGATTGTCACTCATCGCTCGGACGGGTCCGATTTCACTCAGCCCAATCTCTGGAAGTTACCCGACGCGGCGGCACTCGGTTTGGGAGCCTGGGAGGCGGAAACCGTCTTTCACAAGATTGAGGTCCGTCGCGTGAGTGGCGATCTGCCGCTGGCTTCGGCGACCTCCAGTTCGACTCCAGCATCGACGGTCAACAGCAAGCCAGTTCAGACGGCGTCCACAACGCCGCGACCTGCTCCGGCATCGACACCAGCCCCGACGACCTCGGCGCAAGCTCCGGCCGCACGAGCGGCAAACGGCAAGCAGCCGCGCGTGCTGATCGTCATCGCCAATCAACACTTCTTCTATCGGGAGTATTCGGAACCGCGCCAGGAACTGGAACGCGTAGGCTGCGTGGTCGAGGTTGCGGCGGGCTTCAAGCAGACCTGCCACCCGCATCCCAACACCGGCGAAGGTGCCGATCGCGGCGCGGTCAATCCGGATCTGACCATCGCAGAAGCCGACGCTTCGCGCTATGACGCGCTTCTGTTTTCGGGTGGATGGGGTTCTTCGATGTATCAGTATGCCTTCGAAGGCTCGTATCAGAACACGGTCTACAACGGCGACCGCCGCGTGAAGGAAGCCGTGAACAAGCTCATCAACGACTTCGCCAAGCAGGACAAGTACATCTGCGGCCTGTGCCACGGTGTGTCGGTGCTGGCGTGGTCGCGAGTCAACGGTCGCAGTCTGCTCGCCGGGAAACGAGCGACTGGTCCGACTCTGGGTGGTCCTCCGGGCGTCTATCCGGGAGGCCGCAACAGCATGCCGTCGCGCTGGAACGCCGAGTTCAACGGCGCTCGCATGGTGGCTCCGAACTCGGTCGGCAATCCGAATACCCTGACGGATGACGTCGTGATCGACGGCAAGATCATCACCGGCCAGGACGATCCAACGGCGCGGGAACTAGGCCGTCAGCTCGCCCAACTGCTGACGAGCAACAAGAGCAAATAAAGCCTGTGGCGGTTAATGTCTCCCGGCAAGTGATGCTTGTTGATCACGCCATTGCTCGAGGAGACGTCATGCGCGTTGTTGTCGCTCTGATTGCTTGCTGCATCTTTCCCTTGCTGACGTCCATCGCACGCGCGGAAGAGCCGCTAACGCAGCGCTGGCTGTACCTCCAGCAGAACCTGCAGGTCACCGAGAACCTCGACAAGATCGAGGCCATCCTGCGTCGGGCGGCGAAGGTGGGTTACAACGGTGTCGTGCTGGCGGATTACAAGCTCAATATTCTGGACCGAGTCCCTGACCACTACTTCAAGAACGCGGCCCGCTTCCAGAAGATCTGTGACGAGCTGAAGCTGGAAGTCATCCCCACTGTGATGTCGTTCGGCTACAGCGATGGCATTTTGGCTCATGATCCCAATCTGGCCGAAGGTCTGCCTGCTCAGGATGTGCCGCTGAGAATCACCGGCAACGTGGCCGCGCCCAAGCAAGCGGGCAAGAACCTGGTGCCGGGCGAATTCGAAGAACGTCGCGGCGATGCGTTCGTTGGCTGGGGCTTTCAGGACGAGCCGGGGCAGGGAACCTATGCCGACGCTGCCGTGAAGCATGGCGGCGAGTCATCTCTGAGAATCAGCAATCCGCCCGGCAAAACTGGCAATCGTCGCGTCAACAAGCGGCTGACCGTGCGCCCGTGGTCCCAGTTTCACGCGTCGGTCTGGATCAAGACGGACGATTTGGCATCAGCCAGCGAGTTCAAGATGTTCGCGATGAGCCCTTCCGGTCGGGTGCTGTCGCATAGCAACCTGGGAGTCAAGAAGACTCAGGATTGGACGCAGCATCATAACGTGTTCAACTCGCTGGAAAGTTCCGAGGTGCTGTTCTACCTCGGCGTGTGGGACTGCAAGGCGGGCAGTGCATGGATCGACGATCTACAGGTCGTCGAGGAGCCGTTCGTCAATCTGGTGCGGCGTTCGAGTTGTCCGCTCGTGGTGACGAACGCCAGTAAGGATGTCACTTACGAAGAAGGTCGCGACTTCGCGCCGCTGCATGATGAGAAACTCGGCATGACGCCGTGGGCCGGGTCGTTCGAGGTCTATCACACGCCGCCGCAACTCAAGCTGGTGCCCGGCAGCCGCATCAAGGACGGTCAGGAACTGCGCGTCAGCTTCTTTCATGCGGTGACGATCTATGACAACCAGATGCCGTGCTCGCTGACTGATCCCAAGGTCTTTGAAATCGTGACCGATCAGACCCGTCGCGTGCATGAACTCTTCAAGCCGCAGACGTACTTCATGAGCCACGACGAAATTCGCGTTGCCAACTGGAGTGATCCCGAGCGAGCGTCAAAACTCACGGCGGGGCAGCAACTCGCAGCCAATGTGAAGCGCTGCACTGAAATTATTCGCACAGTGAATCCCCAGGCAAAACTATGCGTGTGGAGCGATATGTTCGACCCACATCACAACGCCACCAATAATTTCTACCTCGTGAACGGCGACTTGGCCGGTTCTTGGGAAGGGCTTCCAAAAGACTGTGTGATTATCAACTGGAACAGCGGCAAGGCGAAACAAAGCCTGTCGTTCTTCGGCAAGCGAGGACACACCCAAATCGCCGCCGGCTTCTACGACGCCGGTCCGGAAACCGTGAAACAATGGATCGATGCCGGCGCCGGACTCAACACCCTGCGCGGAGCCATGTACACGACCTGGCAGAATGATTTTTCGAAACTCGAACGCTTCGCCGAAATCGCCTGGGGCGGCAAGAAGTAGTCCAGCACTGAAGCACGAGGGCGTCGGCAGTGGCTTCAGTGTCTGCGGGCTCCCTGCGGTACAGCACCGGAGTTGATATCATCCTCAACCCTGTCTCGGACACTTCTTGCTCAGTATCATCGCTTCTGTTTCGGACTAATCCCTATGCGAATCCAGCCACGTGCGTTCGTTGACCTGCAGACGTCGTATGGCCCGATGCGGACTCATCTGTTTCGACCGCAGGGCGAAGGAAAGTATCCCGGAGTAATCCTGTATTCCGAGATTTATCAGGTGACCGCACCCATTGCCCGCACGGCGGCGTTTCTCGCTGGACATGGCTTCCTGGTGGCAGTGCCCGAGGTGTATCACGAATTTGTGCAACTGGGTGAAGTCTTCAACTACGACAAGTCGGACACCGATCGTGGCAATACTCTGAAGACGACTAAAGAACTGCGCAGCTATGACGAGGACGCTCGCGCGGTGCTGAACTACCTGGCGACCGACCCCGGTTGTTCGGGTCGCATGGGGACGGTAGGAATTTGCCTGGGTGGGCATCTGGCTTTCCGGGCGGCGATGAATCCGGAAGTCGAGGCGGGAGTCTGTTTCTACGCGACAGACATTCACAAACGCAGTCTGGCGAAAGGCATGCAGGACGATACGCTGGATCGGATGCATGAAATTCGCGGAGAAATGTTGATGGTCTGGGGGCGGCAAGATCCTCACATTCCGCTGGCGGGTCGACGAGTGGTCTACGACGCGATGATGTCTGTCGGTATCAATTTCACGTGGCATGAGTTCAACGGCGAGCACGCTTTTCTGCGCGACGAGGGGCATCGTTATGACCCGGCGCTGGCTCAGTTATTGAATGGCATGGCGGTGGAACTGCTGTCTCGCCGATTGAAGACCTGATCTGTCAAACGGGCTTCAACCTCCGTGAGTCGAGCAAGCGCCATGTCATTGAGATTAACTGAGAATAATAGAATCACTCCTGTAATACTTACTGCGGCGATGACTCTGCTGATGATCGGAGCACTCCGGTGGGAGGGTCGCATCTGGTGGTGTGCTCAAGGCGATCTAAACCCGGTTACACTGGATGCGTGGGGGGCTCACAACTCTCAGCACTTTCTCGATCCTTATAGTGTGACGCACTTATTGCACGGTGTTGTCTTCTGGTGGCTGCTGATGCCTGTCGCAACGCGGGTATCAACACCCTGGCGACTGCTGGCGGGACTGAGTCTGGAAGCGCTCTGGGAAGTTGTGGAGAACTCAGCCTGGGTGATCGATCGCTACCGCACGGCAACTGCCGCGCGAGGCTATACTGGTGACTCCGTACTGAACTCGCTGGGAGATTTGGTGGCGTGTGGCGCGGGACTGCTGGTGGCCCGGCGACTCGGCTGGCGGCGGTCGCTGATTCTGTTCGTTGCCGCGGAACTGCTTGTACTTTGCTGGATTCGAGACAGTCTGACGCTGAATGTGATCATGTTGATCTGCCCGCTCGATGCAATCCGCGACTGGCAACTGCGGACCTGACCATCGTGTCGTCTTGAGGCTGCAGACCGCTTCTTGACTCGGCACTCAAGCGGGTTGTCGCGAACTTCGCGATCGCATCCAATGCGGAGCGGGGATCAGGAGCGGAATTTCAGCGTTTTTCAGCATGGGCGGACTCACGGATGAAGATTGCGATCGTCGGCACGGGCATCTCAGGGTTGGTCGCCGCGTACCTGCTCAAAGGGCAGCATGAACTCACGCTGTTCGAAGCCAATGATTATATCGGCGGGCACACGCATACTGTTCCCGTCGATGCGAGTGGTCGGTCGCTCGCGATTGATACCGGTTTTATTGTCTATAATGACTGGACTTATCCTCATTTTATCGAGTTGCTAACGCGACTGGGCATTGCGTCGCAGCCAACATCTATGAGCTTCAGCGTGCGCTGCGATCGCTCCGGCCTGGAATACAACGGCACTTCTCTGAACGGATTATTCGCTCAGCGCAGCAATCTGTTGAACCCCCGGTTCTACCGGATGATACTCGACATTCTGCGGTTCAATCGCGAATCGCTGAGTCTGCTGAACAGTTCGACGGAAGAGCTGACGGTCGCCGATTTTCTTCGTCAGCAGGGATATTCGCGGCAGTTTGCTGATCAGTATCTCATTCCGATGGGCGCGGCGATCTGGTCCTGTCCGCTGGAGACGTTTGGACAATTTCCGATGCGGTTTATTGTGGAATTCTACCGCAATCACGGTTTGTTAAGCGTGCGTCATCGTCCGCAGTGGCGCGTGATCACGGGTGGCTCGTGGAAGTATGTTGAGAAGCTGACGGCGGGGTTTCGCGACCGCATCCGGTTGAGTTCGCCAGTCACTGCCGTGCGACGGGATGAATCCGGAGTATCCCTTGATGTGCGCGGCGCGGTCATTCCAGAGCGGTTTGATCACGTCATTTTCGCGTGCCATAGTGATCAGGCGATAAGGATGCTGGGTGATCAGGCCACGGCGGCGGAACGAGAAATCCTCGGCGAGTTCCCGTATCAGCAGAACGAAACCGTTCTGCACACAGACACGTCCGTGTTGCCACGTCGCAAGCGAGCCTGGGCGAGCTGGAACTACCACATCCGTAATGATGGCTCACCGGCCAACGCGACCCTGACTTACAACATGAACATCCTGCAGGGGATCACTTCGGAAACGACGTACTGCGTCACGCTGAATTCGACGGCTCTGATTGACAAAAGCAAGATTCTCGGCCGTTTCAACTACCACCACCCGATCTTCACAACCCGCCGCCGGGACGCTCAGCGGCGACATGCGGAGTTGATTAATCGCGATCGAGCGTCTTTCTGCGGCGCGTACTGGGGAAACGGATTCCATGAAGACGGAGTCAACAGCGCGCTCGCGGTCGCCCGTGGACTCGGATGGGACAGTGTTCTGTAAGCCGGACAGCCTCTAAGATTCGGCTGCACGGAGCAGCACGTCGCGCGCGGCGCGGGTTGCTCTCCTCAATTTTCTTCGTTTGTTTGCTTAGAGACTTATGAACTCCACCGATCTGAAGAGCAGCGTTTCCGCCCTGTACGACCCCGAAATCAATCGCACCTTCGGTGAACTCGGGATGATCTCGAAAGCCGAAGTTCAGGCGAACGGAACGCCCGTCGTTGAAGTCGAGCTACCGACGCCCGCCTATCCCGGCCGTGAACGCATTTCGCAGGCAATTCAGTCGCTCGTCAGCCAGAAGTGGCCGGGCTCGCCAGCAGCTCAGGTGAGCTTCACCTGGATGGTGCGCGGCAAGGACTCAGGCGGCAAAATCGGCCTGCGAATCAAGAACGTGATCGCCGTCGGCAGCGGTAAGGGCGGTGTCGGTAAGAGCACCACTTCGGCCATGCTGGCGTATGGGCTGAAGTCGTTCGGCGCGAAGGTCGGCTTGATGGACGCCGACGTCTACGGCCCCAGCATTCCACATCTGTGCGGCGCGTCGGGACAGCCGGAGATGGTCGAGCATCGCGGTCCCGATGGTCAGGTCGTGCCGCGCATTCAGCCGATCGAAAAGAACGGCGTGAAGCTGCTGTCGATGGGCTTCCTCGTGAAAGAAGATCAGGCAGTCATCTGGCGTGGCCCGATGCTGCACAAGCTGCTGACGCAGTTCCTCGCTCAGACCGACTGGGGCGATCTGGATTATCTCATCATCGACTTGCCGCCGGGAACCGGTGACGTGTCGCTGACGCTGTCGCAACTGCTGGGGCTGGCTGGTGCCGTCATCGTCTGCACGCCACAGAAGGTCGCTCTGCTGGACGCCGTGAAGGCCATCAGCATGTTCAACCAGGTGAAGATCCCGGTGTTGGGCATCGTCGAGAACATGACCGGCGAAATCTTCGGTCGCGGCGGCGCGAAGGATCAGGCCGTGAAGTCGAACATCCCGTTTCTCGGAGAGATTCCGATCAACGCCAGCGTCCGCGTGCTCGGCGACGAAGGCCGCATTGCGGACCTCTTCAAGGAAGACAGCCCGGTGCGCGAGCCCATGCTGCAAGTCTGCCAGACGATTGCCATGCAGGTCGCCAAGAGCCTGCTGGAGACTCCGGAACTGCCTTCATTGGAGATTCTGTAGGGTGGCACGCGACGCGTTCATCGTGGGCCGGATTTGAATCAAGGGACGAAAGGGACCACAAGGACCTAAGGATTGGGGAGACGACTTCGATGCAGCACCCTTTCAGCGATCTGCCGGAGTTCGCCAGCCTTGCGGCAGATCGCGGGATCGTGCGCATCCCGATGGAGCAGGATGTTCCGTTCACGCCGCGCGTCCGTGCCCTGATTGATTCCTCCGAGTTCCAGCGGCTGCGGCATGTGTCGCAGTTGGGCGTGGTGTCGCACGTCTATCCCGGTGCGACGCATACTCGCTTTGAACACGCGCTGGGCGTTTTTCACAACGCTATTCGATATCTGTGGCAACTGGGTCGCGATCCGCGTTTCTGTGCCCTGATTGATACTCATCATGCCGAGTTGCTGCTGGCCTCGGCGCTGCTGCACGACATCGGGCACTGGCCGTTCTGCCATCCCATTGAGGACTTGTCGCTGCCCGGCATGTCGGCGCACGAGTCACACGCGGCTGAGTTCCTCAAGCCCGAAACAGAGCTCGCTCAGGCCCTGCGCGAGGAATGGCACATCGACCCGGCGGAGGTCCTGGATGTGCTCGTCGCACGGACTGATCGGCCGGAACTGCGAGTGCTCCGTTCGATCCTGTCCGGCCCGATCGACATCGACAAACTCGACTATCTCGAACGCGACAGCCTGCACTGCGGCGTGCCTTATGGACGTCACTTCGACAAGCATCGGCTGATTCAGTCGCTGGTGCTTAACGAAGCCGGCGACGGGCTGGCGATCAACCAGAAGGGCAAAACCGCGGCAGAACTGATGGTCTTCGCCCGGTACGTGATGTTCTCCGAGGTCTACTGGCATCACGCGGTCCGTGCGGCGACCAGCATGTTCCAGCGCGGCTTCTTTGAACTGCACCCGCATCTGGACTTGGGCTCGCTCTTCCGCCTCAGCGAGCCGGACATGATTCGCCTGCTGCGTCAGACGGCGAAGGGCACTTCGGCCGAGTCTATTCTTGAGAGCCTGCTCGGCCCGCGCCGCAGTCTCTATAAGCGAGTGGCCGAGTACAGCCATTATGAATCACAGGAACTTTACAACCTGATCGCGCGGCGTCCGTATGCCGAACTGGTCGAATGCTGCCGCCGACTGGTCGAAGAGATCAATCGTCGCGGCCTGCTGGGTAGTGAGAAACTCAGCCCGACTGACATCGTGATCGACGCCCCGCCGGTGCATCGCGAAATCGAGTTCCGAGTCTCGATCTACTACCCGAAGGAAGACGCCTACCGCCCGCTCGGCTCCGTCAGTCCCGTCGTCGAAGCCCTCGCCCGCACTCAGTTCGACGACTACGTTAAACGAGTCCGCATCTTCGCCCGCAAAGATGTCTCGAAGCAGATAGCTCAGCACCCCGACTTCGAAACCGTGCTGCGAGCCGCTTGCGAACTTTCATCGTAGCCGCGATGCATTATTAGCCCTTGATGACTCCGATCGGTTTCATGCGGGCGACCTTCCGGGAGATACCCGCGCGATCGACGACGTCGACAACAAGGTTCACGTCCTTGTAGGCGGCGGGTTGCTCTTCCGCGAGACCTCGCCAGCTTTGGGCTCGGGCAATGACACCGCGCGCGGCGAGCTCCTTATCGACTCGTCGACCGCGAGCGTGTTCCACAGCTTTCGTGCGGCTCATCAGGCGGCCAGCACCGTGGCAGGTCGTGCCGAACGTCTGCTCCATGCTGCCCTGTTGACCGACCAGCACCCAGCTCGCACGACCCATGTCGCCCGGAATGAGCACTGGTTGACCGATGCCGCGATAGAGATCCGGGATCTCACGATTGCCTGGCGGGAAGGCTCGCGTTGCGCCTTTGCGGTGTACCCAGACCTTTTTCGAGACGTCGGCAACGGTGTGTTCTTCGAACTTCGCGATGTTGTGAGCGACGTCGTACAGCAGGCTCATGCCGAGCTTCTTCCAGGACGTGCGAAACACCGTCTCGAAGACTTCGCGGGCCTGCCACATCAGCAATTGACGGTTGCACCAGGCGTAGTTGGCGGCAGCGCGCATGGCGCCGAGATAGTGCTGACCTTCCGGACTAAGGACCGGAGCACACGCGAGCTGTTGATCGGGTAGCTGAATGCCGTACTTCTGCGGCACGCCGCGCAAGAGTCGCAAGGCGTCGTCGCAGACCTGATACCCCAGACCGCGCGAGCCCGAGTGAATCATCACGCAGACCTGATCTTTTGAAAGACCCATCACCTGCGCGGCTTCTTCATCCAGGATCGCTTCAACAATCTGCACTTCCAGAAAGTGATTGCCCGAACCCAGCGTTCCACATTGGCTGGCACCGCGTTCGATCGCACGTTCACTGACGCTGTCCGGTTCGGCGCCCTGCAGACAGCCGCGAGCTTCCGTGAACTCGATATCGGCGTCGGTCGCCAGTCCGCGGCTTTTCAGGTAGGGCACACCTTCGCCCATCAGTTGCCGCAATTCGCTGGGTGAGAACGAATACTTACCGCGCTTGCCGGTGCCCGTCGGCACCTCTTTGAACAACTGGTCAACCAGATGCTGCAGCGAACCTTTCACGTCCCGATAGCTGAGATTGGTGCGCATCAGTCGGACGCCGCAATTGATGTCGTAACCGACGCCGCCGGGTGAAATCACTCCGCCCTCGTCGGGGTCGGTCGCGCAGACACCGCCAATTGTGAAACCATACCCCCAGTGAATATCTGGCATGGCAAGACTGGCCATCTGAATGCCCGGCAATGTGGCGACGTTCGCGACCTGCTCGGGCGCCTGATCATTTCGCAGCAACGACATCAATTCGTCACTGGCATAGATCAGACCGTCCACGCGCATTCCCGGCTTGTAGGATCGGGGAATCCGCCAGCAGTAGTCGTTGAGTCGTTCCAACGGGCCGTCGAAACCGGACTTGGGCATAAGATCAGGCTCTGACAAAACGGAAGGGTATCTGCTGGACGCTAAGAACCAGGCAGCACGATTGCGATCAGAAACTTGAGTGTTGTTCCCGTGATGCGTTGTTTCGCAACTCGGGTTGATCAGTCCTCGACAGTGACGATCGAGGGTCGCTGTAACCGGCGATGAGTCGTCGAATCGAACACGTTCTTGCGAAGCGCACCGAGAACAACACCTCGCGCGAATCGACACACAGCACGCGCCAGGGTTCATCCAAAAACGTGGACTTGCACTCTTGCGGGCGCGGGATGGCTCACTTCAACCGGGCCAGTACCAGTTCCGTGATGTCGGCGGGGGACTCGTCGCCTTTCAAGGTGATCGGTGAGCACTCTTCGAGATTCCGGAACCACGTCGTCTGCCGTTTGGCGAATTGTCGCGTGCGCGTCTGGATCAATTCCTGTACCTCGGCAAGTTGTTGAGCCGACAATTCCGCCGACGCGTCGTCCCCCAATGCGTCGATAACTTCTTTATAACCCAAGCCTTGCCGGGCGGTGTGACTCATGCCTTGCGGACGCCCCATCAGGAAGCGGACTTCCTCAATCAGCCCAACGTCGAGCATCTGCTCCACGCGGCGGTTGATCCGATCATGCAACCAGTCACGGGACGGGTCGAGCCAATACACATGCGGCGGTCGCTGATCGACCGGCAGCGCGGGCTGGTTCTGCTGCTTCGACAGCGGCTGGCCGGTGAGTTCATAAACTTCGATCGCGCGAATCAGCCGGCGCTGGTCATTGGGATGCAGCCGCAGTGCGGATTCGGAATCGACCTTCTCGAGTTGCCGCATCAACCAATAATGGTCCCCGCGCGATGCGGCGTCTTTCGCCTGTTGCTCCAACCGATCACGAATCGACCAGTCCGCAGGCGGGCCTTCGAACACTCCTCGCAACACCGATCGCAGATAGAGCCCGGTGCCGCCGACAAACAGCGGACGATGCCCTCGCGCCGTGATTTCCTCACAGGCCGAGCGTGCGGCGGTGAGGTATTCAGCCACACTGAACTCGGCTTCCGGGTCGATGATGTCGATCAGGTGATGTGGCACCGCGTCCCGCTGGCGTCGCGACGGCTTCGCTGTTCCGACATCCATGCCGCGATACAGCGTCATGGAGTCGAGTGAAACGATCTCCAGGTTGCCCAGTCGCTCAGCCAGCAGCAGCGAAACGTCGGTCTTCCCGCTGGCCGTCGGTCCCGCCAGAAAGATGCACTGCCGCAGGATTTCGATCGGAATAGACTGCGACTGATCGGGCTCAGAAAAAGAAGTCACGAGCGATTTCTTCGTTGGTTTGATCGGGTGGAGAACCTGGCGGGACAGCTTTGATAGTCTGGCAAACCGTTACGACAAACAACCGAGCGTCAGAAACGATCGGCATCATGTTCGATCTTGATGGCGAACTCCTGGGTGAATTGTGGAAAACATCTGTTGATTGACTCTGGCGTCCTGAGGGACCAAGGTGTCAAGATGCGGTGCGTTGAAGGTTTTACTGCGGGCAACAGGTATTCGAGATGACGGTGCAGTCACTCTCTACTTCAACAGGTATGATCAAGGCGGCCAAACAGCGGCGGCCTGAGGCGTGGGAGCGCGTCGTGCAGACGTACGGGCCTATGGTCTATTCATGGGCTCGGCAGTGTGGCTTGCAGGACACCGATGCGGCGGACCTGGTGCAGGACGTATTTTGCTCCGTGTATCAGTCCATCGACAAGTTTGACCCGGAACGTCTGGACGGACGGTTTCGGAGCTGGCTGTTCGGAGTGACTCGCAACCGGTTGAAGGACTACTTCCGCAAGACCTCAGGTCAGCCCCAAGGATCTGGTGGCACCACGGCGCACCTGAAATTGCTCAATCTGCCGGCGGCTTCCGAAGGGTCGATCGAAGCCGGAATTCCGAATCTCGCCAAGCGGGCGTTGATGCTGATCGAGTCCGACTTCGAAGAGACCACCTGGCTGGCATTCTGGCGCGTTGTGCTGGACGGAGTTGCTCCGGCGGCGGTAGCTCATGAACTCGGGATGTCGGTCGCGGCGGTCTACAAGGCTAAATCGCGAGTTCTGCAGCGTCTGCGAACGGAATTGGGCGAGCCACTCTAAGTTGATTCAAAAGCCTCAACGCTGAGTTTTTTCTGTCAGACTTTTGCGAATAAAAGAGGTTTTCCATCTATAACACTTCAGGAGAGCGCGCCCTAAGTGTCCGAATTTGCCCGAATCAGGCTGGTTGGAAGGCATCGGTAACCGCATCGCGTTTGACTCACCACGCAGTTTGATCACCGAGTGGGCCTTAATTCGGAGAGCGCCGTGTCCTGGCAATGTCCGTCACCAGAGATCATCCGCAACTTTGCGGTCGGCCGATTGGCCACCGAGGCGATTGATGATGTGGCGACGCACATTGACTCCTGCGAAACCTGCCAACTGCGGATGGAGCGGCTGAGTGCGTCCGGCGACACTCTAGTGAAAGCGTTGCAGGTAGAGGCTCAACCGGAAGGCTTTCTGGATGAAGCCGCGTGTCAGGAGTGCGTGCAGCGGCTTGTTGAGCAATCGACGTCGGGCTTCGGAACCGGTGAGTGGGTCAAGTCCCCTGAACCCGATATGCCGCCGATTGCTCCCAAGGGTGTGCGGTTCGGCCAGTATCTGCTGCTGAGACAGATCGGTCGCGGCGGCATGGGGTCGGTCTATCAGGCCCTGCACCTGCATCTGGAGCGGATGGTCGCCATCAAGGTCCTGTCGGCGGATCGGATGAAGGACAAGGACGCAGTGTCTCGCTTTGAACGCGAGATGCGCGCAGTCGGACGGCTCGAACATCCCCACATCGTCCGCGCGATGGACGCAGGCGAGCACGAAGGCGTCCACTTTCTGGTGATGGAGTATGTACATGGGCCGGACGTTTCGACGGTGATCTCGCGGGTGGGGGAACTACGATCCGAAGACGCCTGTGAGATCGCGCGTCAGGCGGCCGTCGGTTTGGACTATGCGCATCGGCGCGGGTTGGTGCATCGCGACATCAAGCCGTCGAACCTGATGATCTCCGTAAGTCCCGATGCGGTTCAGCACGCTCATGACGAACCGGCCGTCGTGCGGGTGCTCGACTTCGGTCTGGCGTTACTGGAGGACGACCGTGGTATCGCGATCGCCGGACTGTCTTCGCCCGCTGTGTTCAGCGAACTCACGAGCACCGGACAGTTAATGGGCACGTTGGACTACATCGCTCCCGAGCAGGTCGATAACAGTCATGACGTGGACGTGCGGGCGGACATTTACAGCCTCGGCGCGACGCTGTTCAAACTGCTGTCGGGACGCGCGCCGTTCTCGGACAGCCTGCCAATGAAGCGGCTGGAGGCGATCACAACACAGGACGCGCCGCTGCTTTCGACAGTGCGCGCTGATTTGCCTTCCGGCTTGTCTGAACTCTTGCAGCGCATGCTGGCGCGCGACCCGGATACACGCTTCCAAACGCCCGCTGAAGTGGCAGCGGCCTTGAGGCCATTCGTCAGCGGAGCGGATCTCAACGCGCTCGCGCGAGGTGTCTGGGAGCCGCAAGCTCCGGCGATTCACATGCCTACGATGCCGTCCGCGCTTTTCCAACGCATGAGTGGCTCGGATGCAACTGCTCCCTATCTGTTTCCAGCAGATCAGGTCTCTTCGAACGATCCGACCACCGATCGGCAGCAGCGTTCGGAAACTCAGACGAACCTGGGCAACAGTTCTGCTTCACGCACCGATGACATTCAAGAAGCACCTGAAACGACGCTGCCGAAGACCGGGATGACAGGCTGGTTCAAGGTCGCCTTGTTGCTGATTGCACCGCTGCTGGCCATTGGGGTCGTGGCGTCCATGATTAACACCCCCGATAAATCACTGGCGATCCAGCCTGCGTCTGGCATTGAACCGACTCCTCTAGAAGAAGCAAAGCCGCTGATCGCGCCGTTTGATGCCGTGAAGGCGAAGGCTCAGCAAGCGGCGTGGGCGAAGTCGCTGGACGTGCCGGCGGAGTTCGAGAACTCCGTCGGCATGAAGTTCCGCGTCATCCCGCCGGGTACGTTCCGCATGGGACTGACAGCGTCGGAAGTGGAAGAACTTCAGCAGCCATTGAGTACAGGTTGGGCGAACAATTTGCTGACGAGTTCTGCTACGCAACACGATGTCACGCTCACACAACCGTTCGCGATCGGCGTGAATGAAGTCACTGCAGAACAATTTGCCCGCTTCGTCGATGCGACGGGTCATGAGTCAACGATCGACGGACGCAGGAATGACGAATGGCGCACCCTGCGTAAACCCGGCGCGCCTACACAGACGGCGCTGTCGCATATCACCTGGCATGACGCCGTGGCTTTCGCGGACTGGCTGAGCCGCCGCGAGAAGGCGACGTACTCGTTGCCGACCGAAGCCGAATGGGAGTTCGCGTGCCGGGCTGGAACGGTGGACCCGTGGCCGATTGAGGGGAAACTCGAAGACTTGGCCTGGGTAGAACAGCAGGAACGTATTCCCAAGCCTGTGGGTGCTTTGACTGCCAACCCTTTCGGCTTGCACGACATGCTCGGCAACGTTGCTGAATGGTGTCAGGACAACTTCGTGCTGGCCGTCAGTGCGGATTCCACAACTGATCCCGTCGGGCCGCCCTTCAGCGACAATCGAGTGCATCGCGGCTCGGGGTTCAACGAACCGCGAGTGATGGTACGGAACGGCATGCGCGGAGGGCTCACTCCATCCTCAACTCGAATGGATCTCGGCTTCCGACTGGTACGACGCTTTGATGATACGCCTGATGCACGGCGCCAAAGTCTTCAGGCCCCTCCTGAGGTGGCTACGATCTTTGAACCGCTGGGTGACAACGCGGTTGAAGTTGGTGGATTTGGATACCTCCACGCCCCGACTTTGAAGCTCGGCGTCGAGGGACCGAGGACTCTTGAACTCTATGTCACACCGCGCTGGACCGAGATGCGGAGCACCCAGCATGTCATGGGCATCTCGCAACAGAACAGCCTGTTCGTTTCTCCCGATGGCAAGAACAGCGGTTGGAGTCTGGGGCTGCAACGAACCAACCAGTTTCAAGGACTGATGAGTCCCGTGCGGTTGGTGGCAGGCCAACGCACGCATGTGGCGGCCGTGCGTACCGGGAAAATTGCCTCGATCTTTGTCGATGGCAAGCTCGCGCATCGAGAAGCCGAACTGGACACGCCGTTGAGCCCGTCAGATGCCGGCCTGACGCTCGGTGGGCTGGAAGCCGTGATTGACGAAGCCCGTGTTTCCAAGGTTGCACGCTACGACGAGAACTTCACTCCCGAAACACGTTTTACTCCGGATGCCGACACGCTGGGCTTGTGGCACTTCGACGAAGGCGTGGGGAGCCTCGCCAATGACGACTCCGGAAATAGTCACCACGTACGTTTCGTTGAAGCGAAATGGTTGCGCCCGCTGCTATCGTCGCCCACCCCGACTCAACTGGCCAGCAAGTCGCTGGAGACGAACCTGCCGGTCTATATCGACGACCTGAAGGAAGGTGAGTTCTCGTGCTACCCCATCCTGGGCAAGCGAGGTGTCGACCATACCGGCGCGCAGATCATCTGGCGGGGATCAAGTCCTGATCATGCGCTGATGCTGCATCCGCATGGCGAGAAGGGCGGCCATGTCGTCTACAACATCGAAGGTGCGTTTGCTGCGTTCGAAGGCACTGCGGCAATTACCGACAACCCCGGTTATCAACCGGATTCCCCGCTGACGTTTCGAATTCTGGGCGACGGCAATGTTTTGTGGACCTCGCGACCGCAAACAAAAAAGGGCGATGGCGAGGCGTTCCAGGTTTCTGTTCACGGGGTGAAAGAGCTGCGACTCGAAGTGCAATGTCCGGGACGCAACTTCGGAGCGCATGCTTTCTGGCTTGAGCCGCGATTGCTGGTCAAATCGCCGACTCAGCCGGCCACTGCTGTCGCGACAGTTCCGACCGTCAAGTCGCCCGCCGAAGCGCAACGCCCGCCGATGGCTGTGTTTCCGTTTGACGCCGAGCAAGCTCTTCAACACCAGCAAGCCTGGGCACAGTACCTCGGCGTTCCCACTGAATACACGAACGACCTCGGTATGAACTTTCGGTTGATCCCTCCGGGCGAATTCATGATGGGGCTGGATTTCGACGCCCTGCCGGATGGGGACAAGATCATGGCACTGCTCGAGAAGCCGTTGCGCGCGGATCTCGAAGCTGCTCAATCGCGCCACCGAGTGCGTATTACCAAACCGTTCTACATGGGTGTCGACGAAGTTCGAATCCGCGAATACCGCGCGTTGATGGATAAAGTGCCGAATCAGGTCCAGGCAGACAACGAGTACTCGTCGCTGCGTAATGATCTCGGCTGGCACGATGCCATCGCCTTCTGTAACAAACTCAGTGAACGGACCGGTCTCACTCCCGCTTACAAGGTTTCCGACCAGGAAGTGACGCTGGTCGATAACGCGGACGGTTATCGATTACCCACCGAAGCCCAATGGGAGTTCGCGTGCCGGGCAGGCACTGATACGTTCTGGTTCTTCGGCCACTCTTCCGGCAACGTGGAACAGATTCGAGCACGCCTGGGTAACTATCAGCGCGACCGGGCGGGCAGCAATGTCCTGCCCAATCCGTTCGGTTTATTTGACATGTATGGTGGAGCAGACGAGTGGGTCTGGGACCGTTCCGTGGGTTATCGCGCCAAATATTTGGCTGAGGCTACCAGCCTGGTCACAGATCCAGCGGATATCACCGGTAAATTCGCAGTCAGACGCGGTGGAACATCATGGTCTGATGGCGGAGTCGACCTGAATACGATCAATAGCTTTGGCAGACTGACGGGCTTTGGCCTGTCGGCTCACCAGTATTCGGGATTCGGGCGCGTCGTCCTGCCAGTTCCCGAAAAACGCTCAGCACCCGTTGCGGACAGCAGACGTCCCGCGTCGTCAGTAAAGTCCGCGCTCGAGTTTGATATTGGCCATTTTGTGTCGATGGAAGCCAACCCATCCTGGCCAGGAACGATCGTTACCATCGACGCCTGGGTGACAAGCACAAACGGAGAGCGCGATCATCAGTTTATACTGGAGTCGTTCAACGGCAATCTCTCGCGAAACACCCGCGAATTCTGGTTCTATACCTTTCATGGCGAAGCAAGAACTCCCGCCCCGAGCGGCGTGCCGCAGCGACTTCATCTCGCGGGCGTGAATGATGGGCAGGAACGGCGCCTCTATGTGAATGGCAAGCTTGCTGGAAAAACAATCGGAGCGGGGGCGCCTGTCCCGGAGCAAGACCGACCTGCCAAGAAGTTTCGCATCGGCCGGGATTTCAAAGGCACGATCGACGCATTGCGATTTTCCAGAATCGCGAAGTATCGCGAGGATTTCACACCACCCGCAGAGTTCGAAGTCGAAAGCGACACGGTCGCCCTCTATCGCTTCGATGAAGGTGAAGGTGACATCCTGCACGACTCCTCACCCAATGAGCATCACGGGCGGATCTCCGGCGCGAAGTGGATCAAACTCAATGTTGGGTCGGGTTCAGTGACTACACAGACTGTACCGCCGGAGTTTCCTGCGGTGCCAATCGAAGGTACCAACATCGACCTGTTGCAGTTGCTCGATCTGACTAAAGACGTAGCTGTGGGTAAGTGGGAAGCGGAACCAACGGGCATCTTCACCGTCGGCACCAATGTAAATCACAGGGTGAACTTTCCTGTCGACCCCGGCGAGCGTTACTCATTTCGAACGGTCTTCAGGCTCTCGCGAGGTAACTACTCGGTCATACTGCCGATTGCTGGTCGTTATACTGAATTTGGAATACTCGGCGAGGACGTGCGCATGAAGGTGCCCAATCAGTGGGGCTGGAAAAGTTATACATTTGGCGACAAACCAACGCGACTGGAGAATGTCCTGTTCGATGGACAGTCGCATGAACTGGTCGTCAACGTCGCTCCGACGGACAACGAACACGTACAGATCAATGCCGTCGTAGACGGGAAGGAAGTCTTTACCTTCACCGGCGACCCGAAACGAGTCACTTTCTTGCCCCACCAACTCCCGCATAACGATCGTGCGCTATCCATAAACTTCTTCCCCATCGCGAACGCCTCCACTCACCTGCTGAAAGCCGAGTTGATCGTTCCGGCGAATCAAGCTCGCTTGTTGCGTCCCGCGTCTGCAGGGAATTAGCTGAGCCGCGACTTCGGAAGACGCCTCGCCGAAGTCCGCGAATAAAAACAACCGAGGCGGCTGGGTCATGACTCCAGCCGCCTCGGTATTATGTGGATGATCGATCACTGTCAGGACAAGGTCGAGAACTTAATACGCCATACGACGGCGTCGTAAAGGAGATGGCTTATACCAACAGCACGATCAGTCAGAGGCAGGTGAATCTGGTTGTAGCGTCAGAAGAGAGCCTCGACAGAGAAATCGGCAGCTCGACGAACGTATGAACTGGGAGAGTCAAAGGGGTTGTTCGTCGAGCAGACCGAGTTTGCGACTAGAGAAGAGAGGTCAGCTCCAACATGGTCAGTTGAAGCTGACGTGTCTCAGCTTAGTGGCCAGGAGCCGCACAGGTCGGCGCACAGGGAGCTGCACAGGTCGGAACCGCGCAGCTTGGAGCGCAGCTATTGCAGCAACGATTCTTCTTGCAGAGGTTCAGCTTGGGCAGCTCGAACTTCGGCATGTTGCAGCCGCAGCTGTTGAGCTTCGGCAAGTGCCAGTCGCACTTGTTGATCTTTGGCAGGCACAGCTTCGGCAAGCTGAAGTGCTTCTTGTGGCAGCAGCCGCTGTTGCAGCATGGCTGAGCTGGAGCGCAGCAGCTGGGAGCTGCTGGAGCACAAGCTGGCGCACATGGAGCTGCACAGGTCGCAGCCTGAGGAGCACAAGCTGGCGCACATGGTGCGGCGCAGCTTGCAGCCTTAGGAGCACAAGCCGGTGCACAGGCCGCGGGAGCGGCGCAGGTCACGGCTTGAGGAGCACAAGCGGGCGCACAGGCAGCCGGAGCTGCACAGGTCACAGCCTGTGGAGCACAAGCTGGTGCACAGGGAGCCGCACAGCTCTTCGCTTGTGGGGCCGCACAAGTCGGGGCACAACATGGTCCGTGGTGGTCGAACAAACCGGCTTGGGCACTGCCGACGCTCGCAGCCACGACCAGCAAAGCTTTGGTCAGGGTGGTCCACTTCATTCCGGGAACTCCTCGAATGTAGAAACAGAAACCAATTGATGTTTCACTCCAGTTGCACATGTTTCCGACGCCTCCAGCCACAAGACACACAAGGTTGCTAGCGGTCCTGATGTCTTCTGACTGACTGCGAACGGGTTCGGGCGAACGCCCGAGAATGGAGTGTCCGCTTTGCAGCGGCAGTATGCGTAACACAGTCAAAGTTTTCGGCCTGCTGAAAGCGATTTCATGCGGCCAAGCGATTTCTTTCGTGGCGAGACAGGAAAGCAGCGTGGGAAGTGGCGGTGTTACCGTCGGTGACGGCCGTTCGGCCTGGGAGAGACAGCACGGACCTAGCAGGCGCGACGTTCCTGACGAGTCCGGTTGTGACGACCGCATCAGTCAGACTGGGGTCTCTGATGTGTTTGTGACGATGGGCGCGGCTATGACGAGAATGAGGCCCCGCCCGATCGCCTCCCCGCCTGCGGCTGAGCGATTGGACTCGATGCCAGGCACTCGCGATGGGGCGACAAATCGGCTTCCTAGCGGCCGCAGATAAGTATGGCGCGTCTCGCTGATGTTGACTGCGTCGTGGATTCAGTCTGCAGACTTCTTCGGCTTCGGATCCGCCGAGCCCCGCGCCACGCGCGTCAGGTCTTCACTGCCGATTGACGGGCACCAGTACTTCTCGATGTGCTCGACGACCAGTTCGGTGCCGCGCGTGTGGCTGACATACGGCTTTTCGCGGGGGTCGTACATCGCATCGGTCAGGTCGCGGGCCAGTACCACGTTGAAACCTTGCTTGACCATTTGCCGAATCCCGAACGGGCGCCCCAGCACGCACATATTCGTGTGCACGCCCATCAGCACGATGTTCTTCAGCCCTTCCTGTTTCAGGTAGCTGTAGATTTCTTCGCCGTTGTCGCTGACTCCATCCCACCCGCTGATGGTCAGACCGGGATGCTGCCGTGTGAACTTCTGCACGTAGGCCCCGATGATCGGGTCGTCGCACGGCTGCTTCGAGACATCAATCGGCAGTTCGGGCTCCCGCTTTGGATCTACATAGCACCAGGCTTCGAGCGGCAGTTCCGGCTTGACCTTCTTCGCCTGCTGCATCCGCTTGCGCTGCGGCATGTCAGCGTAGAGGTAGGTTACGCCGCTGGGTGCGTGTATGACGGTGGCGCCGTGATTGCGGGCGGCTGTCAGAACCGCGTTCATCCGCGGCGCCATGTCGGAAACCCGTTCCGCGGCCGACTTGCAGTAATGGTCATCCCACATGTCGCAGATGATGATGACCGTTTCCGAGCAGTTCCAAACCGACTCTTTAGTTTGTTCTTTCCACTCTCCGCTGTCCTTCATCGTCTCGGAGCGGCTGCGTTGATGCAGGATGAACTGGCCCGGGACTTTCGGCTTGTTGACGATGGTCTCCTGGGCGGACACGGAGAAAGACCACAGCGACTCGACCATCAACACTGCGATCAGCACGCATCGACGAACCTGCATCATACACCTCGGCTGCTGAATCCGTTTTCGCTCTCACCTCTGCTTCATCGGAGTCGAGCCTCTTCGATGAACGGCTTGAAGCATGACTGGATGGGGCCATGACTTCCACCGTTCCGCCGCGTTCTGAACGAGATCAACCCGAGCGGTTGGCAGTCCGGAGGCGGTCTTTTGAGAAACTTTTCGGAGTCTGTCACCAAGGTTAGGTCCTGGTGAGTCAGACCACGATTTTCTGAAACATGAGGCGAATTCGAATTGAGTTTGGTCGATGTCCTGATGAGCATGGCGTAGCCATGATCTACCTCTGCGGTGACCCACTCCCTCATCACGGGCTGACCTATCTGGCGTTCCGACTGGCGTTTCAAGACACGCTGGAGCGGATCGTGCTGGCTCAGCAGATTGAAGACAGTAACGAGTGCTTCGGCTATCTGACCGAGGTGCCGTTTCTGCGCTCGGTGCCCCCGCATGTGCAGATCGATTTGCTGGCTGATACCTGGTCGCGGCACACCTCACGGCGACACATCGAAGGGTCGCTGGTTGACGAGAGCGTGATTTATGCGGTCTGCGAAACTGCGGCGCGGATTGCCGAGGACGACCCCACGATTGTGACTCATACGGTGTTGACGGGGCCGCTGCAGGTCAGTGTCCCCGTTGATCAGTTCCTGCCAGGTGAATTCCGCAACCTGCATCTGAAAATGGCCAACGAGGGCGACTTCCTGCTGCTGAGCCAGTTCGAGGACCTGCCACCGGACGATGCAGCCGACTTCAAGCAGCAGTATCGGCTTGATGGCACCCGCGCTGAAGCCATGTTCGACGCGCTGGGTCAGTGGGGCATCGCTCCCAACTTTGGTAACCGCATCAGCGGATTGATCACGGAGCGTGAACTGGTTCGCGCCAGCTACGTTCTTGGATGCGCTCTGCGCAGCACCACTCCCCCCAAGAGCGAGTGATTCTTCACCGTCGCACCAATACGCGGTGAAGGCATTGCGATTCATTCGCGGGTACCGACCGAGCCGTCAACGAACGGGGGTCTTGATGCGCTCGAGAGCGTCATCGTTCACAGCCTTGCGTTCTTCGGACTTTTTCTCTTCCTCGATCTCGGTCTTGAGTTCCGTCACCTTTTCTTCGTCGAGATGGAAAGTGGCAACCTCCAGAACCTTGGACCCCATCTTCTTGATGCGATCCTCAGCCAGGCGGTTCTTCTTCTCCTGAGCCTTCTTGATCGACGCGTACTGGACCTCGCCAACTTTGTCTTCGTAGTACTTCAGCTTCGGCAGTTCGGCGATTGCGGCAAAGCCTTCATCGACCTTGGCCCATTCCTGTTTTTTCGCGCGGGCCTTGATCATCGCGATGCTCACGGCACGCTTCGCGATCGTGTCGATCAGGTCCGTTTCGATCAGCGCCATCTGGCCTTCAACATCGAGTCGCTCGGTATCGTCCGGACATTGAGCGGACATCGAGGCTTCCACACCGGGGACGATCGGAAACTTCGTCAGCAACTCACGCCCGCTACGAACGAAGACCCACTGCAGGGGTGCATGCTCCTTGACGGGAATGGTTGCTCGACCGAAGCGATCGGTTCTCAGCACGACTTTGGATTCTTCAGCGGGTGATGGCGGTGGAGGCTCTTTCGGTGGAGTTGCCGCTGGCGGCGGGTCTTGCGGCAACTCTTCGTACACGCCGAGGAAGTAGCCCACCAACGGTCGTGTTGAATTCCGTTGAGGTAACAGTGTCAGTTCCGTGGCAGGCAGACTGGGGCGTACACCCAATCCACGCCATTCCGAACGGCGTTTCGACGTGAACTTAACGCTGACCCCCGAGCTGGGTATGACGTTCACTCGCGATCGATCGACTTCGGAAGCCGATAAGTAGCACCACGGGACGAAGTTCACAGCACGCAGACTCTTGTCTTTGGCCAAGGCACGCATGAAAGGGACGTAGTACAGGCCTTCTGCGGTCTGATCGAAGCCGGGATCAGCAGGCAGAAATTCACCCGCTCGTACCCGCAGTCGAGCGCCGGCCACCGCGTCGCCTTCGTCGATCTGCACAATCGGCCTGAAGACTCGCTGGATGATGCGAAAGACTTCCGTCGCCAGCATGCGGCGATCAATCGTGCTGCTGGAGCGGATGTCGCTCAGCCCCTGAGATTCGCGATCCCACTCGCGACCAACGATCTGGAACTGAGTACCGACCAGTTCAACAGCAATGGGATAGCATTTATCGACGTCGTTCTCTCGGGCGCGTTCCTTCATGGTGGCAACGGTGAGTCGCTGCACGCTCGCTCGTGAGTGTGGCGTCAGCCAGCCGCCGGAAGTGATCTTGAGATCCCACATCGGACCGACACTGCGATCCGCGATAGCTCGCAGCTCGTTGATGAACGCCTCTCGAAACGTCGGGCTGAGGCGCGGCGAATCCGAGAGCACGACGGCGATTTCAACTTTGTACGGTCGCAGCTCAAACGGAATCAGGATTGGCGCTGGTGGTTGTGCAACCGGCGTTGTCGCCGCCACGGTTGCTGCGGCAGGCACCGCGGCCGGTTGAGCCGGCGCAGCCTGAGCCGCTGGCGCTGCCGGTGCGGCAGCCTCCTGAGCGGCAACAACTCCGCAGATCAGCATGCAAGTCAAGAGTGCGAGACCGCATCTCGTCATTCTTCGATTCCCGATGGCACGAACTCGAAACAAAACTCGATCACCCACTAAGACGATTCACCCTGCAACTCGGCGGCATACCACGGCTGAACGATCCAGCGTTCCACATTGTGATAAGGGTGCAGCGGTCCGGGTGGCACGCCCTGGATGTTGCGACGGATCACCAGCACGTCATCGAGTTCCCACAACGGTACGAACTGCACGAACTCGTGCAATCGCAGATGCAAACGGCGCAGCGAACTGATTGCCGTCGTCAGATCCGCTGATTGTTCGAGTTCAATCAAACTCTGTCGTAGCCAGTCCGGCAGATGTTCCAGTTCGCGGACACGTGCATCCGGACTGATCGTCAGGAACGGCCACATTTCGGTGACAGGCTCCACCATGCGAACCGTCCGATAGACAATGTCCCATTGCTCGGGTGCTGACTCCTTGGGGTCGCTGATCAATTTGACCGTAATGCCGACCTTCGCCCAGTCCTTGATGAACTCTTCGCAGCAGCGGATGGAGGTTTCATCCGGCTCGCAGATCATCGTGAGTTCCGGCAGCTTGCCGCCAAACTTTTTCTTCGACACGGACGTGAGAGCAAACGCCAGCGGCAGGTCGAACTTGTGCGGTTCCACTTGCGGGTTATAGGCGTAGTTCTTGCTGGAATACGGAGCCGTGATGAGGCGACCCCGGCTGACCTTCTCGCCTCTAAACACGACTTCCTTGAGGATCCGTTCCCGATTGATGGCATACGCGACCGCTCGCCGCACTTCGTTGTTCTTCAGCACCTCGCTGCGGGAGTTGAACTGCAAGACGTGAGACGTTGGCACTGCGAACGGCTCGACCTGGAAAATGTCGGCTCGTTCGATGCGGTCGGCCAGCCAGATCGGCGGATTCGGAAACAGGGACACGTCGCCGCGCATCAATGCCTGAATCGCGGAATCTGTTGTCGGGTATCGATGCTCAACGATCTCGGCCACGTGGAATTGGGGGGATGTATCGGGCTCGGGAATCGCGCGACGATAGCTCACCCGATCGTCGGTCTTGTTCGTGATGCGGAACCGTTGCGATGTAAACTCGGCGCCTGCTGCTCCGTCGCCGCCGGATTCATCGCCCGTGATCACCGGGAATCGGAAGATTGCTTGCGGACGAACCGGAATCTTGGAGAGATTAACGACGAACTCGTAGGGCGATTTGACGCTTACCGACCGCACGTAGTTCTTCAGACGTTCGTCGAAGTGCTCTGACTCCGGGCGCAATCGCTCACTCAATGACTGCACAACCTGAGTCGCCGAGACCAGCGGGCTGGCCTCCCAACTGGCGCGTCGCGGACGCAACTGGAAGACAACCTGCCGCCCGAGGTCGGTCGGAGTCCACTCTTCGATGTACCGCGACTGATATTGCGGATTGCGTTCGATTCGACCGATCTCGAACAACTCAACGGCCTGCAGTTCCGAGATGCGTTGCTGTTCCGGAGTTTTCAGCGGGTAGGGTGCCGGGTCGGTCGGAAACCGGGTCACGCCGACGTGCAGCAACTGGTAGCGGTTGACGGCGGCGCGATGCAGGCTCTTGAGTTGGGGATGCAGAGGCCAGATGCGCGCCGCTTCCTCAACCAGCTCCAGCGCGAGAGCGTGCTGGCTTTCTTCTCGTGCGGTCTTTGCTTTGGCAAGCACTTCATCCGCTTGCTTCAAGAAGTAGTCCGTCCACTTCACGGAAACGGGATTCTCGGGATCGCGCTTCCGCAATCGCATCAGGTAGAAGCGCGCGCGAACGGGTTCATTGGCCTTCATCGCGCCATCGATCAGGCCTTCGGCGGCGGTTCCCATCGCCTCACGCAGTCCCGTGTACTTGGGAGCCACAGTGTGCAGTTCTTCAAAGTACGCGAAGGCGGCTTCAATGTTGCCGGCCTCGGTCTGCTGCTTCGCCTCTTCATAGATCAGCCGGTTGCGGCGTTCTGTATAGCCCGGCCATTCGGCCTGCCGACGCTCCAGCACCAGTAGCAATTCAAAGGCTTTGCTGAGCTGCCCTTCATTCATCAGAAGGTCAGCGCGTTTCAGCATCAGGTCTTCGTGATAGATGATGCGATCAACGTGCTTCTGCACGTTCAGCCGATACTCGTTGGCGTCCTGCTCTTCCGGTTTCACGCCTTCGACCAGCGGGAACAAGACCACCAGATTCTCGGCCTCGTCCTGCAGATCGCGGATCCGCTGGCGGTATTGCTCCGCAGACTCACCTTGGTCTTGCTTGGGCCGTTTGGCCGATGACCGCAGGTCTTCCGCCATCTTGTTCATACGAGCGATCGTGTCCGGACGCGGCGAGATCGGTTGCACAACGAGCACTTCATCACGCCGTGGTGGACGAAGAACGATCCAGTCCACCGGGGGCTTGGAGAGCAGTTCCTCAAGGGTCGGGATGGGCATCTCGTCGACCTTCTTGAGGGTTTGCTCCTGAGGCTTCTGTGGAGGCGTCTCCGCTTGCGCATAAACAACCGCTGTCGTCAGGCAGAGACACCCAACGATCAGAGCCTTCAAAAGACCTGAAGAGTTCAATTTCATCATTGGCTCCCCATGGCGCCTTCGACGTGAAACAAGGCTCCGTCGATCGTCATCACGACGACGTGCTTGCCAAGGCGAACAGGTCCGATTTCCAGCGGTTGGTCGACCTCCAGCGATTTGATTGTCTGCCCGCTTTCCGGCTTCAAGGACAGCACCGATCCATTCATCGTGCCGACAATCAGAACTCCGTTCTCAATCACTGCCGAGCCCGACAGCAGGTCATTGGCGAGCGGTTGCGACCAGAGCTTCTTCATTCCCGCCCCGAGGTCATAGGATTCCAGCGCGCCAGTGGAAGTAGTCACCAGCACCTGAGTCCCCGCAACGGCCAGCTTGCCGACCGCAGGCTGATCGAGCTTGGCTTCGGCGACGCGTTCAAAGTTGGTGGCGCTCAACAACTGCAAACGGCCACCTGCATCCGTGACGACCAATCGGCCTTTATCGAGGACCGGCGGAACGTCCACAGGTTGCCCCAACGCCACGGAGTCAAGCTGCTGCAAATGTGGCTTGGGTGAGGTGCGGTACTCCAGCCGGGACAACTTGCCTTCGCCGTCGATGATGGCGATGTGAGTCGCATCCAGTGGAATGACGCTCGTCCAGGCGGCCTTGGCCTGATCACCTGCGGGGGCCAGATAGTCGTCTACGCGAGGCGTATTCGGGATGGCCAGCACTTTGAGCTTCGTCGACAGTGGCACCACAACACCGCCCGAGAGTGGAACTGGAGCGGCGACAGGAGCATCATCCAGCGGCAGCTCCAGTTCAATCTTACCGATCTGATTGATGACCCACAGCTTTGGTTCCTTGCCTCCGCACACCACGGCGGTCTTACCACCACCGATGGCCGCAGAACGCAGTGGATCGCTCAAGCCTTCCGGCAACTTGACAGAGGCTTCAGCACGGAAGCGGAAACCGCCGGATTCGATGTCAGCAGAGTTCAACTGAAACACGTCGCCAGCAGCGGTGACGCATATCGCAGTCTCGGCGCCAGTACTGAGGAGTTCGAGCGGGCCGGCTCCCAGTACCGTGCGCCACGAACTGATCATGTCTTCGCCGTCCACCTGAATAATCGAAACGGCGTCACTCTCCAGTTGCTTGCGGCCGACGAACAAGGTTCGTCCGATCGACTGCAACGGCTGCGCGGCGGCGGCAATGTAGATGCGTTTCTTGGCGTCCTCTCCGAGTGCTTCCGTCGTGAGTTGGAACTGCTTCACGTTATCGCTGATTGACCACAATCGACCATCTGGTCCCGCATGCAGGTAGACAGGGCCCGTGTATTCGATCCGCGTTGGCGGTTTCGCCAACGGCAGGATCTTGGGCATTTCCGGATCGTCAGAGACGGTGTAAATCGAAAGCAGTTCACGCTCGGCGGGAACAAACAGTTGGTTGCCGCGCAGCAGTGGTCGATCGACGACATGCGCGTTCAATTTCTCAGAGCCGACTTCAACCAGGGCCGCCTCACTTTTGCTGGTATCGAAGACACGCATCGTCGCCGAAGCGACCTGATCGTTTTCGATCATCAGCAACGTCGCACCCATCGGCATCAGCGGCGTCTTGATGGATTCCGGTCGTTGACCGGTGAAGGAGACTCGCACGCAAGCCAAGGGCTTCAGTGTCAGCGTGTATGAGACCGCCTGGTTACCGGCGACCACTAGATGAGCTCCATCTCTCAGTAGAGCCGGCGGCGAATAAACCGGCTGAGAGAATGTCAGCTTCGATCCGATCTCACCCGTCTGCACATCGATGCGGTACAGGTTGTTGCCGCTGGTGCCCAGGTAGATCTGGTTCTCGTGAATCAGGGGCGCGCCAGTGGGTTGTTCATCCAGTTTCTGTCGCCAGGAGATTTCGCCCGTCAGGCGATTCAGCAACTGCAATTCGCTGTGGCGCGAATCGAAGACCACCAGACCGGGAATGGCGCCATCCACCACCTGCGGGAAGAAAGGCGAATCCAGCCCAATCGCGCGGCGCCAAACGGGGTCGCCCGTAATGGTATCAACGCCGTAGACGCATCCTTGCGCGACACCCCAGACCGTACGACCTTCGGAGGCTTCGTCGGTACGAACGCGAGTGTGCAGTGTCAGGAGCAACGGCTTCGGCAGCGAGTTCGGCTGATCGTTGCGTTCGGCAGGACGATGTGTGTCGTCGGACTTCACCAGTTTGCGCTCAGCTTCCAGAATCTGCTCCTGGAACTGCGAGATCTTGCGTTCCTTGGCCTGATCCGGATAACGGTCAATCAGTCGACGACGCGAAGCCAGAGCGTCAATCGTGCGACCTTCCTTGAGGAACCGCTCAATCTCAGCGAAGGTCGCCTTGATGGTTGAACTCTTCAAAATCGACGCAGTCGCAGCTTCGCGCGCGAGCTTGATCTTCTGCTTCAGCTCGACCGGCGGTTTCTCGGAGCCGCTGTAGCGATCCACGAGCACGGTGGCCTCATCGCCAACAGTGATCAGTTCCTCGCTCTTCTGTTTGGCTGCGGCATCCAAAGAACCGAGCGCGATCTTCTGGCTGTATTCCGCGAGCGCCTGATTCTCCTCGGCGAACTCGGGAACTTCCCGAGCTTCCTGCACGAACTGATTGAAAGCCGCCAGCGCAATCTTCCAGTCCGGGGCTGTGCCGTTCACCTCTTTGTCGATGCGCACCTTGCCAAGCTTGATCTTCGCTTCGTTCGTCGTCTTGCCAGAGGGGTGATTCCGGATGAATGCTTCGAGCGATTGAATCGCACCCGCATATTGACCGGCTTTGACTTGCTCATCGATCGCAATGAGTTCCCGCTCCAGCGTGCTGCGACCGATCATGAACCAATACGTCAACGACAAGAGCGCCAACACCAGAGCTACGACGCCCAGACCCAGCACCAGCGGCGACTTGGTAATCTCCTGCTCACCCGGCCGCACCGCATGAGCGCGGCGTAGTTCGCGTTCTGACTTACCGCCCTTGCCGGACTTGTCGCCGCGATCTTCGCCACGCTTCGGTTCGTCCCGACCGCGAGAGGAACTCTCTGAGCTGACTCGTTCGAGAACCGGCTCTTCACGTTTGCCGCCGCCACCTCGCTTGAGCATGGGCGATGGCGACGCTTCTTCAATCACATCATCCGCATCAAGAACATCGTCGTCCTCCTCCGGGATGAGGTCATCGTCGTCGAGCCAGTCGGGCTTTTCGCCTTTTGCCATCTGCTGTCGTTCCTTGGTAGTAGAGCGGCGCTTTCCACTCTGTCATCGAAACGGAGTCTTGATCCGTCTCGCGTGTGCTGTCGAATCACTTCCGGGCAACGAGATTCAGGCTGCGGTCATCGCAAATAGGATTGGCTCGTCACCACGAACCGATAGCTGTTGCCTTCCTTGCGAACCGCGAAGTAGGTCTTGCGAATTTCGGTCGTCTTGCGGTTGCGATGAGCCTGCTCCACGTTCGCCAGCACGTTCTCTGTGTTCGGGTCGTAGAAGTGCAGAATCGTGGCGGATTCGCTGTTAATGCCGGCCTTCTTGAACAACTCGTTATCGACCTTCTGACGACCGCCGCCACGCCAACGGAAGTAGAGTCGCTGCTCACCCTTGCCGGACTTCGTTTCACGCATGGTGGGCCTGGCCGCAGCCATGTTGGTGATCATCACCAGACGTCCGTCCGGGAAAAGGGCTCCCAGTTCAATCTTGAAGAAGTCGAGCTGCGTGGCGTACTCGTCCAGAGTCGATTCATCGAAACGGACCACCCAGCGATCTTCTCGGGAGATGCCACCACGCAAACCGCCACCAGTACCCAGAGGCTTGCGTCCGTTACCCGTTGGACTGCCGCCGCGACCTCCCGACCCTGTGCCACCCACCTCGAAATTCTCGCCCGTCACGGTCTTGTTGGAACTCGGTGCGGCGAGCGCTGTTTCAAATGCTTGAACCGCGTCGCTGGACCCTTCTCCCGTCAGGCTTTCTGAAACGTCAGATGCAACTGCTTCCGTGATCTCAGACAGAGCCTCGGAAGCTCCCGAAGTTTGCTCCGCCATGCCTGGGGCCAGCGCAGAATTGGGATCGGTCGGATTCAGATTGAACTCACCCGTGCCGTCGATATCGCCGTCTTCGTAACCGCCTTCGCGGGGGATGATGTCCACTGCGATCACCGGTGGTTCAGGTTCGGCGATGCGAACATTGAACCAGGCAGCGATCAGCGCCACCAGCAGGCCAGCCAGTGCGAGCGTGATTAGAATCACGCCTGAGGAGACCTTCTCGTACTCAGTCACACGCATCACGGGCTTGCCAGTCTTGACTGGCTGCGGCGGCCGAGGAGCTTGCACAGGGGCCATGAAAGTCGAGCCTTGAGAGTGGTGATCTTTTGAGATGCGGCGGACAAATAACTGGCAGCGGCGAGAGAATCAGAATCGACTGTAGGCCGCGCTTTTCGGAGTGTCAACGAGCCATCCGCAGCGTGAAAATCAGCCCTTGCGTTGTCCGAAAGGACCATCAGAATCGTCGCATGTGTGGTTTGTTACACTTCGTTGCGGAGCGTTGTCTGAGCCCCCTCCAGTAGTTACAAGGCGGCCCGCTTCTGTTGAAGGCACGCTTTCGGCCTAAACTCGTGTTCGCCACCTCGGAGCCGACATGAATCTCAATGCAGTGCTACTGGCACTCGAAGTCTTTGTGTACTCAGTCTTGGGTATTGTGGCACTCTTCGGCGCTTACCTGGCACTGTTGTTGTTCCGGCGCATCAAGCAAAAACGCTTTGCGAGCGACAAAGCCGCCGACGAGTTTCTGGACGACGTCCGCGACATGCTGGACAAGCAGAACTACGACGGCGTGGTCGAACTGTGCGACTCGCCGGGCTACTGGGCCAAGGCTGTTCCGCAGTTGATTCTGGTCGCCATGGCCAATCGTACGAAGCCGATTCCGAAGCTGAAGCGACTCGTGAATCAGGAATTCGAACGCGAAGTCACGACCGAACTGGAATACACGCTCGCCTGGATTGGCACCTGCGTCCGCAGCGGTCCGATGCTCGGGCTGCTGGGTACGGTGCTCGGTATCGTGGTCACGTTCGGCAAGCTGGCCGAAATGGGTGCGTCCGGTGGCGACCCCAGCAAGCTGGCCGGCGGTATCGGTACCGCCCTGTTCGCTACCGCTCTGGGACTGACCGTCGCCATTCCGCTGACATTGCTCGGTGCGCTCTTCCATGTGCGTGTCGGCCGACTGGAAACTGACGTCCGAATTTACATGGGCGAGTTCTTCGACGAACTGGAAGCGTCCCTCAACAAAGGTGGTAAGAAGTCGTAGGGCTCGCTGTGAGCAAGTCTTTTGTTCTGACTGCCCGAGAGATTGAAACATGAGTCACGATGAAGGTGGGATCGACGGTCCTCGCCGCAAGAAGATCAAGCACGACGAAGAAATCGACGTCGCGCCGCTGATCGACTGCACCTTCATCCTGTTGATGTACTTTATTGTGTTGCAGGCTCTGTCACCGCGCATGGATGCGAACGTCCCGGCCGCTCA
This sequence comes from Planctomycetaceae bacterium, assembly GCA_021732995.1. Lineage (GTDB taxonomy): Bacteria > Planctomycetota > Planctomycetia > Planctomycetales > Planctomycetaceae > AM-0621. Next base: position 66,480 of record JAKFWA010000002.1, on the reverse strand, counting down.
ACACGGTTCCGCGATGAAGACCGACGGCGCGTCGATCATCACCATCAAGCTCAACAAAGACACTCAGCAAACCACCGTCAAGTACGACGACAAAGAAGGCACGGTGGCGGGTGTGACCGCATATGTGGCCGAAGGCCTGCGCAAGCAACGCACCAATGTCGTGATCATGGCCGATCGCGATGTGCCGCATGGAGTTGTTCAGAAAGTGCTGAAAGCGGCGGGCAAAGTCGAAGGTGTGAAACTCGGTATCGGGGTTCAGGACAAGAAGTAGATGGCCATTACCGAAATCACCTTCCGCTGTAAGCAATGCAAGAAGCGCATCAGTTGTCCGACGCGCATGCAGGGTCGCACCCTGCCCTGCCCCAATTGCAAAACACCGCTGACCATCCCCTCGCCGGATCTCGACGATGACGATGATGGCCATACTCTGGCGCACGGCGATGAGGAAGAAGACGAAGGCTTTGGCGGCGGCGCGAAGAAAGAGAATGAGTTCGGCGAACTCGACCTGACGCCCATGGTCGACGTCACCATGTTGCTGCTGATCTTCTTCATTCTCACTGCGCGCTACATCGAACAGAAGACGCTGCCGACTCCCCCGCCGTCCGCCTCGCAAAAGGAAGACAGTTCGGGCGGGAGTTCATCCAGCCAGGTGGAATTTGATGACATCGCCGATGCGTCGATTGTGGTGACCATCAACGAGCGCAATAACTTTCTCGTGGATGATGTCCCCGTGGCACCGACGGACCTCATTGCGAAAATCCGTCAAAGCCAAACTGGCGGCAAGGCGGAGATCGTGATCGACGCGCACCCCGCCGCATTTCATGACACCGTCGTGCAAGTCATCGATGCCGCGAACGACCTCGGCATCCAGAAGATCCGTCTGACCTCAAAAGAAGGCGACGACGAATAGCGTAAGCACGGGTCAGGCGAGTTGATGCTCTCACGAAGGCGCCAAGCCGCGAATCAGACTCAACTTTTCGCGACCCCGCGCCTTCGCGTGAAGGAACCTCTGCTCAAGCCGCTACAGGGACGACGTCAACCAGAACGGTGCAAAGACGAAGGCTTCATCAATCTCACCCGCGACGCCGATCACTTTGTCGCCTGCATCCGCGAAACTCTTGCCGCCGGTGCTACCAGCGACCTTGTCAGCTCCGCCCTGTCCGTTCACGTAGTCGATGCCCAAGCCACCGAGAAGTGTATCCACGCCCTCGCCACCAAGGAGACTGTCATTGCCAGCTTCTCCGAACAGCGTGTCATTGCCGAGGCCACCATTGAGGTTGTCGTTGCCGTCTCCGCCAGCGATCGCGTCCGCGCCGTCTCCGCCGTCGATCGAATCGTTACCGGCTTCGCCCTTCAGGGTGTCGTTACCCGCTTCACCGTTGAGCGTGTCGTTGCCGGTGCCAGCCATCATGCTGTCGTTGCCGGCTCCACCCGACATCGAGTCATCACCGACACCGCCGATGAGAATGTCGTTCCCGTCGCCGGCAGCCAGTATGTCGTTGCCATTGTTCCCGACGAGCGAATCATTGCCGACGCCGCCATCAAGGCGATCGTTTCCGCCGCCACCGTCGACCGTGTCGTTGCCGATGCCGCCGATAAGCGAATCATTCGCGGATCCTGAATAGATCGCATCGTTGCCCGCACCACCGTCGATCGTCACTGGGCCGGTGAACTCCACGGTATTAATACCATTCGCTGCACCATCACCTGTGATGACCGCGAACTCAATCGTGTTGAAGGAATCCGCACCCAATCCCGTTGCGGTGGCGGCTCGCAATACGAACGTTGCCGACACCAGTTCACTGATGACGTCGTTGCCCGCGCCACCGACCATCAGATCGTTACCGAGTCCACCAGTCAGCGTGTCGTTGCCGTTCTGAGCGTTCAGCGTGTCGTTGCCCGCTCCGCCATCCAGCGCGTCGTTACCTAGACCCGATTGCAGTACATCATTCCCGCTGCCACCAGCGAGTGTGTCATTGGCCATACCCGCATAGATCGAGTCGTCTCCATCACCACCTTGTACTGACAGAGCTGTCCAGATCGTCGTCGCATCTAAGCGATCGTTGCCAGTTCCGAGCAGGATCGACGGAACCGCAGCCAGTTTGGTGTCCAGTGTCGTGATACCGAGTGTGTCGTTACCCGCTCCGAGATCGACTGTCAGGCTGCCAGTCGGAGTCTGGAAGTTCAGAATGTTCGCGCCACCACGAGTAATCCGCAACAGTCCGTCAGACGTCGTACCGGTGTCGGACAGTGCAACGATATCCCCGGACGAGCCGTATACGAACGATCGATTGCTGGCGAGGACGTTGTCGGTCAGCGACTCGACGCCCGAGTAGACCATCGAGATTCCATCAACGTCGATCGACCCGTCCGTGCTGTTCGTGAAGTTATGAGTGACTGTCGTCCCCGTCCCGTTCGTAAAGGTCAGCGAGTCCGCATCGGACGTTCCGTTCCCGCGGAACTCGATGCCGCCCGCCGCCAGGGGATTACCACCTGAGAGATCGATGACAACATTGTCCGCGCCGGTTCCGCCAACCAGCAGCACGCGATCAACGGCGTTCACATTGAAATTGGACTGTTCCAGGTTCGTCACCGTACTGATGACCGAGATCGTGTCACCGTTACGAACGAACTTGACCTTCAACGGCGCAGCCGTTGTACCTGTGAGCTGCAGTCCTCCAAACTCGACTGCGCCAACGTCCGTCGCGACGACGCCATCGCCATTCGCGTCCAGCGAGCGACTGCGATTGCGCCCATCGTTCAACACAGAAGTAATAGTATTACCACCATCCAGCGCCGGACTTCCAAACAAGGGCAGATGAGTTAACCCACTACCGCCGTTATTCGCCAACGGTCCCAGTTTCGGATCCAGCGGAGAAGCGGCCGTACCAATCAGGTCGCGATTGACGCCATTGACGATACCCACCGTCGATGTATTCACACCGACGATGTTAGCGCCGAGCGACGTCACCGTACCCACAATATCACTGCGCGTTGTGATATTGGTCGTCGTCTTTGTGACTTGATTGTTCGCAATAATCGAATTGCGCGTCTCAACCGCGCCTTGCGTCCAGATACCGCCGCCGTCGTTCTTCGCCGTGTTGGATGCGATCGTCGCATTGGTCAGCTTCAATGTGCTGGTCGAGTAGTTGACGATGCCTGCACCGCTGCCCGTCGAAACGTTCGAGGAGATTGTGACGTTCGTCAGCTCGGCGCGGCTGTTGAAGACATCCAGTCCACCACCATCGACTCCCGCCTGATTCTGATAAATGGAGGAGTCTGTGAGCGTGAGAATGCTGGATTCCAGATTGATTCCACCGCCCGAGGTCGTGGACTTGTTCTGAGCAAACGACGAGTCGTCCAGCGTGACCGTCGAGCCGGAAATGTGCAGGCCACCACCGAAATCACTCGCGGTATTACCCAGTACTTGAACTCCAGAGCCTTGCAATTTGCTCTGCAGCATCAGGGCGATACCACCGCCGTCGTCGCTGGACGTGTTGCCCTGCACCGTCGACGAGTAGAGGCCGAACGTAGTCCCGCCCGCCCAGATGCCGCCACCCGCCAGAGTCGACGTGTTGTTCTGAATTTGGGAATCAGAAACGTTCGTCGTGCCGACCTGGGTATAAATACCGCCACCGCTGCCGAGTGTTGCGTTGTTGCTGATGATCGTCGTCGCGCTGTTCAGCGTTCCTCGATCGACCGCGACACCGCCGCCACCTGTGTTGGATGAATTGCCGCTCACATTGCTGTCTTGCAGCGTCACCGTGCCCAGTTGATTGACGATGCCACCGCCGTAACCGGTCGCAAAATTGTTCTGCACAATTGAGTTAATCAGGGTGAGGTTGCCGCGATCCACCGCGATACCGCCACCGTTGCCAGTTGTCGGTGCATTAACGTTGTTCGCAATGCTGTCGGCAACAATGACGCCATCGAGCGTCAGCGTTCCGTTCACCAGAATCGCGCCGCCGGTCTTCGCCAGACCGTTGCGGATGGTCATATTCCTCAGAGTGACTGTTGCGCCACCCAGCACGTGAATCACGCGATCGATGTCGGCCGCGTCGATAATCGTCAGTTCGGTACCGGCGCCTGTGATAACCACGTTGCCTTTGATGTCGAGATCGCCCGTAACACTCGCGTCTTCATTCACGCCGAAGATACCAAGCGTGAAGGTGCCCGCAGGCACTTGAATCGTCGCAACTTTCTCGGTTGGTTGAGTCGTGAAGCGGTAGTTTGCTTCTTGAATCGCCGCTCGTAGGGAGACATTGCCGACGCCATCCAACGCCGTCAGATCGCCGAGAGCTGCATCATTGGTGTCGCTTGTCGTGTTGACCGTGAAGGCAAACTCCGGCGGTACAAACTCGAAGGCACCAATATCGACTGCGGATACTCCGCCCAGATCGCCGTCCAGTTGGCGGGTGGCACCGGTTTGATCCTGCGCTGCCGCGCCAGCATTGGTTCCCGCGTCAATCGCCGGGCTGCCGATCAGCAAAGAGTATGTCAGAGTTGGGCCACCGTTATCGGACAATGGCCCGAGCTTGGGATCGAGCGGCGTACCGACGGTGCCCACGAGATCCAGCGTTGCGCCGCCGTTGATCAGTCCCAGAGCACTCCCCACGGCTCCAATCAGGTTCGTCCCGAGTGAATTAAATTCACCTTCGACATCGGGACCCCCCAGAATGCCCCGATTTAAGGCGATCAGCGTGTTACCCAGGTTGAAGGTTCCGCCATTGGCCACGCCACCGCCCGACGTGTTTGACTGGTTATCACTGATCGTGACATTGACCAGAGTTGCGATACTCAACGCAGCATTGAAGATGCCGCCGCCGAACTGTGCGGTGGTGTTCTCTGCAATTGTTGAATTGCTGATACGCAGCGTCGATTCGAAGTTCTCGATGCCACCGCCGTTGTTCGCGGCGGTATTACCACGCACGAGCGAGTTTGTGATTTCGGCGAAGCCCGTATCGACATCAACGCCGCCGCCGCCCTTGCCAGCGTTATTGCTGCTGACGGTGGACTTATCGAGATAGAGCGATGACTGGACGCCGATGCGCAATCCACCACCGAAACCATTCGCCGAGTTTCCTGAGATCGTTGAGTTCTGAATCGCCAGCGTCGTTGAACTGAAGATGTTGATACCGCCAGCGTCGTCAACGGCGTAGTTGTTACTGATCGTGGCGTTCTTCATCGAAATTGCCGCAGCTTCGACACTCAGGCCGCCGCCATCGCGCGCCGTGGAGTTGTTGCTGATTGAGCCGCCGGTAAACGACAGGCTGCCGTGAAAGATCGTTACACCACCGCCGTCGAGCGCCGACGAGTTACCTGTGAAATTGCTGTCTACCGCCGTGACGGTGCCGTTCGTGCTATAGAGGCCGCCGCCGTGATGCTCTGACTGGTTATTGCGAACGGTGACGCGATTCAGGTTCAGAATGCCATTCGAGTTTCCAATACCGCCGCCGACGGAATTACTCGCGCCGGTGGAGACGTTGCCCTCAATGATGGAGTCGTTGATAGTCAGAGTGCCCGAGTTCAACACGCCGCCTGCGTTTGCCGCCGTGCCGTTGCGGATCGTGACACCGTTGATCACGACGTTTGCACCAGGCATTACCTGGAAGATACGGTCGAGGTCCGCTCCGTCGATGAAGGTTGTGCTCGCGCCGGCACCGTTGATGGTCAGCAAGCTGCGAAGATCCAGGTCGCCTGTCGCGGCGTTGTCTTCGTTCGCTCCCCCTCGGCTGATGGAGTACGTGCCAGACGGCAGCGTGATCACGTCCGCTCCCGGTGAGGCGTTCGCTTCCTGAATGGCCGCGCGCAGGGATGTCTTCCCGGTCGCGTCGATGGCAACACCGTTACCGATGCTGACATCGACAAAGTCCTGAGTGGTATTTACTGCGAACGTCGTGAGGAGTTGTCTCTGCTCAAGCCGTTCAGAAGTGTGCCCTCGGCGTGCGGAACGTCGTCGAGAAGGTTGCAGCAGGCGAGGAAACTGGTGGAAGAAGCGAGTAGAGAACAGCATGGAACGTCCTTGTCGCGGGACGCTGCTTTGCCCTGAGCCTTCTGTGCGGACGCAAGCTTGCTTTAGTTGCGGAGCCCGGCGCAACCAAACAGGCAAACCTGATCAGCTAAGTGTTGGGGTGAACTGCAGAAAGCAAATGGCAAAAGAAGCGAGGGGAATCAGACAGAGAGGAATCAAGGGGGGAGCCCGAACGGGCGACGCGAAGGGAAAGACAGGCAGGACGTCACGAACTGCACCAGACACACAGTCGTAACCTGCGGGACCATAGCCCGATGTTCTGGCTCGCAGCAATGCGAGTCTGAACGTCCTACGATCCTAAGCCGAAAAAACTACGGCGTTTCTACAGTAATTCCGGGACGGTTTGTAATAATTACAATCAGTCCCGCAATTGTTTATTGCTGATCGCCGACGAGGCTCGCCGTTCAAGCGTGCTCTGTTTGTCGTGCGAACCACTCCCCATGTGACACCAGGCTCGATCAATTCCTCGTGGCTCCAAGACTGCGACGCGGTTGGCCAAGCTGAGTCACCAAGAGCCCTTGCTGGCTGCAATCAGAAGCACTCAGGTTTCTCGCGGCGGTGCAGAGACTCTTAAGACGTGCTCGTCCAGATCCTGCACGCGCATTTCATACATGCCCCACGGGCGAACAAACGGCGGCTCGATAACACGCGCGCCACGCTGTGACCAGGACGTGTGCAGAGCGTCGACTTGGTCTGCCGTATGAATGTCGATGTGCAGCCACATTCCTGGCGCCCCCTGCGACCTTTCCGACAGCATGAACTGCACAGGCCCTAACCCGACCAGGGCAAATGTTGGAGCGTCAGGATCGCCGCACTGCAGGAACGACTGCTTTTCACCAGACCAGGCCCAGCCCAGTTTGAAACCGAGGCATCTCACGTAGTATTCGATGCTGCGCGCGACGTTCTCAACACACAGGATCGGGCGACAATCGAAAACGCCGCTGCTGTCGATGTTCATAGTCTCGGTTTCCGCTGCGAAGGCAATCTGCACCGATGCGATCCCTGCAAAGTGGCCGGTGCCACCGGTTACCTTCGAGTTTTCAGTTGGCGGAATCAATCTGATGCTGGCTTCGCAGGGCGGCAGAGGCGGTTGCTGGCTCAACGTGCTACTCTTGAGTCGTCTTGCGGATGGTCTAGTCTTCACTTCAGGGGCGTCCACGGGCAGAGGCGCAGCGGGCGCCAATGCTCTCAACTTTCGGCCCACTTGGCGGATTGCTGAAAGAGTGGTCCGGTCGTTGTCCTCGGGTATTCGACAGAAGGTTCAGGTTTGCTCGATTGCATGCACGTTCGCCTGTTCTGGCGGTGCATTGAGTTCGTTCGATCAACGAATGGTCGCGTTGGTTCATTCTCAAGACATTTCTCAGGCTCGAATTTGCTGAGGGCACTCGATTGGCCGCTAAGTGGTTGAACTGGGCGTCGTTGCCGTGGCTGCAACAGGCGGATGGGGTCGGGCCGACCTTGCAGCTGTGCGACCGCATCTTGAGCTGTCTGGCGAATGCGGATTCCGCAGCAAGCTTTCTCAACACCGCGCTGCATGAAGTTGCCGCCGAGTTCGCCGTGCAATGGGCCGGAGTCGTTGACCGTTACCCAACATGGACCGTGCTGGGAGAGTTCGGTCGCAAGCCGTTCGCTGCCTGGCCGGCCCGCTTTCTGGAAGACTCTCTGGACCGCGAGGCGGGCGGCCTGCAGGACGCCGACTCAACCGGCACCATGTTGGCCGCAGTGCCGCTGATGGTGCGACCTGATCGACAACGTTTGCTCGTGCTGGCCGGGCGTCGAATTGCCAGCAACGATCTGCCGAGCATCGTCGCGACAAGCCGAACGCTGAACTACTGCCTCGATCTGATGACGCGGAACGATCAGTGCGGACGGCAGAATGAACGGCTACGAGAAACTCTGCGCGTCGCGTCCCGACTGTCGCAGATCTATGAAACGGTTCCCCTGCTGGAAGCGATTGCTGAAGAAGCCACTCGCATGCTGGAGTGCGACCGCGCGAGCATCTTCGTGTGGGATCGCCCCAACCGAAAGCTGCTGGCCTGTCCGGCGTTGGGAGTCGAAGGCCGCACGCTCTATCTGCCGGATGATGCGGGCATCGTGGGCACGGTGGTGCAAACCGGGCAGACGATTCGCGTCGACGATGCCTACAGCGACAACCGCTTCAATCAAGCCGTCGACAAGCAGAGCGGCTATCGCACGCGCAATCTCTTGTGTGTGCCGCTACTCGATAGCGACCAGAAGCTGATCGGCGCCTTTGAAGGCATCAACAAGAACGTCGGTACGTTCGACGACGATGACGCGGACATCCTGACCCAGTTGGGCATTCAGGCCGCCGTCGCGCTGCGAAACACTCGCGAACGCGAACAGTTGATTCGCACACATCGGCAACTCACCGAGCAAGTCGCTGGTGGCACCCGCATCATCGGTGAGAGCCCGGCAATTCACGCGCTGCGACCGACGCTGGAACGACTTGCCGGTACCGATCTGCCTGTGCTGATTCTGGGTGAAAGCGGTACGGGCAAGGAGGTCGTTTCGCAGTCGTTGCACTTTCAGGGCTCACGCGCGGGTCATCCGTTTGTGGCTGTGAACTGCGCTGCACTCACAGAGTCGTTGCTGGAGAGTGAACTCTTCGGCCATGAGAAAGGTGCGTTCACGGACGCTCGCGAAACACACAAAGGCAAGTTCGAACTCGCCGACGGTGGCACGATCTTCCTGGATGAAGTCGGTGACATGAGCCTCGGTGGGCAGGCGAAACTGCTGCGAGTGCTCGAACAGAAGATCATTACGCGCGTCGGTGGTACTCAGCCGATTCCTGTCAACGTGCGCATCGTCGCGGCGACCAACGTGAATCTGGCCGAAGCCGTGCGCGCCAAGAAGTTTCGCGAGGATCTGTTCTATCGGCTAAGCGTGGTGACACTCGAACTACCTCCCTTGCGGAACCGACCTGAAGATATCATTCCGCTCGCAGAATACTTCCTCGCACACTTCTGCCTGAAAGCGCATCGCCCGGTGCTGGAAATCAGCAAAGACGCCGAACGCCGCCTGATTACTCACGGCTGGCCGGGCAACGTGCGTGAGGTCCGCAACCTGATGGAGCGCGTCGCGTTTCTGACTAACGGCGATCGTGTGGAAGTCGATGACCTCGCATTCATTCTGAGTCCTCGCCAGAACGATGAAGGCACGCCGATGGGTATCGATGCGGGGCTCATGGAGGCGACATCTCGCTTTCAGGAAGAGTACATTCGCCGGGCAGCGAAGCTGGCGAACGGGAACCTGAGCGAAGCGGCTCGCATGCTGGGGCTGCATCGCTCCAACCTGTATCGCAAGATGAAACAACTGGGCATGGAGATCGAAGACGAATCCTGATGCCTGCTGGTGTGTTCTGCAGACCCGACTTCCTCACCAATTCCTACTTGTTTGCGGACGATTTGAATGCCTCAGTTTCCCAGTATCTCATCGCTTAAGACCGCCGCTGCGTTCACTTCGCGGTTGAAGGAACTGGGGCTCAATCTGCCATTTGACGAGGAGGTGGATCCCAACGGTCCGCTGGCCCAGAGCATCGACTGGAAGCAGGGGGCGATCGGCAATCGGTTCTGCATCCTGCCGATGGAAGGCTGGGACGGAACCCGTGATGGCAAGCCGACCGAGCTGACTCAGCGCCGCTGGCAGAACTTCGGCTTGAGTGGCGCCAAACTGATCTGGGGCGGCGAAGCTGTGGCGGTGCGTCACGATGGGCGAGCGAATCCCAATCAACTCGTGATGAACGACGCGAACTTGAAGGACATCGCCGGCCTGCGCGAGTTACTGATGCAGGCTCATGCGGAACACTTCGGCAGGACCGACAACCTGCTCGTCGGTTTGCAGCTCACTCATTCAGGACGTTTCGCTCGCCCGAACGAAAAGAAGGTGGCTGAACCGCGCGTGCTCTACCGACATCCGGTGCTGGATGCTCGCGTGGGCATCACTGACGACAGCAAGCTGTTTACCGATGATGAACTCGCGCGCCTGGTCGAAGACTTCATTCGTGCCGCGCGACAAGCCGAAGAGGCTGGCTACACGTTCGTCGATATCAAACACTGCCACGGTTATCTGGGACACGAGTTCCTGTCATCGTTTGATCGGCCTGGCGCTTATGGTGGCTCTTTCGAGAACCGCACAAAGTTCCTGCGCGACATCGTGGCGGGCATTCGAGCCAACACTCGCAATCTGGCCATCGGCGTGCGAGTCAGCATCTTTGACTTCGTGCCCTTCAAGCCCGGTGCTGATCGCGTCGGAGAACCCGCTGCCCCAGCACCGTACCGCCACGCGTTCTCGGGCGATGGTACTGGCGTCGGTTATGACCTGACGGAGTCACATCAGTTCTTTGAGCTGCTCAAGAGTCTGGGCATCGAACTGATTTGCTCTTCCGCAGGCAGTCCGTACTACAACCCTCATATGCAGCGTCCGGCGGCGTTTCCGCCGTCTGACGGCTATCTCCCGCCCGAAGATCCGCTGGTGGGAGTTGCCCGCCAGATCGAGACCACAGCCGAGATGAAGCGGCAGCATCCAGACATGATCATTGTGGGGTCAGCATACTCGTACCTGCAGGAATGGTTGCCGAACGTGGGGCAGGCCGTCGTCCGTCAGGGCATGGCTGACTCAATCGGCCTGGGTCGCATGGTTCTGAGCTATCCCGATCTACCTGCGGATGTAATCGCAGGCCGTGCTTTAAAACGCAAGCTCGTCTGCAGAACCTTCAGCGAATGCACCACAGCACCGCGTAACGGGATCATCTCAGGCTGCTTCCCGCTCGACCCGTTCTATAAGGCTCGCCCCGAACGGAATGAGCTGTATCAACTGATGGGAAAGACCACTGCGGGCGCGAAGTCGGACGATGTGTAGGTTGCGGCGAGGTTAGAAGAGCTTGTCCTTCGGCGGCGCTTCGGATTCAGCCGCGGGCTGATCCAGCATCGCTACGAACTCATCTTCGGTCATAACCGGCACGCCAAGTTCCTTTGCCTTGTCCAGCTTGCTGCCTGCCTCTTCTCCCGCCAACACGAAGCTGGTCTTCTTGGACACGCTGCTGGCGGCTTTGCCTCCCAGTTGATGAATTAACTCTTTGATGCTGTCGCGTGAAAACTTCTGCAGTGTCCCCGTAACGACGATCGTTTTGCCCGCCAGCTTCTGTTCGACTTCAGGCTTGGCGGCGACGGGATCACCCATGTGAACGCCCAGCGATCGCAGTTCGTCCACAGTGCGACGACCAACCTCTGACGAGAAGAACGCGTGAATGGACTTCGCGATGACGTCGCCAATCTCATCCACCTCGGCCAGCGTTGCTTCTGTCTGAGCGAGAATCTCATCCACCAGCCCGAAGCGATCGGCCAACACTTGAGCTGTTCTCTGGCCAACGTGCCGAATGTTGAGACCCGTCAGCAAACGCCACAGCGGACGTTGCTTAGCCGCTTCGATGCCTGCCAGCAGGTTATCGACAGACTTCTCGCCCATGCGTTCAAGGTTCAGAAGGTCGTCGCGGCGCTGCGGCAGGCGAAACACATCCGGCAGCGAAGTCACCAGCGCAGGCTGCTCCAGCGTAGACGCAGTGAGTTGTTCCACCAGCTTGCTACCGAGTCCCTCGATATCCATCGCCGAACGCGACGCAAAGTAACGCAGCGTCTCGCGCAGTTGAGCCGGGCAACTGGGGTTCTGGCAGCGAACGTAAACACCGCCTTCATCCTGCACAGCGGCCGATCCGCATTCCGGGCAGGTTTCGGGAAAGGCAAATTCGACTTCGCTGCCATCGCGCCGATGCTCCTCAACGCGCACCACATGCGGAATGATCTTGCCCGCCTTCTCGACGACAACCCAGTCACCGATGCGCACTCCCAGCCGTTTGATCTCTTCGCGATTGTGCAGGCTCGCCCGTGAGACCGTGGTGCCGGCGATCTCAACGGGAGCCAGGAACGCCACCGGGGTCAGTGCGCCAGTCTTGCCGACCTGAATATCGATCTTCTCCACACGTGAAATCGCTTCATACTTCTCCCACTTATAAGCAATTACCCAGCGCGGTGCCTTCGTCGTCGCGCCGAGCACGTTGCGCTGCGCGAATCGATTGACTTTGATCACAAGGCCATCGACTTCGAAGTCGAGGTTGTGCAGGTCATCCATCAGCGTCTGGGCGTTCTCCAGCAACGTATCAATGTTCGGGAACACCGAGATACCGGGAGTAGTGGGCACTCCCAGCTTGCGAACGGCGGCGAGGAACTCAATGTGGTTGGCGCAGTCGAGCCCCTCCACATGTCCAACGCCGTGGGCAAAAAACCGCAGCCGGCGTTGTGCGCACTTCTTCGGATCCAGACTCTTCAGAGCCCCGGTTGTGGCATTGCGCGGATTGGCGAACATCGGCTCGCCCGCTTTCTCCTGCTCAGCGCGAATATGAGCGAAGTCCGAATTCGCAATGTAGGCCTCGCCGCGAATCTCGATGATGGGCGGAACGTGATCCCCATGCAGATGCAGAGGCACGCCGCCGATGGTTCGGGCATTGTTGAGGACATCATCACCGACGCGACCGTCACCACGCGTCACCGCCTGAACCAGCCGACCATGCTCGTAGACGAGTGCCAGCGCGACACCATCAACCTTGTACTCCATTGTGTACTCGGGTTGCGCGCCATCGAGCAGCTTGATGACGCGGGCGTCGAACTCACGAACTTCCGCCTCGGTGTAGACGTTGTCGATCGAGATCATCGGCAGGCGATGGGTCACCTGCGTGAAACCGTCGATCGGCTCACCACCGACCTTGTGCGTTGGACTGTCCGGCGAATCCAGTTCGGGATGAGCCTTCTCCAGCGCTTCGAGCTGCTTCATCAACTGGTCGTAGTCGAAGTCGCCAATCTCCGGCTGACCTTCGACATAGTACAGCCGATTGTGGTGCTCGATTTCCCGACGCAGACGTTCGATCTGGTGCTGAATGGATTCTGTCATGAACAAAGGATAGCCGGAACCTAATCGTCTTGGCACGTCGGCAGATCTTGAGTTTCCTCACTGACAATCAGCAGATAACCATCTGGATCGCGGACCGCGAACTCGCGACAGCCTCCACTCCTCAAGCGACTTCAAGGCGCATCATCCCTCAACAATCTGCTCATAACAATTACGGCTCAACAAATACCACTTTCTTTGTGGGGTCTGCCCAGGTGCTGGCCAGCCACAGGATGGCGCGGCCGTCCTGGCTGCCGGTCAGCACATAACGACCATCAGGTGAGAAAGTCACGGACGTGACTTCTCGCGTGTGGCCGTCCAAGGTGAGGATTTCCTTGGCCAGACGAGCCTGCGCCAGTTCATCCGCTGGCTTGGTGTCTTCAGCCTTGAAGTTGGTATCCCACAGCTTGACCGAACCATCCTGACTGGCCGTGACCGCGCGGTTGTCATCCGGAGCGAACGCCACCGATGTCACCCGTGCGGTATGACCGCTGAGTTGCAGCAACGGTTTGCCCGTCGCCACGTCCCAGATCGCAGCCATATTGTCTTCGCTGCCGGTAATGAGCTTCGAACCATCGCTCGAGAACTGTGCGAACAGCACGGCCCACTGATGACCTTGCAGCGGCTGGCCAATCGGCTTGCCGGTTGCGGTGTCCCAGATGATGGCTGTCTTGTCGCTCGACGAGGTTACCACGCGCGTTCCGTCACGCGAGAACTCCGCATGGCGAACTCGATCCGTGTGACCGGACAGAGTCTTCACGAGCTTGCCAGTTCGTGAATCCCACAGCTTGGCGGTGCCATCGTCGCTGGCGGTCAGAACCCACTTGCCCTCTTCATCCGGTGAGAACGTCGCGGAGTTCACGTAACCCGTATGACCTTCTTCACCGCCGAGCTTCAACTCATCAGCACCAGTGATGGCGTTCCACACACGTGCAGAAAAGTCCCAACTGCCCGTCACAATTCGATCACCCTTCGGCGAGAAGCTGGCCGAAGCCACCACTCCGTGCGGACTGAAGGTCAGCCGCACTTCCTTGGATTCCACGTTGATTAAGCGGGCATCGGAACCGCCCAGCGTCAGCAGCGTTTGACCGTTACGCGTCGGAGCGAAGATCGCGCTCCACAGCGGTCCCTTCACTTCAAGTTCCCGTTCCGGCGCAATCTGATCGCCGTTGCCGATCTTCCACAGGTAGACCTTACGAGCATCTGACTCAGTCGCCAGCGCCCATTCGCCAGCGGCATCAATCGCCACTGAGTTAATGCTGGATGGCGTATCCCAGGTGGCGAGCACCTTGGCCGTCTCAAGGTCCCAGACGCGAACCTTCTTGTCTTCGCTCGCAGTGATGAGTTGCCTGGTCTTCGGACGCAGCGCGATGGAGTTCACGCTGTCGCTGTGCTTGAGGATCAGGTTCGGGAGCTCCTTGCCGGTTTCGACGTTCCACTGAGCAACAGTGTTATCCGCCGCTGACGTGACAGCGCGAGTTCCATCAACGAAGGCAGCTCCGGTGATGCGGGCTCGCGAATGTCCAACCAGCTCATGCACGATCTTCTGCGTCTTGATGTCCCACAGAGCAACGCGGCCTCGCAGATCACCCGTCAACGCCAGACGACCGTCTGGAGACAATGCCACGGCGGTGACTTCGCTACGATGGTCAGGCAACACAAACTTCAGATCGCCAGTCTGAGCATCGAAGATCTTGGCCGAGCGATCATCACCACCGGTGATGATCCACTTGCCATCCGTTGAAATCGCCAATGCCGCGGCGCGACCGGTGTGTTCCAGCACCGCCATCTGAGTTCCCGAATCGGTGTCCCAGATGCGAACAGTGTTATCCACCGCAGCCGTTGCCATGCGCTTCCCGCCCGGGAAATACACAGCGTTGGACGCGAGGAACGAATGCCCTTCGCTGAAGACCTTTAATGGATTGCCGGTCATTGAGTCCCAGGTGCGGGCGGTGCGATCGCGGCTGGCCGTCACGACTTGCTTGCCGTCCGGTGAGAAGCCAGCAGCCAGAATCGCGTCGACATGACCTTCCAGCACGACACCCTGCAGCACTCGGATTTCTTCGTACTGCCCGATACTCCACTTCTTGATGCGGTTGTCATGACCGGCTGACAGCACGACCTGATCGTTCTCAGCAAAGGTTGCCGAACGGACGGCACCGTCATGACCGCGGAAGCTCTTCACCAGTTGGCCGGCCTCAGGGCTCCAGAGACGCACCGTGTTGTCCTGACCGCCGGTCAGCAGCAGTTGATCGTCAGTTGAGAACATAACGCTGCGAACTGGCCCACCATGACCATCCAGCGACTTGAAACGCTGGGTCTGCACGACCTGACCTTCTTTCGAGGCCAGCTTGGAATAGTCATACGGACGAACTTCGCTCGGCTTCCACAGCAGGACTCGCTTGTCATAGCCGCCGGTTGCGACTTGGAAACCGTCATGCGAGAACGCGACCGAGTAGACTGGTCCCTGATGTCCGGTAAATGGAGGGCCAGCTTTGGCTGTTGCGACTTCCCAAACGATAGCCGTGCCGTCCTGGCTGGCGGTGACGATCTTGTCTTCCTTCGGAGACAGCTTGGCGTCCCACACCCACCAGGTGTGACCCACGAACGACTTGAGCTGCTTGCCAGTGCCGACGTCCCACAGCCGAGCCGAGTTGTCATACGAACCGGTCAGCAGCTTGGAACCATCCTTGGAGAACTGCACGCTCAACACTGCGTCTGAATGAGCCGTGTCTTTGTTTCCAAACGCACGAGCCACACGATCGCCGGTTTCAGCATTCCACAACTGGACGTAGCCGTTCACAGGATCATTGCTGCCGGTTGCAATCCACTTGCCGTCCGGTGAGTACGCTACCGCGTGCACATAGAGACCTTCATGCTTCAAACGCTTGACGGCCTTGCCTGAAACGCTGTCCCAGACGACCGCTTCGCCGTTCCAGCCACCCGTCACGAACAGTCCGCCGCCCGGAGCCACAGCGACCGCATCCACCGGAGCACCGTTATCGAATGAGCCCTTGCTGAGCGTGCAGAGGTGCATCAAGCGACCCCACTCCCAGTTGCGGAGACGCTCGGGGCACTCGTTCAGAATCTGCATGGCGGTGTCGAACGCATTCTCGCGAATACGCGCGTCAGCCAGACCAATGCGGGCGATGTAGCTCTGATACTCTTCCGCTTCCTTCGCCGCCTCGGCTTCCTTCCGCTTCTCTTCGGCAATCAGGCGTTGAGCGTCAGCCAGGTTCTTTTGCTTGAGGGCTTCATCGGCATTCTTCTTCGCGATGCCTTCTTGCTCGATGGCCTTCTTCTCGTTGGTCTGAGCGATCATCTGCTGCTTCTTGGCTTCCGCTTCGTTCTTCTCAGCGATGCCCTGCTGCTTCTTGGCCTCAACTTCGTTGTTCTTGGCGAGCTTCTCCTGCTTACGGGCCTCTTCGGCGTTCTTCTCAGCGATGCCCTGCTGCTTCTTCGCTTCTTCCGCGTTCTTCTTGGCCTCGTCAGCATTCTTCTCCGCGATGACCGCGTTCTCCTTCGCGAGGGTCTCCTGCTTCTTCGCTTCTTTTTCGTTCGCCAGAGCCAGAGTTTTCTGCTTCTCAGCTTCTTCGAAGTTCTTCTGAGCCTTCAGACGCTGAGTTTCAGCTTCCTTGAAGTTGGTCTCCGCCAAGGTCTTCTGCTTGACCGCTTCCTGCTCGTTCTTCACCGCGATCATGCGTTGACTGTCGGCTTCGATTCGCTGCTTGTCGGCCTCTTCCTTCTGCTTGAGAGCTTCCTTCTCGTTAGCAACGGCAATCTTGCGCTGCTTGTCAGCCTCTTCCAGGTTGGCGACAGCGATACCTTCCTGACGTTTCGCCTCCGCGAAGTTCTCCTTGGCTTCGGCTTCGTTCTTCTTGGCAATGCCTTCCTGCTCTTTGGCAATTTCGCGTTGAGCAATGGCCTCATTACGCTCGGCATTGATCCAGACGGCTGAACCGCTGAGGACAGCCATGAAAACTACGGCAGCAACAACACCCATCTTCTTGTAGCGCGCGACGGCCGCTTTACGGGCTTCGCGTTCGTTGACTTCATATTGCAGCTCGTCGTAGAGCGTCTTGTGCGCCGGGATGGAAACATCCAGCAGCGACATACCCAGATCGAGGTCGCCCTTGCGCTTGGCCGTCTGCGCGTACGCGAACTTGGCTTCGACAACACCTTCTTTGGCGGTGTTGTTGGCAGTCCACATTTCGTGGGCTTCTTCAAAGCCGAACACCGCACGAGCATAGTCCTGATAGTTGTCAGTCGAGCGCGCGGTCTTCAGATCCTCGCGAGCACGAGCCGACAGCGTGACGCTTTCGGTGTGCGACTGGTATTCGCGAATCGCCCCCTGGAAATCGATGACTGAACGATGTCGATCCTTCGGGTCAGTCGACATCGATTTGCGGGCAATCGCCAGCAGTTCGCCTGTCGGGTCGTTCTTTAGCGAGATTTCTGGATCGGGCTCGCGGATCTCATTCCGCGCAGCCGACATCAGGCACTTCATGGCGTTCTTGCCAGCGTGCGGAGGCTTGGTAGTCACGATCTCAAACAGCATCGCGGCCAGCAGGTACACGTCGCTGTGCGGACCTACCTTATTGATCGGGCCGGTCGCCATTTCGGGAGCCATGTAGGCTGGAGTACCACCCATGCTGGTGTTCTCCGTGATGCTCTGCGACTTGCGGAAGTCCTTCGTTGAATACGCGAGGCCCCAGTCCATCACAAGCACTTCACCGAACGACCCGAGCATGACGTTCTCGGGCTTCAGGTCGCGGTGGATGACGCCGCGAGCGTGCGCAAACGCGACGGCGTCAGCGGTACGCATCAGGATCTCGAGGTTCTCGGTCGTCGACTTCTCTTTGACGACCTTCAACCACGGGGTGCCCTGCACCTTCTTCATCGCGTAGAAGAGGGCGCTGTCCGCAAACGCACCCACATCGTAAATCGGCACGATGTTCGGGTGATCGAGTTCACCGGTCACAACGGCTTCGGTCAGGAACTTGGCGCGCTGCTCCTTATCCTTCGCCGTCTTGGCCTTCAGCATTTTCACGGCGACTTCGCGGTCGATGGCGCGCTGCCGCGCCTCGAACACAATACCCATACCGCCTTCGCCAAGGATCTTGACGAGTTCATATTCGGGCTCGGCCGGTTCAGGCAGACGCTTGTCCTTGTTGAAGTCCGGCACCGCCTTCGTGCTGAGCTGACGAGTCGTGATGACCAGCGACTGCTTGTTGGATTTCGCTCGTGGCGCAGCGGTCCGACGTTCGCCGCCCTTCATCGTCATGCCGGGGTTGCCTTCGCGCTCGACGTCGTCACCCCAGCAACTGGCCATCGTGCGTTTGACGTCGTCGTCGAGGTCACCGGTCGAGGCCAATGTCTGCGCGAAGCTTTCGTCAGCGTCGCCGCTGTGCGACTGCACGGTCTGCGAATAGCTGTCGTCCGCGCCGGGTGACGAAAACTCTTCGGAGACCATCGTCTGACCGAAGCTGTCATCCTCGGTCCCGCTGCTGGGTGCTCCATCAAACGAATCCGACTGCACGGTTGCGCCGTAGCTGTCATCGTCGTGAGTCGCGCTGGCGCCTCCATCGGGACTGCCGTCGAAGGAGTCCGATTGAATGGTAGCGCCGTAGCTGTCGTCCTCATCGGGCTTGCCGCTGAAGGAGTCGCTCTGAATGGTCGCGCCGAAGCTGTCTTCGTCGGAAAGAGGCTTGTCCGAAGAACGATCGAACGCACTCAAACCGTCCGCCTCCATACTGCTGCCGTCTGATTGAATCGTCGCCCCGTAGCTATCCTCTTCGTCCTCTTTCGCGACGCCTTCAAAGCTGTCGGATTGGACGGTGGCTCCGTAGCTGTCCTCGTCTTCATCGCGATCTTTCTTACCGCGCTTCAGTTGACCGTTCGGCAGGATCTCGTCTGACTGCACGGTACCGCCGTAGCTGTCATCGTCGTCGCTGACACCCTCCGGATCGATGCCGTGACTGAAGTCCGCGGACTCGGTTTCCGAGCGCTGCCGACCGCGGCGCGGGCTTTCGGCATCGAACGCGCTCAAGCCTTCCGACCAATCGTCAGACTGCATGGTCTTGTCGCTGCCGTCTTCGTTGACGTTGTCGTTGCCTGATTCCTGCACCACCGTGTCGCGAATATCTTCTTCTGGATCTGCATCTTTCGACTTGCTGGCTTTCGCAGCGATCGGCGGGATCTCCGCAGCCGTCGCGCGGTTGTCGCCGTCATCAACGGATGCATCCTGTTCGAATTCTTCACGGAAGCTGTCCTGAGCAGCGTTCAATTCGCGCATCGAACGAGCTTCGTAAATGATGTCCTTCAGCCGCTTGCCGCTGCTGCTCTTGTCGACCTTGTTGATGTTGGTGAAGACTTTTGCGGGTACGACCGGTGCCGGCTTGGGCTGGCTTGGTTCCGCCTGACGCGCAATCTCCTTGATGACCTGCTTGTCGCACGCGGCGATTTCTTTCATCTCGCCGAAGGGCAGATCGAAGACTGTTGTCAGCGCACCCGGTGGCAGTTCCGAAATGGTCTCCATGACGTCTTCAGGAATCGACGCCAGTGTCGACAGCACGGTCGGGTCGAGTTGAGCGAGTGTCTGAACTGCCTCAGGAGGCAGTTCGGCGAGTGTCTTGACGGATTCTGGAGGCAGCGCGTCCAGAGTGGCCTGAACCTTCGAGCCATCGTCTGAATCGTCCCTGCCCGAAATGTTTGCGGGGATTTCAGAGAGAGTCTCGCTGTTGCCGCTCAAAGCTTCGGGTAGTTGCTTCAGAAGATCCGTGGGCAAGTCGGCCAGGCTGGACATGACGTTGCCCGGCACGGCCATCAAGGCGTGCACCGTGCCCGCGTCCAGACGCTTCAACTGGTTGATGGCATCCGGCTTGTCGCTGGCCAGTTGAGCGAACTTCGCCAGCGATTCAGGCGGCAACGTTGCCAGCTTGGCGCCCGCGCTGCCCAGCCACTCCAGCGAACTCTGCGACAACTTGCTCAGCCGCGTCAGCAGTTCCATCGGAATGCGTGTCAACGAGTCCAGAGCCTCGGGCGACAACCGACCCAGAGTCTGAAGGAACTCGGGCGGCAGCGCCTTGAGCCCCGCCAGCACGTTCGGTGGCAACTCGCTCAGCGAGCGGGCGAGTTCTTGTTCGGCGTTCTGGCCATTGGATTGTGGTTGAGTAGCCATAGTCTTGATTTCAGTTTCAGGCTGAGTCGCACTACTCGTGACAGCCCGGAAGGGCGAATCACGCTGGTTGTCGAACTGACGGAGGGAAGGGACCGAGAATCGTTAGCGTGGTTTCCTGGAATCTTTTTGCCATTGAGTCATGACGTCATCCACACGGTTCGTCCAATCTCCGTGCTTGCGTTGCAGAGCGAGCAGAGCCACCGCCGCCAAAGCGCTGGCCGCAGCGGGATGCAGCGGACCGGCAGCGTTCGTCGTCGCGTTCGAGACTGCGATATCAGGCGCATCGCCGGTCGAATCGTCAACTTCCGCGGCCGGAATCTCGATCTGAGCGGGCTTGTGCAGCGAATGTTCCCACCGAGCCCAGGCTTCATCCGCTGTCACCTGCTGAGCGGCCAGCTGTGCTTCGTCGTGAGCAGATTCCGCCAGCGCGACGGCTTGCTCTGCGACCGGAGCAGCTTCCAGACGAGCCTCTTCGTGAGGATCCTTCGGCTGCGGCATCGGCTTCTTCTGCTGCGTCGGCGGACGATCGCGTGTCGTGGACGCTTCGTCGGCGGGCTTACCGTCGCGAATGTTGACTTCCAGAATCAGTCGCTTGCGAGTCTCACCGGCTTCACGCAGGTAGATGCGATAGCGGCCGTCCGGTAGCTTGCGATAGATGCGTGTCGGCAAGTCGTCGAGCACGTCTTCCTTCAACGGGATCTCGATCGGTCGCCCCTTGGCGTCCTTCTGTGGATTTCCATTCGGGTCAAGCACTTCCAGAATCACCGTGCGTTCGTCACCTGCCTGCTGTTCCGAACTGGACGTATCGACGAATTGATTGGTGCTGTCTTCGAGCGGTTGGTTGTTGAACTGCTGCACCTCACCCGCTCCGAAGATGCTCGGGAAGGCGAGTTGCGGCACATCAACCTTGGTCTCAAACGGAATGGCTGACGCGCCCTTATCGATACCAGTGCCCGGTACCTTTACGAACAGGTTCGTTGTTGATGTGTTCGGTTGCCCGTCGATCGTCGCCGCCAGGTTCGAGAACGGGTCGATCTGCTTCAGTACGTTCTCAAGTTCGAAGTCGAAGATCGCGGGCAACGGAGGCGTACCTGCGAAGCCAAAGAACGGATTCGGCAAAGCCTCCCGATTGAAGTTCTGAGGCTGGATACTGGAGTCCTGCTGGTTGGCCGTATCCGAAGCGCGGATGGTATCAACGCGGGCTCCCAGACCCGTGCCGCCGATACCGAGGTTGGCGTCATCCAGCGCGTCCGCGAACAGGTCGCTGATCAGGAACTGAGACTTGCCGTTGAGGAACGACTCGTTGCTCGGCGCCTCAGGCTGGTTCGTCACCGGGTCCTTCAGCAAACCATCGAGACTGGTCGCGACGATCTTGTCCTGTGAGTCGACCTGGACGACGTTCGGGTCGCCTTGCAGGAAGACGAGGATTTCGATCGGGTCCGACGGATTCTCTGGATCTGGCTGGTTGTTCGCGTTGTAGAAGTGCTCGAAGTAGAAGCGGCGAGCCGTCGTGATGCCCGTCGGATCATCCAGTGGCTGCACGTTGTCCGCGTCGATGTCGCCAATCGGATCTGCGGGCAGCGCGTCGCCGTCGCCGAGCAGGTGATGATACGAGAACGTGTCATCGCCCCAACTCACCAGGATGCGGAAGTTGTATTCGCCCGGTCGAGCAAAGCTGCCCGAGATCTGTGCGAAACCCTTGGATGAGATCTGCGGTCCGACGAACGTCTGCGGAATCAGCAGCGGCGTCAGACCTGGGATCGTCACTGTTGTACCGCCGGTGAACGTAATGGTCTGATCCTGACCTGACACCACGCCCGAATTCTGTGCCAGCGTTGTGCTGCCCGTCGTGCCATTGAGCACCACGTTCGTCGCCAGCATTGGTGCGTTCTGCAGAACCGGTGCTCCCGCCTGCGAGTACCGAATCTGGCGATTAGTCTGCACGTCAGTCGCGGTCAGACTGCCGTCGATTGGTGTTGTTCCATCAATCACATAGGTACCGGTCTGAATATCGAACGTCGCGGTGCCGCGTGTGATGGTGAGCACATCGCCCGCATTCAGGTCGACGTTGCCGGCACGCGTCGGCAAGCTGGTTGAGAACGGATTCACCGCCGTCAGGACTTGAGCCCGCAGCGTGAGGTCATCACCCGCATTCAACAGCACGCTGCCGGTGCCGCGAGTCGCTGCGACAGGAGCGAAGACTCCGATGTCATCACCCGTGTTGACCGTGGCATCCTTCGACGTCGCGCCGCCCGCAGCCGTCAGAATGATGCTGCCACCTGCCGAGTTGAAGACGCCTTCATTGGCATTCGGTGTCCCCGAACTGCTGACGCTGATCGGGCTCTGGTTGGTGACCCACAAGACACCGCCGCTCAGAGTTTCAAACTTCGCGCCTGGTGTGTCGTCCGTATTGGTCAGACCGCTGACTCCATCCACCGTGCCGATCGTCAGCAGCTTGCCAGTGCTGTTCGACAGAATGACGTCGCCCGAGGACTTATTCCTGCCTGCCACAGTGCTGACCTGAATGTCGATGTCCGCGTTCGGAACATTCGGGCTAGCGGCCGATGGCAGGTTACTGTTGTTCGCGGCCAGAGCCGGATCAATCGCGCTGGCGTCATCGCCGATACCCATCGCGGCTCGCAGGGCAACCGTTTGAGCCACGACGTTCATCGACTCGCCTGCGGTGTTGTCGCTGATCGCGCCGCTGACCGATTGCACCGAAACCGTGCCCGACACGCTGCTGGTGAGCAGTTGGCTCAGAGCGATATTGCCGACCGCCTTCATGCGAATAGCGGCTGTGCCTTGAGTGTTGATCTGCGTGCCATCGGCCAGAGTGATCGAAGCCGCGGCGTTGAGATCTTCCGAGTTATCATTGGTTGGCGAGAACTGGATCAGGTCGTTCGTCGTGGTCAGGTTCGACTGAATCACGACCGCGCCCTTGCCGTCCTGAATGAACGTGCCATTCGCAGAGAACGGTGCATTCGCACCAATCGTCAGCGTGTCGGAATTCGTCAGGAAGACGCGTCCATCGCCGGTGGTCGTCACGTCGTCGAGGAAAGTGATCTTGCCGGTATTGATATCAATTCCGGCAGCGGTCGCGTCGTTTGTGCGCAGCGTGCTTTCGAACCGGGTCTCGCCGGTACCGGCTTCCTGCTTGAAGGTTGTGGTCTCCACCGCGCCCTTGATGATGACGTCCCGCGCAACGGTGATCAGGATGTCGTCGAACCTGTTGGTCGTCGTGCCAAGCTGGCCGTTGATAATCACATCGCCGAGACCGCTGGTCAGCTTGAGGTCGGTGATCTCATTGCCCTGCGGTGTCAGACCGTTCTCAAAGACAATGTCGCCCACCAGATTCGCGTCGGTGCTGATCTCGACATTGGTGGCTCGCAGATCCACCTCGCCGTTAAAGCGGATATCGCCGCCGGACGAGATCAGCATCAGGTTGCTACCCGATGGATCCAGAATGATGCCGCCCGTAATCGGATTAGTGCTGCCGACAATCAAGCCATTGTTGGCTCGGATGACATCCACCGGCCCGATCGTGCCACTGCCGACAACTTCCGTGTCAGCCTGACCGAAGGTCACGCCGGCATCGGCTCGGGTGATAGTCACCTTACCCAGGTTCTGATTCGCACCGAGATCCTCATTGAACATCACAGCACCCAGACCGGCTGTAATGGTGAGGTCATTCAGTTCGCCAGCCTGGCTATCAATCGGCGTGTCGTTGGTGAAGGTCACATTGCCGCCGACGGTCGCACCAGTCGACAGCACTGTATGGCTTCGCAGAGTAATCGCACCATTCAGGCGGAGATCATCACCCGTCGTGGTCAATACGAGCGATCCAGCCCCTCCGTTGAACACGATGCCAGCGCCGCCGATGAAGTTGGTACCGACACCTAGATCGACCGCGCGATCGGTGTTCACAATATTGACCGGACCACTGCCGCCGGTGCCCGCCGTTTCGGCATCCGCACCGCCGAAGATCACGCCGGCATCAGCTTCATTAATTGTCATCGCGCCGATCGACGTGGTCTCGCCGATGTTCTCGTTGAAGGTCACGCTGGCAGTACCAACATCCAGAACCAGATTGTTGTGCTCGCCAGCCTGGCTGTTGAGCGGCGCGTCGTTCGTGAACGTGAGCGATCCGCCCTGCGTGTTGTTGTCAGTGGAGTCAGTGTCGAGGACCAGGTTTGTGCCGAGCGTCACCGCGCCGTTGAAACGAACCGCATCGCCCGTCGTGTTGATGAAGAACGGCGAAGCACCACCGTTCAGCACGATGCCCGTTCCGCCAATCACATTGCTGCCGGAGCCGATGTCGATGGCTTCCGTCGTATTGATGACATTGACCGGGCCACTGCCGCCAGTGCCAACTGTTTCGGTATCAGCACCGCCGAAGGTCACTCCGGCGTCCGCTCGCTGAACGGTCAGTGCCCCCAGAGCCTGGCCCGCACCCAGATTCTCGTTGAAGGTGATGCTGGCCGTTCCCGCATCCAGTGTGAGATCATTCAACTCGCCGATGTCACTGTCGATCGGAGCATCGTTCGTGAAGACGATCGCGCCACCTTCGGCGCCGTTCGAATTCGTATCGATGATCACATCGGTTTGCAGCGACACTTGGCCGTTGAGCCGCACTGAATCACCCGTCGTGCTGATGATCAGCGAAGTCGTGCCACCGTTGAGCAGCACTCCCTTAGTGATGACTGACTGCGAACCGAGATCAATCGCCTCGTTGGTGTTGACGACATTCACCGGCCCGGTCGTGCCGGCGCCGATTGTTTCCGTGTTCGTCTCTCCGAAGATGACCTGATCAGCGTTCTCAACAATCAATGATCCGATGCGCTGAGTGGCTCCAATGTCTTCATTGAACAGCACATCGCCCAGGCCAGCATTCAGGACCAGATCGTTCGTTTCACCCGTCTGGCTGTTAATCGGCGTATCGTTGGTGAAGGTGATATCACCAAAGCCTTCTCCCGTATCAATTCGGGTATCAGAGCCCAGTGTTACCGCTCCGTTCAATCGCACGTTGTCATTGGTCGTCGTCATCACCAGCGGCGTCGCTCCACCGTTCAGCACAATGCCCCCGGTAATCACCGACTGTGACCCGATGTTGATCGCGTCATTCGTGCGAACGGAGTTCACCGGACCGGTCGAGCCACTGCCCGGCGTTTCGGTGTCAGCTCCACCAAACACCACCTGCTGAGCATTTTCGATGGTCAGCAAGCCGAGCTGTTGAGCAGCACCAAGATCCTCGTTGAAGCTCACCTTGCCGGTGCCGGCATTCAGCACCAGATCGTTGGTCTCGCCGGACTGACTGTTGATCGAAGCATCGTTGGTGAAGGTGATATCGCCAGCACCTGCGCCGGTGTCGATTCGCAGGTCCGTGTTCAAAGTCACGGCCCCGTTGAAGCGGACATTGTCGTTGGTCGTCGTGATGACGGTCGGATTCGCCACGCCATCGATAATGATGCCGGAGCCGATCGTCGAGTTGCGGCCGAGATCGATCAGGTCGTTCGTCCGTATCGTCTGCACGCCGTCGTTGTTGCCGAAGGTGACGTTGGTCGCGTCCGTAACCACCAGCTTGCCCAGCGATTGATTACCCCCGCTGTTGCCCGCACCGAGATCGCCATCAAAGACCACTTTGCCTTGAGTAGTCGTCAATGTCAGGTCGCGGAACTCAGTGGCTTCGCTGTCGACAGTGCTGTTGAAGGTAATGCCGGTTGTGCTCTGGTCCGTGACAACGACCGAGTTCGTCAGCAGTACCGCGTCGTTGAAGGTCGATCCGCCCTTGCTGGTCGTGATGTTCCCTTCGAGCTGCGTTGAGCCGCTCGCATCGGTGGTCAGACTGTCGATCGCCGCAGAATTGCCAATCGCCCCGTTGAAGCGGGTGACTCCCGCAACGTTGGCCGTCAGGTTCGATGTCGTTCCCGAACTGCCGTCGTCGTTGATGGAGCCTTGGAAGGTCGCATTGCCGCCTGCAGTGACCGTCACGCTGTTGGTCAGGATGACGGCTGAGTTCAGTTCAACGTCGGTGCCCGCGGTGATGTCATCGTTGACCTGAATGGTGTCCTTGGCCGTGACATCAATCGTGCCTGTCGTTGCGGTCACCGCACCGCCCAGCAGGACGTCGGCTGTAACTGGCGCCGCAGCTTGAGTCGTCAGCGTGACATCGCGAGCAGCCACAATCTGATCAGCGGTAGCATCCGCCGCCACATTGATCGCATCCACCAGAGTCGTCGTTGACGAGACGTCAGAACCCGCCGCAATCACGTCGCGACCGGAGTTGATCTGACCGATGGCCTCGACCAGCAATCCGCCTGAACCGTCGTTGTCTTCGTCAGCACGGATGATGATGTCAGCATCAGCGGCTGAGGTCGCGATTTGGGCTCCGATGATGACGTCACGATCCGCCGTGAGCGTGATCGTTGTCGCCGTGGAGACATCCGATCGGATGATCGTGTCGCCGCTGTCGCCTCGCAGAGTGATATCGCCCGCACCAACCAGGAAATTTGGACCATCCAGAATCGTTTCATGGACAGTCAGCGTGCCGCCAGTTCCGCCAGCCGTGCTGATGGACGCCGTGTTGACCGCTGTCAGAGCACCGGTCGAGGTGATCAGGATGTCGCCGCCGTTAACGATTCCACTACCGCTCGTGACGGCTCCCGTCAGCGTCAAATCACCGCCGCCCGTCTGATCGAAGGTGATGTTTGAGCCCACCGTCGTCAGCGAAGTCACCGTCACATCAGCCGCAGAGAAGTTGCTGAGCTGCACGTTTCCGGCTGTTGAGTTATCTGCGCTGATCGTGGTACCGCTGAGTTCCAGAGCGGCTGTGTTGCCGATGCCCGTCACCGCGTTGAGATCAATCGAACCGCTACCGACCGTGATGTCCGCGAGCGTGTCAGCAGCGTCATCATTGATCGCGCCGACGGATGTCAGGGTGACCGTGTTCGCGTCCGCCGTCAGCGAACCAACCAGGATGTTACCACTGGTGAGAGTCGTACCGCTGATGTTGCCCGGACCGCCTGCGGTGAGCGAGTTCAGGGTCAGATTCCCGCCGCTCGCGATGACCGTGATGCTGCCGCTGTTGGTGCTGGCCGTCGTGATGGTCGTAGCGTTGTCGTTGGTCACGATCAGGTTGCCGGCGCCGCCGGTGATCGTGGCGCTGGTGACCGTCAGAGTCTGGCCGCCCGCCTGATCGAACCGAACATTGCCGGCCGCAGTGCTGAGGCTGCTCACCGTCACCGCACCCGTGCCAGCCGTTGAGAAGCTGTTGAGGTCGATCGCTCCGGTCGTCGTATCGGCGCTGATCAGCTTGCCGGTGAGTTCGATTGCCGACGTGTTGCCGATGCCGCTCGCCGCATTGAGATCAATCGTCCCGCTGCCGACGACGATATCCGCCGCCCCGTCCGCTCCCATTTCGTTGATGGAACCAGCACTGGTCAGCATGACCGTGTTGGCATCCGCCGTGAGCGAGTCGAGATCAATACTGCCGCTCGTCAGCGTACTGGCCGTGATATCACCCGAACCACCCGCCGTCAGAGTCGTCAGCGTCAGGTTGCCGCCGGTGATCGTCGCGGTGATATCGCCATCATTCGTACTGGCGGTCGTGATGATCGTTGCCGCGTCGTTGGTGATGAGCAGATCGCCCACGCCGTTGACGATCGTCGCACTAGTCACCGTCAGGCTCTGCGAACCCGTCTGGTCGAACGTCACGTTACCAGCGGCGGTGCTGAGGCTGCTGACCGTCACGCTGCCAGTAGAAGCGTTCGCCACGTTGTTGAGGTCAATCGCTCCGCTGGTCGTGTCAGCGCTGATGCTCTTGCCACTCAGTTCAACCGCGGACGTATTACCGATTCCCGTGACGGCATTGAGGTCAATCGTGCCGCTGCCGACGTTGATATCCACTCCAGCATCCGCCGCCGAGAATTCATTGATGGCATCAGCCGAAGTCACTGTGATGGTATTGGCATCAGCGGTGAGGCTCTGAATCAGAATGTCGCCGCGAGTCGTTGTGGTCGCGGTGATACTGCCCGACCCGCCCGCGACGATGGTGTTCAACGTCAGCGAATCCGCCGCCGCATTACCAACGTTGGTCACGGAGATGGAACCATTGCCCGTGGTGGCACTGGTAACGATCAAGGCTTCGTTGCCGGTCTGATCGAGGCTGATCGAACCCGTCCCCGTTTGCAGGTTCGTCGCGGTGACAGAACCTGTTGCCGCGCCGGCCTGGCTGTTGAGGTCAATGTTCCCGTTGGTTGTGACCGCGCTGATCGACGAGGCCGTGAACTCCAGATCGGCCGTGTTGCCGATACCCGTGATGGCACTCAGAGTGACAGTTCCGCTGCCGACGTTGATGTCGTTGGTTGCATCAACAGCTTCGTCATTGATCGAACTGGCACTCGTCAGCGTGACGCTGTTTGCGTCCGCCGTGATCGAGCCTACGAAGATGTTACCACTCGTGAAGGTTGTCGCAGTCACGTTGCTACTACCGCCCGCCACGATGTTCGCCAGAATCAATCGGTCGGTTGTCGCGTCGCCGGTATTGGTGAAATCAATTGACCCGTTGGTCGTCGTTGCAGATGAAATCGTCAGCGCTTCGTTGCCGGTCTGATCCAACCGAATCGTTCCCACCGAAGTCGTCAGGCTGCTGACCGTCACAGTACCTGTGCCAGCGGTAGCGAGTGAGTTGAGGTCGATGGCGCCGGTTGTGGTGTCAGCGGAGATTGACTTGCCGGTGAGTTCGATGGCGAGTGTGTTGCCGATGCCTGAAGCGGCATTGAGGTCGATGGTGCCGGAACCGACGTTGATGTCGGCGGCGGCGTCACCGGCGGCGGCTTCGTTGATGGTGCCGGCGCTGGTGATGGTGACGGTGCTGGCATCGGCGGTGAGGACATCGACGGTGATGTTGCCGCTGGTCACCGTGCTGGCCGTGATGTTGCCTGAGCCGCCGGCCGTCAGCGTCGTCAGCGTCAGGTTGCCGCTGGTGGTGGTGACGTCGATGTTGCCGTTGGTGGTACTGGCGGCGGTGATCGTCGTCGCCGCGTTGTTGGTGATCGTGATCGCGCCGGCGCCCGTCGTCACGCTGGCGTTGGTGACCAGCAGCGTCTGTGTGCCGGTTTGATCGAAGGTGATGTTGCCCGTGCCGGCCGTCAGACTGGTGGCGGTCACGGCGCCCGTGGCCAGGCTCGCCAGATTCACCGCACCCGTGCCCGTGCTGT
>JAKFWA010000002.1:0-36997 GCA_021732995.1 Planctomycetaceae bacterium | reverse complement strand
GTGACCAGCAGCGTCTGTGTGCCGGTTTGATCGAAGGTGATGTTGCCCGTGCCGGCCGTCAGACTGGTGGCGGTCACGGCGCCCGTGGCCAGGCTCGCCAGATTCACCGCACCCGTGCCCGTGCTGTCCGCAGTGATCGTTGTCGCAGTGAACTCGATCTGCGCGTCGTCGCCGATGCCCACGGTCGCGTCCAGGTCCAGCGTGGTGGCGACCAGGTCCGCACCGGCGTCGGTTCCTGATTCCTCGATGCCGCCGGCACTGGCCGTCAGATGGATCAGGTCCGGAGCCGTCACGCTGTTGACCGCGATGTCGCCGGTCGTGCTGCTGACGATCACGTCGTTCGTCGCGCCCGTCGCCGTCACGCTGTTGAGCGTCAGGCCATCGAACTCGGCGATGAAGATGCTGCCCGCGTTGGCAGTGGCGTCGAGGGTCAGGATCTGTGTTTCCAGTTGACCAGTGCCGGAGCTGGTGCCGATCGAGGTCGCGGCATTCAGCGTCACGGTGCCGCTGTTGGCGATGATGTCGCGGTCGGTGTCGCCGCCGTCCAGGATCGCGCCCTGCGTCGAGACGATGTCCACCGCCGCGCCCGTGGCGTTCGTCGTCTGCACGCTGCCCAGCGTCACGTTGCCGATACCGTTGATGTCGATGGTGCCGCTGCCCGCGTTGATCACCGCGCCATCGGCTTGAGTGATCAGACCCACGCCGGTCGTGCCCGCGTTGACCTGCACCGTGCCGCTGGTCGAGTTCACATCGCCTGCGGCATTGAACGTCACATCGTTGCCCGCTGAGGTCAGAGTCACCTGACCAGCCGCGGTGGTGATCGAGGCATTGATGGCCAGATCGCCGTTACCGTCGTTGTCGCTGTCACCGGCGACCAGCGTGAGCGTGCCGGTCGTCGTGGTCGACGCTGCACCGGTCAGAGTCAGGTTGCCGTCCGTCGTGCGGATGTCGATGTTGCCGGTGACGTTGGCCGCGCCGCTGACGATCAGAGCATTGTCGCCCGCGCCGGCGATCTCGGTCAGCACCACATCGCCGCTGGTCGAGTTCGCCACGTTCAGTGTCGTCAGGTTCGTGTCGATGTCATCCGCGGCACCGATGCCGCTGGCTGCCGACACTGTCGCCAGATTACCGATCAGGTTCGCACCTTCACCCGCCAGCACTTCGGTGATCGCACCCGTACCGTCGCTGAGGCCGCCACCCGCGCCAGCGAAGTCCGCTCGCACCACGATGCTGCCGAGCGTGCCGTCGCTGTTGCTGTTGGCGTTGACCAGAGCGAGCTGCACATGCTCGGTGGCTGTCAGCGTCAGGTTGCCGTCCGCTGACGTCGCCGTCGCCGTGGCGTTCATCGTCAGCGAACCTTGAGCGTGGCCGTTGATCGGCAGGCTCGTCGTGCGGTCATAGGCCGCACCCGCACCCAGCGTCACTGAGCCGGTGCCTGTCGCGGTGATGTCGACACCCGCACCGAGCGTCAGGTTGTGACCGGCCACCAGCGTCACGGCACCGTTACCGCCACTGTTGGTCACGTCCACCGTCACCAGCAGATCGTCCGTCGCCGTCGTGCCGCTGGCCGCCAGCGTCAGGCTGCCGCCCGTGCTGTTGCTGACCGTCTGGTTGACCGTCAGCGCACCGTTGTTGGTGACCCGCAGATTCGCCGCCGCGCCACCCGTCAGCGTGACGCCGCTCTGGCCATCCACCGTGCCGATTGTCAGGCCGGAAGCCAGCGTGTTGTCGATGTCCAGCAGGCCGCTCGTCGTGTTGCGAGCCGTGACTGTCGAGACTGCCGTATCGAGGCCGTCCGTTGAGCCGATGCCCGTGATGGCATCCAGTCGCAGGCTCGTCGCCGTGATGTCCGTACCTGCGCCGCCGTCGGTGATCGCGCCCGTGCGGGCGATGGCCACCACGCGACTGCCGGTGTTGTCCAGACCGTTGAAGCTCAACGCGCCATCCACCAGTCGCAGGTCGTCTTTAAAGACCGACGAATTCACCGTGATGGTGCCCGTGCCATCCGCCGTGCGGCCGATCGTGATCTCGCTGAAGCCGTTGGCCAGCGCGTCCACGTCCGCGTCGATCAGGTCCAGCGTCGAGGCCCCCGCATCCGCCGCGTTGCCGATGTTGATATTGCGACCGGCCGTGGTCGGAGCGATCAACAGCGTGCCGGCACCACTCGTCGAGACCGTGTTCGCGCCGCCATTGAAATTCACTTCATCGGCGGTCAGCGAGATGTTCGTCGTCACGGCTAAAGAACTGTCGAAGTTGGCCGTGCCGGCATTGGTGACGGTGAGATTCGCCAGCTTGTCCGTGCCGCCGACCGCGCCGTCGAAGTCCGCCGTGCCCGTCGTCAGCGTGAGCACTAAATTCCGGGTCTGGCTGGCGTCGCTGTTGAGCGTGCCGCCGAAGTGGACGTTGCCCGAACCCGTCTGGCTGATCGTCAGCGTTGGGGAAGAGAACGTCACGTTGTCGGCCAGGAAGGTTTCGGCCGAGCCGTTCACGTTCAGCGTCGGCGTGTTGATCACCGTCGAGCCGTCGGCGTTCGTCGTCAGTGAGCTCAAGCGGTTCGTCGCACCGATGGTGTCATTGAACGTCGTCACACCACTGCCCGACGAATTGATCGTCAGCGCGTTCGTTTCACCCGTCGCCGAGTTCACCGTGCTGGCGAACGTCGTATCGTTGGCCGACAGCGTCGTGCTGGTGTCGATCAGCACCTGATCGTTGTAGGTCTGATCGCCACTCGTGCGGATCACAGCCGCGTTGATGCGCGTCAGGCCCGTGCTGTTGGTCGTGATCGACGCCAGACCGTTGTCGTTCGAGACCGCACCCAGCGCATCGTTACCGACGTTGCCGTTGAAGACCGTTTCACCGGTTGTCGTGTTGATCGTGAGTGCCCGGCCCGTGCCGACGTTCCCATCCACCGTGCTGGCGAACACGACGTTGCCGGTGCCCGCTTGAGCGATGACCACATCGCCCGTCAGCAGTACCGCATCGTTGAACGTCGTGGCTGTGGCCGACGACACGTTCACATTGGCCGCGATGTCCGTACGACCGTCCGCGTTCGTGGTGATGAAGCTCAACTTGTCCGTGCCGCCCACGATCCCGCCGAAGGTCGTCACGCCCGCACCCGATGAATTCGCCGTCAGCGAGAACGTATTGCCGCTGGAGGAATCCAGCGTCGAACCGAACGTAATGTCCTGAGCGTTGATCGTCGTGTTCTGCAGCAAGGTCACCGCGCCCTGCAGCGTCACATCACCCGCCGCTGACAACGTCGCCGTATTCAGCGAGGTCGTGCCGGTCACCGTCAGGAACTCGAGCGCCTTGGTGCCGCTGACCGTGTTGGCGAACACCGCGTTGCCGTTGATGGTGAGCGATTCCTGGCCGGCGTTGGTGGCGTCCACCGTGCCGTTGAAGGTCACCGTCCCCGCCGTCAGCGACACGTCCGCTGCCAGCACCGTCGGATCGCTGAACGTAAAGCTGGTGGCCGTGGCCGTGATCGCCCCCGCCAGCTTGACCTGCACGAAGTCACTCTCGCTGAAGCTGCCCGCCAGCGTGAAGGTCACACTGCCGATGGTCAGGTTCCCCGTGCCGGTGCCGTCGATGTTGACGTTGCCGCCGTTGGCCGTCGTCGTGCTGGCCCCGTCTGCGAACGTGACATTCTTCGTGTTATCAATATCCAGCACGTCTCCCGCCGCGCCATTGTCCAGATCCAGCGCCCCGTGCAACGTCGTCGTCCCCGACCCTGCACTCTGCTGCAACCGCCCCGCAGTCACCGCCGCGTAGATGTCCATGTTCCCCGCACTCACCACCCGCACATCCCCCAACCGACCCGTCCCACTCGCTCCCAGCGTGTCACTCATCCCACTCCGACCCAACGCCACATTACCCGCACCAGCCGTGATAATGATGTCCTCGCCACGGGCAGTCGTGGCGTTGGCATTGATGGTGCCGTTGAGTTCCACATTGCCGTTGGCCGAGTTGATCGTGAGGTCGTTGCCTTCGCCGTTGAAGGTGGTCGAACCATTTAACTGCACGAAGCCGCCGGTTGAGTTAATAGTCACATTGCTGCTGAGCACCGTCGCGCCGTTGAGGCGTACCGAATCACCAGTTGTGGTGATGGTTAAACCACCGCTGTTGCCGTTCAGAATGATGCCCGTGCCGTTGATGCCATTCACGCCAACGCCGATATCAATCGCTTCGTTGGTATTAATGACATTGACCGGACCGCTACCACCTGTGCCTGGTGTTTCCGAGTTCGCGCCACCGAAGGTGACTCCACCATCGGCTTCTGAAATCGTCAGCGCACCCAAGGCACGCATGCCGCCCAGGTCCTCATTGAAGAAGACGCTGCCCGTGCCCGCATCCAGCGTGAGATCGTTATTTTCAGCCGTTTGGCTATTGATCGGGGCGTCGTTCGTGAAGGTGATACTGCCACCCTGCGTATTATTGTCAGTTGAGTCGGTATCAATCGATGTGTCGGTGTTGAGTGTTACCGCACCATTGAAACGCACACTGTTGCCAGTCGTGGTGATGCTGAGTGTCGACGCCTTACCGTCGAGTATGATGCCGCTGGCTCCAATCGTAGTCGTGCTACCGATATTGATGCTGCCGCTGGAACGGATCTGAGCCACGCCATCGTTGTTGCCGAAGGTGACTCCCACAGCGCCAGTTACCACCAGACCTCCGAGTGACTGATCTCCCGACGAGCCCGCGCCGATGTTGCCGTCAAAGACCACCTGACCGTTGGTCGCTGTCACGGTCAGCGAGTTGGTTTCACCGGTCGAGCTATCAATGGCGGCATTGAAGGTCACCGACGAAGTATTGCTGGTGACAATCACATCGTTTGTCAGCAGCACCGAATCGTTGAACGTCACCGCATTCTTGGTGGTGACGTTGCCTTCCAGTTCGGTCGAACCCGCCGCGTTGGTCGTCAGGCTGTCGATGGCTTGCGATGTTCCCACAGTCCCGTTGAAGCGTGTGACTCCAGAGGCGTTCACAGTCAGGTCAGACGTTGTGACTGCTCCATCATCATTTAGTGTGGACTGGAACGTCACGTTGGTTCCGGCCGTCAGCGTCACGCTGTTGGTCAGCACGACGGCGTCGGAATAGGTGATGCTCGTGCCAGCATTTTCGTTGGCACCCAGCAGGATCCGGTTGGCGGCATCAGCAGCGATACTGCCCGTAGTCGCCGTGATTCGACCATCCAGTACGATGTCCGCATCGGCTGGCGCGGCAGCCCGGCTGGTCAGCGATATATTGCGGTTGGCCATGATCTGCTGATTGGTGCCATCCGCAACCAAGTTGATGCTTTCAACTACTCCGGCGGTGTTAAACACATCGGAGCCAGTGGCGGTGGTATCTCGACCAGCCACAACCTGGCCAGCCGCCTGAATCCACACGCCACCGACGCCATCGTTGTCGATGTCGGCATTCAACATGATGTCCGCTGTGCCGGTCGTCGTCGTGACGAGAGCGCTGATGATGACATCACGACGAGCCTGGATGATGGAGGTGGTCGTCGATGACAGAGTCGTGCCGATGATCACGTCTTGACCGTTACCCTGCAGCACGATGTTGCCAGTGCCAACGGTGATCGTTCCCAGCAAAGTCATGTTCGTGAACGTGACGCTGCCGCCCGTTCCCGCCGTCGAATTGACGCTGCCCGTCGCGGCGACTGTCAGGTTAGCAGTGGACACAATCGTGATGTTGCCGCCATTGGTGCCGCCGTTGCCGCTGGTCACCGCGCCAGTGATCGAAAGATCGCCGCCGCCATCCTGAGTGAACGAGATATCGGACCCGACGGTGCTGAGCGTCGTGATGGTCGTCGCGGCTGCCGAGTTATTATTGATATCAACTTTACCCGAGCCTGAATTGTCCGCACTGATGCTGGTCGCCACGAGTTCAATCGAGCTGACCGTTCCAATCCCGGTCGCAGCGTTCAGATCAATGGTCCCGCTGCCCGCGTTGATATCCGTGCTGGCATCGCCAGCGCCCACTTCGTTGACGGCACCGGCACTGGTAATCGTGATCAGATCGCCGTCGGCGATAATCGAGTCCACCAGCACGTTGCCGCTGGTCACCGTGGTCAGCGTCAGGTTCCTGCTGGTGCCGCCCGCCGTCAGCGAAGTTGCCGTCAGATTGCCGCCGGTCGAGGTGACGTTAACCGAACCGTCGTTGGTACTGGCCGATGTAATCGTCGTCGCGGCGTCATTCGTGACAACCAGATTGCCGGCGCCACTGATCGTTGCACTGACAACCGTCAGGGTTTGGGATCCGGTCTGGTCGAAAGTGATGCTGCCAGTCGCCGTGCTGAGGCTGCTGACCGTCACTGCGCCCGTGCCCGCCGTGGCGAGTGAGTTGAGATCGACAGCGCCCGTAGTTGTGTCGGCGCTGATCGACTTGCCCGTCAGTTCGAGGGCACTCGTGTTACCGATGCCAGCAGCGGCGTTGAGGTCGATGGTGCCGGAACCCACGTTAATATCCGCGCCGGCATCGGCACTGGCAGACTCGTTAATGGCTCCGACGCTGGTAATCGTCACCGTGCTGGCGTCGGCCGTCAGGATCGCAACGGTGATGTCACCGCTGGTCACAGTGCTGGCCGTGATGTTGCCAGTGCCACCCGCTGTCAGCGTGGTCAGCGTCAGGTTACCACCCGTCGTGGTCACGTCGATGTTGCCGTCGTTGGTGGTGGCGGTGGTGATGGTCGTCGCAGCGTCATTGGTCACGACAAGATTGCCGGCGCCTGAAGTGATGGTGGCGCTGGTCACCGTCAGCGTTTGCGAACCGGTTTGATCGAAGGTGACGTTGCCGGTGGCAGTGCTCAGGCTGCTAACCGTCACCGCACCGGTACCGGCTGTAGCGAGAGAGTTCAGGTCGATCGCGCCGGTTGTGGTATCGGCGGAGATGCTCTTGCCGGTCAGTTCGAGCGCTGCAGAGTTGCCGATTCCTGATGCCGCGTTGAGGTCGATGGTGCCGGAACCAACATTGATGTCCGCACCAGCGTCCGCACTGGCATCTTCGTTGATCGAGCCGACACTAGTGATCGTCACCAGGTCGCTGGCGGCGGTGATTGAACCGACTAGCACGTTGCCGCTAGTGGTTGTGGTAAGTGTCACGTTCTGGCCCGTGCCGCCTGCCACCAGCGCGGTCGCGGTCAGGTCGCCATTGGTGACGTTGGCGGCGATGTCACCGTCCGTCGTGGCGACGTTAGTCAGTGTCAACGCGCCGCCCGTCACGGTGAAGGTTGCGTCGCCCACGTTGGTCGAGGCGCTGGTGATGGTCGTCGCGGCATCGTTCGTGACGATCAGGTTGCCGGTGCCGCTGATCGTGGCACTGGTGACCGTCAGAGTTTGGGAACCGGTTTGATCGAACGTGACTGCGCCGTTGTTGGTGCTCAACGACGAGACCGTCACCGCACCCGTGCCTGTCGTCGCGAGGCTATTAAGGTCGATGGCGCCCGTCGTGGTATCCGCGCTCAAGGACTTGCCGGTCAGTTCCAAGGCCGCCGTGTTACCGATGCCAGTGGCCGCGTTGAGGTCGATGGTGCCGGAACCAACATTGATATCTGCAGCCGCATCCGCACTGGCATCTTCGTTGATCGCGCCGACACTGGTAATCGTCACCAGGTCGCTGTCGGCGGTGATCGAACCCACCAGCACGTTGCCGCTGGTGGTTGTCGTCAGCGTCACGTTCTGGCCGGTACCACCTGCGACCAGTGTCGTGGCTGTCAGCAAGCCACCGCTGGTGCTACCGCTGATGTCGCCGTCGGTTGTGCTGACGTTGGTCAAGGTGAGTGCGCCGCCGGTCACCGTGAAAGTGGCATCGCCCACGTTGGTCGAGGCGCTGGTGATGGTCGTGGCGGCATCGTTGGTGACCAGCAGGTTGCCGGTGCCGCTGATGGTGGCGCTGGTCACGCCCAGTGCCTGCGAGCCAGTCTGATCGAAGGTCACGTTGCCGTTGCTGGTGCTCAGGGACGAGACCGTCACCGCGCCGGTGCCTGCGGTGGCGAGGGAGTTGAGATCGACCGCGCCGGTGGTAGTGTCAGCGCTGATCGACTTGCCGGTCAGCTCGAGAGCCGAAGTGTTACCGATGCCTGAAGCGGCGTTGAGGTCGATGGTACCAGAACCAACATTGATATCCGCACCCGCGTCCGCACTGGCATCTTCGTTGATCGATCCAACGCTGGTGATCGTCACCAGATCGCTCGCAGCGGTGATCGAACCGACCAGTACGTTGCCGCTGGTGGTTGTTGTCAGCGTCACGTTCTGGCCGGTACCGCCTGCCACCAGAGTGGTTGCGGTGAGATCGCTGCTGGTGACGTTGGCGGTGATGTCGCCGTCCGTCGTGGCGACGTTAGTCAGTGTCAACGCACCGCCCGTTACAATGAACGAGGCATCGCCCACGTTGGTCGTGGCGTTGGTGATCGTCGTGGCCGCGTCGTTCGTGACGATCAAGTTGCCAGTGCCACTGATCGTCGCGGTCGTGACCGTCAGAGTTTGTGAACCGGTCTGATCGAAGGTGACAGCGCCGTTGTTGGTGCTCAGCGACGAGACCGTCACTGCTCCCGTGCCTGCCGTCGCAAGGCTGTTGAGGTCAATCGCGCCGGTTGTGGTGTCCGCGCTGATGCTCTTGCCGGTTAGTTCCAGTGCCGCCGTGTTACCGATGCCGCTGGCCGCATTGAGGTCGATGGTGCCTGTGCCGACGTCAATGTCCGCAGCCGCGTCCGCGCTGGCATCTTCGTTGATGGCTCCGACGCTGGTGATGGTCACCAGGTCGCTGTCGGCAGTGATCGAACCCACCAGCACGTTGCCGCTGGTGGTTGTCGTCAGCGTCACGTTCTGGCCAGTGCCGCCCGCGACGAGCGTCGTGGCCGTCAGCAAGCCACCGCTGGCACTTCCATTGATGTCGCCATCCGTCGTGCTGACATTGGTCAGCGTCAACGCGCCGCCGGTCACCGTGAAGGTGGCGTCACCCACGTTGGTCGAGGCGCTGGTGATGATTGTGGCAGCGTCGTTAGTGACGATCAGGTTGCCGGTGCCCGTGATGGTGGCGCTGGTTACCGTCAGGGTCTGCGAACCGGTCTGATCGAAGGTGATCGCGCCGTCGCTAGTGCTCAGGCTGCTGACCGTCACCGCACCTGTGCCTGCCGTGGCCAGCGAGTTGAGATCGACAGCGCCGGTGGTGGTGTCGGCGGAGATGCTCTTGCCGGTCAGTTCCAGAGCCGAGGTGTTGCCGATGCCTGAGGCCGCGTTGAGGTCGATCGTGCCGGTGCCCACGCTGATGTCCGCGCCGGCGTCGGCACCCGATTCATTGATCGCACCGACGCTGTTGATTGTCACCAGATCCGCGTCGGCGGTGACCGACCCCACCAGTACGTTGCCGCTGGTGAGCGTCGTCAACGTGATGTTCTTGCTCGTGCCACCCGCCGTCAGTGTCGTCGCCGTGAGATCACCGCCGGTGGCCGTGACGTTGATCGAACCGTTGTTGGTGCTGGCTGTCGTGATCGTCGTCGTGGCATCATTGGTAATCACCAGATCGCCCGCGCCGCCGGTGATGGTGGCGCTGGTGACATTCAGCCCCTGGCCGCCCGTTTGATCGAAAGTCACGTTGCCGGCGGCGGTGCTCAGGCTGCTGACTGTTACCGTCGCCGTCTCCGCGGTGGCCAGACTGTTGAGGTCGATCACGCCGGTAGTGGTATCGGCACTGATGCTGCGGCCTGTCAGTTCGAGCGCGGCAGAGTTACCAATGCCGGTACCCGCGTTGAGGTCAATAGTGCCCGTGCCGACGCTGATGTCCGCAGCCGCATCATCTGTGGCATCTTCGTTGATGGCTCCAACGCTGTTGATCGTCACTAAATCACTGTCTGCGGTGATTGAACCCACCAGCACGTTGCCGCTGGTGGTCGTAGTCAGCGTCACGTTCTGGCCGTTTCCGCCTGCGACGAGTGTCGTGGCCGTCAGCAAGCCACCGCTGGCACTTCCGCTGATGTCACCATCCGTCGTGCTGACGTTCGTCAGAGTGAGAGCGCCGCCCGTCACCGTGAAGGTCGCGTCACCTACATTGGTTGAGGCGCTGGTGATCGTTGTGGCGGCGTCGTTGGTGACCAGCAGGTTGCCGGTGCCGGTGATCGTGGCGCTGGTGACTGTCAGAGTCTGCGAACCGGTTTGATCGAAGGTGATCGCGCCGTTGTCCGTGCTCAGGCTGCTGACCGTTACCGCGCCGGTACCAGCGGTAGCGAGGGAATTGAGGTCGATGGCGCCGGTTGTGGTGTCTGCGGAGATTGACTTGCCGGTGAGTTCGATGGCGAGTGTGTTACCGATGCCTGAGGCGGCGTTGAGGTCGATGGTGCCGGAGCCGACGTTGATGTCGGCGGCGGGGTCACCGGCGGCGGCTTCGTTGATGGTGCCGGCGCTGGTGATGGTGACGGTGCTGGCATCGGCGGTGAGGACATCCACGGTGATGTTGCCGCTGGTCACCGTGCTGGCCGTGATGTTGCCTGAGCCGCCGGCCGTCAGTGTCGTCAGCGTCAGGTTGCCGCTGGTGGTGGTGACGTCGATGTTGCCGTTGGTGGTGCTGGCGGCGGTGATCGTCGTCGCGGCGTTGTTGGTGATCGTGATCGCGCCGGCGCCCGTCGTCACGCTGGCGTTCGTGACCAGCAGCGTCTGTGTGCCGGTTTGATCGAAGGTGATGTTGCCCGTGCCGGCCGTCAGACTGGTGGCGGTCACGGCGCCCGTGGCCAGGCTCGCCAGATTCACCGCACCCGTGCCCGTGCTGTCCGCAGTGATCGTTGTCGCAGTGAACTCGATCTGCGCGTCGTCGCCGATGCCCACGGTCGCGTCCAGGTCCAGCGTGGTGGCGACCAGGTCCGCACCGGCGTCGGTTCCTGATTCCTCGATGCCGCCGGCACTGGCCGTCAGATGGATCAGGTCCGGAGCCGTCACGCTGTTGACCGCGATGTCGCCGGTCGTGCTGCTGACGATCACGTCGTTCGTCGCGCCCGTCGCCGTCACGCTGTTGAGCGTCAGGCCATCGAACTCGGCGATGAAGATGCTGCCCGCGTTGGCAGTGGCGTCGAGGGTCAGGATCTGTGTTTCCAGTTGACCAGTGCCGGAGCTGGTGCCGATCGAGGTCGCGGCATTCAGCGTCACGGTGCCGCTGTTGGCGATGATGTCGCGGTCGGTGTCGCCGCCGTCCAGGATCGCGCCCTGCGTCGAGACGATGTCCACCGCCGCGCCCGTGGCGTTCGTCGTCTGCACGCTGCCCAGCGTCACGTTGCCGATACCGTTGATGTCGATGGTGCCGCTGCCCGCGTTGATCACCGCGCCATCGGCTTGAGTGATCAGACCCACGCCGGTCGTGCCCGCGTTGACCTGCACCGTGCCGCTGGTCGAGTTCACATCGCCTGCGGCATTGAACGTCACATCGTTGCCCGCTGAGGTCAGAGTCACCTGACCAGCCGCGGTGGTGATCGAGGCATTGATGGCCAGATCGCCGTTACCGTCGTTGTCGCTGTCACCGGCGACC
The DNA here is from genome assembly GCA_021732995.1 of Planctomycetaceae bacterium. Lineage (GTDB taxonomy): Bacteria > Planctomycetota > Planctomycetia > Planctomycetales > Planctomycetaceae > AM-0621. Next base: position 25,486 of record JAKFWA010000002.1, on the reverse strand, counting down.
AGCGTGAGCGTGCCGGTCGTCGTGGTCGACGCTGCACCGGTCAGAGTCAGGTTGCCGTCCGTCGTGCGGATGTCGATGTTGCCGGTGACGTTGGCCGCGCCGCTGACGATCAGAGCATTGTCGCCCGCGCCGGCGATCTCGGTCAGCACCACATCGCCGCTGGTCGAGTTCGCCACGTTCAGTGTCGTCAGGTTCGTGTCGATGTCATCCGCGGCACCGATGCCGCTGGCTGCCGACACTGTCGCCAGATTACCGATCAGGTTCGCACCTTCACCCGCCAGCACTTCGGTGATCGCACCCGTACCGTCGCTGAGGCCGCCACCCGCGCCAGCGAAGTCCGCTCGCACCACGATGCTGCCGAGCGTGCCGTCGCTGTTGCTGTTGGCGTTGACCAGAGCGAGCTGCACATGCTCGGTGGCTGTCAGCGTCAGGTTGCCGTCCGCTGACGTCGCCGTCGCCGTGGCGTTCATCGTCAGCGAACCTTGAGCGTGGCCGTTGATCGGCAGGCTCGTCGTGCGGTCATAGGCCGCACCCGCACCCAGCGTCACTGAGCCGGTGCCTGTCGCGGTGATGTCGACACCCGCACCGAGCGTCAGGTTGTGACCGGCCACCAGCGTCACGGCACCGTTACCGCCACTGTTGGTCACGTCCACCGTCACCAGCAGATCGTCCGTCGCCGTCGTGCCGCTGGCCGCCAGCGTCAGGCTGCCGCCCGTGCTGTTGCTGACCGTCTGGTTGACCGTCAGCGCACCGTTGTTGGTGACCCGCAGATTCGCCGCCGCGCCACCCGTCAGCGTGACGCCGCTCTGGCCATCCACCGTGCCGATTGTCAGGCCGGAAGCCAGCGTGTTGTCGATGTCCAGCAGGCCGCTCGTCGTGTTGCGAGCCGTGACTGTCGAGACTGCCGTATCGAGGCCGTCCGTTGAGCCGATGCCCGTGATGGCATCCAGTCGCAGGCTCGTCGCCGTGATGTCCGTACCTGCGCCGCCGTCGGTGATCGCGCCCGTGCGGGCGATGGCCACCACGCGACTGCCGGTGTTGTCCAGACCGTTGAAGCTCAACGCGCCATCCACCAGTCGCAGGTCGTCTTTAAAGACCGACGAATTCACCGTGATGGTGCCCGTGCCATCCGCCGTGCGGCCGATCGTGATCTCGCTGAAGCCGTTGGCCAGCGCGTCCACGTCCGCGTCGATCAGGTCCAGCGTCGAGGCCCCCGCATCCGCCGCGTTGCCGATGTTGATATTGCGACCGGCCGTGGTCGGAGCGATCAACAGCGTGCCGGCACCACTCGTCGAGACCGTGTTCGCGCCGCCATTGAAATTCACTTCATCGGCGGTCAGCGAGATGTTCGTCGTCACGGCTAAAGAACTGTCGAAGTTGGCCGTGCCGGCATTGGTGACGGTGAGATTCGCCAGCTTGTCCGTGCCGCCGACCGCGCCGTCGAAGTCCGCCGTGCCCGTCGTCAGCGTGAGCACTAAATTCCGGGTCTGGCTGGCGTCGCTGTTGAGCGTGCCGCCGAAGTGGACGTTGCCCGAACCCGTCTGGCTGATCGTCAGCGTTGGGGAAGAGAACGTCACGTTGTCGGCCAGGAAGGTTTCGGCCGAGCCGTTCACGTTCAGCGTCGGCGTGTTGATCACCGTCGAGCCGTCGGCGTTCGTCGTCAGTGAGCTCAAGCGGTTCGTCGCACCGATGGTGTCATTGAACGTCGTCACACCACTGCCCGACGAATTGATCGTCAGCGCGTTCGTTTCACCCGTCGCCGAGTTCACCGTGCTGGCGAACGTCGTATCGTTGGCCGACAGCGTCGTGCTGGTGTCGATCAGCACCTGATCGTTGTAGGTCTGATCGCCACTCGTGCGGATCACAGCCGCGTTGATGCGCGTCAGGCCCGTGCTGTTGGTCGTGATCGACGCCAGACCGTTGTCGTTCGAGACCGCACCCAGCGCATCGTTACCGACGTTGCCGTTGAAGACCGTTTCACCGGTTGTCGTGTTGATCGTGAGTGCCCGGCCCGTGCCGACGTTCCCATCCACCGTGCTGGCGAACACGACGTTGCCGGTGCCCGCTTGAGCGATGACCACATCGCCCGTCAGCAGTACCGCATCGTTGAACGTCGTGGCTGTGGCCGACGACACGTTCACATTGGCCGCGATGTCCGTACGACCGTCCGCGTTCGTGGTGATGAAGCTCAACTTGTCCGTGCCGCCCACGATCCCGCCGAAGGTCGTCACGCCCGCACCCGATGAATTCGCCGTCAGCGAGAACGTATTGCCGCTGGAGGAATCCAGCGTCGAACCGAACGTAATGTCCTGAGCGTTGATCGTCGTGTTCTGCAGCAAGGTCACCGCGCCCTGCAGCGTCACATCACCCGCCGCTGACAACGTCGCCGTATTCAGCGAGGTCGTGCCGGTCACCGTCAGGAACTCGAGCGCCTTGGTGCCGCTGACCGTGTTGGCGAACACCGCGTTGCCGTTGATGGTGAGCGATTCCTGGCCGGCGTTGGTGGCGTCCACCGTGCCGTTGAAGGTCACCGTCCCCGCCGTCAGCGACACGTCCGCTGCCAGCACCGTCGGATCGCTGAACGTAAAGCTGGTGGCCGTGGCCGTGATCGCCCCCGCCAGCTTGACCTGCACGAAGTCACTCTCGCTGAAGCTGCCCGCCAGCGTGAAGGTCACACTGCCGATGGTCAGGTTCCCCGTGCCGGTGCCGTCGATGTTGACGTTGCCGCCGTTGGCCGTCGTCGTACTGGCCCCGTCTGCGAAGGTGACATTTTTGGTATTATCAATATCGAGCACATCGCCCGCCGCACCGTTATCCAGATCCAGCGCCCCGTGCAACGTCGTCGTTCCCGTTCCGGCCGTCTGCTGCAACCGCCCCGCCGTCACCGTCGCGTAAATGTCGACATTCGCCGCACTCACGATCCGCACATCCCCCAACCGACCCGTCCCCGTGGCCCCCAGCGTGTCACTCATCCCGCTCCGACCCAGAGCCACATTACCCGCACCTGCCGTGATAATGATGTCCTCGCCACGTGCCGCTGTGGTGTTCGCGTTGGCCGACCCATTGATGTCGACCGAACCACCGCCGGACACCAGCGCCAGATCGTCGCCTTCATTCACGAATTCAATCGTGTCGTTGATTGCGATCGCCCCACCGCCGGACGTGATAGTGACCGTTCCACCGCCTCCACCATCCACATTGAAGGATGAGCGACTGCCGTTCGCCGTGAACGCCCCATTGGTCGTTACCGAACTTTGAACATTCAGCTCACCGCCAGCACCGTTCGTGTTGAGAGTCAGGCCGGTGTTGAGCGTCAGAATGTCATTGGCCGCACTGTCATCAATCGTGATCGCACCCGTCTGAGTTCCGCTACGGCCGACGACGACTGCAGAAACAGTATTATTGACTCGCGCCAGTGAGGTTTCAGAGATCTCCACATCGCTCGGAGCATGCACGCCGAGACCAATCGTCGCAGCGTTCGTCAGACCGCGGATCGTGACAGTCTCCCCGGTCGTCGCGCCGGTCGACTGCACTGTCGCCCCAATGGAGATATCTGCAGCGGCTGTCAATGTCATGTTCTGACCATTGAGGTCAGCTCCGCCCGCCAGGTTGATACTGGTAGTGCCACCATCGGCAGTGATGTCGATACTTGCCGTTTGAGTATTGAGTTGCCCGTTCGACGTAAACGTTGTTGTGTTAGCCACCGTCAAGCCGCGCACGTTCGCGGCACTCGCGCTCGTGAAGCTGACATCATCAGCCTCCGTGACTGTGAGCAATCCGAGGCGATTCGCGCCGATCTGCCCGCTGATCGTAATATCGCCGGCAGTACCCGCGTTAATCGTCAATGTCTCAAACGACGAGGCCAGCTCAGCGGTCACTGCTCCCAGGGTGATATTGGCACCTGTCGCACTGCCGTTCGTGGTGTTAATCGACGTATTTGAAATCAGCTTCGTGGAGCCGCTGACACTGATCACGCCAGCTTGCGTATTCAAATTGGTCGCCAGATTGATATTCGTCGACGACAACGTAATCGTCTGCCCCGAAACCGTGACTGCGTTGATGTTGGCAGCCAGGTCAATCAGCGTGTCTGCGACGATCAAAACGTTGCCGCTGGTGGTCAGTGCCGCCGAGTTTGTGAAACTGCCCGGCGAGTCGATATCAATACCGCCTGAACCGATTGTCAGTGCCGCGTTGACATTCACGTTACCACTGGTCGAATCAATATCCAGCTTGCCGGTTCCCTGGGGTGTGCCGCCACCGGCGCCCAACGTGAGCGCGGCTGCGAACGTGACGTTGCCATTCGTCACGTCGATGTCGAGGTTCGTATTATCCGCAAGGGTGCTGGCGGAGCCGGAGAAGGAAACTCCAGCGCCCGTACGAGTGCTGTTGAGAATCAGTAGTGGGAACGAATCTGTGTTCCCCGTCGTCAGCCCGTCGACCGTAATCGCGTTCGCGTTGGCCCCGCCGATAGTCACCGATGTGCCGGCAGTGATTCGACCAAGTTCCGCGTCCGAGACGTTAAAGCCACCGGCAACTCCAGCTCCAATTCCGACACCCTGTACGGCACTGGTTGCCAGACTCACTGTTCCCGACCCGACATCCAGCGTGCCTGTAAGGTCGAAGTCGGCCGCAGTGATGCTGGCTGCGTTATTACCCAACGTCACTGACGTCCCGGCATTGTTCTGAGTGTAAGTTCCCGAGTCATCGCCGTTAGTATCGGCGTTAACGGTATAAGTTCCACTGGTAGCGATATCCGCGTTCGCGCCGCTCAGGGTGATCCCATCGCGGGCATTCATCGTGATGTTGCTGGACGCCGCCGCACCGGCGATGGCGGCGGTCGTTGTCAGCGAACCTGTTGAGACCGTGAACGACAGACTGCCAGTGCCGTCCGCCGTGTTTCCTGAGCTGGCTGAAGTGCTCAACACAGCCGCGTTGATCGCCATGTTGTTGGCGCTTGCGGTCAAAGACACTGTGCCATTTGTTCGGGCCACAATCTCCTGATTGACCGTTGTCGTGCCGGCGGCAGTCACCGTGATATTGCCGTTGGTCGTCGACAATCCTGACACACCGTCGAACGTGGCAATGGTGATATCACTACTGTCATTGTAGTTGATACTGCCAGCCCCCGACGTGGTGATAGCCAGATTAGTGACGTTGTTGCTGCCGGTCAGGCTCACACCCGCCCCCGCCGAGACCGCGAGATTCGTCACAGTCAGGCCGCCAGCGGTGGTTGTCACCGAGCTGCCAGTGATGAGATGCCAGCTTGTGCCGACGCTGGCGCTGGAAGAAGCCGTGATCTCGATGGCGCCTGTGGAGGTCGAGCCCAATTCAAACACATTCGCCGTGATGCGGCCCATCTCAGTCGCTGAGATCTCAATGGTGTTAGCCGTGCCAGGATTCGTACCGATGACGATTCCGGTATTCGCGGCCAGAGGTCGCAGAATGGCTCGACCTGCGGTGGTTGCGGTGAAGGCACCTGTCGCGTCGAGCGAGAACTCATTGGTCTGCAACGTGAGCGTGCCGCCGTTAGAGCTGATCGTCGCGGATGTGCCAATCGTGGTGGCGCCAGCGACATCCGCTGATAACGACATTCCCGAAGTCGTCAGGCTGCTGGAACTGCTGAGCGTCAGATTGTTGTCAGCGGTCAGCGAAATTGTCCCCGCGGATGAGGTGATACTGGCACCAATTCCAATCAAGACATCACGGCCGACATCAACGACCATCGCGCCGTTGGATGTACTGATCGCGGCATTCGGACTGAGTGTCAGATCCCGCCCCGCGGTCAGATTCAACGGGCTGTTGCTCGCCGCGGTCAGCGAGGCGTTCGTGCCTGCGAGAATGTCTTGTCCAGCCACCAGATCAATCTGACCATTAGCAACCGACAACTGGAAGCTGGGGCCTACCGAAATGTCGGTAGTCGCGTTGATACTGATCTTTCCGGAAAAGTTCGTTGTGATATCCGGATTCGACGTGCTGTCGTTCAGTGTGACATTCTTGCCTTGCAGCATGATGTCGGCACCGCCGGTCGATTGAATCTTCCCGCTCGACGTGAGGTCTCCCGTCGTCGCGGTCAGCTTGATCGCGCCGCTGGCGGAATTGCTGATGGTTTCGGTGATGCTGAGCGACGTGCTGGCGGTGATCTCGATGGCTCCGGTTGCGGAAACGCCGACCGTGCCAGAATCCACATTGCCGACCGTCAAAGCACCAGTGTTCGACACGTAAAACCCATCCGCCGCCGAAACTCCTTCCACGTTTGCTACAGCCAGATTAAGTGCTGCACTTCCGGTGCCACCGACGCTCGTGCCTTTCAATAATGCTTTTCCCGCGCCACCCACTCCAATGCGAGAATTATCATCGAACTCGGAAATCGAACCGGACGCGACATTGATACTGATTGTTGCACCGCCGGTTGATTCGACGACGTCAGTAGTAACGTTGCCCGCAGCCGAGGTCAGTGTCAGATTGCCGGTAGAAGTTCTCAACAGCGAATCGCCGTCCATCACAATCGCGTTCGATGCGGTCAGAGTCATCGCCCCGGCGCCGCCAGTCGTGACATCGCCGTTTACCGTCAGCGTGTTCACGCCCGTCGTGTCAATCGTGATGTTGCCGCTGGTGCTTGACAGTGTAGTCCCGTCAGCTTGAGTAAACGCGGCTCCCGAATTGATATCGATCAGTCCGGAACCGTTGGCGGTGACGTTGTGGCTGAGCGTCAGACTCTTGGTGGAGCTGGATGTCAGCGTGATCGAACCATTGGCGCCGGTCGTCGTGACCGTATTGCCGGTTGTGATTGCTCCGCCAACCGTCGAGATCGTGATCGATCCGCCGCTGGTTGTGACTCCGGATGTTCCGTTGCCCAACTGCACGTCGGTTGCTTCCGTGATCAGCACATCCGCGCCGCCGGTAACTCGCAACGTTCCGACGTCCGTATTCAGCGCCGCCGTGCCGCCGCCGCCAATGGTGCTGGTGGCGGACAGTACCAGCAGGCTCGTGCTTCCGGCCGCACCGACGCGTGCCGTGTTATCCACTTCAGTGATCGTCGAATTTGTGGCCGTGATACTGATCGTCGCGTTATTGGTGGATTCGACCGTATGTACGCGAACACCACCGGCCGCCGACGTCAACGTAATCGTGCCGTCAACCGTCTGTAGCAGGGAATTCGCATCCTGTTGGATCGCATTGGCGCTGTTCAGCGTTAACGTGCCTGAGCCAGTGGTCGTTACACTGCCATTGATGGTCAGCGAGCTTGATGAACCGGTCGACAGATTGATGGAGCCACCGGTCGAAGAAATCACGATGCTATCAGCCTGCGTTAACGATGTGGCCGACGCGATTGTGATATTCCCGGATCCGGAGGAGACTCCAGCCTGAATGGCGATGGAACCGGAAGTGCTCGTGAGCGAAATCGTCCCGGCACCGCCTGTACTGATTGTCTCGGTATCGGTGAGCGATGCGGCGCTAATGGAGATATCACCTGATGTTGCCGAAACGCCCGTAAGGCCGCTGGTGATACCGATTGTCAGGGCGCCCGTGTTCGACAGGAACACTCCCACTGAACCGTCAGACGCTTCAAACGCGGAAACCGTCGACTCAATGGGGTTGGCGGCCGTTCCGACACCGCTGCTCCCGGTGATACGGAGGTTGTTGCTAGTCACGTTATTCGCGGCGGCGTTTGCGTCTGTGACTGCTCCTGCAGAGTTGATCGATACTAAATCGCCGACAGCGGACAGCGCCCCGATGCTGATATTACCACTGGTGGTTGTCGTGAGGGTGATATCCTGGTTGGTGCCGAGCGCAACGATGTCAGAGGCAATCAAATCCTGACCAGTAAGCGTGACGGTAACGGCGCCGTTGCCAGTATCAAGATCTGCCAGAGTCACTGTTTCGGTCGAGCCGATGATCTCAATCGCGCCGGACGATTGAGCGTTGGCGGTGATTGACACGCCCCCGGAGCCGACGGAATTCAGAAAGATGCCGTTATTGGTCGTGTTGGTCGCGACAACCGTAGTCGCATCAATTTCGAGGTTGCCACTGACGCTCGTCGCCCCGATGCCCGTGAGTGCGTTCAGCGTGACGCTGGCGCCGGTGACGTCAACCGTTGCGTCCGAGTTCCGGTCTGTAATATTCGCAGTACGCGCTGTCACCGTGGCGTTCGCACCGTCCGTATTGAGACCACTCACCGCGACCTGGCCGCCGACAACCATCACGTTGGTTTCGAAGTTCGCGGTCCCGACGGTCGTAATACCGGTGCCGTCAGCAGCTCGACCGATGGTGACCAGATTGAAACCGGAACCGATGGCATCAACCGCCGTGCTGTCCAGTTTGAACGTGCCGCTTCCGCCGGTGATGTTGATATCAATGGCAGCGGCGGCGGTCTGCGGACGCAGCACCAGATCGCCAGATGCGTTGGAAGTTACCGAGTTGGCTCCACCGCTGAACGTGACGGTATCCACCGTCAAGGTAGAGGCGTTAGCTCCCGTGCCCGAGCCGATGACCACTGTGGACCCGAACTTGGCGTCATTGGCCTTCGTGATACTCAACGTCTGCAGCGCCTGTGTTCCGCCAATCGCGCCGTCGAACAGCACGTCGGACGTGCCGGTGTTGATCGTCAACTGACGAGTGCTCACGCCGGTATCCGCATTAACTGTCCCGGTTACCTGGAAGTCGCCGCCGGCTGGTGCGATACCACCGTTCGTGGTATCAACCGAGACATTGCCGGCGATCACCAGGCTATCGCTGATGGTGATCTTCGTGCCGGTGGTAATCAGGTTGCCGCTGACCGTGGTTGTGGAACTGGGTCCGTCGATGGTCAGCGAGGCGTTACCGCTTCCTTTGAGGCCAAAACCCGCCGCGGTCGTATCAACGATCGAGATGGATCCCCCCGCAACCGGGGAGCGCAGGGTGAATGGGTCGTTCACGGTGACGGAGTCAATCGAGACGGCATGCTTACCGGTTGCACGACCAATCGTGATTGAGCTGAAGCCGTCGTTGAAACGCGCAATTTCCGTATCAATCAGGTTCAAGGAGCCTGCACCGCCGCCGAGGCCGATGCTGACGGTGTCGGACGTAGGTTGAATCAACAGCGCACCGGTGCTCGTAATGTTCGCTCCGAGGGCGATCGAGTCCGAAATCAGTGTGATATTACCGCTGGTACTGTTGATCGTCTCAGCGGTGGAGAGTGCTCCGGTTCCCGTATCCAGAGTCACCGAGCCGGAGCCATGAGCCGTTATCGACTGCGTGATTGACAGGGTTCCGGAAGCGACGCTCAGCGAGATGCTGCCGTTATTGGCCGTCGTGCGTACCCCCGAGGTGCCGCCAACCACGTTCACGACGAGGTCGTCGTCATCGGAAATCGCCGTGGTATTCGTGGCTGATGTCGCCACGTTCGTGACGGCGGTCGTGATCGCCCCGCCTGCGCCGATGCCTCCATTGCTCGCGACCATCCGCAAGCTTGTCGCGGAGACTTTGCCTGCCGCGTCCTGAATCGCTCCGGCGGCCAGCACCGTAATCGTGTCGTCTGCGGCAGTGACTTCGCCCAGCGTGATATTGCGATTGTTGGTCGACCCGCTGGTGGTCAGTGTGACATTGTTGGTTGCGCCGCCAGCCGAGACCTTGGTTGCGATGATGTCATGATCCGTCACGGTGACGTTCACCAGCCCGTTGGTTGTTGTCACATCAACGAGTGTAATGTCCTCCGTGGAGCCAGTGATCTGAATTGGAGAGCTCGCTGCGGCAGTTGAGGCCGTAATCGCCACGCCGCCAGTGCCGACGCTCGTCAGGAAGACTCCCGCTCCGCTGTTTGACGTAGCGACTAGAGTCGTTGCATCAATTTCAATTGGTTCGGCGGAAGTGCCTACGGCAGCGGCTGATTGCAGTGATACGGTCGCGCCCGTGACATTCGTCGCAGCTCCGCCGTCACCGTCGGTGATACCGCCAGTCGTTGTAGTCAATGAGAAGTCATTGGAGCCCATGTTGAGCCCCGTCACGTCGCTCGTTCCACCCGTGACGGACAGATCGTAGCTCTCGCCGGACAGATTGGCCGCCTTGATGGAGACCTGAGCAGAACCGTTGGCGCGACCGATCGTGACCGTACCCGTCGAGTCCAGGTTCTGCAGCTCAGCTTCGGTCAGGTTGAAAGTGCCTGCGGCGCCCGTGCCCAGACCGATCGTGTCTGAATCGGTGTCCGGGCGGAGCGTAATTCCACCATCGGCGGTGACCGTACCCGAAAGTGCGATTGTGTCCGTTTCAACCAGCGCGGTGGTGGCCGAGATGGCTCCGCTGTTGGCGAAAGTTCGACCGGTGGTGCTGAAGTCGCCGCTAAGTGAGGCTGACGTCAACGTAATGTCGTCTGCTTTGGCGATCGTCAGATCGTCCAGGACGTTTGAGGAGCCAATCGCTCCTGTGAAGCTAACGTCGCCTGCTGTACCGGCGGTAATGGACAAGCTGCGGGCCGCCGCATCGGAATCCACCTTGCCGCCAAAGGTCACATCCGCACCGGCCGCGCTGCCCCCTGCGTTGGTCGTATCAAGTGATACTGTTGCCGCCCCGATGGATACGTCACCGTTCAACTGAACGGTCGAGCCGCTGGTCGTCAGGTTGCTGTTGAGTCCGATGCTGGCTGAGGAAATCGTGATCGGCCCACCGGTGATGCTTCCGTTGATCAAACTTGTTTCGACAGCCGCATCAATACTGAAGCCTGCAGACAGGGCCACATCATCCAGGAGGTCTACGGTTTGGGAGGCTCCAGCATCACCAAGAATCGTCAGCTTGTTGATTGCGGCCCCCGAAACGGTCTGCGTCGTCGTATCATTAGCTGAAGTGAATTTGAAATCCGAGCCGTCGAACTCAATGGTCGCGGTTTCGTTTGCGCCGGTCACATCGATCTGCAATTCCCCGGCGTTAGGCGTCGTCACAGTCACAGTCATGACGATACGGTCCTCGAGCCTGGTCAGGCCGAGCCGTGCATACTTGGCTGCTTGGGGCTTGGTCGGTTGCTTCGATCGAGATCGATGCTTATGCAGCAACCGCTGTAACCACGAGGTCAACAACATAGTGACGATTTCCTTTCGAACCGTCGGCTAAGGCTGCGAGTGTCGACCCTCGCGATGGCCAGCCGCATGGTTCACTGCTCTCGTGAAGACGTCCTGTCCCAAAACGCCTCGAAGGTCGGAGTCCTTGCGCACAAGATCCCCGACCCTTCCAGGTTTTGGCATTTCAAAGTCGTTTGAGCCGCGTCCGGCGGAACTCATCCGACTGCGAGTGTTCTCTAACTCTGAGTTCCGCCTCAGTGCGAAACTCCGACGCCTTCGTGTGCAACAACCTTCCCCACCGGTGGAGAACGCCGTTGCGGCTGGTCAGTTGCACTGAGTATTCGGGCAGTCAATTGGCATGCGAAACCAACAACCCCGACACACAGCGAACCGGCAACCTGCTCAAAGCCGGGCACGCCTGCACAGATTTGAGCCTCAAAACTCCAGTCAACTCTTAGAGCGTCAAGAGCTTTTGACGAATGAGTTCTGCGGCGGGCCGATTATTCGGATGGCGCAGAACCAAAGTCAAATACCGCTTTCGACGCTCACGCTGACTGATTTACACCCGCGAAATCCCTCATGCGTGGAGACATCTGCCAGATCGGCAAAGTTTGGGCATTCTCCCGGCGTTACTGACAAGGCATTCTCAAATTGATCGCGGTGCGGGTCCGAGCGCGCGCACGGTTCGCCGCGAACCGATTATCCGGCCTCGAATGATAAAGCAGGAAAGCCCGGCAAGGCAGGGAGATCCGCCAAATCGTGGTTTCAACGGAACCGATGGCCTCATGAGGAATCTTAAAAGTCAAAATCGTTAAATCTGGCAGGGCCTACCTGAATCCCTATGATCCCTGCAGGCAGCCTAAATGGAGCGAGTGCGGCAGACTGCCAAATGACTGCCGCGCCGAGGACCGCGCGCGACGCAAGGAATGAAAGTATGTCGAAGTACGTTTTCACGAGTGAATCAGTCAGCATGGGGCATCCGGACAAGGTCGCGGATCAGATTTCCGACGGCATTCTGGACGCCATCCTGGCTCAAGACCCCGTTTCTCGCGTCGCCTGTGAGACACTGGTGACCACCGATCTGGTGGTTCTGGCCGGCGAAATCACCACTCGTGCCGTGATCGACTACGAGAAGGTCGTGCGTAACGTCGTACGTGACATTGGCTACGTAAAGTACGACCAGGACATCGGTTTCGACGCTGAAACCTGCCGGATTTTCCTGGGTCTGCACGCTCAGAGCGGCGACATCGCCATGGGTGTGGACCGCGACGGTGCTGGCGACCAGGGCCTGATGTTCGGCTACGCCTGCAACCAAACCCCTGAATACATGCCGGTGCCAATCGCTCTGGCCCACCGCATCATCAACAAGCTGACCGAAGTTCGTCAGAAGGGCGTTGTGAACTGGCTGCGTCCGGACAGCAAGAGTCAGGTCAGCGTCGCCTTCGAGAACGGCAAGCCGGTCGGAGTGACCGCCGTCGTTGTCTCGACTCAGCATGCCGAAAGCGTTTCTCAGCAGGAAATCGACTCGTTTGTGAAGAACGAAGTCATCCGTCCGAGCATTCCCGCTCAGTTCCTGACCGCAGAAACCAAGTACCACATCAATCCGACCGGCCGCTTCGTGGTCGGTGGGCCTCACGGCGACTGCGGTTTGACCGGTCGCAAGATCATCGTCGACACCTACGGCGGATGGGGCCGTCACGGCGGCGGAGCTTTCAGCGGCAAAGATCCAACGAAGGTCGACCGCTCGGCGGCTTATGTTGCCCGCTACGTCGCCAAGAACGTCGTGGCTGCTGGCCTGGCTGCCGAATGCGAAGTGCAGCTCGCTTACGCAATCGGCGTTGCTGATCCGGTCAGCATTCGAGTTTCCACCAACGGCACCGCTGTTGTGCCGGAAGAGAAGCTGGAAGCTGCAGTCCGCGAAATCTTCCCGTTGACGCCGCGCGGCATCATCGAGACGCTGCAGCTTCGCCGCCCGATCTTCCGCAAGACCGCCAGCGGTGGCCACTTTGGCCGCAGCGAAGCCGATTTCTCTTGGGAAAAGACCGACCGCGCCGCAGCGCTTCGCAAGGCCGCTGGAGTTTCCGGCGACGTTCCGAAGCAGACCTTCGTCGTCTCGTAACGAATGCCGCGTTAACTTTATGAATGGGTGCCACTGGCTCTGCTAGTGCCGAGTTCCAGCACTGGCGGAGCCAGTGGCACCCGCGCGACGTCGCTCAAAGGACTGAGCCCATGACGCCTGAACCCGCCATCGCCATCTCGCGCCGGACAATCGCCGCAGGGCTGTTGTCCGGCGTTTGTGTTTTGTCAGCAGTCGTTTTTGGCCGGAGAGCCGTCGGAGCCGCTCGTGGTTTTTCGTCCGCGAGCGCGGGCTGCGTGCTCGCGGCCATCTTGATGTCGCTGGGCGTGCTGGCTGTGATGACGCTGATGCAAAGATCGCGGCGCGATCAGGCATCACGATTGGCTCTGAATTCCCTGGCGGCGATACCGGGGCTGTTGACGGGGCTGGCGTTGATCCCGTCGCAAGGTGCCGCCGGCCTGAGCGCGTTGCTGACTCTCTTCCTGCTCGTGACGATCGGCAGCACATGGGCCCAAGGCGCCGTCACCGCAACATCAGCGTCTGAGCAGCTTGAGGAACGCACAGAACCACCGGAAGTCAGCCAGAACACAGTGAGTCTGCCGCTCAGCAGCGCGGTGGCATCGGAATCAGCGATCACTCCCTCAAACAACGAGCTGACAATCGACCGGCATGCGACACTACAAGACTCCGAAGTCTCTGCGGTCGAGTTGAACGAGGACGACCTGCAAGAAGAAGACTCGCTGCAACTCGGCGAAAGTGAAATCGAGCAGACCGCTTCGCATCCCAGTTCGGACCCGAACGTCACGCAATGGATGAGTCGCGCCGAACGCGATGGCCTGGATATGTGCGAAGGCGCGATCAGAGTGCGTTTCGCGCCCCGTGCGAAGCAGGTTGCGATTCACCTGCCGTTCGTGCCCCCGTTTGGTGGCATGCCCACCTTCGAAGCCGAACCTCTTGATGCCGCAGACGTGCAGATCGCCGTCACATCAACGCACGGCTACGGAGTCCGGCTTGAGATCACTCGCCACGACCAGCTTGAGGATCACGCAACCGTATCGATTGGGTACTTCGCCAGCACTCCTCTGAGAGCCGCGCGAGCAGCTTGAATGAGTTGAGCGGCAATCAATCGCGGTTCAGCTCGTCGAATAGCATGCGGTAGTAACGCATGACCTTCACAGGGTCGGTCGTCGCCGGGCTTTCGGACAGACAGTAGCCCTGATACTTCATCGCCCGCAGCAGGCTGAATAACTCGCGATACGGGTAATCATCATAGAGATCGTGAATGTGAACGGTCTGGCCCCAGTAGGGTTTCAGTAGCTCAAAATTCGTCTTGATGGACTGGTCGATCGTCTCGCCGGGGTTGGAGTTCCAGCAGACTTTGACAGCCGGATGCTGGGTGGCCGCCATGATCTCGCGCATCACCTGCGGTTGAGCAGTCCCGTTGCCGTGCACTTCGACGCGGATCTCCTGACCGTGATCGGCGGCGAACTTGCCGCATTCGCGTAGGGCCTCGGCGATACGTTCCACCGTGCGGCCGCGCTCCTCACCCTTCACCAGTGCGTTGGGTCGCACCTTCACCCCGCTGGCCCCGATGTCTTGAGACAGCAGCACGAACTTGTTGGTGAGTTCGATATTCTGCTGCACGATCCCGTGGTCCGGGTTGTGATACTCGCAGGCTGAACCCAAACCGACACAGACTACTTTCGAGTCTGCAAACCGCTGCTTGACCTCGCGGCGTTCGGCTTCGTTGAGCGTCGGTTCCACTCCGTGCTTGTGAGTCGACCGCAGTTCGACGCCTTCAAAGCCGGTGGCTTCGCAGTTCTTGATGAGCGTCGGCAAATCCCACTCGGCGCCCCACATGTAGGTGACCAGCCCCAGCTTCATTGACGAGCCTCATTCATGGTTGGAAGAGAGAACGAATCGCGGCGGCAGTGTATCAACGGTCGCACTCGCTGAGCATCCTCGGCCCTGCGATTCCGGCGATGCGTCGAGGCTGAGAACAAACCCGCGTCAGATCTCGATTTGAATGCGACTATCGGGGTGAGATGCTCTCCACATCTCCACAAACGCGGCTGTGCAGCCAGTCGAAGTGACATCAACGTCCCCGATTGTCGGATGCTTCAAGAGCCGGTCCAGCGCTTCGTCCTTGATGTCCGTCCGGCTGAGATTGAGACACTGCAACTGAGGTAACTTCAACAGCGGTCCGAAGTCACCACCGCTCAATCGAGTTCCCTCCAGTGACAGACCTTCGAGTTGCTCGAACTGCGCAATAATACTCAAGCTGGCGTTGCTGACAGGGCAGTTGCGAATCATCAGCATCTCCAGTTTCCGCAAACCGACAAGCCGCGAAACGCCAACATCAGTGAGAATACCATCCTCGATCCGCAGCGTTTCCAGCGTGGATATTCTACCAACCTCCACCGCCAGTTCATCGGTCGCATGGTGGAGTAACAATTCAAAGTATCGGAGCCTGCACTTCGCCGCCTGGCGAAGAATCTTGATCACATGAGACGGCGTCGCGGTACTCGCATCAATTTCCAGTATCGGAATCCCGACATCCCACCGGCATCGACATCCAGCCTCTTGCGAAACGAGGACACTCAACCGCGCCACCGACCGCGATCGGACAAAACGCTGCAAGGCGATTGAGAGCAGCACTCCCAACACGATCAGAACAATCACTGATTCAACCACGTGGGCAGTGAGCATGGCAGGCGAAGTTACTGGTGCGCATGAAAGTTCTTCTCGAGTTGTCCACGACAACATTCCCGAGCAGAACGAACAGGACGATCAATTACAGACTAGTCGCGTTGCGACTCTCCGACTGTTAATCGCGGGAGTTGCCACGCAACCGACGCAGAGGTCTTTCAACGAAAAGCGGTTATGCTCCGGGGGCAGAAGCACACACAACTCGAAAGCCCCCGAATTCGAGGCGAAATTGCGGCATATTCCAACCTCGATTCGCCGAACGAGTGTACCAGGGATTGCTGAACCAGGAGCCGCCCCGCATCGCACGAAACCTGCCGCTGGTTTCCCCCTGCGGATCGAGTTCAACGCGTCGAAGGTAGTAATTCTCGTCGTACCAGTCCTGACACCACTCTGCGACATTGCCGTGCATGTCATAGAGCCCGAACGCGTTGGCACTGTATAAACCCACGGTTGTCGTGCGGGCTTTATACAGCCCCTTAGCAGTCGTACCGAACGGAACGGTGCCTTCGACGTTAGCTTCCTCGCCGTTCAACTTCGATCCGAAATGGAAGGGTGTTGTTGTTCTGGCACGGCACGCATATTCCCACTCTGCTTCGGTCGGCAGGCGATAACCATCACCGTTGAGGATCGCGACACTCGCGGACGAGATCGACCCGCTTGATCGTTCAACATTCGTCAGGCGATAGCACGGCGTGCGGTTCTCCTTTTCGCTCAGCTTGATACAGAATTCGATCGCGTCGAACCAGGAAACCATCTCGACGGGAAACCGGCTGGTATCCTCGTTGGCGACCTTGGTAACACCCCCTCCTGACCTGGAGAAGTAGCTGGGGTTAGTTTCCATGAGTTGCTTATACTGTGCCTGAGTGGTCTCGTGCGCGGACATATAAAGCGCCTGAGTGATCTGCACCCGATGCTGCGGTTGCTCGCTCTTGGCGAAATCAGCTTTGAAATTGCTGTCTGACAGGACCGCGAGTTGCACATCCGCCTGATTGCTACCCATCAGAAATGTGCCCTCCGGAACGAGCTTCAGTGTCATACCGATGGTGTTTTTGAAATCGTTCGGTTTGCTCACGTTCCGCAGCACCCACGTCCCGTTAAATTCTCCCTTCGACTGCGGGGTCTGAACGGCGCCAAGCTTGACTCGCGCAAAGCTCTGCGTGTTCTTTCGGGTGTAGGCCACCAGTTCATCGAGCGACAGTTGCCGATCTCCGTTGTCTGCGGCGCCTTTCCAACCCATCAGAATATGATGAAAGAAGACGCCGTGTTGCACGTCGGGCCACTCGTAGCTTTCCTGTCCGGCACTGCAACTGAAGAGTGCCACGATCCCCTTTGGAACTGCTTCCATCTGCGGACGAGTCACACTGTTCAGCTTCACCTTATCACGACTGCGCGCCAGTCTGCTGAGCGGATCATTCCGACAGGCGTCTACGAGTAGCAACTTACGGTCAGCAGGGCACTGTTCGAGCTTCGCGTAGATCTCTTTCAAAGAGATTAAACTCTTTCGTTCTTCGAGGTCGGCGTCAGCCGGACAGAAGAAGTTCTGGTCATCACCCTCAAATTGCACGCCATGCCCCGCGAAGGCGACGATCACCGAGTCGCCCTCTTCCACACCCAACAGCAGGAGATCAAACTCCTTGCGGATCTTATCGCCTTGCGGCAGATATCGTTGCGATTTCTGCGTCTTCAGGTCGTCGTGCATGACAACGATGTTGTCGGCCTTGAAGCCACTGTCATTAAGCGCCTTAGCAAACTCCAACACGTCGTTTCGAGTATATGCCAGTGGCTTCAACTGCTTGACGTCATAGTCGCCCACTGCAACGAGAAAGGCGTAGTTGTCGCCGGCAGTCGCCAACGGCGGGACGAAACCCTGAATCGCCAGCACAAGAGCGATGGCGACGATGCCACGAATGATTCTTTGCGGCTGCATGATGTCCACTGAGGCGAGCCGAGGATATTGGTCAGCGATTTATAATCCGAAGTACGCGGCTCGCCGCGTCGTATTCCTGAGAGTAAACGGACTTCGTACGGAAATCTTCCGTGCTTGTCGGATGAATTACCTCTGGCGAGCTCGTTCGCCGGGCAGCACGTGCGTTCGTGTGGCGGTCAGAGTACACGCAGTTTAACGATCTCCGCTAAGCAGACTGCTGCGAATCCGGGAGCTTGCCGGGAAACAACGCCTTCGCTTCCGGGCTGGTGATTTGCATGAAGGCGTACAGCGCGGCAGGAAACCCGAAGAGAAAGCCGGGAGGCGTGAGAGCGGCGATCAACAGACTGAATGTGTAATCACCGTCATCTTCCAGCTTCATGAAATGCAGACCCGCGCCGACGACGTAGTAAACCACCATGAACATGCAGACGCTGAGGCCTGTTTCTGCGAGCTGCCAGTGAATTGGCGCGGCTTGCTGATACAGGCTCACCACTGTGACGACGTTATGGCCGCACCAGATAAGCCCGGCAAAAGCATCCATGATACCTGCAATCAACAACCCGACTCCGGCGATGCGGAGTTTGTCTCGCACGTTGATGGAGTTCAGTGACGAATCCGGAATCACCCGGCACCAGACGACGACTGCAATCGCCAGGCAAACGATCAGCGCCAGCATGACACTCGGTAATGCGACGGCAATCAATTCGACGGACATCAATGAATGCAGTGCGAGCGTGAGCGGAATAGAAATCGCCGCAAAGAGCGTCAGCAGAGGGAAGAACAGCACATCCACGACTGCCAATCGCAGCCCGAAGAGTTGTCCTTCCGAGCGTTTGATCTGGCCGATCGCAACAGCGCCGAGAGTGGTCGTGACGAATGGCGCCAACGCTCCGAGCGATACCACCACAACGGCCAGGATCTCCTGCCGGCGCATCGGATTGACTTGTTCGTTCCGTATCACGTCGACGGTAATCAACATGCCGCCAGCTGCGATGAAGAACAGCGGCGCCCACAACGCTCCAATCAAGGCACAGCGGCTGAGCCGCGGTTCTGATTTCGCTTGAGGGGCTGTGGTGAACGCGGCTTTGACCTCGGGGCGGCTCAAGACAATCAAGCCCCACAGACCGATCGGTGGTCCCAGCAAGCAGGCCCGCAGGGCCGTGCGGTAATTCTCGAAGGCGAGCATGTGCCATCCGCCGCGCATCAACAGCCCAGCCAGTCCGACAATCAGGACTGCCGCAATCATCATGACGCCGCCCACAGGAGCCGGTAGTCCGTCGTTGCCATCAATGACGTCGAAGCCGTTGGTGAAGCACAACAACGCAGGAAACAACAGGGCGAGGCCATACACCATCAAGGCGATAGCCGGGGCTCGTAATTGGCGGCGAGCTTCCTCAACGGCTGTCCCTGCGAGGCCAGACCCAGAACTGGCGCTCTCGCGAGGCGCGCGGGCCTCAGAGACGGCGGATTTCAAGCGAGACTGCAGAGGCCGCCAATGATCGTCAGCGAACTGCGCCAGCCAACCGCACAGCACGCAGAAGGCCGCGAAGCCATACCACCCGTTCATACCCCACGGGTTGAAAAAGAAGAGCAACACAGCCACTACGGGAATGAGCGACCCGACCAACGCGGCCCAGGAATGTGCGTTGTTGTCGCTCTCTTCGTCCTCATCTTCCTCAGGCTGTGCTGCGGGCGGAGTCGTCTCCGGGATTGGGACTGCGGGCGACTTTACACCGGCTGTACTGGTCACCTTCTCTACATCAGCACGCACCTGACTGACGTGCTGGTAGCGCCGATCGGCATCGCGCTCCAACGCATGCAGCACGATCTCGTCGAGCCGCACATCGACTCGAACTTTTTCCGATGGTGGAGGAAATTTCCCCAACGGCAGTTCGCCGGTGAGTAGCTCATAGAAGACAACGCCCAGCGAGTAGATGTCAGCACGATGATCGACCTCACGTGAGCCCTGCATCTGCTCAGGTGCCATGTAGCGCAGCGTGCCCATCACCTGATGAGTTGCCGTCAGGGAGTGATCGGCAGCTTCGGTGCCCAGCAGCTTCGCCAGACCGAAGTCTGCGATCTTCACCCGACCCCGTTTGTCGATGAGGATGTTCTCGGGCTTGATGTCCCGATGCACGATGCCTTCGTCATGAGCGAACTGCAGGGCCTCACAGATCTGGGGCACGATCGCCAGTGCCTGAGCAGGCGCCAGTGGTTGGTCCCGCAGCGCCTGCCGCAGGTTGGCTCCGTCGATGAATTCCATGACGATGTAGCAGAGTTCGGCGGTCTCGCCGAAGTCGTACACAGAAACGATATTCGGGTGATTCAGCCGCGCCAGTGTGCGCGCTTCGCGTTCAAACCGCTCGACGAACGACGGATCGTCGCTGATCTCGTGCGGCAGGATTTTGATGGCGACCAGCCGATCCAGCTTTGGTTGCCGCGCTTTGTAGACGGCACCCATGCCGCCTTTGCCGAGCAGTTCCAGCACTTCCAGTTGCGGAAACCAAGCCGCCAGTTCGGGGACGGTGGGTGGCACGAACCCCGACGAACGCGGACTGACATTTGTTGCCGCGCCGGCCGGACTCTCGGAAACTTGACTGGCTAATCCCGCCTGCAACAGGCACGACGGACAGAGCCCAGCCGGGACATTCGTTGGATATTCGGCTCCGCACTGGGCACAACGAGATAGTTCCGACATGAGGCAGCTCCGGGGATAAGAAGGAATCTACCTTCCCGTAAAGCAAGCCACTCGCGATGTGACACAAAATCAGAAAGTTTTTCTGATCGAGGTTCTCGACGGCTGCTCTCAAAGTCTTCCGTGGCTCTTGCTGGCAAGGGATGCTGCGTCTCGGCCTGTCTTCTTCGCGGCTTGGCGCCTTCGCGTGAGAACCTTTGCTCGTACTTATTCTGAGCGTCATGTCGGTCTGAAATGCTGCGATGCGATGAGTCGCTCATTGGCCTTCACGCGAAGGCGCCAAGTCGCGAAGAAGTGACTGAGTTTGAGCGCCACCGCCTCGACTGCCGGTTGGAAGCTGAAATGCGTGAGGAACGGGACAGTGTCTTACAAGCGGATTCTCAGCGGAGAGTCTGCAGCAGGCGTTGAATCTCTTGATCGATCTCGTCCGGGTTCTGCACGGTCTGACCGACCTCTTCTCGGAGCAATTCGCGATAGCGCCGTCGCATTCGTTGCGCAGCCTGCCGGATGGCGTCCGGGGTCATGTTGAGTTCCTGCGCGGCGTCCGCGTACGAGGACTCGCCACGGTCTCCGGTCAGAGTGCCCTTCAGCAACTCAAACTGTCGCTCCTTGCCGCTGGCTGCCAACTCCGCCTGCAATCGGGTGACCGTGTGCTCCAGCAGCGTCAGTGTCCATTGCCGCTCAAAGACCCGATCGGGAGTTTGGTCATGTGCGGGTTCGAGGTTGAGTCGCGACTCGCCGCTATCCCAATCCAGCGACAGCACCTGCTGGCCGCCGCCGCGCTTCTGGGCTTGCTGCCGGTCCCATTCGTTGGCGAGGAAGTTCTTCAGCGACGTCAGCAGGAACGCTCGAAACCGGCCTCGCTCTGGTGACGCTTGAGCGAAGGTGTTCTTTTCAAGCAGCCGGGCGAAGAACGCCTGAGTGAGATCCTGAGCTTCGTGAATGTCCGGAACTCGACAGCGGACGCACGCATACAGCGGCAGCCAGTAACGCTCGCACAAGGTCGACAACGCCTGCCGGGCTTGCGAGTCGTCGCGGTCGGCCGCTTGGACAACGAGACTCCAATGCGTGGTTTCAAACCGTCGGGCCGACTGGGGATGGGGCGTGTCGAGGCTCATGCGGCTCACTTTATCGCCGCGTGAGATTTCGGTCAGCCTGCGAGCTTCGAGAGATGACGAAGAGGTCTGCGGTCAGCCGAAACATGCGGTTCATCACCTTTTGAGAAATCTCGCGTGATATCGGCGTTGCGATTGCGCCTCTACAGCAGACTGCGGCATCTCGTCGCCGCAGATTGAGCCTGCTCGCGCTGTCGGAGGCACGCCATGAGTGCTGAAATTGAACCGCAATCCAGAGTTCTGCGCTGGTTCGACACGTTCCTGCAGGAACAGAACATCCGCTGGATTCTCGCGCTAGGCATGCTGATCCTGCTGGGCTCGTCGCTCATGCTCGTAACGTCTCATTGGGAGTCGTACGACTCACATTGGCGACTGGGCATTCTACTGGGCTACACCGCTGGAGTTCATTTCGCGGGGCAGGTGGTTTATCGCTCGCTCGGACTTAGGAAGACCGGCACGGGCCTGATGGCTCTGACCGTGATGCTGATCCCTTTGTCGTTTCATGCTCTGCGCTGGATGCATCCACAAGAAGTGCTTTCGACGAGCACACTGCTGGAACATGGCTTCGTGTGGGTGGCGTTGATTGCGAATACTGTCTTCGCGAGTCTTGCCGCGAAGCGGTTGTTCGATCACTTCTTACGCGGGACTCAGCCGACGTTCATTGCGGCTTACGTGGTGCTATGCATCGCCGGTTGCATCGTGCCTGCATTGCCGGTGAGTTGGGCGCCGGTGACCGCGCTGGTGTTGTGGGCCGTCTTCGCTGTGGGTGCGACGAAGGTCAATCGGCACGTTTTCTGGCTGACCGTCGAACATCGTCTGCCACGCATTTTCGGCTTCTTTCCCATCGCCTTACTGGGACTGCAGTTCTTAACGCTGTTTGGCATCAGCCTTGTACCGCACGTGTCGTTGCCGTTGATCGGTGTGGGCGTGGTGCTCACGGCGATTCCCGTACTGCTGACGGCAGATGCTTTGGCTCGCGTGTTCCTTGAAGTTGAAGGTCGTCTGACGCGGCCATTGCCGTGGAGCATTGTGCTGCCCATGTTCATTGGGCTGGTGCTGAGTGCGACCGGAGTGTGTCTGGCCGCGACGACGTTCCCTGAGGCTCAGGCACTGGTCCCCGCCGCAGCGCTGTCTGCTTTAACGATGGGAGTGGTGGCTTATCGCACCGAACGACGCGGCTTCGTGTGGGCGATGTTGGCGGGCATGACGCTGGCCTATCAGTCAACTCCCAGCTTCTTTCGCGAGCTCACTCAGCAAGTAATTCAACAAGGCGCAGTGGCGGTTCATGAACCTCGTTTGCCGATCGCGTTCTATGGACTCACCTACTTCCCGTTGTTGATCGGGTTGTCGGTTTGGGCTGCTCGACGCAGAAACGTGGACGATGAATTGTTCACACCAGTCGTCCGTCAGTTTGTGACCGGGATGGGAACGCTCCTGTTGACCGCCTCGCTGTCGCATCCCAAAGCGGTGTTCCCGGTGAGTATCGCGCTGTCGGCGCTGTTCCTCACGCAGGCGTTCTTGTTCCGGCAGGTGTTCTTGCTCGTGCTGGCTGTCGGTGCTTCGTTGCTGGCCTGCACCGGTGCCATGACATTCCTGCAAACGGTTTGTGGAGTTACCGCCTCGACAGAAGCAGCACTGACGTTGTGGGGACTGGCGGCAACCGCACTGTTGTGGCCGGGTCGATTGATTGACCGCCGTGCTCTTGAATGGCGTCCTGCAGATATGCGGACGTACGCGGTCTCGTGGTGCGAAGTGGCTTCGCTGACTGTCACATCAATCACTGCAGCGATCTGGGCGATCAGCACTCCGCACACCGGAGCTTGGCCACTATCGGCAGCTTCAGGGGTGATCTTGCTGTCTGTACTGACAGCTCATGCCCTGCTGCGAAAACAAGAACTCTGGGCGGCCGTTGCTCTGCTCTTCGCAGTGGCTTGCCCCGCCGCGCTCGTGCTGGGGCTGGGCTGGAGTCCGGTGGCGACGACCACGCTGGTGGCAGCGTTGTGTGCAGTGTTATGGATTGTCGCTTCACGCTTCAACATCGCTCGCATCTCACCATCGTTGAAGATCTTTCAAGCTCCCGCAGCCTGGCTGTCTGAATGCGGACTGATGGCAGCGACGCTCTTCGTCGTGTGGCCGGTGTCGATTGGCACTCTGGTGTTCGACCTGCCGTTCTCGGCAGTTGGCCTGACCGGTATCACGTTATTCTGGAGTCTGCACTGTGCGGCTCGCAGTCATCGACCGTGGAGTTGTTTCGTCGCATGGCTCAGTCTGATGCTCGCAGTGGGCGCTGCCGCGATCAGTGTGTTCGGCGTGGAAGCTCAGGTCTGGTTACCCGCACTGTGGACGACTCAAGCAGTCCTGGGAGTGTTCCTGGTTCGACCTGTCACTGAACCGACGTCGGTCTCCACTGAAGGCGACGAAGAAACCGCCGCTGTCGAGCAAGTCGAAGCTATCTCACCGTGGCAAGGCTGCGTGTTTCTGACGCTGGCACTATTTGCCTATTCCTCTCTGTTTGTCTTCACCTTGCCGATGCGCGTGGCGGCGGGCATCGCCTTCTTCGGGCTGATACTGCTTGCAGCCAGACGCCGCAGTCTCGAGATGCGTCGCATGGCGTGTCTGATCGCTAACTGGCAGGTGCTTTGTGTCGGATTTCAGTGTGTCGCACCGCAGGCAACCTCGATCCTGAAAGCCACTCATGCGGACTGCCTGCACGCCGCACTGCCGTGCGGATTGCTGGCGATCATTCAGGCAACGTTGTGGTTCAAGGCCGCTGAGCAGCCTACGTCGAAGGACTCAGACTCCGGGCTGCATGATTGGGTCTACGGTCAACGCATCGTCTTGAAACTGTTGGCCATCGGGGCGCTGATCATCTCGTTGAGTGGACCAGGCTTCCTGACCTGGTTCCATCATCTGCTGGCGACGGCAATCTTCGCGTTCATGGCGAATGACAGTTTGCGGCTGGCGATCCGCAGAAACTCCGTTGAGCACGTCTGGACGGCTGAGGCAATCATTGCCGCGTGTGTGGGCTATCTCACGTGGAACGGAGTGATCTCGTTCGGGCACGGCTTCGGAATGTTTGCGGTGCTGGCCACGGGCCTGCTGGCATGGGGCGTTGGCAGTCAGGCGTCAAGTTCACAACGGTTCGCCGTACTTGAGCATCCTCTGAAACTGACCGGCTTTTGGATGCCGGCAATCACGGTTCTGATCGGCATGGGGAGACACCTCTGGCTCCCGACACCGACGTGGTTGGGCCTGAACAGTCTGGCCCTGATGCTGTCCGCCGGCTTCTACTTCTGGCGCGGGATTGAAGACCAGAGCAAACGCTGGGTCGTCATTTCGGCGGTGGTGCTGAATGTGGCACTCACGATGCTGTGGAATGAACTCCGTTGGTCTGATCCCCAGTTCTTTCTGATTCCGCTGGGTCTGTCCGTGCTGGGATTGGTGGAACTCATCCGTCGTGAACTGCCCGAACAAGCGGTCAATCCTCTGCGGTACGCTGGGGCGTTGATGATTCTGGTCTCGCCCACGTTCCACATCGTCGACGGCAGTTGGCTGCACCTGTTCTCGCTGATGGCGGCCTCGGTAGCGATGGCTCTACTTGGCATGGGCATGCGAATCCGGGCCTTGATGTATCTCGGCACCGGCTTTCTGGTTGCCGATCTGCTGGCGATGGTGATTCGCGGCAGCGTT
The DNA here is from genome assembly GCA_021732995.1 of Planctomycetaceae bacterium. Lineage (GTDB taxonomy): Bacteria > Planctomycetota > Planctomycetia > Planctomycetales > Planctomycetaceae > AM-0621. Next base: position 246 of record JAKFWA010000002.1, on the reverse strand, counting down.
GATCATCCCAGCCTGTTGTGGGTCTCGGGCATCGGTCTTGGAATGCTCGTGATCACCCTGGCAGCGTACTGCGAGCGACATCGCGAACACTTGCTGCAACGCATGCGGCTGGTCGCCGCCGAACTGGATTCCTGGCAGTAGCAACCTGCGAATAAATCTGCTCTTCGGTTCAGAGTAATTCAACTAATCAACACAACAATCTCCCCTCGCCCCGGTACACCGGGGAGAGGGGCCGGGGGTGAGGGG
>JAKFWA010000004.1:67809-169077 GCA_021732995.1 Planctomycetaceae bacterium | reverse complement strand
ATTTGAATCCATCATCACGGAGACTCGAACAGGACCGAAGAACGTCTTCAGTACCTTGGCAAATAGGGCTTCGCCAGCAGCGACTTGACTGCCGCCGACGAAGATCGCGGTGTGCTTCAGGTCCTTGGGGCCGCGGGTGAACATCGCTCCGTGCACGAGTCCCGTGACGTTTTCAGCAGTGACACCGCCGTAGCTGAAGAGTTCGTCAACTCCAGCATCGACTGCCACCACGCGGTCGAACGTGCTGGGCAGGGCGTCGGTATCCAGTTGAATCAGAATCTTGCGCATGGAGTTCCGTGCTCTCAGTGAGAGGACTTCAACAAGACCTGCAAAACAACAACCCGGTCTCATCGGAAACCGGGTTGTTGTAAGTCTCGCTGCTACAGGCTGAGTGGCAAGGTCACTCGAATTAGCCCGCGAAGAAGGGGTGCTTGGCAGTGCCCTTCTCGGCCAGGACTTGAGCGATCGAAGGCTCGCTCTTCATGGCGCGAGCGATCGACAGCTTGGTCGCTTCGTAGTTGTACTTGTAGATCTTCTTGTCATCGGCAGCATCCCAATGGATGAACACGCCGCAGACAATGACCAGATTCTCGGCTTGATCCTTGGGAATCACACCGGCTTCGACGGAGTCCGCGACGGCGTCAGCTACGGCCTTCTGGGCAGGGCCGAACATTTGAACGGCTTGGCGAGCACCCTTGATCGTGACCTTGGTGATCATGACCGTGGCTGGCTTGACTGCCAGGTTCGGTGCCAGAACTGCGAGCAGGTTGCTGTGGCCAACCTTCTGATCGGCCAAGGCGTTCGCGAACGCCGTTCCGACCGGGCCGCTCTTGTCACCGATCAGCAGATCGATGTGAGAGACTTCGTTGCCATCACCGACCAGAGCTTCACCAACGTACAACGACATGCTGCTTCTCCTACAGAACCAGTGTGTATTCGCGCCGCCCACACTGGGCTGGTCGCATGAAGTTTCATCAATGCGGCGGAATATGGGATCTCGCGAACCAAGTCGCAACCCACCGGACGGGCGGGTTTCACCAAAACTGCACAGAGTTGCCAGCGTCAGAACGCGAGCGACGCTGTTCAGCCAAATCGCCGCTGGCCGAGAAAATCCAGCGGGAGATCCGTGCGACCGTCGGCCGCGAGGTTGGCGAGAGCCTCGCCGATTGCCGATGTAAACTTGAATCCATGCCCTGAAAAGCCGACGCCGAAGTGCACGTTCTCAAATTCGCGATGCCGGTCCACGATGAAGTTGCCGTCCGGCGTCATGGTGTAAAGGCAGACGCAATGTCGGCAGATGGACGGATCGACGTGGGGCAAGTGGTTGCGAGCGAAGTTGATGAGCGGAGCTCTGTCCGATTCACGCAGGCTTCGATCAACTGACAGTGGAGCCGCGACGGTTTCGCCACCAGAATGCTCGGCGAACTTCAGCGTTCGCCCATCAATGCTGGGAAACCCGTAGAAAATCCCCGTGGGGAGCTCGAACAGAAATCCCACACCGCCATGAGTTTCGTTGTAAACATTGCTGGTGACGGGGCTCCAGGCGAGAACCTTACGGCGCACTTTGAGTTGAGGCAGGCCGGCTGCTGGTCCGAGTACGCTGGTGGCCCATGCCCCCGGAGTGACCACCAGATTCGCGGCTTCGTACGCGGCGCGGTCAGTTGTGACAGTTGCCGTCTGGCCATTGGAAGTCCATGACCGCACCGCTGCGACTTCGTGAGTGGCTCCGTGTTTGAGGGCCAGCTCAATATGAGTCCGCACACAGTCCTCGACTTGCAGGTAGCCTCCAGTGGTTTCGAAAACTCCTTCGAATGACTCGTCGACTGCGAATCCCGGAAAACGGTGCCTGATTTCTGCCGCGTTGAAGTTTTCGATCGGCAACCCGTGCAACTGAGCGGCCAGGCGGACTCCGGTGACCACTTCTCCTGCTGGCGGTCCCACTTCCAGCAGCCCGCAGATTTGCATCAACGATCGACCGGATTTCGCCTCCAGATCTCGCCACAACTCGTAGGCTCGCAGCAGCAGCGGCACATAATCAGGGTGCTCGAAGTAAGCTTGGCGGATGATGCGCGTATCGCCATGCGAACTTCCCCGGTCGTGGGCGGCCGGGAATTGGTCGAGTCCGAGAACGCGCATTCCACGCTTGGCCGCATGGAACATCACGCTGCTGCCGAAGCCGCCGCAACCGATCACTATGAGATCATATGTATGAGTCATTCGCGACTTTCCCTCTCCTGCCCAAGATCTCTATATTGACAATATGGGTAATTTGGGAAAACTAGGCGCGTTAGATCTGTTGCGATCCGTTCATTCGGAATGCTTCCGAAAGTTGGATCATGACAGATTCGTGCGCAGAGAGAGCTTCAGAGAGAAGAGGATTTGTCATGAAGAGATCATTCGTTGGCATGGGCGCGGCTGTCGCGCTTCTGCTTGCGGGATCTGGAATTCAGGCTCAGCCGTGGTCTGACGAGTGCTCAATTGATTGCACTCCGATCCAGACTGCCTGCCCCGAACAGACCCGCGTTGTCGAACAGACGATTATGGTTCCCCGCGTCGTGAATCAGAAGCAGCGGATTCAGGTCCAGGAAATTCAAATGCAGGAACGGTCCAAAGTCGTGACCGTGTACGACCAGGTTCCGGAAGTCGTCAACGTCCCGTATCAGGAGACGGTGGTGACTCAGGAGACTCGCCTGCAGCCTCAAACCACAACCAGCTATCAGGCCGTCACGCGGCAGGTGCAGACGCCCGTCAGCGTGGCCGTGCAACGGCTGGAGAACCGCACGGTTGCTCAACAGGTGGTGCGGAATCAGGCAGTTCGCATCACCAAGAATGTGACGACCTATCAGGTCCTGCGAGTCTGGGTGCCGGGGCAGGGCTGGTGCTCACAGCCGTATGGAACTCCCGTCACGCAGCAGGTCGTTCAGGATGAGGTCCGACCTTACGCCTGCACGGAAAACTGCAACGTGCAGGTGCCGGTGACCCGGATGGAAACTCAAATGCAGACGCAAAACGTCGTTGAGTATCAGCCGGTCACGCAGACGGTGAACGTCCCGATCACGGTCGCCGTTCCTCGAGTTGAGGCGCGGACTCGGCAAGTCACTCAGTACCGCACCGTGCCACGACAAGTCGTGCAGAAGGAAATGGTGCCGGTCCCGGTCACCGTCGACAAAGAGATCGACGTTCCGGTGACTCAGTACGTGCCGCAGACAATCCAAACCGTTGTCCGCAGCGCTGAATTGCCGGCCCCGCCGATTCGCACGATGGCGACGGACTATTGTCCACCGCCGGGGTATCCGGCCTACCGGTAGGCTTCAAGTCCCAGTCGTCCTGGCTGTTTTGTCGTGCTGAAATCGAACGCTGAGCGTTGATTCGACGGCGAGGCAGCGAGGGCGTTGGCATCAAGTGTTTAAGACCCCGGTGGCAAGAGGGTCATGACTCGCGAGGCAATCTGGTCGAGCGGCAGGATGTCGTCGACAGCTTTCAAACCGATGGCTTCTTTAGGCATGCCGAAGACGACGCAGGAGGCCTCGTCTTGTGCGACGGTGCGGGCGCCTGCTTGGCGCATGGCAAGCAGCCCGCGAGCACCGTCGTTACCCATGCCGGTGAGGATGACTCCGACCGCGTTGCGACCGAGTTGTTCGGCGACCGAATGCATCAGCACATCGACCGATGGTTTGTGGCGATTGACGGGTTCTGTGTTGGTGACTTCAACTCCGTAGGTGCCGCCACTGCGGCGGACCACCATGTGGAATCCGCCGGGAGCGAGTAGCGCGTGGCCCGACAGAATGCGGTCGCCGTGCTGAGCTTCCTTAACGCGCATCTGGCATATCGAATCGAGTCGTTTCGCGAAGGACTTCGTAAATCCCGGTGGCATGTGCAGCACGATAACCGTCCCCGGCGCGTCAGCCGGCAGGTGCTGCAGCACCTCTGCGATCGCTTCAGTACCGCCTGTGGAAGCACCGATGACGAGGAGCTTCTGCGTGCTCTGCGCGAGAGAGCGAGTGGCCACGGGCTGCGAGCGTGTGGCTGCGGGGGGTGCGTCGCGCGGATGGTCGACAGCGAGCCCGAGCGATTGCTTTTACCTTCTGACAGATCTCTTCAGCCAGCTCTAAAGTCCCTGTTCGAACATCCAGTTTGGGCTTTGAGATGAAGTCGACGGCTCCGAGTTCGAAAGCTCGCAGTGTTGTTTCGCAACCTCGCTCCGTCAAAGAAGAGACCATCAGCACTGGCATGGGATGCACAGCCATCAGTTTTTCGAGAAATGCCAGTCCATCCATGCGGGGCATTTCGACGTCCAGAGTCAGAACGTCCGGGCGCAGAGTCTTGATCTTCTCCCAGGCGATCAGAGGATCAGATGCGGTGCCGACGACTTCCAGTTCAGGATCGCGCGAGAGGATCTCGGTGAGTACCTGACGGATTAGAGCGGAGTCGTCGACAATCAGAACTTTGGTACGGGGCATGAAACTGGTTTCACGAAGAGTGAGTTAGACACTGACTTAGTAGCAGGTGGCATGTTCGAATTTTTGATGAGCTACGCTGCGTGAGGTTGGTTATGTGGCATCTGGCCCTGCAGCGGACATACGCACGGAACCGGTTCCGCAATGCACAGAGACACGCAGACCGTCACGTGAACTCTGGCGACGAACCATGCAGGGCACGTCAATCTGTTCGAGAACGGCAACGAGATCAGAGATCTGAGAATCTGCCTTGCCTGCCGCTGAAGTGTCAGCGCATACCAGCTTGCCTACGAGGCCCGGCGTTGGAGCGTCGGAGCGGCAAACATCACTCATTAGCTTCGCGACGGATCGCTGCATTGAGGCTCGTCTGAGGGAAGTAGATTGCGCACTGCTCGACGCGACCGGCCATTGGACGACTCCGGTGCGGGCGTTTTGGGGATCGTGCAGCACCAGGATCAGCGAGTCTTTGGTTGTGGTTGAAAGAACGCGGTTCTCGCTGCCGACAACCGGCTGCACATCGGCGGGTTGTGGTACGGCAATCCGTCGCGGCAACGATTGTTTGGGCAATGCAACCTTCGCTGAAGGGGCTGAACTGGTCGAATCTTTGGCACCATGCAGCGCATAGATGGTCGAACCCAGCGGCGCGAGTTCCGGCAGGTCACCCATCACGTTTTCGGAATGTCCCAGAAAGAGATGTCCGTTAGGTCCCAGTTTCTGAGTGAAACCGCGCAGGAACTGTTCTTGCTTTTCGCGATCGAAATAGATCAGCACATTGCGGCAGAAGATGAAGTCGAACCGCGCGTGAATCGGCCAGGGCTGATCGTTGAAGTTGATGCGTCGGAAGGTGATCAACTGACGTAGTTCGTCGCAGACTCGATAGGTGCCCGCTTCAGATCCCTTACCCGCGACCAGGTACTTGCGGCGCATCGATTCCGGAATCGGGGCGATGATCTGTTCGTTGTAAACGCCCTTGGCGGCGTGCGCCAGAACTTCGGTATCAACATCGGAAGCCAGAATGCGAATGTCCCAGCCAGGGCGTTTTCCGAAGTGCTCGAACAGCGTCATGGCAATCGTATAGGGCTCCTCGCCGGTTGAGCAGCCTGCACTCCAGACGCGGATGCGGCGCCCGTTCTGATTGGCTTGTCGTTCAAGCTGCGGCAGCAGTCGCTCGCGCAGGAAGGCGAAGTGGTGAGGTTCACGAAAGAACTCGGTCTTATTGGTCGTGATGGCGTTGATCAGCTCTTGCCATTCGGGATGTTCAGCGTCCAGTGACGCGAGATGATCGCGATAGGCCGAGTAGCTGGGCATTCGCAGGCTGCGAACTCGCTTGGCCAGTCTGGATGAGACGAGGGCTCGTTTTGAATCGCTCAGATGGATGCCCGCGCAATGTCGAATCATCTGGCGGAAGATATCGAAGTCTTCATCGGTCAACGCGCCAGCCTGACTGCCAAACTCGATCATCGTGGTGCCTGTTCTGGATGCTTAGGGGTGACTCGTGTGAGTCAGTGCTATTCAGCGGCTTTGCCGCAGTGGGCTGAGAACTGCTGTAAGAAAAGATGTCACCGGAAGTGGCGCCGGTGACATCAGCAACAGCATCGAGAGAGAGGGGACCAGGTGGCGTCGGGCGGACGCCACCCGGATCACTGTCGCTTAGAACTCTTCGAACGAACGGTCGTTGCCAGCTCCGGCTCCAACCAGTTCCAGATCGCCGTTAGCGAAGTCGTTGCCGTCCGCGGCGCTGTCCGACCAGGCGGCTGGCTCGGGGCGACGTGCGGGCGACTTCTTCGCTGCAGTCCTGCGGCCGGAGGTTGCCGCAACTCGTTGAGCTGGCCGCGAAGCCGTAACTTTGACGGGAGCGCCTCCGCCGGACTTCACACGAGTGACCAGCTCTTGCAATTCCTGAGCTTTGCTGGAGAGCGACTCGGCTGTGCCCGACAGTTCTTCGGTCTGTGAAGCGTTGGTCTGTGTGACCTGATCCATCTGAGCGACAGCGCGGCTGACCTGATCAACGCCAGTGGACTGCTCACGGGACGCGGCGGCGATTTCGGAAACGATGTCAGTAACACGCTTCACGGCCTGCACGATGTCCTGCAGAGTCTGACCAGACTTGTTGACGAGTTCAGATCCGGCTTCGACCTTGCGGACGGAGTCCTGGATCAGGTCCTTGATTTCTTTCGCCGCACCAGCACTGCGTTGAGCGAGGTTGCGGACTTCACCGGCAACCACCGCGAAGCCGCGGCCTTGCTCACCAGCTCGGGCAGCTTCAACAGCCGCGTTCAACGCGAGCAGGTTGGTCTGGAACGCGATCTCGTCGATGGCGGTGATGATCTCGGCGATCTTCTTCGAAGACTGGTTGATGGCCTTCATTGCTTCGACTGCGTCGCCCACAACTTCGCCACCTCGTTCGGCAACTTCGCGAGCACCGGTCGCGAGCTGGTTGGCTTGCTGTGCGTTGTCAGCGTTTTGCTTGATGGTGGACGTGATCTCTTCGAGGCTGGATGCGGTTTCTTCGAGATTCGAAGCCTGCTCCTGAGCCCCTGAAGCGATCTCTTCCGAAGCGGCCGAGAGTTGCTGGGAAGCGCCTGCAAAGGACTCCGCAATTCCGGAAACTTCCGTCAGAGCGGTCTCCAGCCAGCGCGACAGCAGGTAGCCCAGTAGGACGGAGAGGAAGACTCCGCCCGCCATCACTCCCACCAGGAGGTTACGCGAGAGGTGATACATCTGGTTGGCGTCCTCGCAGGTTGCGGCGAGAACTTCTTCCTTGTTCTCGATCGCTTTCACAATCGCGCCTTCCACGATGTCTCCGGTTTCTTTCATACGGGCGATTGCAGCGATGGCAGCTTCGTCATCGTTGGCGAGTGAGTGCCTGGTGATCGCGGTCACGGCGGCTCGATAGTCGGGTAGCCCCTTGGAGATCGTGGCCACCAACGCTTTGCCGTTAGGCGTGACCATCGTGCCTTCGACCAGAGACAATGATTCCTGGCAGGTGTCGAACGAGGCATCAATGGTTTCGATCTGTGCTTGGACCTTGGCGCGATCGGTTTCAAAGATCGTCTGACGAGCAACTCGACCAACACGTGCGAACGCTGTGCTGATGTCTTTCAATTCGGACAGACCACGAACATCGCGTTCGCTCATGACGGTAATCATGTTGCTTAAACGCGAGACTCGTTCAATGCCGAAGGCACCGATGGCGGCGGCAATGATTGCGACGGATAAGAAGCCGGCCAGCAGTTTGGCGCGGGCACTCAGTTGACTAAGGGATCGCATGGAAACTCCAGAGTGATTCAATTGTGTGTGAGAGACTGGCTCGAAGTCGCCGCGATGGCGCTTCGGTGAAGAACAAGCGGATCAGGATCAAGCAGAGGTCGGGCGGATCAGGCGACACTGGCTGTGTCGTCGCCGAGAAGGCGATCGATATCGAGGAGCAGCACCAGCGTTTCGTTATGCTTGGCCATTCCCACGATGAAGGACGTATCAACTCGTTCGCCGAATTCGGGCGGAGGCTGCACGTCGTCAGAGTTGAAGTTCACAACGTCAGACACGGCGCTGACGATCAAGCCGACGACCCGAGCGCCGATGTTCACGACGATGATGACGGCGGACTTCTCGTCGCCTTCGTCGGACATATTGAAGCGGATGCGCAGATCAACCACTGGCACGACGGCGCCGCGCAGATTGATCACGCCGCGGATGTGCGGCAGTGAATTCGGAATCGGCGTGATTCGTGAGAGGCCGCGGATCTCCTGAACTTTCAGGATGTCGATGCCGTATTCTTCATCTTGCAGTCGGAACGTGAGGTGCTGCCCGAGACCCTTTGCTGATGTGGTGGGCGGCGGAGCAGTCGCAGTCGCTGTCATGTGGCGAACTCCTGGGAAAATGGGGATGTGAGTGCGCACCGAGAGCGCCAGCACCGTCGGTACGAAGGAAAATCAGTTCGAGAGCGAGCGGGCGATTAGCGCGTCCGGGAGAGTTGCACCAGTCCGGCGACGTCGAGGATCAAGGCGATCGATCCATTGCCGAGAATCGTGGCGCCCGACAGACCGTCCACTTTGCGGTAGTTGCGATCCAGACTCTTCATCACGGCCTGAACCTGGCCGAGCAGGTCATCGACGAGCAGACCCACACGCTGTTGCAGGTGCTCAACCATGACCACCAGCCCGCGACACGGATCGCTGTGCCGCGCGGTGGTTCCGAAAACGTCGTGCAAGCGAATCAGAGGGATTGTCTCGCCGCGCACCATGACCAGTTCACGCTGTCCGACGACTCGCACAACGTCGGCTTCTTTGGGGCGGAAGGACTCCACAACTGAGAGCATCGGCAGAATGTAGACTTCGTCACCGACTTGGACCGTCAGGCCATCGAGGATGGCGAGTGTCAGAGGAAGCTGGATGCGGAAGTGGGTGCCCTTACCGGGTTCGCTGTTAACGTGAATGCTTCCGTTCAGCTTCTCGATGTTTTGCTTGACGACATCCAGACCGACGCCGCGACCGGAGATGTCGGTGATCTTCGCGGCTGTGGAGAAGCCGGGCAGGTAGATCAGCGAACGGACTTGTTCGGGAGTGAGGTTCTCCTCAGGTCGGATGAGCCCTTTCTCGACGGCCTTGCGTCGAATCAGCTCGCCATTGAGGCCGCGTCCATCTTCCTGAACATCAAGAATTACATTGCCGCCTTCATGGCAGGCGCTCAACCGTAAGCGACCTTCAGCGGGCTTGCCGAGCTTCACGCGGTCTTCCGGAGGTTCGATGCCGTGATCGATCGCATTGCGGACAAGATGCGTCAGCGGATCGCTGAGTTGCTCAATGACCTGCTTGTCCAGTTCCGTGTCTTCACCAGAGATCTCAACGGAGACTTGCTTTCCGGTGAGTGCACCGAGATCACGAACGACTCGCGGGAAGCGGCGGAACAGCGTGGCCACGGGAATCATGCGCACCGACATCACGCGTTCTTGAAGTTCGCGAGTACTGCGCTGCAATGATTGCAATGATTCCTGCAGGACGGGGGTTGTTCCGAGCCCTTGATCTCGCACGGCCTGGTCGATCATCGACTGCACGATGGAGAGTTCACCGACGAGGTTGATCAGTTCGTCAACCTTCTCCACGGATACGCGGATCGACGAGGACTCTGACGACGCGCCGTGACTGCGAGCTGCAGGGGCTGCACCAGCATTAACTGGAGCCTCTGTCTTGGTTAATTCCAGCCGCTCTTCTTCTGGTTTGAGGACACTTGCCGATTCGATTTCGCTCACCGCTTCTTTGGGAGCACCGGTGGGCTCTTCGTTCGCTTCCGCAACCGCTTCTACGGCGTCTGCCGTAGCGCCGTGAGTGCTATTACCGTGAATCTGAGCTTCGACCTCAGCGATGATGGCGTCGATCTCTTCCGGGACTGCGCAACCTTCTTGAGTGGCATTGATGAGACGCCCCAGAGTGTCGGTCGCACGCAGCAGCAGAGCGACCCGGTCGGGCGTCGTTGTCATCTCGCCTTCACGCATCAGGTCGAGCATGTTTTCCATGCCGTGCGTGAAGTCTGCGATGTCCTGGAGCCCAACCATACCGCTGCCACCCTTAATCGAGTGGGCACCCCGGAAGATGGTGGCGATCAGGCCTGCGCTTTCCGGGTTTCGCTCCAGCTTCAGGAGCGACTCTTCCATCGAACTGAGGTGCTCAGCGGCCTCTTCATAAAAGGCGGGGTAAAAGTCAGACAGATCGAGTTCAAGCTCCATGGCCCACATCTCCGTTGAGTTGATCGCCTGCGTAATCTGTTCGCGTCAGGTCGAGTCTGCAGGGGAAGTGGCCAAAAGCTAACACGTGGAATGTCGAGCGATGTTGGATTCTCCGGGGATGGCGGCATTCCACCAAGCTGTCAAGACAGCACGACGATGCGCGGCCAAGAGAGCGAGCGATCTCACGTCGGAATCAACGGAACTCGCAGAGACTTGGCGGACGCCCGCTGAGTGGAATGCCCCGCTGTTCCGGAGGGAGTTTCTCGATTCCCGCGCCGCCCCGTGATGCCGCCCTACGCCGTAACCTAGCCGTGAACTCAGTGACGATGACTTAGTAAGTCAGCTCAGTGCCGAAGTAGAAGTTCGCGCCGGGTTGGCGGACGGAGAGGCCGGTTGAGGAGCGGAAGTCGAAGTGCTCGCGGTAGTCTTTGTCCGTGAAGTTTTCGACGCCGGTGACGAACGTCAGATGCTCGTTGACGAGCCAGTGGCTGCGCAGATCCCAGGTCGTGAAGCCGGGCGTCGCGGATTCAAAGAGACTGGTGGCGACGCGGTCCTGGCTGTCAACGATGCGGGCCGCCAACTCGACGTTCCAACGCACGTCCCAGACTTCGCCATTCAGTCGCACGCCAGTTCGGTTCTCGAGCGGCGGAATGCCGGGCAGGGCTTCATGAGCGGTGAGCTGCTGCCCCTGTGCGCCAAACGTTCCGCGCGGGACGCCGTCTACTCGCTCACTGGGGTTCGTGCCGTCGGCCTGCAGCGTCGCGTAGCTGCCGTTGCGGGTGTAATCCCGGCCTTCGACGTAGTTCAGGGTTGAGAAGACGGAGATCCACGGCGCGACGATGTACTCCGCGTTGGCTTCGCAACCATAGAGTCGGGCGAGGTCCGTATTCACGTAGCGGAGGTTGACCTGTTCAATCTGCCCGAACGGCGGGCCGCGCCGCACGCTCGTGTTTTCAAAGGTAATACGCTCATTGACCCAGGCATGAAATCCCGTGATACCGGCGCGAAAGCGTTCATCCGAGTAGGTAACGCCGAGGTCCAGTTGCGTACGTCGTTCCGGATTCAAGCGCGGATCCCCCGTGACGGTGTTGAGTCCGTTCTGCAGCAGGAACATAAAGGACTCGGCGGCGTAGAGTTCAGTGAGCGAAGGCGGCCGCTGTCCGTGCCCGGCGCCGGCGTTGATACTCCAGTTGGGATCCAATTCGTACTGGCTGGTCAGATACACCGACCACACTCCGAACGTGCGATCAAAGTCGCTGACACCCAGAATGTCGGCGTAGGGTTGGCTGCCCGTGCCGACGACGGCCAGATTCGCCGCGTCCTCCAGAATCTCGGTGGCGACGACGTCCGCGCGGACACCAGCCGTCAACGTCAGGCTTTCGATGGAGGTGTCTTGCACTTCGGCGAACCAACCGGGATTTGCTGACGCCGATCGCGGAATTGGCGAGTTGGCGTTGTCAAAAATCTGAAAGCCGAATCGGCCGGATGAGATTTCGTCGAGCCCTTGTCGCACGAGGCGGAAGTCTGTGCCCGCAGTCAGCACGCGATCGACATCCAATTCCCACTGTGCCTTGGCCGCCGCGCCGGTTGACAGCGAGTTCACGTTTGTTGTGCCCGTGTAGCGGATGACATCGAGGAATGGGAACGTGGCGCGCTTGGAAGGCCGTTGGGCGCTGCCGCGCAGACGAGTCTCGTTGTACCAGGTTTCCACTGTGAACCGATCCGCCCAGCCGACTTCGCGATCGGTCCAGGTGGCTTCGACGCCGTTTGTGACTTGATTATCGATATCGAAGGCCTGACCCGGCAGTTCAACGTCAGTCTGGTCCTGATGGAGATAGATCAGTTCCAGATTCTTGCCATCCTGAAAGTCGAAGCCGAGGGCCACGTCCAGGTCCCTTGACTTGTAACTTGACGGAATCTGAGTGCCGTCGCCGGATTCGTAGTCAGTACCCGATCGAACGCCGTAACCGACGCGCGCACCCCAGTTCTCACCGGCGGCGTAGCCAGTCTGACGACCGTACCATTGATCGCCGTTCGTCTGATAGTTGAGGCTCGATGATCCACCGGTCGTGGTGCCCAGTTCGGAACGAGGCGTCGTCACGAGTTGAAAGTCCAGGAAATCGAAGCCGGGACCGTATTGGACTCCATACGGTCCCTTCACCACGGTGACTTCATCGATCAGCCGCGAATCGATCTTGCTCAACATCGTGTCGAGGTCGATACGCGCAGGGATCCAGTAGGAGCCCGAAGCGGCGACCTGGCCGACTCGACTGCCACGAATGCGCGGGTCAGAGATGATCGGATTGCGCTTTTGAGTTGTCACGCCGCGACTCGTGGAGGAGGCGCCCAGCAGGCTGCCCGCGTCTGTCGTGTTTCGCACTTTGGACTCGATGCCGAGTACCTGATCGGCCGCAGTCGTTTGGCGATCTCGCGGGGCGCCTGTCTGCAGGTTGCTGCGTGCGGCACCACCGCGAAACACGTTCGCGGTTTCGCGAGAGGCGGCACTCTCCGCTAACTGGCCAGAGTCGGGCTGAACCATCTGGGGCGTTAGAGGGGCGACGTCCTGACTCGCGCTGAGCGATGCCCAATAAAACTGAGCCTCAAGCGGATTGGCCGCTTCGACCGCCTCGTCAATGATGGCTAAGGACTCGTTGACGACTTCAGATTCCGGTGGCGGAGGTGGAACATCATCCGCCAGCAGGGGCGCGGGCAGTCCCAGTGATGCGGTCCACGCGACGGCGCAGCAGGCGGCATAGCGCAGTGCCGTTTGTGGCTTTGTGTTTACACGACGACGCATCGAGCCGCTCCGCCTTTCGTGCTGGGACGTTCTGCTGGGAACACCCGAGCACGAAATCATCGGCAGACGCGAACGCGTCTCTGCAAATTGCGATCAAACCGGAAGAGCCCTTCGGCGGTCTGCTTGAGATTAACCGGCAAAGTTTTACTGATCGTTAGCCTGGGGCGGGGTGGCGAGCAGTCTCAGCCGCAGCAATCGAGGATTGCCCGGCGACTCTGCGGCAAGCAGTTCCGTGCCGCGTTTTAGTAGTTCCTCGGCTTCTTTCGTTCGCCCGTGGTGGCGTTCGATCATCGATTGAATGAGTTCCTGCTGCCCGAACTTCGGTGGCGAAAGTTTCTTCGCCGCGGCGAGTGACTCATTCGCCCGATCCCATTCGCCGGATTGGGTTTGAGCCAGTGCCAGATCAAACCAGAACGTCGGATTTGAGGGCTCCGACATGGTGGCCGCAGTGAGTTCTTTCACGGCGCGAGCCGCTTGCCGCGACTCCGGTGACAATCCCTGGCTCAAGAGCCAGCCGAGGTTGTCCTGCAGTTGCGGCGACGTAGGAAGTGCTTCGCGCAATTTCAGTGCCGTCTGATAGTGAGTTTCGGCTTCCTGAAGTTCCAGACGCGACCAGGCGTCATCGGCGAGGCGCAGATGAAACCAACTCGCCAGATCGCCGTGATGCGCGCCGGATCGTTGCGACACCGGAATCGCGTCGAGCTCTTTCAGTGCTGCGTTCAATAGCTCTCGGCTCTCGTCGACCGCCCCGTTCAGGAGCTTCACTTGCGCCTGCAGCCCCAGATTCTCGGCGAGTCGTTCCCGGTACTGCGGCACCTCTTTGAAGTCGGCGACGCGCGCTCGGAAACGTTGAATGGCCTCATCGAGCATGGAACTGGCGAGATCGAAGTTCCCCTGGTCCCGCAACACTTCGCTGAGGATTGAGCGGGCTGCCGCCTCGCTGTCGCCGAAGTCGATTTCTTCGGGATACTCATTGGCCAGGCGCACGAAGCCACTGACCGCTGCAATTGAGGTCTGCTTGGCCTCATCGAGCTTTCCGTTGCGTAGCAGAATGTAGCCGAGATTGGCCTGCTCCGTTGCGAGATTGAACTGATAGCGCGGCACTTCGGGCCGGGCTGCAACCAACGCCTGATATGCCCGGATACTGTCTTTGGCGGGCTGCTCGGCATCGCCGCCGCTTTCCCGCAGGATGTTGCCCAGCAGCACGTGACTGGTGGCGAGTCCTTCGAGATACGTTGGAATGTCTTGTTCGGCTTCGTGCAGCTTTTCCCAGATCTTGATGGCCTGCTTGATCGCCAGCGCCGCAGCGCCGAGATCACCGCTCTTCTCATGAACGAGCGCTTGCTGGTCGAGACTTGCTGCTTGGCCGACCTGGCACTGCTTGAGGAGTTCCCCATTCGCATGCTCGCGCGCCTGGGCATACAGGGTTTCTGCAGTCTGGGCCGCTTGGAGTGCATCTGACGTTTCGCCGCGCGCTAGATGGACGCGTGATTTTGTCAGCCACGCGTCACCCAACGCGGCCCCCAGATCGGCATGGTCAGGCTTCTGTCCGGGCTTGAACGCGGATGATACGGCTGTATGGGCGTCGTTCGGGTTGCCTTGTGCCAGCAAGCTTCGAGCCTGCTTCGAGTAACCCTTGATTCTCAGCAACTCGGCGTCACGTTGAACGTTCTTGTCATTCCCCGGCTGCGTGAGTGCCTTCGCTAACTCAGTCGCAGATTCGTAAGCCTTGTATGAGGCGGCAGGCTCTCCCAAGGCAGTGTGGACGTCGCCGAGTCTAAGAATCGCGTTCGCGCGGGCGAGCTGCAGCGCCGGGTCGTTGGACTGGGTCTCCTGCAACTCCTTGTAGTACCCGGCGACGTTCTCCAGAAAATTCTTACGAACGGCCTCCATCCGTGGGATGTTCTCCAAACGCTGGCTGACCCCTGCGATTCGCTCGATTGCGGTTTGAGCCTGCTGGAATCGCAGGACGGCTTCAGCGTGCGCAGCCTGTTCCTCGCGCCAGGATCGATAGAGCAGAGCCGCCGCAATGCAGATGGCGACGCCGAGTCCGGCGGCTACTTGCTTGAGCTTTCGAATGCGCTCGAGTCTGGAAGCTCGCTCGGCCTGTGCCGCGCGAATGCGAGTGAGAAATTCCGTATCACCGTTATCAAGCGGGTCCAGTTGTTGCGCGGCCAATTCGAAATCGCCGCGCTCAAAGGCGGCGATCGCGTAGGCATTCCGTGCCGCGAGCAGCCCTGACTTCGCGCGGGAATTATCGGCCCACAACCGCAATGCATCATCGAACCCGGCAATGGCGCTGGTGAAACCGGGATAGAGCTGCTGCTTCGTGGCGGCTTGCAGTTTTTCCTCGGCAAAGTTGGTGAGGCGAATGCTTTCGGCATGTGAGCGGTAGGCTCGCAGCGCCGATTGAAGATCCTTGACGGTCGGGTAACGCGCTTCGGGTTGAGTCGCCATGGCGCGCAATGCAATTAGCATCAGCTCGTCATCGCGTTCGTGTGGTACGAACTCGTTACGTTCGGCCGCCTGCAGACAGCCAAAAGCGTGGCGGCCGGGATGTGGGGCTTTGCCCGTCAGAATTCGGAACAGCAGGGCTCCGAGCAGATAGATGTCGCTGGGAGGTCCGATCTTCTCCATGTCGCCAGCAGCCATTTCGGGAGCCATGTAGGCCGGTGTGCCAGCCGCTCCCTGCGAGAACGCGATGCCTTTCTTTCCGAACTCAGGAGTCGGCAAGGCGAGCCCCCAGTCCATTACCAGGACCTCGCCGAACTCGCCGATCATCACGTTGTCCGGCTTGAGATCGCGATGCACGATACCCCGTGCATGTGCAAAGGCGATTGCGTCCGCAACACGGAGCAGCACCTCTATGTTCTCGTCCTCGGACAAGTCATCGATGGACTGTTTCCACGAGTGACCACGCACCTCTTTCATGGCGTAGAAGACTTCGCCTGCCGAGTTCGTGCCGAGATCATAGATCGGCACGATGCCCGGATGTTCGAGATCGCCTGTAATCACCGCTTCGGCGACGAACTTTTCCTTCAGGCTTTCCGCGTTGCGCGTTCCAGGCTTGATGACCTTCAGTGCAACAGTGCGGTCAATGGCTCCCTGCCGTGCTTTGTAGACGGCACCCATGCCGCCTTCACCGAGGCGGTCGCCAAGTTCGTACTCGGCTCGATTCAGGCCTGATCCAGAACTACTGCCTTGCACAATGTCCCGCTGCCGCAGTGTCACCGAGCCGAAACTGGCTGTCATCGAATGTGACGTTACCGAGCCGCGTGCGGTCTGCGGTGCTGAGGCCTGCGGCTTGACGGTTTCTTCTGCGTGCGTGTGTTCCAGCTCATTGCGCCTTGGGATCCAGGTTTCCATCGTCGCTGGATTCGAAGGTGCTTCGTTACGCGTAGCGAGTGGATCGTCCACCTCTGTGGCGGCGCTGATCTGGGTCCCCATGATGGGCGAGGTGTTTGATGAAGGCTCGTCAATCGGAGCCAGGGTGCCCTGATCGGCATGGGCTGCGTACGTGGCGAGCGTCGGCAAGTCCGACTTTTCACAGAACGGAGCCAGAGCCCAAGCCAACTCCTGTGGTGACTTGTAGCGCTCTCGGGGCTCTTTCTGGACACACCTCAACAGGATTGCAATGAGACGATCGGGCAAATCTGTGCGTCTGGCTTTCGGATCTGGAAAGCTGCCCCGCTGGTGGGCCTGCATCTTGGAGATCGCCGAGAGGTGCGTGCCGTCATTGAAGGGGGCCTTGCCGGTCAGCAGGCAGAACAGCGTGCAGCCAAGGCTGTAGACATCCGCCTCAATCCCGATCTTTCCGGAGTCGATCCACTGTTCGGGAGCCATGTAGTCTGGGGTCCCCATGGCTTCACCGAGCGACGTGAGCCGTCCGCCTTCCTGCGGGCTCTTCAGGCCCGCCATACCGAAGTCGAGAATCTTGACGGTGCCGTCGTATGACAGGAATAGGTTCGATGGCTTCAAGTCGCGATGCAGATAGCCGGCTTCGTGGATGTGCTGCATGCCCAGCGCGGCTTGGCGGACGATCTCGCAGGCATCCGCGATGGAGAGACTGGTCGGCGGGTGATGCAGTTCGTTTACGGGGATGCCAGTAACCAGTTCCATCACCAGGTAGGAGATTCCCTGCCACTTGCCGGCGTCGGGGGCGCCCACGATATTGGGATGCGAAAGCCTGCGTGCAATGCTGACTTCCTGCTCAAAGCGCGCCGCCGTCTTGCGCCTTTCCAGACGATCAGGACGCACAAATTTGATGGCGACTTCGGTGGCAGGCGATCCCGATCGAACGGCCCGAAAAACGACGCCGCAGCCGCCTTCGCCGAGTCTCTCTTTGAGCTTGTACCCGTTGACGTCGTCGCCCGCCGCCAATGATGCGTGAGATTGACTCGCTGACGCCAACGCCGAACTCTGAGACGCGCTGGACTCATCTCGCCTCAACATCGTTGTGGTGACAGATGGACCTTCTGGTGACGGCTGGGATGCGGACCAAATCTGGTCCGTGGATTCGGTTGCCAACTGTCCGAGGAGTTTTTGCAGCAGGGGTTCGAGGTCGGCCTGCCGAGTCGGGAAACGTTGCAGGTAACCTTTCAGTCCCGGTCGGTCTCCGCACAGCCAGCGCGTGCGAAACTCAGCGACGATGAGTTCCAGCGGCAGATCAGCGAGAGGTCCCAGTTCAGGAAATTCGTTGACGTACTCTTCGAGCAACGGGCTGGCGGAAAATGGTGAAACCGGCAGCACGCGCTGGTTGGCTGTGGCCTGCCAGCGGAATTCGAGGTCAATCTGCACGAGGGCAGTGAGAGCCTTTCGTTTCTGCTCTTCGGGAACAGCGTCGAGCACATTCTGGAGGGACGGGGTCTCTCCGCCCTGCCATGCGTCTCGAAAACGCTCACAGAGGCCATTGATGAGATCCTGCTCGCCGGTTGAACTCATTCCAAAGTCTCGCCTGAAAACCTGAACGCCTCATTGAGAACGATGCTTTGGGGTAAGCATGCCAGAGGCCGTCCGCTCATCGCTTCTCGCTGAACTCGTGAATGCTGTTCTATCGGCAGCAACTCGGAGTGAGGAGCGACTCGACTTTGCCAATCGGGGTTGAATCGAATTGCATGCAGGCCGACCTGAGGCAGGAGTTGCGGGTTACGCAGATCGCAAGTCAGGCTGACCGGATTGGATGTCCCGAGGAAACTCGGGCAGAATGATTCGTTGACGCATCCGCATTTTTCGAGGGACTCGCGATGACGACGTGCTGGCGGTCGATGGCTTTGACTGTGTCGCTTGTGGCAGTGTTGTCATGCCCTCTCGGGGCTGCGGAGTTTCATGCGTCCGTAGAAGGCAAGCCTCAGGGCAAAGGTTCTGAATCCGAACCGTGGGATCTGGGTACGGCGCTTGCGGCCGTCGATCATGTGAAGCCCGGCGACACGCTCTGGATTCATCCGGGTGTCTATCAGGGCGGCTTCACATCGAGGCTGGCGGGGCGGCCGGGATCTCCGGTGGTGATCCGTGGCGTGCGTGGTGGTCGAGTGACGATTGATACCAAGCCGCGAGACGACCGGGACAACGGACTGTTCCTGATGATGGGAGCCGATGCCGTTTACCGCGACTTTGAGGTGACCTGCAGTCATCCGCTGCGCGAAACGAAGATTGCCGGCTCGTGGCCAAATGACATTCGTCGGGGCAACGTCGATGTGCGCGGCGATCGGGTTTCTGTCATCAATCTGGTGGTGCATGACTGCGGCAGCGGCTTCGGTTTCTGGTCAGAGGGCGAAGGCGGCGAAGTCTCGGGCTGTTTGATCTACAACAACGGCTGGCGCGGACCGGATCGAGGTCACGGTCATGCCATCTATGCGCAGAACGCGCGAGGTACCAAACGCATTGTCGATAACGTGGTGTTTCATCAGTTCGCGTATGGCATTCACGTCTATGGTTCGGAAAAGGCATCTTTGAAGGGCTTCGAGATCGAGGGCAACATTGCTTTCGAGAATGGATGCCTCAGCCGCAAGGGCGACAACGCTCCGGGTATCATGCTGGGTGGTGGTTCGCCCGCTGAGCGCGTGGCAGTGCGAGACAACGTCATCGTGGGCGGTTCCATCCGACTGGGTTATCCGTGGGGGGCGACGAATGAGGATGTCGTCTGCACCGGCAACTATTCGGAAGGTCTGGTCGTGCGTGACTTCCGCAAGGCGACCGTGATGCACAACACGATTGTGGCTTCATCGACGGCTGTGTCGCTGGAAGGCGCGGATCGAATCATGCTCAACGGCCTGCGGTGGAATGAGAACGACTACTATGTCACCGACGGTCGATGGGGCGATACCTCGGTGGTGGAGAACAAGCAGAGTCGCGGCCTCACATTCCTCGAATGGCGCGCGACCACGGGACTCGATGCACAGAGCAAGTTCACTAAAGGCACACCGTCTCAGTTACGAGTCATCGTGCGGCCGAACGCACATGAGCCGGGGCGGGCGCATGTGGCTGTGATCAACCCCGAGAAGTTGTCCGAAGTGGAAGTCGACCTGTCCCGCGTTCTTAAGCCCGGCCAGAAGTATCGAGTGGTCAGCGTCAAGGATTTCTACGGCCCGCCGCTGGTTTCAGGCACGTACGAAAAGCAGGCAGTTCGGTTGCCGATGAAACCGGTCAAACCTCCGCAGCCTGTCGGAATGCCGGATGCTGAACTTCCCGCGACGGAACCGCAGTTCGCAGCCTTTGTGGTGTTGCCAGACTAAGACGGAGAATGTGCTCTCCGCAGGCGAGGCATTCGACGCATGCTGGTGGTATCCCGCAAAAGACCGTCGTACAGTGCATCCAGCACTGCGGGCCTGTTCCAAGTATTGGACTTCTGAGGAGAAGTGATCATGTCTCGAAGGTTGATGGTGGCGCTTGCGTTGGGCGTCTGGTCGCTGGGATTTGCTGGACAGGCTGCGGACGAGAAAAAGGGGCCAGCACCCGCGACGGTTGCAGACGCTGTGAAGGCGATCGATCTATCGAAGCTGCCGCTGTTGAAAGGTGCGGACGAACCCAATATGCGCACCGTGGCTCAGTTGTCTTACAACGCGCCTGGCGACTGCAAAACGGCGTTCGAGTTTCAACGCAAGACGCTGGTCGACAAGAAGTGGACCGAGGTGGCGGGCAGTGCCGTGACGGATCAGTACGCCAGCGGTGTATTCACGCGTGACGGTTATGTTCTGTCGTTGTCGGCGAATCCGTCGCCCGACCCGGCGAAGCCGGGGCAAGTCAGCGTCATGCTGAATCTTCACGGGAACGTTGACTTAAAGAAGCTCCCGCTGCCAGGCGATACGAAGGTCACCTATGTCGGTCCTCAGATGGCGATGTACGCGACGGACGCGCCTGCGGCGAAGACGGCAGAGGCCGTGCGCAAGCTGCTGCTGGCTCAAGGCTGGCAACCATATGGAGTGGCCGGTGACTCGATCTTCCTCAAGCAGAACGCTGTGCGCTTAACGGCCACGGTCATGGCCGCGCCAGGTCAAGGCGGCAAGACGTCCATCACCTACAGCGCGGAGCAACTCTCGGCTGACGTTCCGGCCCCGGCTGAAACCGTGCAATTGCAATACTCGGATTCCACGAAGCAGGTCTTGTTCGACACGAAGGACACTGAAGAGAACATCATCGCGTTCTATCGCAAGGCGCTGGAACCGGCTGGCTGGAAGGCAACTACGGACAACCCCTTCAAGGTCGATTGGAAGAACTCGCTGATCTACCGCAATCCGGCGAAGGACATGCTTACCCTGGAGATGTATCCGGTCAAAGATGAGAAGGTCTTGCGCGTCACAATGAAGTATCAGACCGCCGCTGAAGTTGCGGCGATCGAGAAGCGGATCGATGAGCAGATCGCAGCAGCCAAAGCGAAGAAAGAGAAGGAAAAGAATACTCCGTTGCCAAAAGTGAAGATCACGCTGCCCGCCGGCGCAGAGGTCACCGAAGAAACGAAGACACAAATCGAATTCACCGTTGCTTCTGGCAAAGGTAAGGGTGCCGCCGACGCGTTGCGGAAAGCTCTGAAAGCGGACGACTGGAAGGAAGAAGTCATCACGGCCGACGGCATGATTGGCGAGATCAAGTTCACGAAGGACAAACAGGAGATCTCGCTGAGCTATGTTGACCCCGGTGTTATTCCCGCTCAGATCACCGTTCGCGGTTCGAAGGTAGAGATCGAGAAAGCCGGTCGTTGAAAGAAGTTTGCCAGCCGCGTCTGCGTTGGCTGGCGCGGCTGGTGCGTGATCTCTAAGCTCTCCGTGTGATCGATTGAAACGGAATCAGCGGAGGCTTAGAGAGATATGCAGGCGGAAATCATTTCGATCGGGACGGAACTCACGAGCGGTGAGAAGGTCGACACCAACAGCCAGTGGTTGAGTATTGAACTTTCATCGGTCGGCATTCCGGTGCGATTTCATACGACGATGGCCGACGACAAGGTCGCGATGCTGGAAGTGTTTCGCACTGCGGTCGATCGGTCGGACCTGGTGCTCGTTACTGGCGGCCTCGGACCGACGCTGGACGATCTGACGCGCGAACTGATCGCCGAATTGGTAAGCGTCGAACTGGTGCTGCATGAGCCGTCGCTGCAGTTCATCAAGGAACTGTTCGCCAAAAGGAATCGAGATTTTCCCGAGCGGAATCGCATTCAGGCGATGTTTCCGGCGGGCAGTGAACCAATTTTGAATCCGATCGGCACCGCGCCGGGTATCTGGATCGAGATCGCCCGTCCGGGACGGTCTCCCTGCCGACTGGCGGCGATGCCGGGCGTGCCGAGCGAAATGAAGAAGATGTTTCGCGAACAGGTGGTGCCGCGGTTGCCGCAGGGGAAGCAGGTCATTCGTCGCGTCTGCGTGCACACTTTTGGTAAGGGCGAATCTGCGGTGGAAGAACTGCTCGGCGAACTGACTGCTCGCAATCGCAATCCGGAGGTCGGAATTACCGCTTCGGCGGCGACGATCACTCTGCGTATTGCCGCCTATGGCAGTTCGATCGAAGAGTGTGAGCAGATGATTGCGTCCGACCGCAGCTTCATTCAGCAGTGCCTGGGTGAAATCGTTTTTGGAGAGGATGAGGCAACGCTGGAAGAGGCGACGATGAGCCTCCTTAGAACGCGTGGCCTGACAGTGTCGTGCGTCGAAGCGGGCACGCAGGGGCAGCTCAGTCATGCCCTAGCGAGCGCCAAAGAGCCGTCGATGTTTCGTGGCGGGGAAGTGGTTGTTTCAACTGATCTCGTCTCAGCCGAACTGGCGGCTGCAATGGCTCGCGGTTGCCGCGAGAAGTTTCAAACTGATTTTGCGTTGGCGGTGACTCCGTTTCAGACGGGACCACAGCCGGGGGATGTGCCTGTCGCGTTTCTGGCATTTGCCAGCCGCGATCAGGTGGATGTTGTCGAACACAGAATTTTGAGCGATCTTTCACTGGCGAAGCCGCGGGCCGTCAAGACGGCCATCGACATGCTCCGCAGGCATCTGTTGCCGCGATAGTGTCCGGCGTCGTGCGGTCTTCATTTCGAGGAACAATCCGATGAAACGTTTGAGTCTGCTGCTGCTCACGTTGCTGGTGCTGATGCCGTTGACGGTTTCGGCTCAGACGGTCGCTCGTTGCGGATCTGGTTGGCTCGAGATGATTGACGGCTACCCGGTGCTGCATCTCAAGGGCACGCCGTACGAAATGGGCTACCAGCATGGTGCTCTCATGAAAGAGAGCGTTCAGAAAAACATGCACACCCTGCTCGAAGTGAAGGGCGGTCAAACGCTCGTCGAGTTCGGGCCCATCAAGATCAAACCCAAGCAGGCGCTGCAGTCCATCGTCGAGATTCAGAAGCCATTTGTGCCGCAGCGATACTTCGAGGAACTTGAGGGGCTGGCCAAAGGTTCGGAGTTGTCACTCGATGATGCCCGCGTGGCGAACTTCATCCCTGAAATGTTTCACTGCAGCGGCTTCGCGCTGATGAACTCGGCGACGAAAGATGGCTCCTTGCTGCATGGCCGCGTGCTGGACTACGCCGTTGACTGGGGCCTGCAGGAACATGCCGTCGTGATCGTTGCGGAACCTGAAGGACGTATCCCGTTTGTGAACGTGTCTTACGCGGGCTTTGTGGGGTCAGTGACCGGCATGAACAACGAGCAGGTTTCTATTGGCGAGATGGGTGGCGGTGGACTGGGGCATTGGCAAGGTGTGCCGATGGCGTTGCTCATTCGAGAAGCTCTTGAGACCGGCAAGGATCTCGACGCGGCGGTGGCGGTCTTCAAGAACAACCCGCGCACTTGCCAGTATTTCTACGTTGTTGCCGACGCGAAGACGAATCGCGCTGTCGGTATGGAGGCCTCCTGGAACGAGTTCACGCTCGTGAAGCCAGGTGAAGCGCATCCGCTCCTGCCCAAGCCGGTGACCGATTGCGTGCTGCTGTCGGCCGGTGATCGCTATCAAAAACTCGTTGAGCGTACGCAAGCGGGCCACGGCAAGTTCTCCGCTGAAGACGCCTTGAAGTTAATGGAGCGTCCGGTGGCGATGAAGTCCAACCTGCACAACGTGCTCTTTGAACCCAAGACCACCAAGTTCTGGGTCGCGAACGCCAGCATGGATAAACGTCCCGCTGCAGAGCAGCCTTATCGTCAGTTCCAGCTCAGTGTGCTACTCGCGCGTAAGCCGGATATGAAAAGCCCCGAGGTTCCGCTCGTGGCGGCTGCGAAGTAAGAGCCTGGCCGGAACGCTGATGCGTTCTCTATCGCGCGGCGTTGGTTGTCGTCGGTGCTCGACTCCGGCGACGGGCGGGGGCTCGTTGCTGGTCGCCCAGCGAACTGTCGGCGGTCTGGTTGGAGTCGATGGCGGCGCGCTTGAGGACGAGGATCCGTTTGGGAGCGTTCGCACGTACGTCGTCCGTCTGGAGCAGTCGCAAGTGGCCGTCGCCGAGAAATTCAGCCTCGTAGGTTGTCTGAATCACGCGTCCGTTGGTGACCAGGTCCAGTTTCAGGTTGTAGTTGGCTGAGCCGGACACTGCTGCACGCTGTGCTCCGGTGTAGACGTAGTTGCCGGTGGCCTGGCCTTGCTTGGCGTTCCAGAACAGAGTTCCGTCTGCATTGAAGCGGATCGAATTGGCTTCATTGTACCAGCGTCCCAGCAGTTTTTCTTTGGGGGTCTGGACGCACGATGCCAGCACGATCGGCAGCAGGCAGAGCAGTTTGAATGAGCAGGAGCGAACCATGCTGAAGCTTCTTTATGGGTCGCGGGTCAGGACGAGATTCAAAGTTTGAGTCGTCGCTGAGCCGCAGGAATCGGTGACGGTGAGATCGACGGTGTGGTTGGCGACTTGAGTCGGTCCGCCGTTGATGCCGGGGATCGTGAACTGGACGCTGAAGTTGGTGGTGTTAAGGGGGCTCAGCACGAATCCTGAACTGGCCCACAACAAGGACAATCCGGAGAACGCGGTCTCGTTGTCCGAACTGGCATTCGCGTTGAAGTTCAAGGTCACCGTGGTACCGGTTGGAGTGTTGTTCGGTGCAGTGATCGTCAGCATCGCCGTGGGCGGGCTGACGACTGGAGCGGCGGTGACATCCGGAGCTGCCGTCAACCCAGCCGTAATGGCTTGAGTGGGAGCGGTGATTACCGAATTTGGTGCCGAGTTGTTTGTCTCGACACGGAACGTTGTCGAATGCTCGATCGTGTAGTTGGTGACGTCGAAGCCGAAAGTGCTCAGCACGTTCGGAACGTTGTTCAGCAACTGCACGGCGACGGTCACTCGAACGTAAGCCTCGCCAGCGGGAGGCTCGCCCGCAGGTAGCACCGCGGGTCCGGATGGACCGCAAGGGCACGGGACGGCGGTGTTGTAAACCTGCGACTGATTCGCGACGCAGGCATTATGTTCCAGTCGTACCTCACACGAGTTGGTCAACCCGTGATTGGCGAGGTACGTATCAATCTGGCTCTTCAGGTTGTTCGGAGTGCCGCTGAAGTTGAAGTTGCCCAGGTTGGTCGCCGCTGCAGTCGAACGTGTAATTTCGGAAGACAGCTTGGCCCCGAACTGGCTCGCGAACGCCACCTGACGATTGACCTGCATGATGATGGCGAACTCGATGATCGCCATGATGCAGATGACTTGAATCGGTAACCAGAAGATCAGCTCAAGTGCTACGATTCCTTTACGCTGTTCAGGAGAACGCGTCGCAGCGAAGGGCAGGAATCGTTGAAGAGCACGCAGCATTCGAATCTCTAGGGGCGTGAGGAAGTCGGACACAGTCAAGCGAGCAGTATTCGTGCCGCTACCGGGGGTTTTCAAGATGCTTAGCGCAAGATCACCACTCAACGTCAACCAGCAGGGAGTTGCGCTTACAAAGAGCGCTGCCTGCAGTTAGCGCGCCTGTTGGCGGCGGCCGGCTGATACCGATCGGCGCTTCGCCTGTTGGATTGTCAGAGTTCCTGAACAGTGACTCCGCGATTGCGGGCTGTGTGACTTTGCCGCAGGGCTCGAAAAGCCGGGCAGTGGCGGTAGCATGCGGGCGCTGCGCTGACGTTCCTTCGACTTGCTGTGGCGGTGCCTGTGATCGTCCGGCTACGCGCTCTCGGAAAGGTTCGCTGTCATGACGCTCTGCATGCGACTGTGCTTGTGCGGATTGCTGATGTGGGGTTCTGTGAGTCCGGTCTTCGCTCAGTCTTTGATGACTCGCTGGGCGAAAGACGTGCGCCCGGAAGCGGTTCATCAGGAGTATCCGCGTCCGCAACTGACGCGCGACAAGTGGCTGAATCTGAACGGCCAATGGGACTACGCCATTCGCCCGTTTCGAGACAAGCAACCAGAAGCTGATAAATTCGATGGCAAGGTGCTGGTGCCATTCCCGGTTGAGTCAGCTCTGTCCGGTGTGAAGAAGCCGGTGGGTGACGCCAACCGCTTGTGGTATCGGCGAACGTTCACTTTGCCGGCTGATTGGCGAGGCCAGAGCGTCCGGCTGCATTTCGGCGCTGTCGATTGGGATACGACCGTCTTTGTGAACGGCAAGCGGATCGGCGGTCATAAGGGCGGATACGATCCGTTCTCGTTCGAGCTGAATGACGCACTCAAGCCGGACGGCGAGCAGGAACTTGTCGTGCGCGTTTCCGACCCCACGGACAGTAAGACCCAACCGCGCGGCAAGCAGATCAAGAACCCGCACGGTATCTGGTACACGCCGGTTACCGGCATCTGGCAGACGGTTTGGATTGAACCTGTTCCCGCGACGCGCATCGAGTCGTTGCAGATCGTGCCGGATCGTGATCTCAAGACTGTGCGAATCAAGGCACGAGTCACCGGCGCATCAGCCGGGGACCAGCTACGAGTCTCCACGAAGGGGGCTGTTGACTCTGCCGATAAGTTGCTGACGTTCCCCAACGGCCAAGCGGTGCAGGTCACCGGAGATGTGGAAAGCGAACTCGCGCTGACCGTGCCTGTCAGCCATCCATGGACTCCCGATGAGCCGTTCCTCTACCCGCTGACCGTTGATGTTGTACGCGACCAAAAAATCGTTGATTCGGTCGGCAGCTACTTCGGCTTACGCAGCATTGAGGCGAAGAAGGACGAGCAGGGCATCTTGCGGATGTTCCTCAATGGGAAGTCACTGTTTCAGTATGGCCCACTGGATCAAGGTTGGTGGCCGGACGGGCTCTACACCGCTCCGACAGATGCTGCTCTGAAGTTCGATATCGAAACCACCAAGAAGCTTGGCTTCAACATGGCGCGCAAGCATGTGAAGGTCGAGCCGGACCGCTGGTATTACTGGGCGGACAAGCTAGGGCTGTTGGTCTGGCAGGACATGCCGAGCGGTATGGCAACGGGGCGTCCGCAGGGAATCCCGCCCGGTGCCAAGGAAGATGCCAGCTTCACAGAAGACGAAAAGGACATCTACCGTCGAGAATGGGCTGCGATCATGGACGCTCGCAACAATCACCCCTGCATCGTGGTGTGGGTACCGTTCAACGAAGCCTGGGGCCAGCATGACACGAACGCGATCCTGAAATGGACCAAGGAACGGGACACGTCACGTTTGGTTGGCGGTCCCAGCGGTTGGGAAGACCGTGGCTTCGGGGATCTGAAGGACATGCATATGTACCCCGGGCCTGGCATGTTTCCGGTGATGCCGGATCGAGTTTCCGTCCTCGGTGAGTTTGGTGGCCTCGGCCTGCCTGTTGAGGGACACACCTGGCTGGACAAGAACAATTGGGGCTACCGTAACTTCACGAACAAAGCGGACCTGCAGCGCAGCTACGAGCGACTGATTCGCCAGTTACCGGAGCTCACCAGCAAGGGACTCGCGGCGGCTGTTTATACTCAAACAACCGACGTTGAGATCGAGGTTAACGGCCTGCTGACTTATGACCGCGAAGTTGTGAAGTTCGACATCGAGCGACTCGCGAAGCTGCACAAGCAGCTTTATGGAAAACCGCCGAGTAGCAAGGTCATTCTGCCGACGGCTGAAGCCGGACCGCAGAAGTGGCGCATGGTGACGGCCAAGCCGGCGGACGGTTGGCAGCAGGCGAGTTTTGAGGACGCCAGTTGGAAGGAAGTGGATGGCGGCATCGGTGGTGAGACTCCTCCGAACACGTTCATTCGCAGTCCGTGGAAGACTCCCGACATCTGGGTGCGACGTAGCTTCGAACTCGATCCGAGCAAGCTCAACGATCCTCATCTGCGCATTTATCACGATGAGGACTGCGAGGTCTTCATCAACGGTGAGAAAGTGGTGAGCTTGACGGGCTACGTGACTCAGTACTTCAACGAGCCACTCGGTGATGCCCGGAAGGCACTGAAGCCCGGACGTAATGTCATCGCCATTCATTGCCACCAGACAGGCGGTGGCCAGTACATCGACGCGGGATTGGTTGACTACGCCCCATAGTCCTTAAGGGCCGACCATGTCTTCTCACGACGACCAGCAACGCCAGAAGCGGCAAAGCTTGCTGCTGCTGGCTTATTGCGCGTTCGCTGTGGCGACATGCTTCGGGGCTCTGTATCCGAAAGACCTGTGGCTGCAGCATTCACCGACGGTTGTCGCTGTCGCGGCGATGATCTGGTGCATTCGCCGAACGCACATCAGCCACACGTCATTCGTCATGGTGCTGGCGTTCTGGTGCCTGCACGCTGTTGGGGCTCGCTACATCTACTCGTTCGTACCTTACGACGATTGGGTGAATCATTTCTTCGGCGTGACGATTTCCAGCGTGTTTGGTTTTCATCGCAACCACTACGACCGACTGGTGCATTTCTGCTTTGGGCTGCTGTTCGCCTTTCCCATCCGCGAAGTGCTGGAACGCACCCGTGTCGTGGAAGGCTTCTGGAGCCGCTACTTCGCTTTCGAGTTCGTGGTGGCGACCAGTGCTCTGTATGAACTCGCCGAGTGGCTGGTTGCGATCATCTTTGCGCCGGACTGGGCAGACCGCTATCTCGGCCAGCAGGGCGACATTTGGGACGCTCAGAAGGATATGGCGTTGGCCACTTGCGGAGCGGTGATGGCGCTCTTGGCGACCAACCGGCTGGTCATTCGACGTGCAGAAACTCATTCGAACTGAGCAGTACTCTGCAGTACGCCACCCAGCGCGCCTGATCGGCATCGTTACCGGGCAGCGACTTCGTGTAGACCGCAAAGAACTCTGCGGCGGCTGAGCAATCATCCCCACCCGCAGGACGCCCGTAGAGCAGTCGACAGGCCAATTCGACGCGGTCGCAATCATTCGACGCACCGGCTAGCAGGCGGGCTGCGAACTTGTTGGCCTGATCGTGCACGAACGGGTCGTTCAGGAAGAACAGGGCCTGAGTTGGCACGGTCGAGATCGAACGCACCGGCGTACTTGTGCTGGGGTCTGCTCCGTCAAACAACCCCAGGAACGGATGTCGCTTGATGCGCTGCACCATCAGGTACACGGCCCGGCGTTTGGTGTCGTAGACCGCATTGAAAGGACCGTGTTGAGTGAACCCCCACGTTTCTTCTGCGGGGAATGGATGCGATCCGCCGGGCGAATTATCGAGGTCACCGCTGACCGCGAGAATCGAATCGCGAATCTGTTCGGCGTCGAGGCGACGTCGCGTGAACGCTCGCTTGCTGGCTGATGCGGCGGGGTCGGCGCTCGCCTGAACCTGGTAAACGCTCGATTGCATGATCAGCCGATGCATCGACTTCACGCTCCAGCCTGAGTGAATGAATTCCGCAGCCAGCCAGTCCAGCAACTGCTGGTTGGACGGTGCTGCTCCGCGAGTTCCGAAATCGTTCGGTGTTTCGACGAGGCCTCGTCCGAAGTGATGTTGCCAGATGCGATTGACGAACACTCGCGCTGTCAGCGGGTTCTGCGGATCGGTCAGCCAGTCGGCGAGATGAACTCGACCACTGCTTTTGTCGCCCTCCGGCAATCGCTGACCGCCGAACAGGTCCAGAAACTTGCGTGGAACTTCCGGACCGAGGTCCGCAGGTTCGCCACGTTTATGGAGTCGCGCATTGTGTGGCGTTCCTTCCGAGACCGCGTAGGCGACCGGTACTACCGGCACTTGAGCGGCCAAGGTGCGACGTTGGTCAGCGAGTTGCTGCGGCTTCTTCGTCATCACGCCCAGTAGTTTGAGATCTGCACCCAGCGCCGCCGCAACGTGGTCGAGTTGCCAACTGACGCCGTCGCCATTGTTTGGATGAGCGTCCACAGCCCGACCGGAGACGCGAATGGTTCCCGCAATTGGGCTGACCCACGCGACGAGGACCGGTCCGTCAGCGGCGGGATGCACGAAGAAGCTGCGCGGCGGCAGCTTCGTCCACACATCGATCGGCTGCTGCGACGCATTGACCCACGCAGATGGCGTGTCGCCGCGCTTCCAGAGGTTGAGTCCCGCTTTGCCTTGGAAGTCCTTCACCGGTTCGGCGAGGTAGTGCGGTCCGTTGCGACCGTCGAACAGGCACCACGTAGCAGCATTCCCGAAGCGATCCGCGTGCGGATTATCTGCCAGGAAGTTGTCGAGAACGTCTTGAGTGACGTTCCACAGTCTCTTGTCACCTGCCAGCTCGGCGATTTCGAACTCGATCAGCGTGCTGTCACCACCGTGATGAGCCTTGCGGTCGATGGTGAGTTGAATCACCTCGCCGGGCTGAATCTGCAGCTCAGAGGTAGCGAGTTCAAAGCTTTGACCACCGCCTTCCGGGAACTCGCCTTTGCCGAGCAGTCTCGTCGCGGACGCCGATGTTTCTCTCAGCTTCTTCTGTAGCGGTGCCAGTGCTTCGGTTGCCTGCTTGGATGCGGCGTCCAGTTGCTGCATCTGTGCCTGCATTGAAGAGACTTTCTGCGCGACTTCCGACGAGTATTGCAGCGGGACCATGTCGCGCGGGCGCTTCTCTTTTTCACAACCGGGGAAGGCAAACTTGGTGCTGTCGAAGATGCCGTACAGGCCGTAGTAGTCGACCGCCGAGATCGGGTCGTACTTGTGGTTGTGACACCGGGCACAAGCGATGGTCAGACCCAGCACTGACTTACCAAGCGTATCAATCGTGTCCTCGATCGTGAGGTAGTGGTCGGCGCTGACATCGAAGCCGAAGCGCCGTGAGATCGCCAGGTAGCCCGTTGCTGTGACGAGTTCGCTGTACTGCTCTGGCGGCGCCTTAGTCGCGAGCAGGTCACCCGCCAGTTGTTCGCGCAGGAACTGGTCGTACGGCTTATCGGCGTTGAAGGCATCGATCACATAGTTGCGGTACCGCCACGCGTGCGGAGCCGGGAAGTCGGCAGTTTCGCCGGCCGAGTCCGCATAACGGACCACATCGAGCCAGTGGCGTCCCCAGCGCTCACCATAGTGAGGCGATGCCAGCAACCGTTCGATCAAGCGTTCGATGGCGACGTCTCGCTGCCCCGGAACCTGTGCGGCTGCGACGAACTCTTCAACCTCGGCTGGCGTTGGTGGCAGGCCGATCAAGTCGTAAGTCATGCGCCGGATCAACGTGCGCGAATCAGCCTTTGGTGCCGGCGTGATGCCGGCGCCTTCCAGCTCAGACAATACAAAACGATCGACGGGTGTCTTGATCCACTCGCTGTGTTTGACGTCCGGCGGAGTCACCTTCCGAACGGGTTGAAATGCCCAATGCTGCCGCGCGGCTTCTTCGGGGCTCAGATTGCCGGCAGCGGTTTCCCGAGGATCGGGGGCACCGGTCTCAATCCATTTCACGAAGTCCGCAATGACGTGCTCGGGCAGCTTCTGTTCGGGGGGCATCTCCAGGCCGTCGTGTTTAAGAGCCTGAATCAGCAAGCTCTGCTGCGGCTTGCCCGCGACAATCACGGCGCCGGAGTCTCCACCCTTCCTGATGCGTTCGCGCGTATCGAGCAACAGCCCGCCCTTAACGCTTTTCGATTTTCCGGAATGGCATTCGTAACAGTGCTTCACGAGAACCGGACGAATCTTCGCTTCAAAGAACTGCAGTTGTTCGACTGGAATCTGGTCCGCACCAGCAAGTGCCGCGGTCGTTGTTACGCACGACAAGATGCACGCTGTCAGCAATAAAACGCGACTGACTGGGCTTACAAAGGCCATGAGAGTTCTCGTTTTCCGCGGATGGATCGTCTCTAAACGCCCGAAACGTTCGACAGAGATAATGAATCTGCGACAAATGAAACACTGAAAGCGAACCTGCCGATCGTTTGAAGGTCGAAGATACAGCGGACCACCGTGGTGTTTGAAACGGGACTCAGGCATTTGCGGTCAGATGGTCCGACCCTTTTGAGTATGCAGCACCGATATGCCTTATGTGTTCTTTCTGCTGATCTGCGTGATCTGGAGCAGCAGTTTTATTCTGATGAAGAAGGCGGCGATTGAGTTCTCGCCGCTGGCGATTGCGGGCTGGCGCGTGTTCTGGGCCTCCGTGGTTTTGGGATGGCTCTGCTGGCAGCGAGGTTTGATTCGCCTGCCGGAACGGAAGCACTGGAAGTTCCTGGCGCTGGTAACCGTGATGGGGTGTGCGGCTCCGTATGTGGTGCAGCCGATCGTAGTGACGCGTCAAACGAGCGCCTTCATGGCGATCGGCGTCAGTTGCCTGCCGCTGGTGACCATCGGGTTATCGGTGCCCGTGCTGGGCGTCGTACCGACCAAACGGCAGCTCATCGGAGTGGTACTGGCGTTGATGTGCCTCGGCCTGCTGCTGTTTGACGGAATCCAGCGGGAGATCCCGTGGTACGATTTTGCGCTCGCCGGTACCGTTCCGGCGGGCTACGCGATCTCGAACTTGACGATCAGAAGGTGCCTGCGCGATCTGCCATCGCTGACGCTGACCTTCTACACGATGGCGGCTTCAACAGTCTTGTTCGCGCCGGCCTGCATCAACAGTTTGCGAATTCCCAATGAACAATGGTGGTTTGCGAACGCCTTGGTTTGCGTGCTGGGAGTCTTGGGAACAGGGCTGGCGACGTTCTGGTTCAACCGGCTGGTGCAAGAGCAGGGGCCGCTGTTTGCCGGGATGGTGACGAACCTCACGCCGATCGGGGCCGTGATTCTGGGCTGGTGGGACCACGAAGAAATTTCTTTGCAGCAAGTCGCAGCGCTGTTTGGTATCGTGATCGCGGTGGCTGTCGTTCAGTTCAAGTCTGCGCAAGCTGAAAATTGACGCTGCCCGTTTGAGTTCGCATAATCACAACCACTTCACGTTTCCTTTCACGAAGCATTTCTCACTTCACGTCTATCTGTCGTGTCTGTCAGTCACTTCTGAGTCTGGCGGTTGGCAGGTTCGAGCGATTTGCGACGGCAGCCTTGCCGTAATCCTTCGAGCTTCCCATCGGCATCGAAACTGGTTCGTTTACACCTGCAACTTGCCGCAACTGCGGGATCCAATGCGGATTCCCGCTGTCGCGTTGTGTCCTAAGTTGAATCTGCTTCTCGTTTTCGGGGTCAGACGAGCGGCATGCGGACACTGAGAGAATCGAATCTCGCGGCCAGCAGATCAAACGCCTCCATCGATGTCCTTCGCTAGAACGTAAGCAAGTTATTGACGTTGCGAACAACTCAGAAAGGGTTCTGTCTTGAACGCGAATCGCGAGGAAGACAGCCCGCTCGATTCACATCCTTCATCTCACTTCCCCGAGGACGAAATGATCAGCTCAATCGCCGAGCCGGTACCGCAGGTCATAGAAACGCCGTTTCCGACCGGCCTACCGGACGCTTTGGAAAACAAACTCGTTCAGGTCTTCAAACTGCTTTCGGACGAAAGCCGTCTGCGCATCATTCTGTATCTACTGCGTGAAGGCGAACTGCACGTCACCGCACTGTGCGAGCGACTGAAGCAAAGCCAGCCTGCGGTGAGTCATCACCTCGCGCTGTTGCGCGATGCGGGTGTGCTCGACTTCCGTCGCGACGGTAAGCACAACTTCTACTCAGTACGTCGGGAGCACTTCCATCAGTTGATGGGCGAACTGTTCTCCAGCATGCTGAGTGCCGAAGACCAGTCGCTGCAGTTGGAGGACTTCGTGCTGCGACGTGACTCGCTCGCGAATCCACCTCAGCAGCCGCCGATGGGTCTGTAGTACGATTAGACCATAAAAAGAAAACGGGCACACAACAGCGATGTTGCGTGCCCGTTTCGTTTTTAAATCGATCAGACTGCTGACGGCTTAGTACCGGAAGCTGGTCTGGATGTAGAGCTGTTCGGCGTCGCCGCGTGGTGCGGTGTTGTCAATGAATGTGCCGTACCAGAACAGCGAGTAGCCCGCCGAGATGTCGAAGTTCGCGTTGAAGGCGTAGTACCCGTAGAGGTCGAACGCCTGACCCAGATCACGACCATTGCCTGGGGTACCCACGGGAGCACCCGCGATGTTGTAGGCTCGGTCGCCCGCCGAGGCCAATTCAAACCAGTGCACGTCGGCGACGGCGCCCGTCTTTTTGGTGGGCTTCACATCGACGCGCAGCGAGTAGTCGTACAAGTTCTGGCCCGAGACGTTATCGCTAATCGCCCAGTACGCATGGCCCAGCGGCCACAGCGTATTGAACGTGTTGTTCTGCGTGTCGGTTAGCGACTTGTCGCCCGAGCCGTAGTAGAACAGGCCCGAAACGCGCGGGGTCCACATGGCCTTGTTCCAGGTATGGCCCACGACTGCCGTCAGGAAGCCAGCCTCAACATCTTGGCTGTTGTCCTTGCCAACCTGGAAACCACCTTCCACATCGAAGTCCCAGGTACGCACGACTTCGCCACATTCGGAAACGGGTCGCAAGTGCGCCAGGCGAGTACCAAACAGGTGCCGTGAGCCGTCAGGGCGGGTTGCATTGTCAATGTCCGTATCCAGATAGAACCAGTAAGGCTCGATCGAGGTGTTCTCGAATCCCGAGTACGTGAAGTACGCACCGCTGAAGTTGACTGACGAAACTCGACGATCGAGGCGATTGTCGTTAACGGCAAGCGTGTTATAGAGCGTGGCTGTGTTCACGGGATTAACTGTGAACAGATCCAGCCGATGGTTCTCACCCTTGTGCCAGTACCGCAGCCCTTCAAAGTTGCGGCGGGTGTTCGCCCAGTCCAGCGGCGACACCAGACGCTGACGACCAAACAGCATTTCCTGGCGACCGACGCGCAGGTTGTGGGTGCCGTAGTCATCTTCGAGGAACTGGATATCCACGAAGGCGTTCTGAATATCCCAGCGGTTCACGTCAATCAACTGGTCCGGAGCTTCGCTTCCAAAGCTGTCGGCGTGAATGCCTTCGACGTAAGCGCGGACGTACTTCCCGGCCTTTACGTCCACAAAGTGACGCCAGCGCCACAGATTGTAGTCCGTGTCGATCGGTCCGCCCGGACGCAGGCGGTTATCTTCGTTCATATAGCGATGACGGACTTCACCGCCTGTTGACACGGTGAAGCACTGATCGCCGACGGGGAACTGCAGATCCTTCAGCTCTTCGCCGAGGACGTATTCGTGATTCGGGTCCTTCTTGAACGAATAGTCGTTGTCAAAGTAAAGCGGCTTATAGGGGCCGGTCGGTGGTAACAGTTTTGGGCCTGGGAAGACTGGCGGAGCTTTCTTCTTGGGGGCCGGATTGCAGATCGGGCAGCCCGGTTGGCCGCAGGGCGTTTGAGCCTGATGCGACACATCGATCATTTCGGGAGTCAACGCGCTGCCCGCAATGGCCAGACGCTCGACTTCACCCGCGTCCGTCGACTGGAAGACTTCGTCGGGCGAGACCACCGGTGGGAAGGGCTCGTCAGCTAATGCCGCTGTTATGGGCATCGAGAGGACGACTGCGGGCAGCGCCGCTAAAACGCAGGCACTCCAGCGGAGTGGAATCGTAAGACGCATGACAAACCTTTCGCTAACCAGGCCAAAGACGACGAGCGTGCCAGTGAGTTCGGAAAGTTGGTTCGTCCTATTGAGACCGTTCCCTCCAGAAAGGCCGATAACGCGGGCCTTTTCTCAGGGCGAGGTCGGCACTCTTCGCCAACCGTCACAACCCAACCCGCGTTTCACCACGAACGGTCTTATTGCGGCTTACCCGTTGCGGCAGTGGTGCGGTTACGCGGATACCCGCCCGGGGTGGCACACCAATTGCCTTAACATCCTTCGGATGCGAATTTACGCTCGAATTCGCTGACTTTCTCGAACTGGGTGCACTGATCCGTGGCAGGAATGATCAAGGTCTCATCAGTTGCATCTCGAAGTCAGAGTCAATGTCGGGGTCGCCGAAACGATTTCTTACACCACCGACACAGGTCTGAACGACTTGTGAATTCAGCATGAACCTGTTCTTGATTGATGATGATGATTCCGTCGCCGATTCCATGTGCGTACTGGGCGACATTCTTAAGCTCTCTGTGCAGGCGTATTCTTCCGCCGAGCAGTTCCTGGAGAGGGGGCGACTGGAAGCTCAAGGCTGTCTGGTCGTTGACCTGAACCTTCCGGGAATGTCAGGTCTCGACCTGCTGGAACGACTCGAACAGATGTCGTGCATCATGCCGCGGATTGTGACCAGCGGCCGCATTGATGTGCCTCAAGCTGTCCGGGCGATGCAGCTTGGCGCCGAAACTGTTCTTGAAAAGCCGTTTGGCCTGAACACACTCGTCAGCAGCGTGCAAAAGGCGATTGCGAAGTCAGAAGCTCAGCATCAAACGCTGTGCATTCGGGCGGATGCACGCAAGCGGCTCGCCACTCTGACCGACCGCGAAGTTGAGGTTCTCAATCTCATCGTCTGTGGCCTGTCCAACAAACAGATCGCCGGGCAGTTGAGTCTGACGCTGCGAGCCATCGAAGACCGTCGGGCTCGCCTGATGCGTCGCCTGGAAGTTCGTTCGTTGGCCGAACTGTTGAACTTGGTATCGCTCAGCAAGGCCAGCTAATCTGGCCGCTGTCGTGAGCTAGCCCTGCGAGTTGGGCCGACGTTCGCGCCCAACTCGGAGAGGACGATGCCGCAGTTCGTGTTGCTGGAGCATGATCATCCACAACTGCATTGGGACTTCATGCTGGAAGCGGGAGCCACCCTGCGGACTTGGCGTCTCGACCAGATACCGGATCAGGACGGGATGATTCCGGCTGAGCAGCTTGCTGACCATCGCGTCGTCTATCTGGACCATGAAGGTCCGGTGAGCGGCAATCGCGGAACCGTTCGACGCATTGATCGCGGCGAGTTCCGCATGCTGGAAGATCAGGCATCGCGCCTGGTTGTGCAACTAGACGGTCAGCGTCTGCGTGGCGAAGTGCAGCTTGAACAGACCGCGGATCACGAGACTGGCTGGAGCTTTCACTGGCGGCGATTCGATGGTCTTGATTCCTGAGTCGCCACCTTCATTGGCTCGAACTGAAAAGTGCCGGACGGCTTCGAGCTACCAGAGACGCGCAGCCTGCCCTTGGACAAGCTCACGTTCTCTAGCTGGGGTTCGCCATCGCCGACCGAAGCCAGCGTGATGATGGCCACCTTGCCGGCCGCGTCGTCTTTCCACTCGATCTCCGCGCCGCTTTCTTTCGCGCGATCAACCACCTGCTGAACGATGGCGTCCATCGGCAGTGGCAGCAGTCCCGCTTGGATCGTCTTCAACTGGATCGCCAGGCGATTTGGTTGCGGCACCCAGACACGCGCCGACAAACTGACGACGCCGGACCATTCACTGGGTTCGTCGTAGCGGAAGCCAATCATCACCGCTTGCGGCGTCACGCGGATCCGTAAGTCAGAGACGCCTTCGGGAATCCACTCGGCGAATTGCTGGGGGAACTCATCCGTCAACCAGGCATTGATCTGTGCGTCCGAAAATTCCTCGGACCATTCGCCCGACTGCTTGATCTCGTCCGCCAGATGGCGTGTTTGCTCTTCAAACTTCCGGGCAGCCTTTTTGCGGACAACCGGATCGCGCACCTGCTTCTCAGCAACCTGATAGAACTCAGGCGGCTGTTGTGTTGCCCACCACAGCCAACCGATTCCACCGGCCGCGAAAACCAGCACGCCCGCAGAGATTGCTAACCACGACTTCCGTCCCATTGGCGACTCCCATCCTGAGAGCTTGTGCAAAAGGGTTCCCAGGACCGACAAGTTCGGTCTCAGGGCTTGGTACGCCTACATACCAAGAAATCGCGGATCATTAGAAGGCGAACTACCGCAAGCCATGCGTCGGCGCTGATGTCATCGCGCCAGCCGTTTCGCTTTTTCTTCAAGTTCCACGGGGATTTTCTTCAACAGCATGTCCACGACATCGTCCGTCGTGATGCGCTCACTATCGGCATGAAAAGTGGTGACAATGCGATGTCGCAGCACGGGATGTGCTACCGCCTTCACATCGTCCGTGCTCACGTGGAAGCGCCCTTCCAGAATCGCGCGTGCCTTCGCGCCGAGGATCAAATATTGACCAGCGCGCGGGCCAGCTCCCCAGGAGAGATACTCCTTCACGAAGTTGTGAGCTTCAGGTTCATTGGGACGTGTGGCTCGGACGATGTCGCGTGCGTAGACATAAACATGCTCGGCGACGGGCACGCGTCGCACGACCTCCTGTAGCGCCAAGATCTGCTTGCCTGTCAGCGCGGGGGTGAGCTCAGGCTCTTCGCTGCCAGTGGTTTGCTTCAGGATGCGTAGCTCATCAGCCGCCGTGGGGTAGTTCACTACGATGTTGAACATGAAGCGGTCCAACTGAGCTTCCGGCAGCGGATACGTGCCTTCCTGTTCGATGGGGTTTTGAGTGGCCAACACGAAGAAGGGCAGGGGCAAGCGGTACGTGTTGGATCCGACGGTGACGTTCCGCTCCTGCATGGCTTCCAGCAACGCGGCTTGCGTCTTCGGAGGCGTGCGGTTCACTTCGTCGGCCAACAGGACATTCGTGAACAGCGGCCCCTGCATGAACTGGAACGTGCGGCGTCCAGTCTCTGGATCGTCTTGCAGGACGTCCGTGCCGGTGATGTCGGAAGGCATCAGGTCGGGGGTGAACTGAATGCGGCGAAACGCCAGTTGCAGGATGCGTCCGATGGTGCTGACCAGCAGCGTTTTCGCCAGTCCGGGCACGCCCACCATCAGGCAGTGGCCGCGACTGAAGAGGGCTACCAGCAACTGATCGACCACATCCTGCTGGCCGATCACGACCTTCGAGATCTCTTCGCGCATTCGCTTGTAGGCGGACTGCAAACCTCGAATGGCCTGCGCCTCACGCTCGCGCGCTTCGGCGTCCTGTTCGACCATCTCGCTGATGATTTCGTCTTCGTCAAAGTTGTTGGGCATGGTGTGAATCAAAATGAGGGCAATGTCGGCAGCACTCAGCGGGGCGCAGAGCCTATCAGCGGAACTAGCCCTTCGCACCACGTTCTGCCCAGAACTGCTCGGTTCCGGGGGTTCGTCTTCCTGAAAATCGCAGGATTCGGGAAGCTATGCCGGGACAAATTCCGCACCAGGATGGTGAACATGCTGAACCGACCAACAAGCACTTTGCGAGAGGAAACCGAGGACCGTTCGCTGGCGCGCGACCTCAGCCTCGACCGCAACCCCCTGATTCGTCTGGTAGTGCTGTTTGTGGTGCTGGTGGCTCCGTTTACTGCAATCACGGCTAAGTTGGCGCAGTTGCAAGGGGTCGAACAGGACGATTTCGCCGACGGGCTGGAGCAGAAGCTGACCGAAAGCTTTCAGGCCATTCCCACGAATGACGGGCGCATCCTGATGGGAGGCACCGTCATGGCCCGCGACGTCGCGACCTATCGGTTGAAGTTGCATTACCGCTGGCTCGAAGAACCTGCCGATCCCGGCTGGCTCAAACGCAAGGCTCAAGCTCGTTTGAGTAAAGCCGACCGCAAGAAACGCGATCGAGTGAACGCCGCGCAGGAACAGATTCTTGAAGAGCGTCATCGCCTCTGGGAACGCCTGACGGTGGCGATGAACATCACTGCCGAGGAGTTCGCAGCTCGCCGGGCGGAGATCCAGAAACGTGTCGAGCACGTCGTCACGTTGGTGGATACCAAACGTCAGAAACGTCTGGATGAAGAGCAACAACAACGCGACGCCGAACTGCAGAAGCTCAGCGATCGGCAGGACTGGGTCGACCGCATGGCGACGCAGGTCAAACATGAGCTGACGACTCCACCACGCCGCAAGCAGGTAGAGCCGGTCGTGGTTCAGGAAGAACTCGACTATCACATCATCGCCGAGAACATTCCGTTCGAGCGAGTGACCGAGATTGTTACTCAGCCAACTTTGTTCCCGGGGATCGAATACGAGATCACCACTCGCCGCGACTACCCACAAGGGCCGCTGGCCGGACATTTGATTGGTTTTCGCAAGGTCATTGAGCCGACGGCTACAGTCGACGGCACGCCAGCGGCTGAGACAGACCTGATTGCATCTTCGGGTGCCGAGACTCGACCGGATGAGCGTGCTGGCCAGGCGGGAATTGAGCGTTCCTATGACCGCTTCTTGAGCGGACGCCCCGGTGAACTGCGAATCGTCCGCGATGCAGAAGGTGAAATCGTCCTGAGAGAAGTCGTGCGTGAAGCTCAGCCGGGTGCGGACATCGAACTGGCATTGGTCGAACCGGTGCAGCGGCGGGCTGAAGCACTGCTCGATCGAGCGACTCAAACCCGCCCGTTGCGTTTGGACGAAGACATTCTGTTCGTGAAGAATTCGTCGTTGGCCAAGAAGGACGGCACTCGCGACGAGAACGGCGAACCTCCGGCCCAGGTGGCGACGGGTGGCTGCATTCTGGCGATGAACATTGCCAGCGGCGAACTTCTGGCAGCGGCCTGTGCCCCGCGATTCGACATTCGCATCATGGTCGATTTCCGCGAGGAGATCTGGCAGCAGTTACAGAAAGACCCCGGCAACCCGCTCTTCCCGCGCGTTACCTCGATGGCCCTGCCTCCGGGCTCGGTCTTCAAGGCAATGACCAGCATTGCCGCGCTGGAAGAGCACGTCATCGAGCCGTCGGGCACAATTCAGTGCGATGGCTACTTCGATCCCCGGCAACCGAACAAGCACCGTTGCTACGCCTATCGGAAGCTCGGCCATGGACATGGCCCCATGTCGGTCGTTGATGCGCTGACGAAGTCGTGCAACGTCTACTTCTTTAATCAGGCGAAGAATCTGGGCCCACAACGTCTTGTGAGCTGGAGTCATCGATTGGGCTTCGGCGAACTCACCGGCATCGACGTGCCCGGCGAGGTGCGTGGCATCGTACCGCCCGCAGGTGTGGATGAGTTCTTGCGGCTAGCGGACTTCGACGAGCACAGCGAGCGTGCTGGTTCATCAGGCAATGGCATCGTCAGGACATCAGGAACCGCATCCCGCGCACGGCGCTGGTCACAAGCCTCGACGATTGAGTACGGCATTGGGCAAGCGGACCTGGCCGTGACGCCGTTGCAGATCGTCCGACTGATGGCGGCAATCGCCAATGGTGGCGAGCTCGTGCAGCCGCGAGTGGTGCATGATGTCTCAGTGCTGCGCAACGGACGTAAATCGTCTGTTGAATTACCAGAGTCAAAGCCTCTGCAGACCGGGGTCTCCGAGCGAACTTTGCACTTCGTGCGTGAGGGGCTGGAAGCTGTTGTTCTACGCGGCACGGCATCGCTGACTGCTCGTCATAAGCAGGTGACGGTTGCCGGTAAGACGGGAACGGCCGAAACGGGCTTCAATCGTCCTGACCACGCTTGGTTTGCTGGCTACGTTCCCGCTGATCGTCCTCAAGTGGCCTTCGTTGTGGCTCTCGAAAACGGCGGCTCCGGCGCTAAGGCTGCCGCACCGCTGGCTCACGAATTGATTACGGAATTACTAGAGCAGGGTCTGATTGCCCCAGCTACGATGCCGTCTGCTGTGAACAAGTAGACCATCAGGGCCACGAGTCCCATGAAACAACTCTTCTCAACGCGATGGGTGAAGCTGTCCATAGTATTCGCCTTGCTACTGGCGGCGAGTGCGACTGGTTTCGCCTCGTACACGGGAATCTGGAGTCGCAGGGACTTTCAGGTCTATCAAGCGATGGCGAAGGAGTGCGACCCGGTTTGGCGCGACTTCTACTGGGGACGCATTCGGGCGGGGCAGGACGTCGAGGATGTCATTGCCAAGACGCACCCAACCGTCGTTCAACGCTTCGGTGGGTTCACTGTTCTTTCGTATTTTGGAGATCGCGAAGGGATCCCATTTACTGGAGTTTCTGCAACAGCGAAGGATGGGGTGTTGGTTTGGGCGGAAGCAGGGAGCTGCACATGGACTCGAGTCTTCTTCAATCAATTGAGCCCAGCGGAACAACAGCATTTCTGGGCAGCCCGAAATGCGCATTGGTCCGCTCTTTTTGAAGAACGAAGAGGTCAAGACTGTGCGCCGATGCCGCGTGAATGAAAGCGTAAAGGCCTCACTCTAGGTACAAGAACTCGTTGCTGATGAGCAGCGAGTGGCAGAGGTCGATCCACGCTCGTGATGTAATGTTGGTGGAGCTGGACAGCGCGGCATCCTGTTCGGTGTGAAGGTTCGCGCGGCCGCGGTTTCTTCAGCCGAAGGCGTGCGTCAGTCGCGCAGATCAATAACGGCTGCCGAAACGGAAGGTCAGCGTGTCGCCGAGGTCGCGACTGCCGACTCCGGAGCGATATTCCAGTTCGCGATGGAAGAGGTAGCCCAGTTCGATGAAGGACGTGTGGCCTTCCGCCTCTTTCGATTTGGTCTCCAGGCCGATCGACACACGCCGCTCAAGCAGATTGGCGACGTCCGCGTTGCCCGTGGTTCGTTCCATGGCCCAGGCGGAACCAATCAGGTCGCCGCGCACGTACCACCAGACCTCGTCTTTTTCATCGTCCTGAATGCGGAACTTGGCCTGTGGACGCGGGAAGTACAGTTCCAGTCGAGTGTCTTCATCCGGCTGCAGGATCACGCCACCGGCGGGCAAGACTCCGATGTTATCCATGTCGAAGTATTCAATGCCGGCGGTCAACGTGATCGGACTGGGGCCTTCCTCACCGTTGAGTTTCCAGAAGCCGAGCGCGCGGCCGGGAAAACGCCAGCCTTCACGGACGCTGTCTTCAAAGTCCGTGAAGAGGCCCAGATCAAAGTTGGCATCAAAGCCCCAGCCAT
This sequence comes from Planctomycetaceae bacterium, assembly GCA_021732995.1. GTDB lineage: Bacteria > Planctomycetota > Planctomycetia > Planctomycetales > Planctomycetaceae > AM-0621. Next base: position 126,625 of record JAKFWA010000004.1, on the reverse strand, counting down.
CGCCCAGATGCTGGAGCCAGCGTACGTTCCAATAGAGATCATAGAGTCGCGGCGGCATGTCGGGCTGATCGGGGCCGGACAGGAAGTGCAGTCCATAGCGGAAGTCCCCGGTGAACTTGCTGGGGTCATCGAAGAAGTCCAGCTCGCGAGACGAGGCATTCTTCATCGAGAATGAGCCCAGTCCATCGGCGCCGTCTCGGAAAACCCAGTCCAGGGAGCTTTCGCCCCACAGGTGCTGAAAGAGCGGAACCGGTGAGGCGTCCTCGAGAGGAACCGAATTCCCCTTGGGGTCTAACGCCGCAGGCCCCTTGTCTTCGGATACAGAGGTCTCAGCGGACGTTTCATCGTCCGCGCCAGGAACAGCAGGCAGCGCTGCCTCGAAGATTTCCGGCTCTTCTCCAGCGGTGAGTTCGATGGGACTGAGTTCCTCAGTTTCTTCGACTTCGGGCGGAGCTTTGACTTCATCCTTGGAAGCCGGAGTGGACGACACCACGGCCTTTCCGGGGGGAATGCGAGCGGATTGCTTTACGGAACGTGCTGAAGCGGGGCCGCGTCCTGGCGAAGGCTGCCAATCCGCGGCAAGCGAATTCGCAACGAAGCCGGCGGCTACGAGTGCCGCAAGCCATCTTTTAAGTGGAAAAATCGCCGCTCCAATCATGGATCTTGCCCTGACCGATATCGAAACCGAGGCTGTCTCCAACTTGCGGCAGGCGGATACCAGCTTCAGGGCGATTGGCTCAAGGTCAGTTCAGGATGAAGCGGTCAGAACCTGACCTCGTAACTGGTTGAATGTGTCCAGCGGCGCGTCGAAGAACGGACGTTCCAGCAGGTCATAGCTGCTCAAACTGGCTTCCGCGTTCGACCATCCGGTTCTCTCTCCCAGATCGTAGGCCAGCAGTCCTTTTTCGATGCGTTCCATCTGGCTGGAGAAGTCCCGGAACCAGAAATACTTCCAAGTCGGGAAGTACGCGAATCTCACAACCGGCCGCAGGCACAGCCATTTCATGATCGGGCATTCGAAACCGTCAACGGCAGCCTTCACTCCAGGAGCGACGGTGACTTCTTGCTCGCATCGAAAGGATTGCTCGAAGACCTGACGCTTCTCCGCGAGTGTCAAGCTCTGGCCACTACGGCTTGATGTGTGAACTCGATTGAGCGCGTCCAGCAAACTGGCCGGAATGATCTGATCGGCACCGGGTTCGTGACCGAAGCGTTTCGTGAAATGGTAATTCGTGTAGGTGTCGATGCAGACTTGGCGATTGACCTTGCGGAAGCCCTCGGCGAAGTCGTTCAGAATGCCCAGCCGAAATGTCTTCTCGGAGCGGCTGTAGAAGTACCGGTTCGCAATCAAACGGCCGAGTCTTCCGCCGACTTCAAAGTAGCGGTAAGCCCACAAGGCACCGTGAGTCGCAATCAATGAAAAGATGTGATTGCGCCCGGAGTCCAGATACAGGTGATGCAGCACCATCGCGCGGCGTGGAATGTCAGAGAGTCCGCCAGCGAGCAGCGCGGCCTCGCGCTGCAGGTTGGCATATTCCGCCTGAAGTGCATCGAGATTCATCGTCAACCTCCCTCAGAGCGTGAAGCGTTCCCTGGCTCACCAACCGTAGAGGCCCGACTCAGTTAACGTAGTTTGAAAATGGCCCGCACAAAATTCGCTGTCTTGAGAAACAGCCGGCTCACATCTTGGTTTCTTTACGCTTCAAGCTCGCCTCATTGCTCGCCGCGAAGGTACGGATCTCCTCGCCGAAATCGAGCAACCGCAGCCACTGTTCCACATACAACGTGACCGGCATCCGTTGCAGTCCATAGACGCTGATGGCACCTTTCTCGCTGACTTTGCAGTACAGGCCACCTTTCTTGGCATCGGCCTCTTCCAGTGCCTTCGTGGCCTGTTCCAGCGTTAGTTCGCCAGACTGGAGCTTGGCCAGGATCTCTTCTTTCTTCACGGCGGGATCTCCTTGAGTTGGGGCGAGGGAAACAACCCGGCAGGGCGCGGGTGTGAAAGTTAGTGCATCTCTGCCACGTGTGCGGATTGTAGCGTCGTTGCGGGCTCGTCGAATGAACGCTGCACGCCAAACAGGCAGTTTTCGCAGGTCGGCGCCCGAATACCGATCGACAGAGCCAATACTTGGGCAGGAAATTTATGCAACTTAAGCGGGTCGTTCCGCGACTAATGCCAGTCGTGACCTAGAGTCAGATTGGCTGGTTGCGCGGGGGCTCATGCCCTCGCGGAGCTGGACGCTCTGCAACGTGCATTCGACGGGTGCGCAGTGGAGCCTGCCCGACCGTTCCGAAATCTCAGTGAGAGTGAGTCTATCTATGGCCGTTACTCCGCAAATGATTGTGTTCCTGATCTGCATCGGTCTGTACACACTCACCGCGGCAATCTGGGACATCCGCGTAAAACGCATCCCTAACAAGCTGACTCTGCCAGTCTTCGGACTGGGGATCGTTTATCAACTCGCCTTCAACGGTCTGCCCGGCTTGAAGGATGGAGGCTGGGGATTCTTTGTCGGCTTCGGACTGCTGTTCTTGCTCTGGATGATCGGCAGCGGCGGCGGTGGCGACGTCAAGTTAATGGGTGCACTGAGCGTCTGGCTGGGCTATTGGCTGACGCTTTATGTAATGATCACCAGCGCCGTTTTGGCTGCAGTCGGAACATTCTTTGTCATTTGCTACAGCTTTATGACAAAAGGAAACAGCAAGACCAAAGAGCAATATTTCGCCACGGCGAACATTGAACCGGGGCAGCCGCGTCAGGCAGAGACGCGTGACAAGAAAATCTCACGCCGTCCGATGGGCTACGCAGTGCCCGTTGCACTGGCAACCTGGGCAATCGTGCTGTGGAACTTGCCCCGATTTCCGTGGGTGCAAGGCTAACTGGAGCCGGCGCGTCGTTTCCGCCTGCTAGAACCAAACTTCTCCGGAACGCTGACATGCAACGACGCATGCTTCATATCTCCCACAACAGCCGCGGCTGCGAGCGAAAACGCGCTCGACGTCGCGGCTTCATGAGCTTCGAACTCGTCATGACCCTGCCTGTCTTCGGGCTGGTTCTCATGGGGCTGTTCGAGTTCTCAATGCTATTCTTCGCGCGAGGCGACCTCGTCGAAGCTGCCCGCGTCGGAGCCCGTAAGGCAACTCTGCCCGGCGTGACCGATGCGGATGTCGAAGCCGAGGTCCGCAGCATGTTGCCCCGGCACCTTGAGAAGACAATGCAAATCTCCGTGACACCTGCGCTTCACACAGGCGAGGTTGTCACGGTTCAGGTCTGGGCGGACATGTCTTCCGCAGCTCCTGACCTGCTTTGGCCGATCGGGCTGTCGCTGGGAGACAACCAGCTCTACGCCGCCGCTCACATGATCCGCGAATAGGCGGATTCCTACCGTCCGCGAACCCTCACCTTCGCACATGGACAACGAAATCAGGACGGATCCTGCTGAATTCCCCGACCAACGGAAAAGCACGACCTATCTTGACTCCAGAGCACTGAAGTTCCGGGATGTCCCGACTTGCAGAGGCCGTTGTTGAAGGAGAGGAGAACGTGAAGAACTTCACCCCAGCCAAGATGATTCTGGTCGTCGGGCTCGCCATCGCGGGCATGATCGGCCTGTTTGTTGTCAAACGGCTGATGGCAGTTGAGCCGCCACCGAAGAGGGCTCTAACGCGAACCATTCCGTTGGCGCTTGGTGATCTCCAGCCTGGCACGAAGATTCAGTCCGAACACATCGGTATGGGCCCTTGGCCCGCCGATCTCGTGAAGGACGACATGATCCTGTCGAAGGAAGGGCTCATCGGACGCACCGTCAAGGGAGCGATCTCGCGAGCGAATCCATTCAAGGGACGTGACCTGTACGCGTTCGGCCAGTTGCCGCCGCTCGTGGTTACCGATGGCTACCAGGCCATGACGATCCGCGCCGCGAATAACACCGCGATCCTGGATGGCCTGATCAAGTCGGGCGATCACGTGGATGTGCACTTCACCCTGAACGCTCAAACGACCGATCCTCGAGTGTTGAAGCTCGGCGGCATGTCAATGACGCTGTTCCGAGGTGTGCGAGTGCTCGTCGTAAATAACGACTTTGTGCAGTCAAAATTGCATGCCGCTCAGAACTCGGTGACCCTCGAGATTCCCGAGAAAGACGCCAACATCCTGCTGCTGGCTTCTGGCAAAGGTGAGCTGTCTCTGTCGTTCACACGCGGCACAGAGGGCGTTGCAACCGTTGCCTTAAGCGATTCTGATCGGGCGACTTTGGAAGAAATTCTGAATCTTCCCCCAGAAGAAAAGCCTGTACCGCCAACTCCCCAACCACCTCCACCACCACCAGTGATGACTCGCGTCTATCGAAGGTCGAATCAGGTTCTCAACTCGTTCGACCCGAAGACCAACCAACCACTGTGGAATGGGACCGGTTATACTGGCTACGGCGCAGGCAACGGCAATCCATGGCCGTTCGGCGATAACAACACCAATGGCGGTAATGGTGCTCCCAATAACGGTACTGCAGCTCCGAGCACAGCCCCGGCTGCCGTTCCACCCGGAGTTCCCAGCAGCGCTCTCCCGAACACTTGGCCGGCCCCCTATGGTGCACCGACCTACGCCAATCCAAACTTCGCGAACCCTGGCTACGGCCCGGTACCAGGTTATGGCCCACAGTATCCGGCCGGCCCCTGGGTGTCTCGACGCTTCTAATGCTTGCTAACCAAGCTGATTCAAAGTCCGCCGTGCGATTTACGCCCGGCGGACTTTTTCTTTTGGCGAGTGAGTCTTCGACAATTCGTTTCAGGTCTGTCATCGTGTTGTGGCTGAGCCGTGTCGTAACGCGACTAGTATTGAGCTTCGTCGTAGCGCTTCGACGGTGACGTTCGGCTTACGGAGTCAGGCATGATCCGCAACATCCTCCTTTTATCGCTAACGGTTCTATTCGCCGCAGCGACGCAGGTCGCTCAAGCTGCCGGACCGACGCCGCGCGAGATCGATCAGTCGATCGGCCGCGCGATCAAGTTTCTGGCCGACAGCCAGCAAGACTCAGGCGCGTGGCGCAGCTCGAATGGCGAATCCTGCGCCATGACGTCACTGGCGCTCATGGCCTTCATGGCCGCTGGTCACGTACCCGGCGAGGGCCCGTACGGCCAGCAACTGGAGCGTGGTGTGCGCTGGGTTTTGAATCGCCAGCAGCAGAAGGGTGTCTTCGTGTCGAATCACGGGCACCCTATGTACGAGCACGGCATCTGCACGCTGATGCTGGCCGAAGTTTCTGGCATGGTCAGCGGGCCGCTGTCGAAGCAAGTTCGAGAGGGTTTGGAACGCGCCGTGGCGGTGATCTTGAAGGCTCAACTAGTTCCGAAAGCTAACAACCACGCCGGTGGTTGGAGGTATGGGCCGGACAGTAGCGACAGCGACCTCAGCGCGACGGGATGGCAGTTACTCGCTCTCCGCGCCGCAAAAGACGTTGGCTGCGATGTCCCGGCGGAATCGATCGACTTCGCGGTGAGCTACGTGAAGAAGTGCTCATCGAACCGCGGCGGCGGCTTCACCTATCAGCCGGGCGACGGTGTCACAGCGACGCGAACGGGGACCGGAATTCTCTGCCTGGAAATCTGCGGAGCCCATCACGCTCCTGAGACGCTCGCGGCGGCGGCTTATCTCAAGCGAGCCCCGCTGCGTTATCACGACAGCTTCTTCTTCTACGGCGTCTACTACTGCATGGTGGGCATGTTTCAGGTCGGCGGCGATGCATGGACCGAAACCCGTAACCATCTGGCGACCATACTGCTGGAGCGGCAATCAGACACGGGCAGTTGGAAGGGCGAGCAGACCAACGAGAGCAACTTTGGCGAGACTTACTGCACCAGCATGGCCGTGCTCGCGCTGGCAGTCGAATACCAATACCTGCCGATCTATCAGCGATAGGCAGGCATCGGCCAACCGAATCGCAACGAGCCGTTAAGGCTCCTGCTCTTCCATCTCGGCTTCCATCTGCTGGTAGTGGACGTAGAGCGGTCCCGGAATGCGGATAGGCCGAATATCAAGGTGGATGTTCAACACCGTGTAGTCTTCTCCACCGTAATCAGCGGTGAACCAGCCGATGCTGTCTTTGCCACGATAGAACTTGAACTCGAAGCCGTCTGAAGGTTCCGAAAGTGCATCACCGGCGTTGAATGCGAGTCCGATGGCTTCGCTGTTCTTGTTATCAATCAGCCGTCCCAGTAAGTCCGGCACGACGCAGTTGCCGAGCACGTCGGCGTAGAACATCGGATGGTTGTAGTACGGATCGAAATCCTCCGAGTTCGGGTCCAGAATCTGATCGTCCATTTTTTCATCGGCGGGTGTGACCTTGTGCGTATCCAGGTCAATCGCGTCGCCCTGATCGAGATAGCTGAGCTGCACGTTTTTCAGGTTAAAGCCTTTGATCGACCGATCTCGCTTCGCTTCCGACAGCTTGATCAGCAGTACGCCCTTATGACCGACAACGCGCGCCTTGTTGCCGTTTTCAACGATCAGTGCAGTGTTCTCATCAACGCCAAGACCGAATTCGATCCCCTGCGAGTGCATCGCCACGATCGTGCGAGCAAATCGCCCACGCACCAGCGCATGCTGGTCGACGAACCAGTCGCGATCGAGGAATCCGAGACCAGCACCGAGTTCTTTCCCGTCCGTAACTCCGTTTCGCAACGCCGTCAGTGGATTAGGTCCGTCGCGATACATCATGCGGCTCATGACGGCCGCGCCGGCACTGGTTCCAGCAATCACGCCACCCTGGCGATAGACGTTCCAGACCGCTTCCAGCATCGGAGTCTTGCTGCCGTCGGCTGCCGTCAGTGAATCGACGATGCGGTCCTGCCGACCGCCGATGAAGAACACGCCATCCGCATTGCGGACGCGTTCGACCCATTCCGTATCCTGCACACAGGCTGCCGGTTCGATATCGAAACCTTTCGCGGCCAGCGGCACGAGAAACGGCTCCAGATCAAACTTCTTGAGCGTGGTCATCAGCTTGCGGGCGTCGCGAATTGGATCGGTGCAGGCTGTCGGGAAGACAGCAATCTTGGCGCCGGGCCCACCTGCGAGGTCGCGGATTTCTTCCCAGATCTCGCCGTTTCGGAAACGTTCACTGCCTCCCATGATGACGAGCGATCCCGTTCGGGGATCCTCGGATGCATTCGCAGCGTTTGCAAAGCCCCAGACCAACCAGACCAGGAGGAAATACGCGACGTTTCTCATTGAGATCTCACCACAACGCGGCTGCTGTAGCATCCTGCTACCAGGGTGCTCATTTCGAGCGACAACCAAGGCTTCCTGCCGGACAGATGCGGATGGCAAATGTGATCGGTGCATGCACGCTCTAGTAATACGCCGTCTCTTGCCGACGATGTTTGAGCTGCGAGCGATGAGCGGCCCAGTCTCACCGAATTCGACCACCTCGTCGGCGAACGGCGCGGAGTTGTGCCCGAGACACGCCAAATGCGTCAACGCGAAGACGTGAATTCTGGAACAAAATAGCGGACTTCTATGCGTTGATCGGTTCGGCGATGAGCGACTAAGCCTTGGACTCGACAGGCGGTTTTTGCAGCAGCTTGCTGATGATCTTACCCGGCTGACCATCCAGCAGAGTGGCCGCGCCATTCGGACGTTGGAACGCCAGCTTTTGAGCATCGAGCCCAAACAGGTGCAGCAGCGTGGCGTGGTAGTCGTAGTGATTGACAACGTCTTCCACCGCTTTGTGACCGAACTCGTCCGTCGCTCCGTGAATGTAGCCGGCTCTCATGCCGCCACCGGCAAACCAGCTACTGAAGCCGTACGTGTTGTGATCGCGGCCGATGTTCTTTTCGTTCTGAACCACCGGCAGACGACCCATTTCGCCACCCCAGTGAACGAGCGTTGTATCCAGTAGCCCGCGTTCCTTCAGATCCTTCACGAGGGCGGCGGAGGGTTGATCGATCTTCCTGCACGCATTCGGCAGAGCCTTCTCAATCGCACCGTGATGGTCCCATTGCTGCGTCGAGGTGTAGAGCTGCACAAAACGCACGCCTCGTTCGATCAAACGACGTGCGATCAGGCACCTCGATCCGAATTCGCGCGTGGCATCCTCTTTCATGCCGTAGGCCGCCTGAGTCGCCTCGGTTTCTTGAGACAGATCCAGCGCCTCTTTGGCCGCCGTCTGCATGCGCGCGGCGAGTTCGTACGTCTGCATACGGGCGGACAGATCGGACTCAGCGGGATGCTCGGCCAGATGTTGCTGATTGATCTCTCTGAGGAACCCCAGGAATCGTTCTTGAGGCACACCAGCGAGTTTCGCCGGTGGATCGAGATTCAAAATCCGCGGCTCACGCGGACGCACCACTGTTCCCTGATAGAGCGACGGCAGCCAGCCGTTTTGCCAGCAGTCGGTTCCCAGGACTGGTAGACCAGCCGGGTCGGTCAGCACGACATAGGCGGGCAGATTCTGGCTCTCACTGCCGAGCGCATAGGTCAACCATGAGCCAACCGTAGGGCGGCCACCTGTGATGCGCCCGTTGTGCAGGGCATAGATCGACTGGCCGTGATTGTTGACGCCCGTATGCATCGAACGGACCAGCGTGATCTCGTCGGCGATCGAGCCCAAATGTGGCACTAGATCGCTCAGTTCCATGCCGACGTCGCCGTAATGACGCCATCTCCACGGTCCCGCCCAGAGCTTCGCCGACGACTCGGCCGCGTTGTCGTACTTGATCTCACCAGGGAAGTTTTGGAGGTGCCGTTTCTCCAGTTCAGGCTTCCGGTCGCACAGGTCCAAGTGCGACGGTCCTCCTTGCATAAACAGCGAGATCATCGCCTTCGCCTGCGGCTCATGATGCGGCTGCTTCGGCGTGAGATCGTAGCTCACGCGCGAGAGATTCGGCTTCGCCGGCTCAGCGCGCAGTTCGTCCTGTTGCAACAACCAGGCCGCCGCCAACGAGGTTAGACTCATGCCCTGAGCAGCCAGAAAATGACGTCGAGAATAACATTCGGTAGAAAACGGTAAGGGCATCGAATTCGTTCTCATCAAGCGAGTTGCGAAATCATCTACAGTGCAAATAGTCCAATTGAGCGACCGGCCTTAGTCTATCGTCATTGAGGCTGGGCGTTGCTTGAAATCTTCCACCTGTCGCATCTGCAAAGTATTGCGACCTTCACTACAGTAGTTCAGCGGCCTTGCCAGCACGTGAACTTCGGACGCAACATGCAGAATGCGAATCAGCTACTCAATGCGATCGAGCAGCAGCGCCTGTGGCATCACTTCCACAAGGACTGGCTGGTCCAGATTCGGAGCCTGTTGCGACCTCAGCTACCTGCAGAGTACTCATTGTTCGTCGAATCGGAGACGGTAATCGTCGCCCCGGACGCCCCTGTTGATGGGGCCTCGCTACAGCCGGATGTCGGGGTGACTCGCGATCTCCCGGAACCGATCGAAGGCCAACATTTTGAGAACGTAACGGCGGCTGTTGCTGAAGCCGAAGAGTCCTGTGAGTTACAGACTCAATACACGCTCGTTATCCGCCGGTCGCCTCACCAGCGGCTGGTGGCAGCTATCGAACTGCTGTCGCCGACGAATAAAGGAACCTACGGTCGGCTGGATCTCGATAAGTATCTGCGCAAGCGCGATCTCTACCTTGAGGCGGGTGTCAACCTGCTCGAAATTGACAGTCTGCTCGAGGGTGAGGCGCTTTGGCCTAAGTTGCTTCCGGAACTCCTGAGGTATCAGCGCCGGACGTGGGCGACTCTGCATGCTGACGGACGGCGCCACTTCACGGGTTGGGGATGGAACGAGGCAGATCGACTCCCACGCCTCGTCTGGAGCGTCGAATCAGAACGCCGAGTGCTCGTCGATCTGGCTGAGTCATTTCAGCAAGCGGCGGAGTTCAACAACTGGGAGACGCTGGTACGACGATGAAATTGCCTGACTTTCTCATCGGAATCGATGCGCCGGCCGACCAAAGTCAGTCGACATACAAGAATCGGTTAGATGACAGCAGGGCCTGGCAGAGCAACGCGAGGGCTTGCTGTTGAGGAGGCAAGGGCGGAACTGCGTTCGGAGCGGGCTTGGCGTCTTTGGGTTGAGCGTCAGCCAACTTCTGAAAGTGAGCCTGCTGGTCGGTCACGAAGGCTGTTCCAGAAGCGACCTCTGCCGTGCTGGCTTCGCGGCCGTAGGCCAGCAGCCAGGCGCGACGAACTTGAGCATCCGGCGCGTCTCCGGCTTCCGCGAGCACTCGCTGAGCGAAGCGTTCTGAGAATCGCAGGATCATGTCGTTGTTCATCATTAGCAGGGCTTGCGGGGCGACTGTGGATGAAGTGCGACGTTCACAGTTGGGAGCCAGCGTAGCGAGGTCAAATGGCTCGAGTGTGGCCAACGGCATTGAGCGGCGCACCTGCACATAGATGCCGCGACGGTACTGCTCGGGCGTGTCTTCAAACTTCGCCACGAGGATGCCATTGCCGTCTCTTGTCGCTTGGCCGATGACGACTTGGCCGACATCGTCCGGGTTCACTTTGGAAGGCGCACCAAACATCGTCAGCGTGCGGGCACCACTCACTTCCAGCATGGAATCGCGAATCGCCTCCGCTTCCAGGCGTCGCACATTCATGCGCCCCAGCAGGAGATTCTCGGGGTCTACCGCGAGGCGATTGCTGTCCACGGCGGACTGCTGACGGAAAGCAGTTGAAGTCACAATCAACCGCTGCAGCGTCTTGAGTTGCCAGCCGCTCTTAACGAACTCGTCCGCCAGCCAGTCGAGTAGCGCGGCATGCGTTGGGCGATCGCCCAGCATCCCGAAGTCGCCGGCTGAAGGGACGAGTCCGCGACCGAACAGGTTCATCCACACTCGATTCACAATCACTCGCGCGACCAGCGGATGCCGACCGTTCGTGAGGTGCTTCGCAAACGCCAGCCGACGGCCGGTTGTAGGAACTGCCGGATCGTCGTCGGGAATCGTTGCAGGCTCAGGCAGGATGCTGAGATCTCCCGGAACAATGACCTCTCGCGGTTGATTGATGTCACCGCGGTAGAACAAGTGCGTTGGCGGTTTCTGCCCGGGGACTTCGGTCAGGCACGCCACGAAGCTGTCCGCAGGTCGCTTGGCACGAGTCTCCGCGTTGATCTTCTCGTACTTCTTGTTGAAGTCGTTGAGCCGCGCGGGCTCGTAGAGGTACACGCTGCCTCGGTCCACATTCAGACTGGGGTGATCCTTCAGAATCTGGACTTGCTCCGGAGTGCGCTTGTCGGCAGAAGCTTCACGGGCTGCGCGAGCCAGTGTCTGCCGCTCGTCCGTTAGCTTGCCAACTTCCTTCTCGAAGACTTCCTTGACGATGCCATCCAGTTCGGCGACTCGTTTGCCCTCAATGTCGCGCAGTTCGCCGTCCACCTTCGCGGCTTGCTCGTGTTCGGCCGGCGTCCACATGTTGACGAGCCGAGCGGGCGGATTGCGCCAGTTCTTCCAATCCAGAGACGGCTCAAAAATCGAACGGATGCGGTAGTAGTCCGCCTGTGATATCGGGTCGTAGCGATGGGCGTGGCACTGGGCACAACCAACCGTGACTCCGAGCACAGACGTCGAAACAATCTTGATGGTCTCGGCTATCACATCGTTTCTGGCGACGTTCTGGTCCACGCCGCCTTCGCCGGTTCCGTCTGGGGCCATTCGCAGAAACCCCGTGGCCGTCAATCGGTCGGCATCTTCCGAACCGAGATTCTGATAAGGCGGTGGCAGCAGTTCATCGCCCGCAAGTTGCTCCACCAGAAACTGGTCGAACGGCTTGTCGCCATTCAACGCACGAATGACGTAGTCGCGATATCGATAGGCCCACGGACGTTCGCGGTCGTTCTCGGTATAGCCATCGCTGTCAGCATAGCCGACGGGATCGAGCCAGTGGCGTGCCCAACGCTCGCCATAAGCCGGTGATGAGAGGACTTCATCGACCAGTCGCGAATAGGCTTCGGTCGAGTTATCACCTGCAAAGCGTGCAATCAGTTCCGGTGTCGGTGGCAGGCCAGTCATCGTGAACGACAACCTGCGGACTAGAGTCAATTTGTCAGCCGGTGGAGCTAACGCGAGTCCCTTCTGCTCAAGGGCTTCCAGCAGGAACGCATCAATCGGTGAATCAACCTGATCGACATTCTTCACCTGAGGAAGCGGCGCGCGTTTGACTGGCTGAAAGGCCCAGTAAGCACGTTCCTCGTCGGTCCAGTCCGCACCCGGAATAATCGTCTCGGGCTCCGTCCGAGTCGTCTTCGCACCTTGCTCAATCCAGGTTCGCAGGACCGCCTTCTCTTTATCCGAAATACCTTTCCCGCCCGGCGGCATCTCACCTGCGGCGACGCGTTTCCAGATCAGGCTCTCTTCGACCTTTCCCGGCACAACCGCAGGTCCCGACTCGCCACCTTTCAGCAGCCAGCGAACCAGCCGCACGTCCAGCTTGCCTTCGGGGTTGGGCTCCTCACCGTGACAATGAAAGCAGTGAGCTTTCAGGATGGGTCGCACATGCTTCTCGAAACGCACTTCCGCGACTTCGGCGGCGATGCATGTCGTCCACATCGCCAGCCATCCGACCACCGCCATCAACACGCGCCAACTTCTCATCCCATAACTCCCACCGGAGAAGATCCGATTCATTCAGAACATCCACTGTGGCGTATGGTGCAAGAGTCCTTCAATACAAAAGCGGCCGTTGATGGGTTGTGGGCGGTCTGCATACCGATTGAACTGTGGTTTGCGACGTGCCGTTCTGTTTCGAAGCAGCGGCGGCGGACTTTGATCAGACAACGCGCGGCTCGCTCAGGAGCGTGGGATGTGTTTCACTATCGCTCTGATTGAACGCCCCAACGCGGAGGACCACTGCCGATGAACGGGATGCGAACCGCCGCGACTGTGATCTGCATCTGCCTGCTCAGTTTCAGCAGCATCCGCGCAGCCGGGCCGGTGTTCGAAACGGAAATCGCTCCGCTACTCAAAGTGCGTTGCGTGAAATGCCACGGCCCCAGCAAACAGGCCGGAAAGCTCGACTTGAGCACTCCGGCGAAGATCCTGCGAGGCGGTGAGTCCGGTGCCGCGGTCGCTCCGCATGACCTAGCAGCCAGTCGGTTGTGGGAGCGTGTCGACCAGAACGAGATGCCGCCCGACGATCCTTTAAGTCCTGCGGAACGTCAGAAGCTGAAGGATTGGATCATCGCCGGTGCTCCCGGTCTGAAAGCCGAGCGTCGGACGGCCAACGCTGACGAGCACTGGTCGTTTCGGCGGCTCAATGCTGGGGCAAAGCAGTTTCCGCCGGACGTGAAAGATCGATTGCTGATAGCATCCAGCATCGATCAGTTCATTCAATCGCGACTGGAATCAGCGGGGTTAAGCCTTTCGCCACTTGCGTCCCGGACAACGCTGGCGCGACGCGTCAGTCTGGTTCTCACTGGCATGCCACCCAGTGCAGAAGAGCTTGAAGAATTCCTGCAGGACGGTTCGGTCGACGCCTACGAACGGTTTGTGGAACGCTTGCTGGCCCAGCCCACATTTGGCGAGCACTGGGGCAAGTACTGGCTGGATGCGACGGGCTATGCGGACTCAAACGGGTACTTCAACGCAGACACGGACCGTCCGCTGGCTTATCGGTATCGCGACTACGTGATTCGCGCTTTTAATCAGGACATGCCCTTTCAGCAGTTCCTGCGCGAGCAACTGGCTGGCGATGAGTTGGCCGGTTTTGTGGCGGGCAATGAGGCAACCGACGAACAGATTGAGTTACTCGAGGCGACGCACTTTCTGCGCAACGGTCAGGACGGAACCGGCGAAAGCGACGGTAACCCGGATGAAGTCCGAGTGGATCGCTACACCGCTCTGGAGTCGTGCCTGCAGAACATCGCGGCTTCGATGCTGGGTCTAACGCTGCAATGCGCGAAGTGCCACGATCACAAGTTCGAGCCTATCACGCAGGCCGACTACTACCGCATGCAGGCGGTTTTCTATCCGGCCTTTCCCGCTGCTCATGCCGACTTGTGGATCAAGCCCAAGGACCGTGTTGTGATGGCTCCGCGCATTGGCGAAACCGAAATCTGGAACGCCCGTAAGACGCAACTGGAAGAGCAACTAGCCAAAGCACGCGACGAGTTCACCGCGTGGGCCAAACAGAATCGAGTACGCGGAGATACCCTCTTCGAAGACACATTTGATGATTCAACAACGCTGGCTGCCCGCTGGAGTACGACGGCACCGGGTGATGACGTTCCGAGCGGTGCTGTTCCTGTGAACCTCGATTCCACAAACGCGCCCGCGGCGCGCATTCATCGCAAGCAACTGGAGATCATCGAAGGCAGCACTCAAGGCGATAGCTGGATCTCCACCAAGCAATCATTCGACTGGACTCCAGACGCGCCTGGTGCGGCAATTCAAGCCACGTTTGATCTGGTCGATCATCGCATTGGACCGGACGGAACCCAGGCACAGCGGATTGGCTACCTGATCGCGACGCATGACTTCAACGATAACAGCGCTGTTGACAACGGCAATTTGCTGATCGACGGCAACCCCGGCGGCGCGACGACGGTGTATTTCGACTACCCCGGTACTGACGGCAATCGCACCGTGCCCATCGGCGGCACAGGTTATGTGCCCGGCTGTAATTATGGCGTTCGCATCACCAACACAGGCAACGGCAAGTTCAAGCTGGAACACTTGGTCGATGGCGTGCCCGAGGGACAATCTGCCACGTTGTCAGCGAAGGACTTGCCCGACGGCGGCTTCTCGTTCGAGTACTGCTGCGGTCGCAGCTTCATCGTAGACAACGTTCTTGTCGAAGCACTCACGGCGGCAACGAAGAAAGAGAATCCCGAACGAGCAAAATTTGAAGAACAGTTGGCAGACCGTCGCAAGGAATTGGAGCGTCTCAGCCGCCAGACAGAACAGCACGCGCAGCAACGCCCCGGTCGAATCGCATGGGCGAGCGACGTGACGCCTCAGCCGCCGGCAGTGCATTTGCTGACTCGCGGTAACTATGCCCAGCCGGGTGAAGTCGTTGAACCAGCGGGCCTTTCCGCATTGTCGATGGGGGCGAAACTGAAGGTTGCTCAGCAGAAGGAATCCCAAACGACCGGTCGTCGTCTGGCTTGGGTGAACTGGCTGGTGGCTGATGATTCCTCCGCAGCCTCACTTGTTGCGCGCGTGCAGGTGAACCGACTGTGGCAGGGTTGCTTTGGGTCGGGTCTGGTCAGCACTCCAGAGAATCTGGGATTGAGCGGCGCCCCGCCGAGCCATCCTGACTTGCTGGATTCGCTCGCCGCTCGGTTCGTCGCATCGGGATGGAGCACCAAAGCCGTGCTGCGGGAGATCGTGTTGTCTCACACCTTCCGCCAGACGAGCGATGCAAGTCCGACGGCACTCGACCGCGATTCCGGTAACCGTCTCTGGTCCCGCTATCCAGTACGCAGATTGGATGCCGAGGCAATTCGCGATTCGTTACTGGCAGTCAGCGGCACCCTCAATTCATCCGTTGGCGGTGCTTACGTGCCCACATCGCGCGATGGAGCGGGTGAGGTTGTGGTCGATGAGGCGAACGGCGGTTCCAAGCGGCGTTCCATCTACCTGCAGCAGCGGCGTACTCAGGTGTTGACGATGCTGCAGGTGTTCGACGCGCCGTCGATTGTGTTCAACAGCACGCGCCGCTCACGCACCACGATGCCTCTGCAATCACTCAGCCTGCTGAATGCGAAGTTCCTTACGAATCGAGCGACGGATCTGGCCGCTCGAATCACCAGTCGCACAAGCGACGACGTGGCGCGGATTGAGGATCTCTACCGAACTTGTTTCAGTCGCCTTCCCACGGCGGATGAAGTCGATGCGGCCCGAGACTTCATTGCGGAGCAATCTTCTATTCTTGGCACTTCTGAAACCACGACGCAGCGCGCCTGGATTGACCTCTGCCACTCGCTGCTGATCAGCAACGAGTTTTTGTATGTCGATTGAGTTCTCGGAACCGACTTCCGCGACCTGTGTCGCACCGACTATCCTCGCCCGTACCAATGCCGGTGGTTTGTCTGGATTGACGGCCTGAATGCGACTGCTCGTGCTTCGGGCTCAATCTGCTGAGGTGGACTGCGATGTTCTCACGCCGACAAATGCTGCAACGCAGCTCGGTTGGGTTTGGTTATCTCGCCCTCGCGTCGTTGCTGGGCGAAGACGCTCAAGCTGCGCCTGCTGATCCCTTACTGCCGAAGACGCCGCATTTTGAACCGCGCGCCAAACGCGTCTTGTTCCTGTTTATGAAAGGCGGGCCGTCCGCCGTCGACTCGTTCGATTACAAGCCGAAGCTGCAAGAGGATGACGGCAAGCCTTGTCCGTTTGATAAGCCGCGAGTGCAGTTTGCTCCCACCGGCAACCTGCTGAAGTCGCCCTGGAAGTTCCGCCAGCATGGCGAAAGCGGACTGTGGGCCAGCGAGCTGTTTCCGAACGTGGCTCGGCACATTGATGATCTGTGTATGTTGTCATCGTGTCATGGCACGAACGCGGCGCATGGCGGAGCGCTGCTCAAGCTGCACACTGGCAGCGACAACTTTACGCGCCCCAGCATGGGTGCCTGGGTGGCTTATGGCCTGGGGACGGAGAATCGGAACCTCCCCGGCTTCGTGACCATCTGCCCGACGCTGGCTCATGGCGGTATGAAGAATTGGGGCTCCGCGTTTTTGCCTGCCGACTTCGAAGGCACGCCGCTCGGCAATGCGAGCGTTTCGTCGGATAAGGCGCAGGTGAAGTACATTCAGAACTCGCGGCTGACTCGCGATCAGCAACGCCAGCAACTGGATCTGCTGAACGAACTCAATCGTGATCACATGCAGCAGGCGGGTGCTCATGCCGCTCTGGAAGCACGCATCAATTCGTTTGAGCTGGCCTTCCGCATGCAGTCCGAGATGCCGCTGGTGGAAGATCTCTCCTCAGAGTCCGATGCCATGCGAAAGCTCTACGGGCTGGATGATCCCGTCACCGCGAACTTCGGGCGGCAGTGTTTGTTGGCGCGACGATTCGCAGAACGAGGAGTGCGGTTCATTCAGGTCACCCACAGCGACGCTTTCGTGCAGTGGGATCAGCATGGCGATCTGCTGCAGGGGCATTCCAAGAACGCCCTTGAAGTCGATCGTCCGATTGCCGGCTTGCTGACGGACCTGAAGGCTCGCGGCTTGCTCGATGACACCTTGGTGTTGTGGGGCGGTGAGTTTGGTCGCACGCCGGTAGCTCAAGGCAACAACGGCCGCGATCACAACCCCGAAGGCTTCACGATGTGGATGGCTGGTGGTGGCGTGAAGGGCGGCTTCAAGTACGGCGCCACCGACGACTACGGCTACTACGCGGTTGAGGACAAACTTCACATCCACGATCTGCATGCCACGATGCTGCACATCCTGGGTATGAATCACCGCAAGCTGACCTACCGCTACGCGGGTCGCGATTTCCGTCTGACAGACGTGCACGGAGACGTCGCCGAAAAGATTCTGGCTTAGCGGCTGCGGCGGTAGATCTCCATCAGCAGTTCGTCGACCGTCTTCAGCTTCTTGTTATTCTGCAGGGCCGTTTCGACCTTCTCGCGAGCATCGCCTGCGGTGTGTCCGAGACTGATGAGAGCTTGATAGGCGTCCTCGACGAACGAAGGTTGCTCGGGTGATTCCGCCGCCATTCCGCCGCGATCGACCATCAGCGCGAACCGGGTCATCTTGCGGCGCAGCTTCGCCACGATGCGTTCCGCAAGCGCAGCTCCGACGCCCGGCAGAGTCGTCAGCGATTTGACGTCTTGCTCTTCGATCGCCGATGCGACCTCACGCACCGGACGCACCATTGCTCGGAGCGCCGTCTTCACACCGATGCCGTCGACCTGACAGAACGTGGAGAAGAACTCACGTTCGGCGTCGTGCAAGAAGCCAATCAGTCGCGGAGTGAGCTTCCCCTGCTGAGGATTACCGTCGATGTAATCAATCGTCTTGAGGCTGACGTCCTGTCCGACTAGCGACTGCAGTTGTCGTCGCACGAACTCGGGGACGAGCACTTCGTATTCGAATGCCCCTACAGACAGCGTGGCCGCGGTTTCATTCAAGGCTACGAGACGACCGGTAATACGCGTGATCAAGAGAAGCTCCCAAAATTCTTCAAGCAGAAGTGCGAATCGCAGCACGCTGTATAACAAATTGCCTATTGCGCGACCGTGGTCAGGCCACCTTCGGACACGACGACATACGGCATTCCGGTGGGCATCGGTGAACCGGCCACTTGAAAACCTTGCCGCTGAGCGAACGTCAGCAATTGACGATAGTCACCAAAGCTGTCGTTGGGGACCCAGACTTCAATGGTGCGGTCTGCTGACATCTCCGCCAGTTTGCTGCGGAAAAGACCATCCTCGCCCAGAGCCTGATCGATTGGTTCTTCAATCTGCAGCAGCTTCGCAGTCGGCTCAAACGCAATGCGGTCGAGTTTCACCTGTCCCCAACCGGCACCGTGTATGCGGTCACCGAATTCTTCGAAGGTCACGCTGTAGCGCGCGATGTACCCCTCAATCGGGCCGATCTGACCCTGCAACTGCTTGTGACGCAACAGCCAGTCGCGATTGCCGGCAATCTTGTCTTTCAGTCGATCCAGCATTTCTTCAACAGGCACCTCAGAGACTTTACCTCGCGATACCCGAAACAGGACTCGCGCTCCGTGCTCACGCTGACCGATCGGCATCACTTTGTGGTGCAACGCCTCTTTCTTACTGCGCTGCGCTTCAAGCTTTGCGAGTTCCTCATTTAATCGTGTGAGCTGTGACCTCAATTGATCCAGGTCTGTTGTCGATGTTCGAGACTGATTGTTGAGTCGCTCGCGATCCGCGAGAGCTTTGGCCAATGCGGCGTTGAGTTTTTCGAGTTCCTGTGACGTGAAAAGGTGCTGGTCCTGGGTGAGCTTCAGAGCCTTGCCGGCTGAGTTCGTATCCAGTCGCTTCAGGTCCCGTTCGAGGTAGTTGATCTGAGACTGACTGGACGCGATCTGCGCCAGCAGGCGGTTCAATTCGGCAAGCTGCTCGTCTTCGAACGCTTTGTTATCAGGCGTCAACGCGCTGCTTGCGGGAATCGAAAGCATTGGCGGCGTAGACACGATTGCTTGTGGCTGCGTTGGTTCTGGAGCGACCACAGCGCCGTCGACGGCCTTCGCGATGTCAGTTGAATCGACAGGCTTCGAGCGCGCGCGATAAGCCGCCATCAGAATCAGGATCAGCAGAATGCCGACCATGTTACTGATGACGTCCAGGAATGAATCCGAGCCGAATTCCAGCTCGGTGTCTGTGCTACGACGTGCCATAGTGAAACCGAAAGTCCCCGAAGTGAGTGGCCTTCATTGATACAGGACGTTGACGATGACTCCCGTTTGCTTCAGAGATTTCTGCAGAGGTTCAATCAGCAGTTCGCCCCCGGCATAGACCGACAGGTCAATGGTGGGAACCCAATAGAACTGATCAGGAGGTGGCCCCCAATCCTTGGCAACTTCATCAATCGCCAGGATGGTCAGGTCGGCCAGTTGCTTGTTACTGCGATCTTCGTGTCGAGTGATCTTCAAACGATTTCCCACGATGATTCTTTGACCATCGAGAGCAACCGGCATCTTCTTCTCGAGAGCGATGCTGCCTTTGGGATTGTGAATGCCCCATTGTCGTTTGAAGGACGTTAGGTTCTTGATGTCCCGATCTTTCATCAGCGGCGACTCGGGGACTTGCTCCTCAAGCGTCTCTTCATCGGAGCCTTGAGTTCGCGAAGGGGCGTTCACCGCGCTCCGTGAAGGCGACTTTGTTTTCGCTGTTGCTGGAGCGCTCGGCTTCGGCGGTGGAGGCGCCAAGTCCTCAATCTCAGAGGACGCTGGTCGTGCTGGTGCGGTTTGGGGGCTGTCGTCGGGCTGTGTGCCCGGTACCGGAGCAGGTGGCTTGATGTTGCCGGCGATCTTCGGTGAAGGACTCGCAGCCGGTGCTTCTGCCCGTGTGGGAATCAATGGGGACTCGTCGTCAGACAACTGCAACTCGCCAGGCTTACGACGACTTGGCGAAGACGGTGGTTCCGACGAGGCCACCTCAATCTGATCGCGATGGTCGAGGAAGCTGGAACTCGAGAAGAACTTCGCGCTGCCTGTGCCGCCTCGACTGAGAGCCCCACTGTCAATGCCGCCATACTGCCGCATGGAACCGGACCGTCCAGCAGTTGATGAGCCGCTCGGACCACCGCGATTTGGGCCACCGGAGGCGCCAGAACCTGACGGTGGACGGCCTGACGTTGAACGTCGCGTTGCACTCGCTCCGCCGCCACCGCTCCCTGTTCGATTGGCGTCATTCAGGACGAAGACACGCCCGGTCTGAGCCTTCGGGCCGTCCTTGATTGTCTGTTCGACCGCCGCCTGGCAGAGTTCCTTCGCTCGCGCGTCTGTATCTGGAGTGGCATACGAAAAGTCTTCGGTGACCAGTTCATAGCCGAAGTCGATACCGGTGGCGTCGAGGGAGCGTCGTGTCAGTAGATACGAGGGAAGCCCGCTCGGTCGCACGACCAGCAGGACATACGGCAGTGATTCAGTGTTCGCGGGGCCGCCAACGCTGGCCTTACCGATCCAGTACTGCACGAGCTCGGCAATTCCCGCCGCGACCGGATCGGTGCCCGAGCGGAATGGTTCCATGTCAGCGACGTTCACTGTGACGTCTTCAGCCACAAAGCGAATTGTCGTGCCTTTGCATTCGATGATGATCGGCCGCCGCGTGGTGCCGGTGACTCCGTCGTAGGGGACAATGACGTATTCGCTGTTGCCCTCACGCTGTTTGGCGGCGGCGAGTCGCTTCTGAGACTCCAGAATTTGCTCACGCAAACGCGACTGTTCAGACCTGAGTTGCTGCAACTCGGCGAGTTCCTGATTGCGGTTCGCGAGTGCTTCTCGTAAGCGTCGCTCCAGTTCTTTCTTCGACGCAGATGCCTCTTGAGTTTCCGCTGCTGTCAGGTTGGCCTGTTGCTGCAACGACGTGATGGCTTGCTGCCGCTGTGCGAGTTCCGCTGTCAGGGTGTGTGCGCGTCCTTCCAGCTTGCCGAGTTGATCGATCGCGTTCGAAATCGCGACGCGGTGAGCGTCCGCTGCGGAAGTATCCGGTGCTGCCGGAGCCGCAGGGGGAATTGTCACCAGCGGCGCCGGTTCTGGTGGATCGACCGGAGTCGGCTCGGTCTCTTTGGCGACGATTCGATCGATCTCGCGATTGATCGTGTCCTGCCGGATCTTCGTTGTCATGATGACCAGCATCACAATCAGTGTCCCGATCGTGCATAGAAACAGATCGAGGAACTGAAAGAGCGGCACCGGATTGCTGCTCGGATTCTGTCGTCGTGACATGATAAAGACAGGCAGTTGATAACAGTGAGGGCGAGCTGTTCCTCGCCGGAATTGTCAGCAAAACAGGGCAGGGGACCGGCTAAGCCGCGTCCCGCTTGGGATTAAGGCCATGTCGAGCGGTCATCATGTGCATGGCCGCCGTGACGCTGTGCAACGCATCTTCCAATTGATGGCTTTCATTCAGCAGCCGCAGGTTGTCCGACAGCAGCCGCTGTTGCTCGACCAGCAACCCTTCGCCGTGGCCCAACCCTTCGATGGCTTTGGTCAAAGCTCCAATGTCTTCACGCAGGGCGAGGCCTCGTTCCAGCATGCCCTGAATCTGATGGAGGTGTTGTGCGTGCTTGGAGTCAACCAGTGCCAGCGACTGATTGATTCGTGATTCCAGTTGCTGATCGTGAACGGCGTGGCGTTGTTCAAGAAGCTTGAGTGCTTCCTGCCACGAATGAATTTCTTCGAGTTGACGTTGTTCAAAACGCTCAAACACCGAATCCAGTGCGCTGCTCCAGATGCCGACCTGAGCTTGAATGTTGCGTTCGATTGCGGAGAGCGCTTCTCCATGAGCGGCTTCGAGCGTACCGATGAACGGCACAACGGCCGGGTCTTTCACTTCGAAGCGGTTCAGCAATTCACGACCCACATAGCGATCGACCGCTCGCATGGTTCCGCGTTCAAATCGTTCGCAGGCGAACAGGGCGAAGGTCATGGCCATCGCTGACGCCAATGCCACGGTGGTGGTATTGAAGGCCGAACCCATTTCGCTGACGACCTGCGGCAGCCGATCGGCGAGTTCATCCAGCGAGTTGCCGCTCAATGCGGAACCGAAGTGCAACACGGTTCCCAGGAAGCCCAGCACGGGTGAGACGCCCATCACGAAGCGAATGACGGAGTAGTTGCCGTGCGTCTGGTCTTCTTCCTGTTCGGCGAGGTATTCGAGGTGCTTATCAAACTCTTCGCTGCTGCCGCGTTCAGTGAGATAGCTCAGGGCGGAGATGAGTCTTCGGCCAATTTTGGTTTCCAGCACCCAACGTGGCTGTTTGCGGATGCGTTCCAGCATCGCAGCGGCGTTGCTCAGTGGTTCGCGTCCCTGTCTGGGCGGCAACCAGTTCTGGCGCAGCGCCATGCGGTCGCCGGGGAATGATTTCAGCTTGAGGGCGACGTCAGCCAGGCCCCAGGCAAAGACGGCGACAATCACGTACTCGACGAAGTGTTCCGTCGTGTAACGATGCAGCAGCGTGTCTTGCATGCCGGGGACCAGCAGCACGACCGCGTAGAACACCGCTGTGCCGATTGTTCCCCACAAGAGCGATGGATCAATGGTTCGAAACATTGAGGCAGGGCGAGGCGAAGACATCCGCAGATTCCTGGTGCGATGAAACGGTCATCGATTGGCCTGCGGGATTTCACGCTTTGAAAACTTGATCCCATTTTGGCTCAAGCTGCGCGCACATACTCCCGCTGGCCATCGCAACGACTCGATGACACAAACGTCAGAATCGGCAAAGTCGGAGCGGCCGGTTAACTCAAAGGCACCTCACCCGCCGGATTGCACAGACTCGAACCTGCGCTGAGACTTCCTGTTGCCAGCCTTCCGATGACGGCACCGGTCTTGATACAAACTCGCCCGGTCGCAGGAGATCTGTTACGGATGGCTGATATCGAAAAGATCATTTCTGGTGGGCAAACAGGCGTGGATCGAGCTGGCCTCGACGTCGCTCTGGAACTGGGTTTGCCCTGCGGTGGCTGGTGCCCGAAACGCCGTCGCGCTGAGGACGGTCGCATCCCGGACGAGTATCCGCTGTTGGAAACCCCAACGGCCAACTACGCCGAGCGGACGGCCCTGAATGTCAAAGAGTCGGACGGCACGCTGATCCTCGCTCCGGGGCCGCTTACAGGCGGCACCGCGCTCACGAAGTCGATGGCGATTCGCTACGGTCGCCCTGTGCTGGTCGTCGATCTCAACGCAGTGCGAGATCTAACGGCGGTTCGTAGTTGGCTGGCTGAGCATTCGATTCGCGTCATCAACATCGCCGGACCAAGAGAGAGTCAGCAGCCCGGTATTCACGATCGCGCCGTGGAGTTTTTGAAGGAACTGTTTGCTCCGACTATCACGCGCAAGAAAGCCGCGACTCGAAAACGAACCAAACGAGCAGCACCTCGCAAGCAATGAGATGGAGAGTGTCGCTGTCAGAGTTGCTGCGATTTAACGGGCGCGGATCACCTTCTGATAAACTTCGCGTATGTGCGACGTCATCGTTTGGTGTCGGAATTGATCCGTGAAGCGGGCGCGGCCGGTGGCACCATACTGTTGGCGAATGTCAGGCGAAGCGATCAGGAAGTTCAGCGCATCTGCTAACTCGCGAATGCTTTCGACGGGCAACAGGTAGCCGGTCTCGTTGGGAATCACGACTTCGCGCGCTCCATCAACGTCATAAGACACGACGGGTTTACCGGCGATCAGGGCTTGAGGCAGCACTCTGGCAAGGCCTTCCCAGACACTCGTGTGAACCACGATGTCCGCGGCGTTGACGAGTTCTGGAATCCGCGCCGGTTGAACAAGTCCTGTGAAAACGAAGTTGGACGTCAGGCCGCGGGCCGCGATTTCCTGCTCGAAGGAGGCTCGCAGGATGCCGTCACCGATCAGCAGGAACTTCACCACCGGATGAGCGGCGACGACATCGCTGGCGGCGCGGATCAGGTACTCGTGACCCTTGAGGTGAAACAACCTCGCGACTTTGGCAATCACAACGTCCGTGGGAGACAAGCCGAGCTCTTGTCGCACTTCGGCGGGGGATCTCGGCGGATGCAGGAACGGTTCAACATCCATACCGCTGTAGATCGTCGTGAACTGCTCGCGCGGGGCGACACCAGCGGCGACGTATTGATCGGTCAGCGAATCGGCGACGCTGATGAAGGCCGACGTCCAGCGCGCGGCGATGCGTTCCAGCGTTTGATAGGCGGAAAAGGCGACGGGGTGCTGACCGCGATGAAACGAGGCCCCGTGAATCGTATGCACGGTCGGAATGCCCAGCTTCGAGCCCGCCGCGCGACCGATGATGCCGGCCTTCGAGCTGTGAGTGTGCACAACGTCAGGCTTAAGCTCACGCAGCGTGTGGATGATCGCGCGATAACTTTGCCAGTCACGCCACGGATGGATGCTGCGGCGCATTTCCGGGATCTCAACGATGCGAAATCCGACGGCGCGAGCCCGTTCCATTAAGCTACCTTCCGGACCCAGGCCGGGGCCGGTGATAAGCGTTACTTCGTCACCAAAGTCGCGGTGCTGATCCTCGCAGTTGAAGAGCGTGTTCTCCTGTGCTCCTCCGATAATCAGGCGAGTGATGATGTGCGCGACGTGCATGAATGCTCGGAACGAATTCGCGGGGACAAGGTCTAGCCCCGAACGTCCTCAGGGTAGAGCGACAGGTGCGGGCCGATGTCCAGTACCCGCATGCGATTCATTTCTACCTCGATCAACTTCAGCCGGCGACTGATTTGGTCTTGATTGGCAGCCCATTGGGTGTGCCAGTCAAAGCTGGGTTCGACCGTTTCTGGCTCGATGAAGGACGGTGTGCCTGCCTGCTCAAGTTTCAGCAGGCAGTCAGCCAACGGAGAACGTGGAGTGGCCTCGGCCGTCACATCGTTGAGTCGCAGTTGAGACATGTTGAGGTCCACTTCGTCGAGTCGGTTCAATGAGAACAAGATCGACTGGAGTTGTGAGCGTCTTCATGCAATCAAACGTGGACGTCCGATGTCCCCTCGTGTTCACGGCGGCAAGCCTGACGTGGATGGCACGCTCGGCACGACCGCCACTGTCCGCGCGAGCGGTCATCTGCCCGCAGGCTTCAGTGTCGCCAGCGTCCAATGTCTGTCGCTCGTTTGTTGAACCGCGCGTTCTGCGACGCCGAAACTTCTCATCAAGGCACGTAGTTCGTCGAGCGATAACGCGGCGTGCAGGGACTGTCGGAAGAGTTGCTGCTGTCGAGCGGAATCTGCTCCGGCATAGGTGCGGACGATGACCTCGATGTCTTCCGCGGTTTCCAACCGCACAAGGTCACGGACAAACAGCAGCCCTCCGGGTTTCAGGACGCGCAGCATCTCGGCGAAGCAATGACACGGTTCGGGAATGTGGTGCACGATGCTGTTGGACATCACCCAATCGAAACTGGCGTCCTCAAATGGCAGGCGTTTCGCGTCGACAAGTTGCAGCGAAATGGCTGCGGACAAGCCTGCCCGATCCACATTCTCTTGAGCCAGTTTCAGCATCTCCGCTGCGAGATCGATGGCGCGGACACGGAGATTCGAGGGGCTTGTTGGCGCTGCGGTCTTTGAGCGTTGGGTGTCGCGGGGAATGTCTCCGCAGATAGCTCGATTTAGCGAAACATGCGGAGAAAACAGTTCGATGGGAATCAACGCGGTACCGGTTCCTACATCGAGAATCTCTGTTTGCGGCCAGCGAGCCCCGAGGTTCTCCGCAGCAGCCAGCATGTCGTTGATGAACAGGCGATTGACGCCGCTGTGATCCATCGAGTCGTAGTCGGAAGCTTCTTCGACCGTATCCATGACTTCGGGTTCAAGCGTTCGCGGCAGCATGAGCAGGTCTTTCGTCGTGGAAAGGGAACGCTCGATTGACGAATTAAGAAGGCATTACCAGAGAAACCCGCGGCGCAACGCCCGACTGGATGGCACCATCCGCCATCAGAACTCACAGAGAGCCTATCGCGGCGATCGTGAGAATGCCCACCAGGATGTCATACAGAGCATGACATCCGACCGTAATCCCGAAGCCGCGCAACATGAAGACGGTGGCGAAGAAGCAGCCCGCGGTGACTCGGAACGTGAAGCTGAAGACCGAGAACGGTTCACCAGCCGGGCCGATGTAGTGGGCCACCGAGAACAACAGGCTCGTCAGAAAGATGGCCAAGCCCGCCGCCCAGTTTTTGGGCATGCGGCAACCGCGAAAGAACGCACAGCAGGCCGGCAGCATGGTTAGCCGGAACATGACTTCTTCGTAAACGCCTGCCCCAACAAACGCGATCATCCTCGGTCCAAACGCTGCGGCGACCGAAAGTAGTGGGCGTTGACCGGGAGTTTGCTCGCGGATGCTCAACGCACTCGGGAAGAAGCACTGGAACGCCATGTCCTGAACTTGAGCCAGTACCAGTAATGCCACCGCCAGCAGCAGGCTCTCCGCGAACATGCCCACGAGTGTTTCACGCGAGATGCGCCACCGGAAGTGTCCCCAGCGATGCCATGCGAGCAACATGCTGATGACCAGGATTGGCAACACCAGAAAGCCATCCAGGCCGATGGACTCCAGCCAGCCGCGCATCCAGAAGTCGGCGCCGTTGCGGACTTCTGATTCTCGTGACGAGCCAGCCCAAAGCACTCCGAACTCGTAAATCGCCAGCAGCGGCAGCAGAAAGATCAGGCAAGCCAGAGGTTCACGTGCCTGCCACCAGTAGATGTCCTCATGCACCAACGCTGCTACGGGCTCCGGCTTGGGTATTGCAGGAGTAGCGGCGGCTTGAGCGGATTTCTTCACGCTGCTCATGACAAGAAACTCGGGCGCGAACGCTTCAGATCTGAGGAAATCAGATCGGAATATCGGCTCAAGTGTTGGTAACCTTTGAACTTATCCTCGCTCTAGGCCGCGCAGCGGCGGAGACTGCCCGGATTCGAGCGTTAGCGGAGCAGTAGCGAGCGTGAGGGGCTCGACGAAGATTGCAGTCGGGCTGACTTTCTGGACAAAACGACTCAAGTCAGTCGCGCGACTTTGACGTCTGGCCGGACTTTTTGTGGTTCAATAGAAACTTGGAAGTGCCTTTCGGGTTACATTCCCGGAAGCAGATTGCGTTCAAAAACTCACCCCTCGGACAGTGGGAGCGATCATGGTTACGGCGATTCACGAACATGTTCGGATTGGCAAGCGTGGGGTGACTCGACGCGGCTTTCTGCATCAGGTTACCGGCTTTGCCGCCGCCGGGATGTTATCCCTCAGAGACCTTGTCACGCTCGAAGCCGCTGAGCTGCAAAAACGCGGCAAGCATCTGGTCGTCCTGTGGATGGACGGAGGGCCATCTCAGTTCGAGACGTTCGACGTTAAGACGGGCGACAACGGTGGCGGCACCAAGGCGATTTCGACGGCGGTCTCCGGTATTGAGATTGCCGAGGGCTGGTCGGCAACAGCCGCAGCGATGAAGGACATCGCGATCATCCGTTCGATGACCAACAAGGAAGGTTCGCATCCGCGAGCGACCTATCAACTGCACACAGGTTATGTGCCCACAGGCAGCGTGAAACATCCGGCTATCGGGGCCAGCATCGCCAAGGAACTTGCCGAGCCGAACTTCGATCTACCCGCCGTGGTGCAGATCGGACGCAGTCAAGGTGCGGGCGCGGCGTTTCTGGGCGTCAATTACGAGCCCTTCGTGGTCGATCAGGCCGGACGTCTGCCGCAGAACACCGCTGTCACTGTTTCGACGAACCGCTTCCAGCGCCGATTGGGAGTTCTGGATCAACTCGAATCCGAGTTCGCGGATCGTGGTGGACAGGTCGTTGTCGAGAATCATCGTCAGTTGTATGCCAAGACCTCCAAGATGGTGCTGAGCGCGAATCTGAAGGCCTTCCAGATCGACGACGAGCCGGCTGCCTTGAGAGAACGCTACGGCGACTCTGAATTCGGTCGCGGCTGTCTGCTGGCTCGTCGGCTGATTGAAACCGGAGTGACTTTCGTCGAAGTGACGGCTCGCGGGCCAGGCGGCAATTGGGACACTCATCAAGACAACGCCGAGCGAACTGCAGGTCTGGCGAAGGTCGTCGATCCCGGCTTTGGAACGCTGGTGACTGACCTTGAAGATCGAGGATTGCTGCAGGACACCGTTGTGTTGTGGATCGGTGAGTTCGGTCGCACGCCGAAGGTCAATCCACGCGGCGGTCGAGACCATTATCCGCGCGTCTTCAACGCAGCGATTGCGGGTGGCGGGTTGAAGGGTGGGCAGGTGATTGGTGCGTCATCAAAAGATGGCAGCGATGTTGCCAACGATCCCGTGACGCCCAATGATCTCTTTTGTTCGATCTGCAAAGCCATCAACGTGGATGCGGCGAAGGAAAACATGAGCCCCCTGGGGCGTCCGATGAAGATTGTTGATGGTGGATCGCTTGTTAAGCCGCTCTTCGGATGAGTCTTTCACTCATTGGATGAAGTCATGGCGACATCAACAGCCGAGCAACTCTGCTCGAAGAAATGTGTTCCCTGCGAAGGCGGAGTTCCGAAGCTCACACTGGATGAAGCCACCAGTCAGCTCAAGCAACTGTCTGGGTGGAGTCTCACATCAGACGGTCAACGCATCCGCAAGACATGGGTTGTGAAAAACTTCATGGCCGCGATGCGCTTCTTTGAGAAAGTCGCCGAGGTCTCCGAAGCCGAAGGCCATCACCCCGACCTGCACCTGGAACGCTATCGCAACGTGACCATCGAACTCTGGACGCACGCCATCGGCGGCCTCTCCGAGAACGACTTCATCTGCGCTGCGAAGATCGACCAACTGCCGATTGAGTTGAAGCAGTAGTTCGACTCCAGCAATGCACGAGCTTTGATGTTCCGCGCTCGGTGATCTCAGAACAAAGACCGTTGGCTCTGCCGCTCGCGTCGTTCAACTTCGGCAGGAGAGGCTGCCAACGGCGGAACCTTAGGGCATCGCTTTCGCACCGCTTCGTGGAATAGTTTGGCGAAGTCGGGGACGAAACCGTAATCGGGTGTGTGGACGAAGACGTAAGGCGTCAGGCCTGCGTCGATCCAGTTGGCGACGACTGCGGACCACTCGTCGATCATCGAGGTGATCCTGGTGAGGTCATCACGGCCGAGCAGTCGCAAGAACGGTCGGCGTCCCGTAGCAACAATGCGCGGGGGGAGATTCGGTGACTCCTGCTGAGTCTTTTGCTCGGCTTCTGTGGTGGCTGGGGCTGCGTGGAGCGGGCGCGTGTCATAGACCGCGCGATCCATGTACAGTTCGGACAGCAGTTGATTGAAAGAGTTTTCCGTGGCGCCGTTGTCGAAGTAGTCCATGTGCCGAGGTTCAACGGCTAGCGGCAGGTCGGTTGGCCACGCTCGCAGAAACTGCACTAAAGTGTCGAAGTCCTGGCCGGCGAATGTGGGTCGCATGTTGAGCAACGATGGCCCGAGATGGTTGGCCTCTTGCAGAACCCGGAGCGCATCGATGAAGGCTTGAGTTTCGGCTTCAGCCCCGCGTAATCGTTTTTCGTGGCTGATGACCTTCGGGATCTTCAGCGCGAACTGAAAGCCGTCGGCAACTTCTCTGACCCAGCCGCGAGCCTTCTCAACGCTGGGTAGTTGGTAGAACGTCGTGTTGCCTTCAATGGCGGGGAATGCCTGCGAGTACTGCTTCAGGAAATCCTTTTGCGGCGCCTTCTCCTGATAGACCTGTCCCTTCCAGGCCGGCCAACTCCAAATAGGGCCGCCCAAGTAGTACGGCAATGACACGACGCTTCTCCCGCATGAAGTTCAATGTCTAACGCTGCTACTTCCCGCGGCAGTGTGATCTGACACGGACGCGATTTCATGGGGAGTGCAGTGATTGCAGCCTGGCAACTCAAGGTTCAGCGGCTGCCCGCAGCACAGAATGTCGTCGATGTCGCATTCATGCCACGCCAAGCTTCAACATCGGTAGTGATGTGTCTGGCAGTTCATTCACTCTTCGGTAGCATGCTCCCTCTGATTTTCCTGACAAGGACGAGACGATGAATGTCGACGACACAATTCGCACGCTGAGAGACGCGCTGGCGGCCAGCCCTGACAACGTGGCTCTACGAAAGGGGCTGGGCCAGGCGCTGATGTCGGCCGGTCGTTACGAGGAAGCTGAAGACGAGTTTCGGCAGGCGCTGTCTCGCGACCGCGAGAATGCGGACATCAAACTGCTGCTGGCAACGGCATTTCAGCAGCAGGCGAAGTTCTCACACGCGATGGTCATTGTGGAAGAACTCGTCAAGCAGCCTGATACTCCTGCCGCTGCCTACTTGCTGCATTCGAAGCTGTTGTTTCAGCGAGGCGATGTGGAGTTCGCAGTGTCAGAGTATCGGCAGGCGGTACGCGAGGATTCTTCGCTGCGTGACGACGCCTTGGCCGCGCAGTTGGGCATCGACGCCGACGAACGTGCCGAAGTTGTGAACGGTCGCGTGCGAGCTTCCTGGGAAGGCGAAGACGAATCGCCATCCGCGATCGAGGGCTATGAGCGTCCGAAGATCAATTTCGCGGACGTCGGTGGGATGGAGGCACTCAAGGAAGAGATCCGCATGAAGATCATCTACCCGTTGCAGCATCGCGAGATGTTCGCCGCGTACGGGAAGCAGATCGGCGGCGGCATTCTGATGTATGGGCCTCCCGGTTGCGGCAAGACTCACATTGCTCGCGCGACCGCTGGTGAAATTCAGGCTGGCTTCCTGTCGATCGGCATCAACGATGTGCTCGATATGTGGATTGGCAACAGCGAGAAGAAACTGCACGAACTGTTCGACTACGCGCGATCCCACACTCCCTGCGTGCTGTTCTTTGACGAGGTGGATGCGCTGGGAGCAAGTCGCACGGATATGAAGACCAGCGCGGCCCGGCATCTGGTGAATCAGTTCCTGGCGGAGATGGACGGGGCCAAGGCCTCGAATGATGGCGTCCTTATTCTGGCCGCGACGAATGCGCCGTGGCATCTGGACTCCGCGTTTCGCCGACCAGGACGCTTTGACCGTATCCTGTTCGTGCCGCCTCCAGATGATCCGGCTCGCGCCGACGTTCTGCGGCTACAGCTCAAGGGCAAGCCGGTCAAAGACATTGATCACGAGCAGGTTGCCAAGAAGACCAAGGAGTTCTCCGGCGCGGATATGAAGGCTGTCGTCGATCTGGCTGTCGAGCAGAAACTGCAGGAAGCCATGAAGACCGGGATTCCTCAGCCATTGACGACGAAGGACCTGCTGGCTTCAGCCGCGAAAGTTCGCCCCTCAACCCGCGAGTGGTTTTCTTCCGCTCGGAACTACGCCCTCTACGCCAATCAGGGTGGGGTCTACGACGACATTCTGAAGCACTTGAAACTCTCATGAATATGCATCTTGAACGCGCGCAGTTGCTGATGTCGCAACGCCGCTATGACCTTGCCGAGGAACAACTGCGCCTGGCCATGTTCGAAACGGAGCGACGTGGTCCTGTGCATGGACTGCTGGCCTTGTGCCTGTTGGAACGCGAAGCCTTTGATGAGGCTCAACAGGAAGCCGAGCAGGCGATTCATGAAGCTCCGGATGAGGCGTTCGGATTCTACGCCCTGACGCGCGTCTTCATGGAGCGGCGGAGGCTGCCGGAAGCCGAGCGGACAATCCGTGAAGCCATTGGCATCGACCCGACCGATCCCGACTACTTCGGTACCTTGGCCGCCATTTGCCAGCAGCAGTATCGCTGGGACGAGTGTCTCGCAGCAGCCGACGAAGGTCTCAGGTGGGATCCCGATCACGCCGCCTGCGTCAACATGCGCGCGATCGCCCTCGTGAAACTGGGACGTCGTGACGAAGCTGGTCAGTCCATCGATTCCGCACTGCAGCGCAATCCTGATGACGCGGTGACTCACGCCAACCAGGGCTGGACGCTGCTGCATCAAGGCGAGCCGCGCAAGGCGATGGAGCACTTCCGCGAAGCCCTGCGTCTGGAACCCAACCTGGAGTGGGCTCGGCTGGGGATTGTGGAGTCCATGAAGGCTCGCAACTTCATCTATCGCTGGATGCTGGCGTTCTTCCTGAAGCTCAATCGCTTCCCGCCCAAGGTGCAACTGGCCCTCATGCTGGGGCTGATGTTCGGGCAGCAGATCATCGTGCGAGTCTTCGATGCGGTGCCGGCGCTCAAACCCTTCAGCGGTTTCGTTATTGCAGCCTACATCCTTTTCGTCTGGATGACCTGGACTTCGTCGACGCTCTTCAATCTGGTGTTGCGCCTGGACCGTTTCGGCCGACTGGTCTTGAGTGACAGCGAGAAGCGAGCGTCGACATTCGCAGGGCTTTGCATTGTTTCCGGCTTGGCCGTTGGAATCGCGGGCAGTCTAACCACCAGAGACCCGTCGTCGTCTTGGTTGACAGGAGCGTTGTTTCTGGGACTGATGTTACCTGTCGGCCATTCCTTTCAGGAAGATCGCCGAAAACGGCTGGTCTCAGCCGCGTATTCATTGGGGCTATTAGCCATCATCGGCATGGCGATCTGGCGGCTGGTTGACTTTGAAATGTTCTATGCTGACGTCGTTCCCGCGGCTCCGAATGCCCAAATTGACCCTGACGATTTCGACGAGCTAAGAAGGCGGTTGTTTCACTGGATGAACTGGTGGAAGTACGGCTTGAACGGCATCGTCCTCTGGTCGTGGCTGGGCTCCGGAATGTCCGCGCTCCCGGAGGGTAAGCGTTAGTTGTGCGTTGTGCTCGTTCCCATGCTCTGCTTGGGAACGAGCGGGTTCGAGTTTGTGGCTACGGACCTTCGACGGTGATCGCCATGAAGACTGGGCTGGTGATGTCGTTGCCTTTGATCAGGTCGATCGTGGCGATCTTTTCTGTCCGCATCGGGGCGACTGAGAAGTAGCGGACTTGCTGGCCTCGAACGGGGTAGGCGAACTTTGAGCCTTCCACGTCAACGCGGCGGATGTAGTCCGCGAAGTGCTGGCCGTTCTTGAGGGCATGGTCTTCGGTCTGGCCATCCGCATAGGTCAATCGCACCGTAACGGTGTTGGTGCCTTTCTCACTGGCGGGCCAGCCCCAGCCGCTGATGCCGCCCAGGAAGTGAATCAGCTTGGCGGGTGAGTTGCAGGGCAGGGTGACCTGTTTAGGCATGCGACGCGGAAAGTTGCCGGCGGTGCCGTACAGCATGACGGCGTTGGGTACGTTGGTGCCCTGAGGATCAACCAGTACGAACGGGACGCCATCGAAGATCTTCGGTTTCCAGTCATCGAAGATCAGCCGCTCAACGCCCGCGTCTTCGCTGTTGAACATGCCCTTGGTCGTGACAATGGTGGCATACTTCTCCAGCGGGATCGGCAGGAACTTGCCGCGCTGAGTCAGGAACTCCATCAGGTCTACGAGTTCCTGCTGGGTATGAGTCTTTTCAAACCCTTCCGGCATCAGCGACTTGGTAGAGGCGATCAGTTCGTCGATGTTCTCGCGCAGCACTGTGTGCCGCTTGGCTTCGACGTCGATGACCTCAATCGCGGTCTTGCTCTCGGATGCCAGCAGACCGCTGAGGACTTTGCCATCGTCAGTCACGACCGTGTAAATGCGGAAGTTGCCTTCAACCGAGCGGCTCGGGTCAATGATATGGATCAGCAGTTCGTGCTTCGGATGCACGGCCATGCCGGTCAGATCGGGGCCGATCTTCGTGCCTTCACCCGAGTGTGTGTGACACTTGGTGCACGTCTTCTTGAACACGACTTTGCCAGCGACGGCGTCACCTTGTTTCTCAATGACGGGGCGGAGTTCGTCGATAACTTTCTGGCGATCAGGATTCGGCAAGCCGCCGCCCTTGGCCAACAGCGGCTGAGCCCGGCTGGCGATGGACTTATCCGGGTGAGCGGCGAGTCCTTGCTTCTGTTCCAGAGACAGTTCACTGGCTTGGAGCTTGCCGGTTTCCAGGCCTTCGATCAGCGCCTTGGTCCAGTCGGCTCGACTGAGCAGGACTCGGAATGCGATTGGCCGGACGCTCGGTGTCAGTACCGGGAGCTGGCCTACGATCGTCGTTCCCGTAGAAACCGCGTCGCTGCCTCCAATGGCTTCGATCAAACCCGCCGACAGTTCGACAGACGACTTCGGCGTGATGAGTTTGATGAGGTCGGCTGAGACTTCTGCGTCCTGCTTGCGGAACTCAACCAGTTGCTTCGCTGCGGCGACTCGGTCACCGTCCTTGGCTTTCGGATCGGCGGCAGTTGTCATGAAGCCTTTGGCGATTTCTGTAACCTGAGCCTCCAGGGCCTTGCTGCCCCAGCGCGTGGACAGGTTTACCAATGCGGCTCGCGCGTTCGGCGGGGCCGTTGTGACGAGTTTGACCAGCGCCTTTTCAGTTGCCTCGCTGAGCTTGACAGGCGAGTTCTTAGGCCACCCCTTGCTGATGCCGGCGATGATGGCATCAATGACCGGAGCTGAGGTTTCGTTGGCTTCGGCTTTGGCAATCGCGTCGATGATCGTCGACACGGATTGGGCCGGAGCCGAGCGCGCGTAATGCTCAGCGACAATCTGCAGTGATTGCGGCGGAGGCTGCTGCTTTGAGCTGGCCTGACTCGCTACTGCTCGCAGGAAGAACGTGTCGTGCTTCGCGGCTGCCGACACGAGGGCATCATTCAACCAGCGATCACTGCTGACCCTGCCGAACGCGGCGCGAATCTGTTCGGCGGCTTCAGCCGAAGGCGGCAACTCGGCCAGTGCCAGAAACGCAGCAAGTTGCACTTGTGGAGCTTTGTCGTTGCAGATGCCGCTGGAGACGAGGGCCTTGATGATCTTCTCATCGCGCGGCAACACCTTCACGGCGTTGAGACGGACACCAGCCGATGGATGCTTCAACGCGGCGATGGCACCTTTCAGTGCGTCGCTGTTCTGACCATCCAATACACCGCGACCATGCAGAGCCCACAAGGCGTGAGTGATCTCGGCGTTCAGGCCGATTTCATCGATGGCCTGGTCGTTGATGATCTCGATGAGCTGCTGTGTGGAACCGAAGTTCGGCGATTCCACGATCAGGCGCTGAGCGTGCCGGCGCCAGAACATGTTGGCGCTGCCGAGTTCACGAGCCAGTTGTTCGCTGGCAGCGGTGCGCAGATCAGCCGGACGAGCCATCATCGCGGCATCGTCAGCATTGGCATCTGGATTCAGATTAAGAGACTTGGTCGCTGCCGCAACGGCCTTCTCATGCTCGGTGAAGACGACGCGATAGATGCGACCGTGCTTCTTGTCGCGGAGTTCAGACTCATACGCGTTGCCCTTGCCAGTCTTGAAACCAGCGGGCGTCGGATTGTGCTGCACAATGTAGTTGTACCAGTCGATCACCCAGACGTTTCCGTCGGGACCGACCTCGGCCATGATCGGCGCGGTCCATTCGTCATCACTGGCCAGCAGGTTCCAACTGTTCTTCGAGCGGAACCCGGAGCCGTCCTGTCGAATGATGAAGGTCGCGACGAGATGTCCCGTTGGCTCCGTCACGAACGCCGCGCGGTTCCAGTATTCCTTCGGGTAGTTGCGAGCCGTGTAGAGTGCGTGTCCGGCAGCAGCCGTGAAGCCTCCGTGATGGTCGACCTGACGCACCTTGTCTTCGTTCAACGCTTCGAACTTGTTGCTGTCAGCAATGCCGTTCAAAGCCATGCTCGACCAGCCGCGTACTGCTTCGTAGTAGCGATTGGGAATCGGCATGAACTCGGATGGGTTGCCGTTGGCAGTCGACCCGAAGATGAGACCTTCCTCGCTGATGCCCAAGCCCCAAGTGTTGTTGTTCGTGGACCGCAGGAACTCGACTTCTTTGACGGCAGTCTGCTCGCCTTCGCCCGCCACCTTGAAGCGGAAGAAGCCCATGCGGAACGCGGTGGCTTTCTTCTTGCCATCGTCATACGTGGGCTCAGAGTAGTTGTAGCCCTGCATGCCGTAGTACCAGTTGTCGAGCCCGTACTGGAAGTTGCTGACGCCGCCGTGCGTGTCACCCATCCCCCAGCCGGTGATCAGCAACTTGCGGATGTCGGCGCGATCGTCGCCGTTGGTGTCCTTGAGATAGATGGTCTCGCGACCGTCCTGCACAATGATGCCGCCGCGATAGAACACAATCGCGGTGGGGATGGTTAGCTTCTCTGCGAAAACGGTCGACTTGTCAGCCACACCGTCGCCATTGG
Source organism: Planctomycetaceae bacterium (assembly GCA_021732995.1). GTDB lineage: Bacteria > Planctomycetota > Planctomycetia > Planctomycetales > Planctomycetaceae > AM-0621. The sequence goes on along the minus strand of JAKFWA010000004.1, from coordinate 90,362 downwards.
TGTCCTCCAGAACGCGAATGCGGTCGTGGCCCGAGCCCTGAGGTTGCAGGTCATTGGGGTAGTCGACCGATTCACACAACCAGAGGCGACCGCGTTCGTCCCAGTTCATGGCCAGGGGCTTGCCACCAATCATGGGTTCGGACGCGTAGAGCTTCGCTTCGAAACCTTCCGGAGTGACGTTGTGCTTGGCGGATTCTTCGGGTGCCAGTGGTAACTGCATCTGCCGCGGGCCCTTGTTCTGGCCGGCGCCCCGACCGGGCGGATAGAACGGGATGTTCGCGTCGACGTACTCGAATGGCTTCACGTCCTTGCGCAGCGGCGTCATCTCAGGACGCTCGGCGAACGCAGGGACTTTGCTGACATCGTCACCGCAAGCCCAGCGGATGCCGCGCTCAACCAGATTCTGGAAGCCAGGGTTGCCGAACGTGCGGTCATCGTGGCCCCAGGCGGTGTAGAAGACTCGACCCTTGCCGTGCGTGCGCACCCACGTCCAAGGCTCGTGGCCATCTCCCTCAGCGCGCACTTCCAGAACCGTGCGATCCTTCTCGTTGTGCTTCGTGTGGACGTAGGTTTCGTCCCAGCTTTCAAAGCCTTTGTAGCCCGACATCAAGGGATGCTTGAGCCCCGCCTCTGTCGTTTGAACGCGGAACGTGCCGGTCCCGTGCCGCAAAAACTGCCCGCCCATGAGAGCGACGACTTCCGCATTGTTGCGGAAGCAATACGACGCGCAATGCAGCGGGATGAATCCCTTCCCACTGGCGACATACTCCAGCAACGCTTTGGCTTGAGCCTCTTCAATCGTGTCGATGTTGGCATAGACGACGAGCCCGGCATACTTCCCCAGCGTCTCCGGGTTGAGGTCCGTCATGACATCAGTGTAGGCAAGCTGAATTCCTCGCTTGGCCAGGATCGGCTGAAGCTGGCCGAACCGTGCTCGAGGCTGATGGTGCCCGTTGTCTCCGAGATACAGCAGCTTCAATGGCTGGTCTGCGGCCTGCATCGCGGTTGTCCACAGAGCGATGAGGCCGAAGAGAAAGAGTTTCCACGATTGACGCATATCAGAGGCTCCCTGAGGAGTGAGGGGAACTCGGAGATTCTTGTCCAACGAGGCTAGTGGTGCCGCCGATCACGCGTGCCACTGGTGAACCATACCACCACGGTGAATGGTCACGCACGCCTGTCGAATGAGTCTCGCTTGGACTGGTAGTTGTGCATTCTCGATTGACGGTCACCGGACTTGTTGGCGATTCAACCCGCGATCTTCAAGGTTTCACTGTTCCTGCCTTCTTGATTTCATCGGCGTCTCGAAACACCAGTTGGGCGAAGTTGTAGAGGTCGCTTTTCCAGACCTTAAAATCGTGTTGTCCGCCGGGAATCACGTGGTAGACGTGTGGGACGTTCTTTTCGCCAAGCATCTTGTGCACTCGCTGGCTGATGCCGAACAGGAAGTCCTTGTCACCGCAGGCGACATACAGCAGACGCAGCTTCCTGGCGGCTTCCGCGTGATCCTTGATGAGTTCGGCGGGTGGCCTGGTGTTTGGTGCGGATGAGAATCCGCCCACCCAGGCGAACGAGTTCAGATTGTTGAGGCCGAAGTTCAACGACTGGCCACCACCCATAGACAGACCGGCCAACGCGCGTGACTCACGATCGGCCTTTACCGAGTAATGCTTCTCGATGAACGGGATGAGATCTTGAAGCAGATCTTTTTCAAACGCGGCGAAAGCGGGTGACTGCTTGGGGATTGGATCGCGAGCCGTCACATCGTTTGCCGCTCGCCCATTGGGCAGCACGACGATCATCGGCACGGCCTTCTTGTCGGCATACAGGTTGTCGAGGATGACATCCGGTGCACCGTGGCGAGTCCATTCGTTCTCATCTCCACCGATACCATGCAGCAGGTAGAGCACCGGATACTTCTGATCTGAGTTGTAGCCCGGCGGCGTATAGACACGCGCTTTGCGGATAACTCCGACAGTTGTGGAGTTGTACTCAACGAGTTCCAGTTGTCCGCGCGATACGGAGTCACGCTTCACATCAAATCCGGCCGGTAGTTCCGGAAAGGCCGCGACATCGTCCGGGTTCAGCGTGATCTGTCCACTCGTTCTGCGTTGCTCTTCGCGCCGTCCCTCCGGGGCGGGCTTTGTGTCTTGCGCGAGTGCCGTCGCGGCAGCTACCAGCAAGACGAACAGCGTGATGTTTCTCATGAGGCCTCATTTGTACTTGGAACGCTCCAAGCTGCGTGCGAGTGCACGTTTCTCAGTGACACATCGCACATTCCGATTTCGACTTGTCGAGTAACTTTCGACGTTATCCAAGCCTTGCAGTCATACTGACTTCGTCGCACGAAATCTCAAACAGGCAAGGCTTCATCGAGCGTCAACAAGATAGGCAACTGCTGCGACCGAGTTCTTGGATTCGTCGGACAATTTTTATCGACGATCGGACGTGCAACCTTCGCAGTCGATGCGAGTCAAGCAGGATTCAATGCTCGAATGAGATCTTGATGTGTCATGAGATTGTGAAGTATCGGCGGCGTCGTCGAGTCGAATCATGAATCTTCACGAAACGCTGCGATGTCTGCCACAGTCCAGCTTGGTGGTTTAGAAAGTGCGGGTCGCTTTCGGCATCGAATAGCGTCCAAGACTTCTGGTTCGCGATTGAACAAATCCTTTAGCTGCTGATAGACCAGCGACTCCACTGTCTCGTGAATTGCCGCGAACGCGAATTTGGTCCGCGATGGACCCTCGAAAATGGGATCATCGACCCAAATTGAAACGACTGCAGCCAAGCCGTTCAGTAAGTCGGAGATTGCGAATTGAACTTTCTCGGGAGAGCTATCGACCGAGTCTTCAATGGCACGAGTCAGGCCTGCAACGAATCCCGTCCAGTGACTTCCTCCTTCCGAGTTGAGTATCGCATTGGTGTAACACCAAACTCGGCAACTGGAGAATTCGAAGTGTTGAAACGCGACGTGCAGACGAAAGCGTTCAGACTCATGCGCGACCGTCAGGATTTTAGGATAGGTGGGGGATAGTCCTTTCATCACAGACATCAGTGCGGTCATCCCCTCTGGGATGCAATAGGAAACGGACTGCTGAGATCGCTCGTCTTGAAATTCCAGGCGTAAGCTTGCATTCAACATAGCGAGTTCAACTAAGCGACCTCCCAAGGTCAGTTGATCGAAGCTTGTGACTTGAAAGATGTCTGGATCGGGTTGGAACCGCAGCCGTAGTCCAGTCCATGTTGCAGGCTCTTGAACCAACGAACCCATGCAACGTCCGCGTACGAATCTCAATCGAGAACAAACCGCGCCATCGGCTGTTTCAGCGACGAGCCACTTGCTCAACGCATTCAGTGGAGCCAGACCCAGACCGCACAGACCGCCGCTTCCAACGCGATATCGCTGGGGTCCGCGATACGTCGTAGCGGCTTCAATGCGAGTGAAGGCGATCTCAAAGCGAGATTGGCCTTCAAACTCAGGTAGGGGTGTTACAGAAACTGCTCGGCCGTCGTCAGTGATCTCAGCGGATCCATCAAGACACAGGCGGATAACAATGTGGGTTCCGAAGCCGGATAGCAGCTCGGACACAGACAACTGGACTACTTGAATGGCCAACTCATGTAGTCCGCGTTCCGAGACATCGCCGACATACATCGCGGGTCGTTTGCGGATCGAGTCGATGAGGCTCATCTGGCTTTGTGACATGATGAAGTGCCCTCAGCGGTCGACTACTGCTGCTTGTTGAGGCGTGAGCCGAGCCAGCTCGTGGCGTTGGCGATGATCTTCAGGGGCAGCCCTTGCTTGAAGACGGGATAGGTTTCATGGCCGGGGCGGAAGTAGAAGACTCGGCCTTCGCCGAGCTTCCAGATGAGTCCGCTGCGAAAGCTCTCACCCGCCGCCCAGCGTTCCTCGAAGAGGACTTCGTCAGCGTCAGGAACATGGAACGGGTCGGCATACATTTCGGTTTGGGGAATCTCGAAGGATTCGGGCAAACCTTTGGCGATCGGATGATCGGGCTTCAGAACTTTGACGGTGCTCGGCTTGCCATCGGCTCGATAAGAGGGGAAGACGCAGTTGGGCAGATCCACTCGTACGGTCAGTTGAGCACCGCGACGCATGGCGTAGTAGGCCGGCGTCTTCAGTGAATCGAATGTTGGAACGAAGCGGCCATCGGGAGCGATGAACTCGAACTTGACCGGCGGGCCGTTCTTGGGATCGGGATACCGTCGTCGGGCATCCTCACGAGTGCGTTCATTCATCGCTTCCATGAATGGATTCGACCAGTGAGCGGAGTGCAAGGCGATGAATGCCAATTGCCCGCGTTTGACCCGTGCCACGATGTCTTTAGAGAGATCGGCTGAGATCTCGTTGTGGCGAGCGTGGCCCCACCAGATGAGGACATCGGTGGTGTCGAGGCTACTTGCAGGCAGACCTTTGTCCGGTTGATTGATGTTGGCTGAGATCACGCGCAGGCCGGGTTGCTTGCTCAGGTGATCTGCGATCGCATTGCCAAGGAAGTTGTCGTAGGCCTGCTTTTGTGCGGGTTGCTGTTCATCCCAGACGAGCACTCGAATCAGAGGCTCAGCAGCGCGGCTGACTTGAACTGATGTGGAGAGGAACAAGCACGCGAGTACTAACCTGAAGCGTTTCATCACGACTCCTCAGAGCGGAACAGCAGCCGATGATCTCCGACGCAGCGTTCGAATCGTATCGCATCGGCCGATCACCGCGACTGTGAGTGTCACGTTGATCGAAGCCGCTACCGAGGTTCGTTCTCGCTCGATGTCATCAAGTTGAATCGCTGGGACGCGACACCTCGGTACTGGTCCTCTCAGAGAGACATCATCTAATAGATGACGGTCATCGCGCGGCGCTGATGTGAGCGGCACAGTCTGCGTGGAGTGCATTTTGCGTTGACAAACACCGGTCTTGAGAAACTCAAAAAAGGATGTGCTCTGCCTGCTGGAAAATGCGAAGGGCGGTCTCTATCTTGCCGCCCGCTCGCTGGGCACGGATATGGCTCAGCGCTTCTCACGGAGGTCCGGGTCCTCGATGACCCGTGCTCGCAGACGACCCTGGTGGTCAGGCGAGGGTACGGAGGCCTCTTTCTGTTGATAATGCAAACCCGGCTTCGACGAGGAAGCCGGGTTTTGCTCTCTCAGGAGGTCCCGATGAGCACCGCAACTGTCTCTGCTCCCGCTACGGAACAGCAACTCATTCAAGTCGCGCAGCTGGCGATCAGCAGCTGCAACTGGACTGTCGGCGAATGCGCCGCCCAGTGGACGCAACGCTTCGCTAAAGGCCGCACCGACGCTGACTTCGGCAGTTCGATCGGGCTGAGCGGAGATCAGGTTTACCAGCGCCGTCGCGTCTGGGAGACGTTTGCGGACGTCAAGGACCAGTACCAGCATCTGAAGTGGTCCCACTTCTACGTGGCGCTGACTTGGCAGGACTCGGCAGAATGTCTCGCCTGGGCTGAAGAAAATCAGGCTACGGTCGCCGAGATGAAAGCTTGGCGCCGTTTGCAGCACGGTGAGGACCTGACGGTCGACGCCGAAGTGGAACTGGACGCCGGGGGGCCTGGTTACGGGGATGCCATTGTCTATCGCACGCCGGAGAATTTCGGGGAGTCTGACGGCGAACGCTCAACCTCGGACACATTTCTGGAAAGCCAGACCAGCGCAAATCGGGTGGATGTCGTAACAGGTGCAGCAGACTCTGATGATGCAGCCTCTGGTTACGCTCCGTTCCGTAAGGGAGCTGGCACAGCTCCCCCCAAGGATCAAGGCGACGATTACGGTCCCGTGAAACTGAGTGTCGAAGACACCGTGAAGCGAATGACTGTTGCCATCGAGCGTTGCAATCGTTTATTGACGAATGAGTTCGTTGCGAACTTTGGTGAAGTTTCAGAAAAGGCTCGTGAACGGTTTCAAACCGCAATCGAAAACCTCAACGAGCGAATTGCTGAACTTGGTTGACGCAGGGAGAACTATGGGCACCGCGTGCGAACCTTCACGAGGCAGCGGTAGCTCGGCACGAGTCAACGTGACGCTGTTGGCCGTGCTGCTGGGCCTCGTAGCTGTGCTGGCATGGAAGCAACTGTCGCCGTTGTCACGTCTCTACGATCCTGATGCGACGCCGCGTGAAATCACTCCGCGCGGCAATCTGGCTGACGATGAGAAGTCGACGACAGACCTCTTCAAGAAAGCCGTGCCCTCCGTCGTTCACATTACGACAACTTCCGTCCGTCAGAACGTTTACACGCGGGATGTTTTTGAGATCCCCGCAGGCGCGGGCAGTGGAATCATCTGGGACCTTGACGGTCACATTGTCACCAATTTGCATGTGATCCAGGACGCTCAGAGCGCTCTGGTGACTCTGAACGACAGCTCCAGCTACAACGCTCGACTGGTTGGATTTGATACCGATCACGATGTCGCCGTCCTGAAGATCAATGCCCCCAAAGACAAGCTTGTGCCGATTGATGTGGGGACGTCCAAAGATCTGCAAGTGGGTCAGAAAGCGTTCGCAATCGGCAGTCCGTTCGAATTCGATAAGTCGCTGACGACAGGTATCGTCAGTGGCTTGGACCGGACAATCAAAACCGAGCGATCACTAATTCACGGGGCAATTCAGACCGATGCAGCAGTCAATCCCGGGAATTCGGGAGGTCCACTACTCGATAGCGCTGGCCGACTGATTGGAGTGAATACGGCCATTTTCACGCAGTCAGGAGGCTCCCACGGAATTGGATTCGCCGTGCCGGTCGATGTGGTCAATCTCGTCGTGCCTGATCTTATTCGAGACGGTTCGATTGATCGCCCGTGGTTGGGTGTGATTGTCGTTGAGAACATGGGCGGAGGTAATCAACAACTGCAAGGCGTGGCCGTCCGTTTCGTCGCCCCCGATGGACCTGCGGATCGAGCCGGTTTGCAGGTGATGGAGCGGGATCCTTCGAACCCGCAAGGCTTTAAGGGCGATTTGATTGTGCGGATTGATGGCGAGAAAGTTCAAAGTCGCCGCGATTTGCTCAAGATTCTGAGTCAGAAACGGCCCGGAGATACGGTTAAGGTTTCGGTGATTCGTAACGGCACCCTGCACGAAGTACCTGTGTTGTTGGATGCCCGTCCGCAAGAGTAGCTAACTTGCCTGAAGTGACACTCAGAACTGGAGTTCTGGCGGCGTTAGTGCTCACCGTTTCCGGTCGTTGACAATACTGCCGACAGGGTTAGGATCAGCCGCAGACGTGTCTGCCAGGGAGTGGCGGGACACTAGTTTGCCAATGGCTTTGTTCTACATAGCCCCATCGGGATCGAGTTCTCTGATGTCTGACAAAAGCCCTCGGGTCGAAAAACGCGGTGAAGTGACCTGCATTATTCTGGGTCCCGAGTTCGAGAACCTGGACGAGACCGTACTGGATGGCATTCGTCCGCAACTGCTCGAAACTGCTTCTAAAGCTGCGCCCCCGAAGATTGTGATCGACCTTTCGCACACCGTCTTTTTCGGGTCGTCGTTCATTGAAGTTCTGTTCCGGATCTGGAACCGCGTCAATGGCACGCCAGGTGGCAAGTTCGGTATCGCTGGTCTGACTCCGTACTGCCGCGAAGTGCTGGAAGTGACGCATCTCGACCGCTTGTGGACGCTGTACCCCAATCTGGATGAAGCCGTCAAAGGCACAACCTGAGGCTTTAGAGGGAGAGGTCGCGCTGGATACAGCTCGATTGCCCTGGCCTCTCAGTGATTGAACATGAACTCGGTTGAGTTCAGCAGGCTCCAGAAGATGTCTTCATAAGCTCTGCGGTCTTTGGTCTCGGTCCCGATGAGCTTCAGCATCCCCGTGAGTTCTGCTCCGGTCGGTTTGCGCGACAGTGCTCGCACGAAGATCGTTTCCAGAATGACTTCTGGACTGGCATTCGCCGCGATAAGTTTGGGGACAATGCCACCTGAGTGGATACGGCTTTGCACGGTGTCGCCAGCAACCAGATGCAATGTTTGAGACAGAGTTGGTTCGGGCTTCGTCTCACAGGCGCAGATCGTGGCACGTGAGGATCGTCCAAAGGTTTCGAAGAATGGATCGCCCGGGTGCGGTCCGGTCGTGTCTCCAGATGTACGCGGGTAGAACAGCACCGCCTTGGTGCCAGACGGAAAATTGCTGAAGCCGCGTTCGCCGCCGGTGACCTGCAGGATTGAGTCCAGCAAGACATCCGCGCGAAGACGCCGCAGGCGCGCTCGCGAGAACTGGCGATCGTCGAGTGCATTCGTCGAGTTTGGCTTCGAGGACAACTGATAGACCCGCGACGTGCAGATGTCGCGTACCAGCGATCGCAGGTTGAACTTCGAGTCCACCAGGTGCTTAGCTAACGCATCGAGCAGCGGCTTGTTCGTTGGCGGGTTGCTGATACGCATATCGTCCAGTGGTTCGACGAGCCCCCGGCCCATGAAGTGCGACCAGATGCGGTTTGCGAGATTGCGCGAGAACAATTCGTTTTCGGGTGACGTCAGCCACTTTGCGAGCGCGACTCGCGGGTCGCCACCTTTTGCAATCGGAGTCTCCGCGCCGAGAACGGTCGCGGGGACAGGTCGCTCATCTACGAGATGTTTTGCCGGGGCCGCCAGTGGGTCGTTGAAGATGTAGAACTCACGAGCCTCGGCTCCGAGCTTGCGTTTGACTCCGGTGAAGATACTGACGAAGCCGTAATAGTCATCCATCGTCCAGCGATCAAACGGATGATTGTGGCACTCGGCGCATTGAATCTGCACGCCGGTGAAGAGTTGCGAGAAGTCCGCCGCGAAGTTCTTGGGAGTGAACTTCACGTCGTGAACCAGCATGGTGTAGAGGTTGGCCGGGCCGTTCGTCAGATTGCTACCGCTGGCCGTTATCTGCTCCGACACAAACTCGTCGAGAGGACGGTTCCTCTGCATCTGCTCGTGAATCCATTCAAAGTAGGCTTCGGCCGCTTTGACGTCGGTGCCCGTCGGGGCATACCCGCCGCCCATTACTCTGAGCGACTCCGCCCAGATGGCTGTCCACAGATCGGCGAACGAGTCGGACTTGATCAACTCATCAATCAACCGTTCGCGTTTTGTGGCAGACTTATCGGCGACGAAAGCTCTGTATTGCTCCGGTGTTGGCGGCGCGCCGATCAGATCGAGATACACCCGCCGAACGAAGGTCTCATCATCGGCTAGTTCGGACGGCAGCAGATGCAGCTTCTGCAACCGGTCGTAGACCAGCTCATCGACATAGTTATTGGCGGGCGGATTGTTCCATTGGTACTTGGAATCCGCTGGCAACACGATCACTTCAGAGCCGATGGTGAAGCGATTGAAGCGCGCGAAGACGAAGGTATCTCCGGGATTGCCAGCTTTGACCTGACCTTGCATGTCGATGGTGGCTGTCGTCGAGTTGTTCGACAGGAATCGCGCCAACTGCGTGACATCGCGCGTCGAGCCGTCCGAGTATCGAGCAGTGACTTTCGTTATTTGAGTCGCCTTTGCCTGCTGAAACACCATGCGATCGGGTTCAAGCTTGATCTCGACGGGCTCCGGCACTTTGCCTTCGTCGTCTGGAGCGCCGGCTTCAATCCATGCCAGCAGGCTGCGGTAGTAGGGGCTGTTTTCTTTAAAGAGCTGTCCGCCCGTGTGCGGCACCTTGCCGGTCGCTTTGAGCAGCAGCAGGCTTTGCTCGGGAGCGGCTACGTTCACCCGGCGGCCGACCAGCTCTTGAGTGATGCGGTAGTAATCGCCCTTGGCGTCATAACCGAACAGCGACAGTAGAAACCCATCCTTGCCGCGCGCTGATCCGTGACAAGTACCTGAATTGCAGCCCGCGCGAAACAGTAGTGGCATGACATCGCGACGAAACGAGGGCGTTTCCTCCGCACGCGCGGACGAAGCAAATCCGTCAACAATCACGAGTGCCATCAACGCGACGCGAACGAGCCAGGATCTCATAGAATGTGCTCTGCCAGGCGAGTCGGCTGTTGCACTGATCGAGGCCAGTCCTCAGTTCGTGCGAAGGGTCAATCTAGTTCTAAAGCAGGGCGAGCGTAACAGTGTCTCGTCTCGCGACTATCTGCGTGGGATCAGTGCACCAACTGGCTGGCGAAGTTCTCCAGTTGAAAGCTCAGAAACGGCATTTCGCAAGGGTTACCACAGGCGATATGGAAACGGCCGTGTTGCGGTTCGGCGACAATCGCGGCGACGGTATGGCCGGTGTTGGGAAGCACTGCGGCACTGACGCCATCATGAGGATGGCGGCAGATGCTGGTGGGGTGACCGTCGTGGTCGGACAGAATCCTCTGCATGCTTTCCACTGTGATGCGGCCAAACTGCTCGGCGATGAGTTGCCTCATGCGGTTCAGTCGAGGGAACGAGTCTGGCAGGCTCTGATCGAAGTTCGCCACACAGGCATGAGCTGAGCACAAATAGTGATTGGAGTGCGCGATGAAACCTTCACCGTCATCATCAATGAAGTTTGGGCCGTCAGAGGTAAGTTCGACATCGAGAATCTCACCTGTGCCGTCGCACAGTATGTAGTTTCCATTCGAGCAGACTTCGAAATCGGTCATCAGCCTCCGCACGGCGGCAAGATCAGTTTGTTCCAGGATCATGCGTTTCAACGGGTAGTGGGAGAGGGCGAATTTCCATCCGGGTCCGCCGCCCAGCGAGTTCGCGAAGTGAGCGACTCCATGTGAGTTCAAGCCGTGATAGCCCAACTGTCCGCCGAAGGTCCACATGAGGAGTTCCGGTCGATCATCCGGCTGCAGATGCAAGATGTAGGAGAACTCTCGAATCTCGGCCGCCATGTCGCTGGTCTGGCCGATCAGCGTCGATCCATCTGCTGTTCCGCGCGGGCCGACGACGAACGTCGTGCATGCTCCGTCGGGAAGTTGAGCCAGTTCGCCGCGCAGTTGAGTTGCCAGCACCAGCTCCAGTTTCAGATCGGCGCCTTCCGCGACGCCGCGCACTTCTTCGAGGTATTGCGGACAATGTTGCTCGAACAGCGGCTTGAATTTGCGAGCTCGCCGAATCAGTTCGTCTTCTTCCAACTTCAGCGACTCGCACAGGTATCCGATGAAGGCAGCAATCTTGGTACGGGCGAGGTCGCCGTGCCGCAGACCCATCTCGCGCGCAGAGCCCTTTGCGAATATCAATGGATAGCGGACGTTGGTGGGTTGCAGAATTCGTGTCATCGTACGACCTCGATTCGGTGATTCCGCGCAGTGTGTCTTATCCGCTTACACTTTACGTGCTTCGACGAGCTGTGTTCGCAGCTTCGGCAGCAACCCGTAAGCGGCCGCCAAAAGTTTGATCGGGTGAATCGTAGGGACTGGCGAGTCATGTTCCATCTGCAGCCGGCAACTGCTGCATTCGGTGGTGCCAACGATGAAGTCTGGGTGCCGCATTCGTTCAATCAGCGGCTGCCCGATCGCCAGCGATGTCTCGAAGTTCTCGCGCATGAGGCCAAAGGTGCCCGCCATGCCCGAGCAGCCTGCCTCAATCGGAATCAGTTCCAGGCCGGGGATCAGTTGCAGCAGCTCACGCATCGGAGTGCCTTGCCGCAGGGCTTTCGTGTGACACGGGGTGTGATAGCCCACTCGAATCGGCAGTTCGATGAAGTCGTTCCGCAGGTGATCCTGTTTCAACAGCTTCAGCAGGAAGGCTCCTGCCTCGACAGTCTGCTGCGAGATTACCTCAGTGTCAGGATGAACCAGCAGCAACGGGTACTCATCGCGCAGGCAGATGGCGGCGGCTGGTTCCGTGCAGACGATCGGAATGCCGTCGCGTGCGAACTCAGCCAGTTCGCGGAGGTTGGCTTCAGCAACGCGGCGAGCCCCGGCCAGGTCGCCCGCCGAGACCATCGCCATGCCCGATCCGTTCTGCCCCTGCGGTACGAAGACATGAATATCGTGGTGCCGCATGATGGCCAGGAACGCGCGAGCCAGCTCGGGATCGTGATAGTTTGCGAAGTGATCCACAAAGTAGACGACGGACTGCTCCCAGCGGTCGCTACCAGAACGCACGTCCTTACCGAACGAGGCGATGAACGACTTCGTGGCGAACTTCGGTAGCTTGCGACGGCGATCGATGCCGACCGTTTTCTCCATCAGCCAGCGCGCGGGTTTGTTCGTCAGAAGCAAGTTCACGAACCACGCGAGGTGTCCTGACAGCCCGCCAATCGCCGACATGCGGGACAGGAACCAGTGCGTGCGGCTGAGGCCGTTCGCGTCGACCACTTGTGCCTTCGCTTCGATCATCAGCTCAGACACGCGAGTGTTGGTCGGACACTCCAGATCGCACTGTTTGCAGTTGAAGCACAGCGAGGCCAGCCGCTCCATTTCTGGCGACGACATCACGGTGCGCGGCAGTTCATCGTTGAGCAGACTGCGGATGACGTTGGCTTTCGCACGCGGACTCGCGTCTTCACTCTGGTCCACTCGGAAGAACGGGCACATGCGCAGTTCGTCCTGCTGGCTGCGGCACAATCCGCAGCCGTTGCAGGTCTCGGCCACGGACACCAACTGCGGCAGGTCCCAGTTCAGTTGCAGTTCGACCAGATCGGTCGTCGTCTTGGTTGCGGGACGGAGCGACGAGACGGGCAGCTCACGATCCGTCGTGACGACCTTGCCGGGGTTGAGCAGGCCGCGCGGGTCAAAGATGTTTTTGATCTCGCGGAAGACGGGCATGAGCGGCCCGTATTGCTTCTGGACGAAGTACGAGCGCGCCAGTCCGTCGCCGTGCTCACCGCTGATGGAACCGCCGAGCGAAATCGCAATCTCAAACACATCCTGAGCCAGCGCCTGCATCCGTTCGGCATCGACCTGCCGCGGAAAGGACATGAACGGCCGCATGTGGATCTGCCCGGACGCTGCGTGCGAATACAGCGACGCGGTGACTTCGTGCTTCTGCAACGCGCGTTGTGACTGCGTGTAGAACTCCTTGAGACACTCCGGCGGAATGGCGACGTCTTCGATGAACGGAATCGGGCGTATGTCGCCACGCATGCGAGTTAGCAGCGGGACGACCTTGCGAGGAAGCTCCCAGAGGAATTCGACGTCGTCGAAGTCGTAGGCTTCGAGAGCGACGACCATATCGCTGAAGCGGGCCTGCACGGCCGCGACTGTCAACGCGATTCGCGACTGCGTTTCGGCCTGGCTCAACCCCGAATGCTCGATCAGCAGCCCGGCCTCGGCAGCCGGTGGGATCAGGTGCTCGAACCGCGAGTCGTTTTCGCGACCGAGGCTCAGCAGCCGCCGGTCCAGCAGGTCGCAGGCGCTGGGTTGATGAGGTGTCACGAGCGAAACTGAATCAATCGCCTGCTCGACCTGACCGAAGAGCAGCAGAGCGACGCCACGGAACTCGGGCAGGGGGGACGTGTGCAGGGTCGCTGACGAGAACAGCCCGAGTGTGCCTTCGGAACCGACCAGCATCCGCGCCAGATGGAGATGCTTGCCGTGTCGAATGCCGCGCAGAAAGTAGCCGCTGCTGTTGCGGAAGAGCGGCTTCTGATGCGTTTGGATCAGGGCTTCGTTGTCGCCCAGTACTTTGCCCAGCCGATGTGTCAGCGTCTGGCGGATCTGGTCGTCCGAGGTCTCCTCGGTGACTTCCTCGCCGACGTCCGGAGCGATCCATTGAGCGGTATTGAGCGTCTCACTACCGCACAGCATCGCGTGACCATTGGCCAGCACCACCTCGATCGAGACCACATGGTCCCGCGTTGAACCGATCCGGACGGCTCGAGATCCGGCGGCGTCTACTCCCAGCATCCCGCCAATAGTAGTTGTCGCTGCCGTGGACGGGTCGGGCGGAAAGTAGCGGCCGCGCTTACGCAGTTCGCGGTTGAGGCGTTCCAGCACCACGCCGGATTGCACGGTCACCGTGGTGTCGTTGATGTGTTGAATCGCGTTCATGTGCCGCGAGAAGTCCACCACCAGACCGGCGCCCAGCGACGATCCGCTGACATTCGTGCCCGAGCCGCGCGGAATCAGCGGCAGATTTGTCTCTGTGGCGTAGCGGGCGAGCGCCTGCACGTCCTCGCGGTGGCGGGGGTAGGCGACTCCGATCGGCTTCACCTGAAACAGGCTGGCGTCGCAGGCATACATCGACACCGCGACCTCATCACAGCGGACTTCGCCGCTGAAGGCTCCCGAGAGGTCTTCGATGATGTGCTGCTGACGTTCGTCCAAGCGAGGTCTCGCGGTGAATATTCAGGACGTTCCGGAGCAATTCATAAGATGAGATGAGCCTTCATGATGTTGCTGCCACGCCCTCACCGCAAGTCGCAACGCCGCTCAGCCCGACAAACCGGGCGTCTGGCCATCCCCATTCCGAAAATCATGCGCCTGTCCTGGAGTGCTCCGGCCAAGCCGGAGCCCTCCATAGATTCTTGTTTGCGATTGGGAATTCTGAACGGGCTCTCGTTTCAGTGGATGCTTCCCGTTTCTTAGTTCGTTCTCCGTCAGGATGAAGGGGAGTATTGATCACCTGGCCTCAGAAAGGTGGTTCTGGCGGCTCTGCGTGGCTCGTTAGCGCTCTGCACGCGGAGGCGGACGCCTGCACTCCGGCACACCCTTTGCCAAATACGTGATTGGCTGCTGAGTCGGGTTGCACGGGAAGTTTCAGATTTCCCGAGTTCTCCGGCTTATCCAAGCCATGAGTGTTCAGTTCACCGCGTCAACCAATGAACGAGTAGGCGTTAACAGCGCTTCCATTCGCATGCGCGAATAGCTCGAACGGGATTTGGTGAGGTGAACTGGAGAGAAGCGCCAACCTTTGGAAACAGTTGGCCTGCGGAAGCGTGATGGCGAGCGGAACTTGGTCCAGTTCAGACGAAGAAAACCGGGTTGAGTTCCGCAGGGAGTTGAAATTGTCGGCTTACTGAGCCTGAACCGCGAGTCGGAGTTGTGTGCAACCGGAGGCGCACACCCCCGACTGGCGATTCGGTGAGCCCAGTGAGCTCAACTTGGACTGACATTCGGAAACAGATTGCGCGCTACAGCACTCACGGGCAATGAGTTCTTAGCCGTCACTCACCAGACATCGTTTGTGAAGGACATCTTATGCAGTGGCGAAACTGGCTCGACGGATTGCGGAACATCAACAAGAACCCACGACGATCCCTGCGTGCCAAGAAGGCCCGCCGCTCTATGGACCTCCGGTCCCGCCAGTTCAGCCTCGCCAGCGAAAGCCTTGAGATGCGAGCGCTGTTGTCGACGTTCTACGTCGATAACACTGCGGACTACACCATAACCAACGACCAAGGCGCGGTCGGGCTCGACGCCGGTGATACAGTGACTTGGAACGGCACCACCAATGGCGGTCCTGTGGCCGGCCTGACGTTCGGTACGAATGCGTTTGATACGATTCAGGGCGCCATAGGGGCTGCCGCTGCATCGGGCGACACGATCAATGTGGCTGAGGGTACATACGCGCTCAGTTCGGCTGTTTCGGTTAACAAACAGGTCACAATCAAAGGGGCGCAGGCTGGAGTTGATGCTCGGACTCGTAACGCAGTGCCTGAATCGATCGTGGATGCGAATGCATTGGTTAGCTTTGCGGTGACCACATTTGCGATCCAATCCGGGATTAGTGGTGCAGTCATTGATGGATTCACCTTGCAGAACGCCCACGGTACTGGGGCTACAGGAGTTGGTGGTGTCTATCTGGCGGCTGGGTCCAATGGCTCAACGATTCAGAATAACATCATCCAAAACAATAACGCCGGCATCTTCCTGGCCAATAACAGCAGTCTCAATCAAACCGTAATTCAGAAGAATTTATTCAAAGATAATAACGCGGGTGGAACGCTTCCAGACATTCGTGCAGACGCTTCCTCTTCGGGTGGTGGTGTTCAGAATGTGCTGATCACGGAGAATCGATTTACCAACACCACACACGTGAAAGATTCATGGGGCGTTGGGTTCGATTCGGGTGCCAATACGAATATCACGATTTCGAACAACACCGTCGATAAGCACGGTCGTGGTTTCTACTTCAACGGCACGACAAACAGCACGATTTCCGGCAACGACATTACGCTCTCGGGAGTGGCAACTCAGGACCGCTACGGGATTCAGTTTGCATCTGGAAGTGACGGACTCGTTGCCCAGAACAACCGCATTTCCAATAGTTCCGATTTCGGAATTGAAGTGATAGGTACTGCGACGAACCTGACGATTAGCAAGAATGGATTGGTGAACATTGCCAAGCCTCTGCGCCTGACAGGTTACGTGGGGGCGATTCTTGATGTGTCATCGAACTACTGGGGGACGAGTGATCCTGCTGCGATCCTCGCATCCTTTACGGATACCGACGTCGACACTGGCATAGATTTTACGCCACTTTTGGACAATGACGAAGCTCCTGCGGATGTGGGGCCGGTTGGCTTCAAGGCCGACGTTTCTTCCGTGACTGTCCATAACCTTGGCCTCCAAGCGGGTCCAGCAACGCGGATTCAAGAAGGTATTAACACCAGCACGTCTACCGGCACTGTAAATGTTCTGGCCGGAACCTACGACGAAACGCTGAGTGGCTCGATCGGTAAGCTCGCGCTAACGGCAGGTGTGATTGCCAATCTTGATGGCTCCGTTGATGGAGTCGTTGATGTTGGAGCGGCAACGCTCAATACCAAGGGGAGTGCAGTTGGTACCTTCACCATTGGGAATGGTACTAAGAACGACGGTGCGACCGAGGACGAACTGTCGCTTGCAGCGGCCGGTGAACTCGTTGTGGACATCACTAATCTCACCACGTCCGATAAGCTCGATGTGAATGGCAAGGTCTCGCTGGGTAATTCGAAACTCACGCTCAATGTCGCACCGTTTGCTTACAATGACGGCGATGAAATCATCCTGATCGACAACGACGGGACGCTCGACCTAGTGAGCGGCACATTCGCTGGCCTGGCGGACGGAGCGGTCGTCTCCACCAACTTTGGAAACACGGGCAAGACTGCACGCATCAGCTACAGCGGTGGCGATAACAACGACGTGTCAATCGTTGTTGACGAGGCTGCTCCAGTGATCCCCGTTACCAACAATGGCCAGAATGATACGGTTGAGATCCGTGTTGTTGACGACACCTTGCAAACATTGATTGGTGGAGTCGTCGTCGATGCGCGGCCAATCGATGCGGTGACTACCTTGACCTTCACCGGTGAAAGCGGGTTCAACGATGTGCTAACCATTGACTTGAGTACGTCCCCCGAACTGGCCCAACTCACGAATATCACATTCAATGCTGGCGATGGCGCAGAGACCGGCGACAAGATTGTTTTCAAGGGTGCAACTGGCGGGAGTGTTGCAACTCTGAGCTACGACGGCACAGACATTAACAAAGGCAGCATTACGGTTGGCGGTCTCACGATCAATTTTGACGGCGTTGACAAGAACACGATCAACATCACTGGCACGACCGATTTGACGATTAACTTCGCGGCGGGCGATGCCAATATCGAGTTTACAACAGTCGATGCGGACACCACCCAGATCACGGGGAATTCGTTCGCTACGACGACGTTCGACAACCCGACAGACAAGCTGACGATCAACTTCGACGCGAATGCTTACACCGCCAAGATCACGAATCTGGCAACCACATTGAATCCGACGAACGGAATCTTCGTCGTGGGAGATGCCGGTGCCGGGGCTCAAT
The DNA here is from genome assembly GCA_021732995.1 of Planctomycetaceae bacterium. Classification (GTDB taxonomy): domain Bacteria; phylum Planctomycetota; class Planctomycetia; order Planctomycetales; family Planctomycetaceae; genus AM-0621. Next base: position 72,703 of record JAKFWA010000004.1, on the reverse strand, counting down.
CGCTGACGATCGCTGACCTGGGGAACACGTTCGGTCACGCTACGACTGGGGCTTTGTCGATCGATCTGGGCGGCGGGACGGATTCGGTTTCCTTTACGACTACCACGCCCAGCCTGGCCTCACTGGCAGTCACCGCTGAGACCATCAATGTTAACGTCGCAACCGTGACAACGAGTGGCAATCAGACTTATGTCGGAAACATCGCGATTGGCAACGACGCTACGTTCACGGCAGGTGGGACGCTGGGCGTCACCGGGAATGTGGACGGCAATTTCAATCTGACCCTGGCGGCCACGGGTGGCAGCGACGTGTCGGGCACGATTGGTGGAGATATCAACAATCTGACCGTGAATGCGGGCGCGCTGGTGGCGGGTACGATCGACATCGACAACCAACTGAATGCGAGCAAGAACGTCAGCACCGACGTGGGAAGCCTCAGCGTCGGAACGTCGGCGACCACGACGGCCGGCGCGAACCTGGTCGGCCAGACGGGTGTTTCGACGGGCAACAACGCGAACTTGAGCGGCGATGTGACTGCGACGACCGGGAATGTGTCAATCGGCGGTTCAGTCGCTCTGTCAGCGAACTCGGTGATTACCGCTGCGGGAACCGTTGGCGTGACGAACAACATTACCGGCGCGTTCAATGTGACGCTGGCTGGTACTGGCGGCACCACGGTCGGGGGCACGATCGGCACGGACATCGTCGATCTGACCGTCAATGCTGGAGCACTGTCGGCGAATTTGATCAACATCACCGGAAATCTGGATGCGAACAAGAACGTCAGCACCACGCTCAACTTCCTGGTTGGCGGAAACGTGGACGCCGAAGGTTCGCTATCAGCGGGTAATAATCTGATTGTGACGGGAACCAGTGAACTCGGCGGTGATGTTTCGAGTGGCACTGGCGCGATCACTTTAACTGGCGCTGTCACGCTGACGAGTGCGGTGAGCTTCAATTCCAATGGCCAGAATACGACTCTCGGCAGCACTCTGGCGGGCGGTGGTTTTGACCTCACGATTGCGGCGGGCACGGCTAATGGCCAGACGGAGTTTGGTGGTGCGGTCAGTAACGTGGGCGACGGCACCGGTGCCGCGATCACGATCAACTCGACCGGGCAGGTTCGGTTCCTCAGTACCGTTGGCGCGAATTCGGGCATCGTGGGGACGAGCGGTGGCTTTAGCACCGTGTTCTTTGACGATGTGACGCTAGCGAACGGTAACACTGGCAGCAGTTTCGCCGGTAGCGTCCAATTCCGAGGTCTGAACTGGAGCGGCTTTGACGGTTTGACGGTCACAGAGCAAGTGAATTTGTTCGATGGGCCGGTGAGCCTGAACTCCAACGGTTCGAACATCCTGTTTTCCGGTGCCCTCAACGGCGCTCAAGACCTGACCATCGCGGCCGGCACGGGCGCAGGCACATTCACGGTCTCGGGAAATACTGGAGGCGTCAACGCTCTTGGTGACGGAACCGGTGCTGCCATCACCATCAATTCGACGGGCCTGGCTCAGTTCACTGGTACTGTGGAAGCCAATTCGGGGATCGTGTCAACAAACGGTGCTGGTTCGACACGATTCAACAACAACGTGACGCTGACCAACGGAGACACGGCCAGCAGCTTCGCGGGAACGACCCAGCTCGATGGTCTGAACTGGAGTGGCTTCGACGGCCTGACCTTCACCGGCGCGGTGACGCTTTCCACCAGCAACGTCAACCTGAACTCGAACGGCGGAAACATCCTCTTCGGCAGCACTTTGACCGGTAACCGGGATCTGACCATCCACGCTGACACGGCTGCGGGCACGACGACATTCACTGGTGCCGTCAGTAATGTCGGTGACGCAACCGGCGCGGCCATCACGATCGATTCCACGGGCTTGGCTCGCTTCATGAGCACGGTGGGAGCCAATTCGGGAATCGCCTCTTCGGCCGGTGGTGGTTCGACGCGCTTCGACGACAACGTGACGCTGACCAATGGTGACACCGGCAGCAGCTTCGCGGGTACGACCCAACTCGATGGTCTCACCTGGAGCGGCTTTGACGGGCTGACCTTCACGGGTGCCGTGACGCTCTCCAGCGGTGCGGTGAGTCTGAACTCGAATGGCGGCAACATCCTGCTGAGCAGCACGCTAGCCGGTGGTTCTCAAGATCTGACGATTGCGGCAGGCACAGCAGCCGGTACGACGACCTTCACCGGAGCGGTGAGCGGCGTGGGTGACGCCACGGGCGCGGCGATCACGATTGCCTCCACCGGGTTGGCTCGCTTCATGAGCACGGTCGGTGGGGCGTCCGGGATTGTGTCCTCCGCTGGCGGTGGTTCGACTCAGTTCGATGACAATGTGACGCTGACGAACGGTGATACTGCCAGCAGCTTCGCGGGAACGACGACGCTCGATGGCCTGAACTGGAGCGGCTTCGACGGGCTGACCTTCACAGGGGCCGTGACGATGTCCAGCGGCGCGGTGAGTCTGGATTCGAACGGAGGCAATATCCTGCTGAGCAGCACGCTAGCCGGTGGTTCTCAAGACCTGACGATTGCGGCAGGCACAGCGGCCGGTACGACGACCTTCACCGGAGCGGTGAGCGGCATGGGTGATGGCACGGGTGCGGCGATTTCGATTGCGTCCACTGGTTTGGCTCGCTTCATGAGCACCGTTGGCGGTGCTTCCGGAATCACATCTTCCGCTGGTGGTGGCTCGACGCGTTTCGATGACAACGTGACGTTGACTGACGGCGACACGGCAAGCAGCTTCGCGGGTACGACCCAACTCGATGGTCTGAACTGGAGCGGCTTCGACGGCTTGACCTTCACCGGCGCCGTGACAATGTCGAGCGGGGCTGTGAGCCTGGATTCCAACGGCGGCAACATTCTGTTGAGCAGCACGCTGGCGGGTGGTTCTCAAGACTTGACCATCGCGGCTGGCACAGCGGCTGGTACGACGACGTTCACCGGAGCGGTGAGCGGTATCGGCGACGCCACCGGTGCTGCGATCACGATCGCGTCCACGGGCTTGGCTCGGTTCATGAGCACCGTCGGTGGCGCCTCGGGAATCGTGTCGTCCGCTGGCGGCGGTTCGACTCAGTTCGATGGCAACGTGACGCTGACTAATGGTGACACAGGTAGCAGTTTCGCGGGTACGACGACACTGGATGGCCTGAGCTGGAGCGGCTTTGACGGGCTGACCTTCACCGGCGCGGTGACGATTTCGAGCGGCGCGGTGAGTCTGGATTCGAACGGCGGCAATATCCTGCTGAGCAGCACGCTAGCCGGTGGTTCTCAAGACCTGACGATTGCGGCAGGCACAGCCGCCGGTACGACGACCTTCACCGGAGCGGTGAGCGGCATGGGTGATGGCACGGGTGCGGCGATTTCGATTGCGTCTACTGGTTTGGCTCGCTTCATGAGCACCGTTGGCGGTGCTTCCGGAATCACATCTTCCGCTGGTGGTGGCTCGACGCGTTTCGATGACAACGTGACATTGACTGACGGCGACACGGCCAGCAGCTTCGCGGGTACGACCCAACTCGATGGTCTGAACTGGAGCGGCTTCGACGGCCTGACCTTCACCGGTGCCGTGACGATGTCCAGCGGTGCTGTGAGCCTGAACTCCAATGCTGGCAACATTCTGTTGAGCAGCACGCTGGCCGGTGGTTCTCAAGACCTGACGATCGCGGCTGGTACTGGTGCCGGAACCACGACCTTCACCGGAGCGGTGAGCGGTATCGGCGACGCCACCGGTGCTGCGATCACGATCGCGTCCACGGGCTTGGCTCGGTTCATGAGCACCGTCGGTGGCGCCTCGGGAATCGTGTCGTCTGCTGGTGGTGGCTCGACGCGCTTCGACGACAACGTGACGCTGACCGACGGCGATACGGCAAGCAGCTTCGCGGGTACGACCCAACTCGATGGTCTGAACTGGAGCGGCTTCGACGGCTTGACCTTTACCGGCGCCGTGACGATGTCGAGCGGGGCTGTGAGTCTGGATTCGAACGGCGGCAATATTCTTCTGAGCAGCACGCTGGCGGGTGGTTCTCAAGACTTGACCATCGCGGCTGGCACAGCGGCTGGTACGACGACGTTCACCGGCGCCGTGAGTGGCATGGGTGACGGCACCGGCGCGGCGATCACGATCGCATCGACCGGGTTGGCTCGCTTCATGAGCACGGTCGGCGGTGCTTCCGGAATCGTGTCGTCCGCTGGCGGCGGTTCCACTCGCTTCGATGACAACGTGACACTGACCGATGGCAATACGGGTAGCAGCTTCGCGGGTACGACCCAACTCGATGGTCTGAACTGGAGCGGCTTCGACGGCTTGACCTTCACCGGCGCGGTGACGATTTCGAGCGGCGCGGTGAGTCTGGATTCGAACGGAGGCAATATCCTGCTGAGCAGCACGCTAGCCGGTGGTTCTCAAGACCTGACGATTGCGGCAGGCACAGCGGCCGGTACGACGACCTTCACCGGAGCGGTGAGCGGCATGGGTGATGGCACGGGTGCGGCGATTTCGATTGCGTCCACTGGTTTGGCTCGCTTCATGAGCACCGTTGGCGGTGCTTCCGGAATCACATCTTCCGCTGGTGGTGGCTCGACGCGTTTCGATGACAACGTGACGTTGACTGACGGCGACACGGCAAGCAGCTTCGCGGGTACGACCCAACTCGATGGTCTGAACTGGAGCGGCTTCGACGGCTTGACCTTCACCGGCGCCGTGACAATGTCGAGCGGGGCTGTGAGCCTGGATTCCAACGGCGGCAACATTCTGTTGAGCAGCACGCTGGCGGGTGGTTCTCAAGACTTGACCATCGCGGCTGGCACAGCGGCTGGTACGACGACGTTCACCGGAGCGGTGAGCGGTATCGGCGACGCCACCGGTGCTGCGATCACGATCGCGTC
>JAKFWA010000004.1:0-67709 GCA_021732995.1 Planctomycetaceae bacterium | reverse complement strand
GCAGCACGCTGGCGGGTGGTTCTCAAGACTTGACCATCGCGGCTGGCACAGCGGCTGGTACGACGACGTTCACCGGAGCGGTGAGCGGTATCGGCGACGCCACCGGTGCTGCGATCACGATCGCGTCTACGGGCTTGGCTCGGTTCATGAGCACCGTCGGTGGCGCCTCGGGAATCGTGTCGTCCGCTGGCGGCGGTTCCACACGCTTTGATGGCAACGTGACGCTCACCAATGGCGATACGGGTAGCAGTTTCGCGGGCACGACGACACTGGATGGCCTGAGCTGGAGCGGCTTTGACGGGCTGACCTTCACGGGTGCCGTGACGCTCTCCAGCGGTGCCGTGAGTCTGACGTCAAACGATGGAGCCATCCAGTTTGCCAGCACCGTAGACGGTGGCCAGGACCTGACGCTGACCGCCGGGGCCGGCAATATCACGGCGACGGGAGCGGTGGGTGGTACGACGGCTTTGGCGAGCGTGCTCGTCAACAGCGCGGCCGATGTGACTCTCTCCTCAACGATTCAGACGACCGGCAACGTGACGCAGTCGGCTGGCACTGGTACGACGACGTTCAACGGGACTAGTGGCGGGGGCATCGGGGGTAATCTCGGTGTCACCACGGACGCAATCACCTTCAGCACCGCCGGTGTGACGACGACCGGCACGATCAACCTGAACGCGCAGAATGCGGTCAGCGTGAATGCGTCGACCGGTTTGAACGCCACGGCAAGCACGATCACGATTGCCGCGAACCAGGATGGTGCGGGTGCTCAAGGCTTCTCACAGGCGAACGGTACGACAATCCAGACGACCAATGCTGGTGCTACCGCGATCAGCATCACGGTGGGCGGCACCGGTGGGGCAGGACTCGCCGCTCTGCAAACTGACGGGGCAGGACGCACGACTGTCACGGCGGGTGGCGCGATCTCGGATACCAACGCTGCGGCGGCCAACATCACCGGCGGATCGGCGGCGCTCTCTGGCGTTGGCGGTATCGGCTCCGGTAACGCATTGGAAACAGCGATTACGAACCTGGCGTTCTCGAACACGACCTCGGGCAATGTCGAACTGGTTAACACGGGGGCTCTGACCATCAACAGTGTTGGTGCTCTGACTACTTCGAGTTCCACCGGAACCGGAAAGATCGACGTTCATGCCAACAGCCCGTTGACGGTCAGCGTGGCAGTCAGCAGCGGCGGCGACATCCTGCTGCAAGCTGGCAACAGCGCCAGTGATGATGACGATCTCACGATCAGCGCTGGGGTATCCAGCACTGGTGGTGGATTGATCGAGTTGATTGCTGGCGATGACTTCAGTCAGACAACGGGCACCATCAGCACATCGGGGCGTCTCGAAATTACCGCTGATAACGAAGGTGCCGGTGGTGGTGATGCTGATCGCGGTGAAGTGTCGCAGTCGGGTGGCAACATCAGTGTGGGTGACTTGGTGGTGCGATCGTTCGACGCGGTCTCATTGACCTCCGCGACGAACAGCGTGACCAATCTGGCCGCCTTGGTGACGAACTCCGGTGCCGGTTTCAGCTATACTGAAGCCACGGCTCTCGACATCACGACAGTCGATACCGTTGACGGTATCACGACGAACGACGGAAACATTCTGGTCAATGCGACAGCGGGCACCATTACTGTCAGCCAAGAGATCACCACGGCTGGTGTGGCAACGACTGGTGGCTCCATCTCTCTGAGCGGTGCGGTGACTGTCGGTGCGACGATCACGACTGCCGGTGGGGACGTGACTCTGAATGGCAGCACGGCAGCAAACAGCGATCTGGACATTAACTTTGATCTCACGTCAACGGACAGCATGAGCCTCACTGCACCCCGCGACATTTTCGTGGGTGCCAAGGTCGAGACGACCGGAGCGGGTTCGACCGTCACGTTGACTGCAGACTTCGATCTGGATGTCAGCGGTGGCGTAAGAATTGAAGCTGCTGGCCAGGTCGATGGTGACAGCTCGGTGACGATTCTGGGATCAGACCTCTCCGCTTCAGGAGGAGTTACCGATGCCATCGACATTGATGCGGATGGCACCAACGCACAGATCGTTGCCGGCAGCGGTGGAGTATCGCTGGCGAGTGGACCCGTGGCGCCGTCAGCCTCCAGTATCATCATTGATGGTCTGGTGAATGTGACGGGATCTGGTGTGATTCTGGTCAATGCGAATCGCGACGTGACCTTCGCCGCGACCGGTGACCTGACGACGGCTGGCGGTGCGATCACTGTCAACGCCGACGTATTCGCTGGCACGAACGGTGGTGTGATTACTCAAGCGGATGGTTCGGTCCTCACCGCTGGAACGAACTCGACCATCACCCTGCTGGCCGATGGCAACATCACATTGGGTGCGATCGACAGCGGTTCGGGACTTTCCAAAGTCACGACGGCCAATGGTGCGATTCTGGACGCCGATGGCGGTGCTGGAATTGACATCACGGCGGGAACTGCGGCTCTGCGGGCTGAGACGGGCGTTGGTACCGACGCCATCGAAACGACGTTTGGCGGTGCGGCTACCACTCTGACACTGGCTGCCGAGACCGAGTCGGGCGACATCAGTGTTTCAAACACGGGTTCATTCACGATCGGCACCGTTGACGGGCTGGTCGGTGTTACGATTCTGGATACAGCCAACAACAACTCCGGCAACGACGACATCACGCTGGTCGCTGCGAGCCCGCTGACAGTGAACTCGGCTGTGACCAACAACGACGGCGGCGACATCACGCTGACCGCGACCAACGATGGTGGCAACGACGATCATTTGACGATCTCGGCCAACGTGACCGCCCTCGGTGGGAGCGGGTTCATTGACTTGAATGCGGGCACGGACCTAATCATTAACTCAGGATCAACAATCTCCACTGTTAATGGCGGTGAGATCACTGGTGATTCTGTTCGTGCCACTGCGATCTCCGCAGCATCGAGCCTGACCACTGTGAATGGCGGCATTACCTTGCTCGCCAACGCCGGTGGTGCGACTGCTGGCAACTTTACTGGTTTGGATATTGATAACTCGACAATTCAGACCACAGGTACAGGTAAGATTTCGCTCACGGGGTCTGGTGGTTTGAATGGCGGAGTGAACCCCTCTCAAATTGGGGTGTTCCTCCGCAATGGCGCGGCAATTCATTCCACGGCGCCGGGTGCGACGGCTGGAACCATTGCGATCACGGGCACAGGGGGCACCGGCACAGGGAGTAATCACGGGGTGAGCATGTCTGGTTCGCTCACTGAGGTTACGAGCGATTCTGGCAAGATCTCGATTAATGGAACGGGCGGTTCTTCAGGTGGTGGTCTGGGCGTTACCGTGTCGCAGATCAATCGAATTGAATCCTTGGGCACAGGTGTGAACGCGGCTTCAATTGAGATTGTTGGCCTTGGGCAATCGGGGATATCTGCCGGTGTGAATCTGTTCGGTTCGCCGACAAAAGTTCGCACGATTGACGGTGATATCAGTATCAACGGCACTGCCAGTGGCGGAAGCTCAACGGGAGTGGCAATCAACCGTGTCACCGAAGTGCGATCGACGGGTGTTGGGGCGTCTGCCGGTACCATCACGATCGTTGGAGTCAGCGGTGGTGGGGTGCCGAACAGCGTCGGTGTGAGTGTCACCGGCTTGATGGCGGACCCGACCGTCGTTGCGACTGTCGATGGTGATGTCAGTATTACTGGTACTGCCAATTCGACCGGGAACGGAGAGGGTGTCCTCATTGGCGATTTTGGGACGAAGGTCTCTGCGACTGGAACAGCAGACGTTCTCATCCAGGGCAACGGTGGTCTTGGTTCATCTGTTGGTATTCGAGTTCGCTCGAAGATTGCGACTAATTCCGGAACGGTCACTCTTACGGCGGCAGATGATATTCAGTTCGTCAACGCAGGTAGCCCTGGTGCGGTTGAATCTGTGTCGGGCGCAGTGACGATTACGGCTGATACCGCAGGCGGAAATAACGGCGGGTTCATCCTGATGTCGGATGGCTCATTCATCAATGCCGGCAGCGGCACGATAGACATGGATGCCGATGGAAATATCACTCTCGGCGGCGTGATCACGACCAACGCAACAGCAACTGCGATTACGATTGACACGACATCAGGAGGAGTGGTAGACGGTGGTGACACCGATGTCGATATCATCGCCAACAGTGTTGGTGCGATTGTCACGATCAACGCGGTTACGGGCGTTGGCTCAACTGACGACATCGAAACTTCGATTGCTCAACTGGTGTTGAACAATACCACGAGCGGAGACGTCGATATCGACGAGTCGGGCGCCATCATCATTCGCGAGATTGACCAGGACGCGGCGACGGGCAAGGTGACGCTGACTGCCGCTGGAACCATCACGATTGAAGACGCTCAATCGGGCATCAGCAGTCTGGCTGGTAACATCGTTGTGGATGCGAATGGCGCGACTGCCGATATCGCCAACAATCACACGATCACGTCGACTTCCGGCCTGATCACCCTGACGGCTGATAACACTATCACCTTCGATGCCACCAGTAGTATCAGCAGCACTTCGGGCAATGTCTCGATGACGGCGGATGCTGACGCTGACAACGACGGTGCGATCACGATGACCGACGGGTCTTTCGTGAACTCTGGCACCGGTACGATTACGGCGGCCGCTGCGGATGACATCACTCTGGCTCGCTTCGTGACCACGAACAACACGGCGGCTGCGGTCTCAATCACTAGCGGCACTGGCGGATTGATCGATGGCGGTGACACGAACACCGACAACATCGAAGCGACTGGGGCTGCCGCGACGGTCACGATTACAACGGCAACGGGTATCGGCCATGCGACGCCAGTCGGCGGTGTGGCAAGCCACGCCATCGAAACTGAGATTTCTCGACTGGATGCCGGCGTGACCGGAACGGGCAGCATTGATATCAATGAACTCGATGCGATCAACTTGCTAGATGTTGATACGAACAATGGCCGGATCACGGTGGACGCTGGCGGAACGATCACTGCGACCGATGTCGAATCTGTGACGGACGCGAATGCCAACGACATCGCGCTCAGCACGACAGCCGGTGGCATCATTGTCACATTGATCGACGCTGGTACGGCCAACGGTGACGTGATCCTGGTCGCTCAAACCAGCATCACCGAATCCACCGCCAACACGACGACCAAGATCACTGCTGACGGACTCCTTCTGAGCGCTAGCGGCGGTTCTGTGGGTGCTGAAACGGGGGCTCCCGGGACCGCGCAGCACGCGAATCTGCTTGACTTGGCCGTCAATGAGCTGGAAGCGAGCGTCGCGGGTGGCGGATTGTTCGTGGTCAACACACAGGCACTGACTCTGGAAGACACTGATCTCGCGGTCGCCGGTAACGACGGCATCGACCGCGATGACGATGGCGCTGCTGCTTCAGTGACCTCGACTGGCGGCACGGTGCGTGTCAACACGACTGCCGGTTCGCTGACGATCGAAGAACTCGTGAATGCGGCGGGTCAACTGGCCACGTTCCAGGCGGTGGGTATCTTCAGTGATGGCGACGGTAACACTTCTGTTTCGGATGTGAATGCGGCCAGCGTGGCGTTCCGATCGACGGGTGGCGTCGGCACCATGGCAGACGGCCTGGAGATCAATGCCACCAGCACGACGAACGGTCTGGCGTTCTTGAACGCAACGACCGGTGATGTCTTCATTCGAGACGTCACGGGCGGCTTGGTGATTGACAACGTCGATGCCCTGACCAGTTCGCAGAACACTGCTGCGGATCCGTTCGTCATCAGCGTGATTGCTTTGAGTCCGCTCACTGTTTCTCACGACGTGATCGCCAACGGTGCCGTCACCCTGACGGCGACTGATGCTGTTGGCACGGGCGACAATCTGCTGGTGACGACGCCCACGACCATTCAGAGCACCGCGTCGGTGATTACGATTCGTGGTGGGGACAACGTGACATTCGAGGATAAGACGAAGGTCATTGCCGCCGACACGATCACCGTTGAGGGCGACTTCGGCAACGCGGACGCAGGTACCGGCTCGACGATCACGTTCAATGGTTCAATCAGCAGTCCGATGCTGACAACGGTCCTCGGCAATGCTGATCCAGACTTCATCCGCGTTTTCCCGACCAGCCCCGACGTGCTCGATACCGACACCACCAGCAAGATGGAACTGGATGGTGCGGGTTCAGCGGATCAGTACTTCGTTCACACTGGTGGTTTGAACGGTGGCGCTGTCAGTCAAGACGTCACCATTGATGACAGTGGTGCCGTGATTGATATCGACCGGGCAACCGTCTACGGCTCAAGTGCTAAGGACGGCACGAAGGCACTGCCGGTGATCGTCCACAACAACGTGACGAACGGAGTTGCTCAGACCGGCGGTTTTGTGACGTTCCAGCACGGAACGGGTGCCGCTGGCGACGATGAGACGGTGGATTACACAACTACTTTGGAACGACTCGAAGTTCGCGGCGACGAAGTCACGGGTGGCTCGGCGTTGCCGCCAGACACCTTCGACGAAGTTGATTACTTCGACGTCCAGCCTTCTCAGTCGGCTCGTATTCTAATTCACTCCAACGACCCGCAGTTCGGTGATGTGGATCGTGTCCCGGACGGCGACGTCTTGGACGTGGATCCGTTCAATAACACGTTCACCATTGTTGGAACGACGATTTTCACTGATAGCGGCTCACCGAGTCCGTTCCTGGGAGTCACGTTCCGCAACATCGAAAGCGTGCCACTGGATCCGATTGGCACAGACACGCAGAAGTACGACTTCGACAACTTCAATGACAATACCGGGACTGCGTCTCCGACGTACGCGGGCTACACGAGTGTGCTCAACAGCACGTTCTACGGAGTCGGCGGCAGCAAGTTTGGGTTCGTACCGCTCGATCCAGCCAATCCATTCGAGTCCACGGCATTGAACGACGTCGATGACGGTCCGATTTCCAGTTCCTTCAGCAATCTGGTACGCGATGGCGTGATCTCCACAGTGCCTCAGACCTTCAAGACGGATATCGCCAATGGGTGGTATCTCGTATCCGTCAAAGTCACTAATACGCCCGACTTCTCCGTCGTTGATGCTGATGCGAACTTCACCATCATCAGCGGTAAGGACATCACCGGCCACGGCGAAGTGAACTTCGTCACTCAAGTGAAGGATGGTTCGCTGGATCTCAGGTTCAGCGGTCTGGAAGTCTGGCGAGTTGATGGCTTGGAGATTCGTCCTGGCCATATTTTGACCGAGGGCTCTCCGGAAAAGAATCCGTTGGCGGCTGACGGCGCGACGATTGACACCTTTACGGGTTTTGAAGGTACTCCTGGTGCGTTGATTACCGTCTCTGGTGGCCTGGATATCAACGGCGACGACATCCCCGACGTAGATCTGGAAGTGACCAGCACAGACGCTGACGCGGACCTGGCTGGTGTTCAGGTTGTGGTCGGTGGTGATGGCCAGTGGGATTATGCGATCCGCCGACCTGCTCTGGCAGGAACGGCCTATGTCAACTTCGCCGAGTTCGATGGAGCCCAAACTGGTGCGACGGCGATCGACTACGTTGGTCCGATGACGCGTCGCTTCGACTTCGGCCGTGGCGATCTCACCGGTGCTGCGGCTCTGGCTGCGATTCAAACACCACGGAATGGTTTCCCGGTTGTTGTGGGGGTCACCGAGCCCGGTGGCTATATCAACGTCACTCCTGGCGACACAAACCTCAACGCAAGCGGTTATGGTTGGGCACAGGCTCCAAAGGTGTCTGATTACCCGAGCGTTGTTTCGGGCAGCACCGCGGCCTTGCTGCGAGATCAGCACCAGGGCGATGGCGGCACGCAGGGCATCAACACGTTCTCGACGCAAGTCGCGAACGGTACCTACTTCATCACCGCAACGGTTGGTCACGCTCTGGGCCATGTCAGTGGAATGCTGATTCGCGGGGAAGGTAACGACCTGTTTGGGTCGATCGCGACTCAGCCAGGTGAGTTTCTCACCCTGACCAACGCGGTGCCGATCACCGTCGTTGACGGAGTTCTGGATCTGCAGTTTGAATCCACAACCGACGAGCTGTGGTCCATCGCCGGCCTTGAGATTCGAGCCGTCAGCCTCGTTACTGGTGGTGTGACGATCCTGACTCATCTTGGAACTGCAACGGCCGATGGGACAACAGTTGACACCATCACCGGTTCGTCCGCGCCGAACGCGATTCTGACGGTCAGCTCCACGCTGGGAACGATTACCTCGGCGGACATTTCGTCGATCTACGGTGGTACTCAGATTCAGGCTTCGGCGGCAGGTGTCTGGAGCTTCACTCTGCAGCGACCGACCGTGCCGGGAGCTCCGACGATCAGCGTTGTGGCTGCGGATGGCTCGGGTTCGGCGTCTGATAGCACCGTGATTACTTATCAGCTCAACGGTGCGACGCCCACGTTGTTCGACTTCAACATTCAGTCGAGCCCAACCACGCAATCCGGCTTCAGGGGCGTGATCACAGACAACACCTACACTGCGGGCCTTGGTTACGGATGGGTGGGGACAGCTCCAAGCTCGTTCAGCCACGCCGCTGGCGCCAGCACGATTGCTGCGTTGGTTCGCGATGGAGCAGTCAGCAGCGGTTCAGGAACTCCTGCCGGTGTCGCAACGCATACCTTCCGTGCTGATCTGGCTCCGGGTAACTACGAAGTCACGGTCATCTACGGATCGGATTCGGTCGCTTCGGGTGACACGATTACCGTTAATGGTGCAGTTGCTCCGAGCATCACGGGTCTCAGTTCGGCGGCTGGTCAGCATACGCAAAGGACGTTCATTGCGAGCACGACGTCGCTGGGTGGTCGCGATACCATCACGGTCGGCTTCGGTTCTTCCGACGCGACGCCTTGGACGGTCAACGGCATCATCTTCCGCAAGGTAAGCACGGTGCCGGTGCTGTCTGTGGTTCCGCAGGCGACGCCAGTCACGGCTGATGGCACATCGGTCGACACCTTCTCGGTAAGCGGCCTCTCTGTTGGTCAGGTCTACACGGTCACAACGACCAGTGGCACTGTGACGACGGTCGATGCTGATCCGCAGATGGCCGGTGTGCAGTTTGTTGCCGGTGCCGCGACGGCCACCTTCATGATTCAGCGTCCTGCGACTGCGGGCACTGCGACGATTGCCGTTGAACACATCACAGGCAATGGCCGCGGCGCTACAACGCAGGGCTACCAGATCGCGACGTCGCGACGCTTCGACTTCGATACGGCGAGCAGCCCAACGGCCGCAGGATTCACCAGTGTGACCCCGCAGTCGTTCTTCAACACGACGACGGGGTATGGCTGGACGGATTACATTCCGAACGCCTACGACCGTGCTGCCGCTACCGGAACGACCACGACCGCGCTCTACCGAGACGGCGTGCACGCTCAGGACCTTACGTTCAAGGTCGCGGTTGATGATCTGACGGCTTACAACGTGCGAGTCTACTTCGGTGATGAGTTCGTCCCGACTCAAGGCGTCATCACTGTGGAAGGCGCGGCTGCTCCGGTCACGACTGCTTTCTTGAATCCTCAGCAGTTCAGCTCGCAGGTTGTGAGCGGTGGTACGGACGCCAACCACGACGGCTTCATCACGATTCGTCTCCAGGTGAACTCGGTTGCTCCGACGCAAGCCTTCTTCGTCAGCGGTCTGGACATCGCTCAAACGCTGATCGGCTTGCCGACTGCAGCTCCGTTGACGGCGTCCTCAATCGGTTCGGGCGGTTCGTCGATCGCGGCTGGCGATCTGACGGCGATCGTCAGCGCCGCGATCACTCGTTACGAAGAACTGGGCCTCGGCGGTGCGGCTCTGAACCGTCTGAAGAGTGTGCAGTTCCGAGTTCAGGATCTCGGTGGCGCAACTCTCGGTTTGGGTGGTACGGGAGTCGTTGTCATCGACGACGATGCCGCTGGTCATGGCTGGTTCGTGGATGCGACGCCTGCTGACGATTCCGAATTCGCGTCGGGTTCGAACGGAGCTGCGGCTGGCAAGATCGACTTGCTGACCGCCGTGATGCACGAACTTGGCCACGAGTTGGGTCTCGACGATATCGCGGGCTCTAGCGACTTGATGGGTGACGTCATCGGCACCGGCATCCGCCGCACCGCCGATCTGGACGCCGTCTTCGCCGCGAACAACTTCTGGGGAGAATAGTCACGGTTCAAGCCAGGCTTGCTCTTTCACTGACGGTGAAGGAGCAGGTTTGTCGAGCCTCTGATAGCAAAATGAAAAGGCCCGCTCATCAACTCGATGAGCGGGCCTTTTTTCGTGGCGGACGCGTCTCGCGTCCGTCTGTTGTCAACTCGGCGTTTTCGAGACCAACGCCAGAGCACATTGGGACTGACTCGTATCAGGCCATCGTCTTGCGAGCGATGATCGCGTCGAGTTCGGCCTTCAGCTTCGGCAGAATGTCCTCGTAGGGGAATTGTCCTAATTCTTCCTTGCCGCGCTTCAAGTTCACGAAGTTCGGAGCACACCAGAGACCGAGGTCCGCATCGTCCGTTTCGCCCGGTCCGTTCACGCGGCAACCCATCACAGCGATCGTGATCGCGTAGTCTCTGGCGTAGGCGGTCATCTCTTTGACCTGCTGAGCCAGAACCACGAAGGCTTCGTTCTCAACGCGCGAGCAACTCGGGCAACTGATGATGTTCAACGTCGGCAGGCCAAAGTCGACCACCGAGCGAACTCGCCCGGCCGCGATGTCGGCCAGAATCTGGCGTCCGGCGACGATCTCCTCGCCTTTGCGGTCGTTCGGCACCGTCAGGGAAACTCGAATCGTGTCACCGATGCCGCGGCTGATGAGCTGCTCAAAGGCGATGCGCGTCTTGATGATTCCGTCCGGCGGCATACCGGCTTCGGTGACGCCCAGGTGCAGCGGTACGTCCGGTCGCTCTGTCGCAAAGCGGCGGTTGACCTCAATCACCTTGCTGGGGTCCGAGTCCTTCAGGGACACGCAGTAGCGAGTGAAGCCTAAACCATCCAGAAATTCGCAGTGCTCGACAGCACTCGCGATCATCGGCGAGATCGAGTCTTCTTCGTCGAAGAGGCCGACTTTGTCGGGATCTACCGAACCGCAGTTCACGCCGACTCGCACCGCACAATCGTTGGCGGCGGCGATGTCAGCGATAAAACGCACTTTGTCCTGCCAGGGTTTTTCGCGTTCGTGGTGGTACAGATGGCCGGGGTTGTACCGGATCTTGTCCACATACGGGGCCACGATCTCGGCCATGCGGTAGTTCTCTTGCAAGTCCACCGAGAGGTTGGCTTTCGTCTGCTTGCGAATCTCCTTCAGAGCCTCGGCGTCCTTACGGCTATCGACCGCGATGCGGATGACGTCCGCTCCCGCTGCGGCAATGGCGTTGACCTGCCCCACGGTCGCATCCACGTCCTGCGTTTTGGTGGCCGTCATGCTTTGCACGGCTACCGGGTTTCCGCCGCCGATGTGAATGGATCCAATCCGAACCGCGCGCGTCTTATTGCGTTGAATGTTTCGAGGTTCCACTCGCAAACTCCCTTTCTGAGTACGATGCGTATCCTGATCGCAACGAATGCCGGCATCGGCGACTTTCCCTGTGACGGAAGCCTGCGAACTGTTCGGCGGATTGCTGCGTGCAATACGGAGTTTATTGGCGAACGCTTCTGTGGCTAGGCCAGGAGCGCAATCCCGGCACTCTCGCCCCTGAAACTAAGACCGTAATCGAGGCGGCGTATTAACCCAAAACACACGGAACAGGCTTCGGCGACGGGCCAGGAGTCTTGGACGATGGAGCAGACTGAGTGTCTCGATTGGTCCGAATCGCTCGATCGAAAAAGCGATCGGTGCGCTGCCGCAGGTGAGGTCGAGCCGCTACGGTCTGATCTGCGGGTGTTGATGTGCCGATATCGCTCATCACCGTGGCCATCGCAACGAGGCCTCCGCACAATGCAGTCAGAATCTGGAGCCGGGTGTTCTGCATAATGTTGCCTCGCTGAGTTGCGGAATTTCGACGGTGATGATGTTGTCTGTTGTTGCAGTAGTGAAACCTGCTGACTTCGCACCTCTTTCTACGAACGGCGGCCTGCCCGTCACAATGTCTGTTTGGTGTTGAGGTCGAAATTCAGCGGACCTGCGAGTGAGATCTCAAGATGTGCGGGTCTGGCTCCGTTGTTGCGTTTTCTCAACATCCTTTGGAGGTTGTGATGGAAGAATCACTCAGCACTCGGCGAAACTTTCTGCAAGCGGCCAGCGCAACGGCGATCGCTGTTTCAGCCAGCACGGCCCTGGCGGCGGACGCGGCCACCGACAAGACAATCGTGGCGGTCATCGGCACCGGTGGCATGGGGATGAATCACGTTCGCAATTTGGCTGCCCGGACGGATGTGGATGTCGCGTGGGTTTGCGACGTGGACGAGCAGCGACTGGCCAACGCTGCTGACACCATTGCCAAAGCTGGCGGCAAGACTCCGCGCAAGACGAAGGATCTGCGAGAGGTACTCGCTGATCCCAAAGTGGTCGCCGTGTGGATTGCCACTCCCGATCACTGGCACACTCCGGCGGCGCTGCTGGCTCTGGAAGCCGGCAAGCACGTGTATGTCGAAAAGCCGTGCTCGCATAACATTCTTGAGGGACGTCTGTTGGTCGACGCCGCAAAGCGCACCGGCAAGGTCGTTCAAGTTGGTACGCAAAGTCGCAGCACCGGCATGATCCGCGAGGGCATTGAACGTGTGCTGAGTGGCGAGATCGGCAATGTGCTGGTCTCCAAGGCGTGGAACAGTCAGTTGCGCGGCAACATCGGCAAGAGTCAGCCGGGAACTCCGCCCGCGAATCTGGATTACGACACGTGGCTCGGTCCAGCGCCGGTGGTGCCGTATCGTCCCAACATGCTGCCGGGTATCTGGCGGTGGTGGTATGACTTCGGATGTGGAGACATCGGCAACGATGGCGTGCATGACATCGACGTTGCCTTGTGGGGGTTGGGAGTCAACTCGCATCCGTCTCGGGTCACCTGCTTTGGCTCGAAGCTGTTCTTCGATGACGACCAGCAGTTTCCGGACACTCAGTATTCCGTTTGCGAATACGCCGCTGACGCGAAGACGGGCCTCAAGAAGCAGTTCATCTTCGAACAACGCATCTGGTCGCCGTACGTGCAGGAAGGCTATGAGAACGGTGCCGCGTTCTACGGTACCAAGGGCGTATTGATCATGGGGCATACGGTCGGCTGGAAGCTGTATGGCCCGCGCAACAAGCTGATCGCTGAGAAAACCGGCAGCGTTGACCTCGTCGCACATCACACGAACTTTCTGGACTGCGTGCGTGGCAAGGGAACTCAGCCGCACGCGTCGGCGATGGTCGGCCATCTGGCGGCGACGGTCGTGCATTTGTCGAACATCGCGGCCCGCACTGGAGTTGCGTTGGACTTCGAGCCGCAGACTGAGCAGATCACCAATCACGATGCCGCGGCCAAATTGGTACGGCGGCAGTACCGGACGGGACACTGGGGCGTACCTAAGAACGTCTAGCAGTGGCTAACGGCAGATCGTCGCCGGACGGGACGCGGCGGGCGATCTGCCTTACAACACGCGGTGAATTGGCTTCGCTACTCCTTGAGGTTCTGTCTGCATGTCCCGTTTTCCGCGTTCAAAGAATTTTGGTTCTGGTCAGGGGCCAGGTTCGGGTTCCAGTTTCAAGAGGCCCGATCGGGATCGTCCGGCTCCGCGCTTTGCTCCGCAGCGAATGGACCTGAGTCAGCGAGGGCTCGACAACGACCGGCCAGCGGCTGCGCTGCCGGTTGTCGTGCTGAGAACCTCAACGCTGCATCCAAATCTCTTTCGTAAGCGGATTCAGACACCGGCGGAGCAGATCACGCCGGGCGATCTGGTGGCCGTGAACCTTCCGGATGGCAGTCGTTTGGGCTACGGGGTGTACAACCCTGTGTCCGAGATCGCCGTCCGCATGATTTCCTACGGTGACCGCCTGCCGGACGCTGCCTTCTGGCGCGAGCGTCTGGTTCAGGCTTGGAAACTGCGCACCGAGACCTTGAGGCTCAACGACGTTGCTGACACCTACCGCGTCGTGCACGGCGAGTCGGACGGGTTCCCCGGTCTGGTCATCGATCGCTACGGCGATGTGTTATCGGTTGAGGCGTTCTCGCTCGGCATGTACCAGCGAGCGGAAGCTGCCGTGAAACTCCTGTGCGAACTGACTGGCGCGCCGCACTACATCATCCGCACGAGTCCCTACTCAGAGGAGCAGGAGGGCTTCGGCGCACCCGGCTTGCAGTCGCCTCAATGTCCGAGCGGCATAACCGTGCAGGAGTACGGCACCCGTTTCAAGGTCCGCTTCGACGGCGGCCACAAGACGGGCTTCTTCTGCGATCAGCGAGAGAACCGCCTGAAACTCGCTCAGTTCTGCGCCGGTAAATCCGTGCTGGATCTATGCTGCTACACCGGCGGATTCGCGGTGCAGGCGAAGAAGCTGGGGCAAGCTGCCGAAGTTACTGGAGTCGAACTGGACGAAGAGCCGCTCAAGCTGGCCCGCGAGAATGCCAAACTCAATCAGGTCAAAGTGAACTTCGTGCAGTCGGACGTCTTCCCATACATGCGCGACATGTACAAGAACGGTCGGCGCTACGATGTCGTCGTGCTCGATCCGCCGAAACTGATCCGTTCTCGCGAAGAACTGGAAGATGGCCGCCGCAAGCACCTGGATCTCAATCGGCTGGCCATGCAACTCGTCGCGCCCGGCGGCTTACTGCTGACGTGCACCTGTGCCGGACTGCTGCCCGGTGAGGAACTGCAGAGCATGGTCTGCTCCGCCGCCCGACAGGCTGGAGGTCCACTACCTACGGACGATCCTGAAGCACGACCCCGCAATGCTGCCCGTGAGATGCAAATTCTCGATCGCACGGGCGCCGGCCCCGATCATCCTATCGGCGGCAATTGCCCGGAGACTGAATACCTCAAGGCGTTCTGGGTGCGCGTACTCTGATGAGGTTCTGCCGTAGGCCGAACATCCTGTCCGCCCTACTTTGCATTCCGGTTCGGATGGTTCAGCAGGGTCACTCGAACGTGTTCGAGGAATGCCTTCTGGATGCGGCTTTGGAAGCGGTAGGAATTGGAGCACATCGCAATGCGGCGCGTGGGGCGGTCGCCGGCGAGGGAGCGGTAGACTCGGCGCGGGCTTTGGTGGAAGTCGCGCGCCATGTTGGGAATCAGTGAAATACCGAAGCCGGCGGAGACTAACTCCAGCACGGTGATGAGCTGATTCGATCGGCCGGTGGTGAGCGGCTGAACGCGATTGCGCTTGCAGAAGCCGAGGATGTCTCCAGACAGGCAGTGAGCTTCATCAAGCAGCACGAACGGGTACGGCTCCAGGTCGGCGATGCGAATCTGATCGGCTTGCGCCAATGGGTGATCGACTGGCAGGACAAGACTGAGTTCCTCTTCCATCAGCGGTTCGACGTCGAGGTCCGTGGTGGTTACCGGCAGGGCCAGCAGGACGACGTCGACATCGCCCGCGCGGCAGCGTTTGAGTGCCTGATCGGTGACTTCTTCCTGCACATCCAATCGCACTTCGGGCAGCTTCTGCGAGAAGCTCTGCACCAGTTCTGGCACCAGGTAGGGCGCTACCGTCGGGATCGCCGCGATTCGCAGGCAGCCCGTTTTGCCGTCGTCTGTGATCGCGGCCCGCGCTTCTTCCGCCAGCCGCACGATCTGCTGGGCTTTCGGCAGCAGCAACCGGCCAGCGTCGGACAGCGACACCTGCCGTCCGGAACGTTCAAACAGCGGCTGCCGCAGTTCGTCCTCCAGCTTCTGAATCGCCTGGCTGAGCGCGGGCTGCGAAACGCTGCACGACTCTGCGGCCCGAGTGAAGTTGGAGTGCTCAACGACCTTCAAGAAGTATCGCAGTTGGAACAGTTCCATAAGCGTTGCCTATCGAATCTATAAGGAGATCGCCCGTTGTCCATTCGAGCTTCCCGAATAGGATCTCGCCACGAATGACACTTCTGCAAACGACTCTCGATCAGGAGATTTTCCGTGCGACGAACTCAATGGACAGCAAAGTGGTTGATGGCGTGCAGCTTGGTCGTCGGGGCCGGCTCTTTTGCTTCCGCCGATGAGCCGACCCCGGAACGAATTAAGCTCGGCACGCCGGAACTCACCGCCGGTATTCCGGGCAAGGGACCGTTGAAAGCCGACGAAGTCAAGAAATGGTTGGCTAATCCGGCTAATCATCGAGTGCTTGAACCAGAACTGCCTCTCGGCTTGAACGCCGGAGCCCAGCAGGTTCAAGGTCTTAAAGAGAACCCGCTCACCCGCGCGAAGATCGAGTTGGGGCGCCAACTGTATTTTGACACGCGACTTTCGGCGGATAACAGCGTCAGTTGCGCGTCGTGCCATCATCCCGATGAGGGCTACGGCAAGCAGACGCAGTTTGGAGTTGGCATCAACGGTCAGGAAGGCGGTCGCAATTCGCCCGTGAGCTACAACCGCATTCTGTCGGCGGCTCAGTTCTGGGACGGTCGCGCGAAGTCGCTGGAAGATCAGGCTATCGGACCGATCGCTAATCCCATTGAGATGGGTAACACGCACGACAACGCCGTGAAGACTCTCAAGGGCATTCCGGGCTACGAACTGCAGTTCAAGGCAGTTTTCGGCGGAGACAAGCCCGTCAACATTGAGAATGTTGGTAAGGCCATCGCTGCATTCGAGCGAGTGTTGGTCAGTGGTCCGGCCGCGTATGACTACTCGGAAGCACTGGCTGGTTTCTCCAAGCTGTCTGAAGAAGACCTCGCCGAACTCAAGGAAGATAGCCCTGAAACGTACGCTCGGTATGAAGCGGTGAAGAAAGGCGCAGCAGCTCAGCCTATGTCGGAAAGCGCCCTGCGTGGCCAGAAGCTGTTCTTCAGCACCGAGGTCAACTGCGCGGCGTGTCATGTGGGAGCAAACCTGGCAGACGAGAAGTATCACAACCTTGGCATTGGCATGGATGCAAAGAACCCCGATCTGGGCCGCTTCGCCATCACCAAAGATCCCAAAGATTGGGGTGCGTTCAAGACTCCAACAGTTCGTAACGTCGAGTCATCCGCGCCATACATGCACGACGGCAGCCTGAAGACGCTGGAAGAAGTCGTCGAGCACTACAACAAAGGCGGTACTCTCAACAAAGGTCTGAGCGACAAAGTAAAGAAACTGAATCTCACTGCTCAGCAGAAGGCCGATTTGGTCGCCTTCATGAAGGCTTGCACAGGCGGAATGCCCAAGGTTGAGCAGGGACGTCTGCCAGAGTAAGCGTTCGGTGATGGGGCCGACGCATCGCCGAGCTTTACGTGGGGGTCCTTGCGCAGTGGGCAAGCACCCCCACGGCTTTTTACTGGCTCGGAACGGCTGTGAGTGCGCCCTGGCTTGAAACTGCGCGTGCTACTTCGCAGTCGAGGACTCTGCCCCGCACGCCACTTCATTCTAAGCGGCTCGCCAGTCAACGAGCCGGAACTACTTCAAATGGTCGAACTGGCTGACGCAGCGAGCCTATTGGTTGGTGAGAGACTCGCCAATACGCCGTTGCTTCATCGTACCACCGCCATCGACTGAGCGAGTTGAGACTTAATCTCCTCGCCGTACTGGGCAGCAGACCCGTCTGCGCAGTCATCTTCTGCAGGCCGTTCAGGCTGGCGTTAATACTTTTTTAGCGCGGTCGTCAGGGGTCTTAGCCGCATCTTGAGACCGGCGCGGAGTATCATTCTAGACGCCGACACGGAGCATACGTCTTCACGTGTCGAACAGAAATTGGAGAGGCTAAATGTCCGATTTAATGGTGCTTGGCGTCGCTGCCGGGCTAAGCGTAGTGACCTGGGGATTGATCGAGCTGTGTGAACGGCTCCGAGGAGGTGGACGATGAGCTGGCTTGCCATCGTAGGATTGCTGATCGCAATCGGCTTGTTGGGCTCCATACGCGGGGGTGCGAGATGAACGGACCTGAAATATTTGCGTTGGTGGCCTCGATTGGCCTGCTTGGTTATTTGACCGTTGCCTTACTGAAACCGGAGTGGTTCGCATGAACGCTCAAAGTTGGATTCAACTGATTGTATTTTCGGGCGTGCTCGTAGCGTGTGTAAAGCCCTTGGGCTGGTACATGTCGCGAGTCTTTCAAGGTCAACCGTGTGGTCTGGATCGAATCCTCAGCCCGCTGGAGAACGTTCTCCTGCGCATCGCGGGAGTGCGTCCGGATAGCGAAATGTCATGGAAGAAATACGCTGTTGCCGCGATGCTCTTCAACGTAGTCGGCTTTGCGGCGGTCTACGCGATACTGAGGTTGCAGCACATGCTGCCGCTGAATCCGCAAGCGTTTCCGGCCAACTCACCGGATTCGGCGTTTAATACTGCTGTGAGCTTTGCCACGAATACGAACTGGCAGGGCTACGGTGGTGAGGCCACGATGAGCTATCTGTCGCAGATGCTCGCGCTGTCGGTACAGAACTTTGTCTCGGCGGCCACTGGAATCGCTGTGCTGGTCGCATTGATTCGCGGACTGACACGCCGCTGCTCGGATACGATCGGCAACTGCTGGGTCGATCTGACCCGGTCAACGATCTATGTCCTGTTGCCGCTCTCTGCGGTGCTGGCTCTGGGATTGGTTTCCCAGGGTGTCGTGCAGAATTTCAAGCCTTACCGTTCAGCGGAGTTGGTTCAATCGGCTACGTTCGATGAGCCTTCGACCGGAGCCGACGGCAACATCGTTACGCAGAAGAAGACGGTGACGGAGCAGCAATTGCCCATGGGGCCAGTTGCATCGCAAGTCGCTATCAAACAATTGGGTACTAACGGCGGTGGCTACTTCAATGTCAACTCAGCTCATCCTTACGAGAATCCGACGCCACTGTCGAACTTGTTAGAAGTTCTGGCGATTCTGATCATCCCGGCGGCGTTGTGCTGGACATTCGGAGATATGGTGGGTGACCGCCGGCAAGGCTGGGCGATCCTCGCTGCCATGTTAGTGATCTTTATACCGCTCATGATCGGCGTGGTAGCAGCCGAGCAATCTGGAGTTCCTGCTTTTACTCAGCTGGGAGCCGATCAGATTGCAAGTGATACTCAGTCAGGTGGCAACATGGAGGGCAAAGAGGTCCGCTTCGGCATAGTGAATTCGGGTATCTGGGCTGCAGCCACGACCGCCGCTTCGAATGGAAGCGTCAATTCAATGCACGACTCCTACACGCCTTTAGGTGGTTTGGTGCCGATGTGGTTGATGCAACTCGGTGAAGTTGTGTTCGGCGGTGTCGGCTCTGGGCTCTACGGAATGCTGATGTTCGCCATTGTGGCAGTATTCATCGCCGGGCTCATGGTCGGTCGCACGCCGGAGTATCTCGGCAAGAAGATCGAAGCCTTCGAGATGAAAATGGCATCGCTGGTGATCCTGATTCCGCCAGTGGTTGTGCTTATTGGAACCGCTATTGCTATCGTCGGACCAGGGTTGACGTACATGGCCGGCGAAGAGGTCAAGGGAAATCTTAACAATTCGGGTGCTCACGGTTACTCCGAGGTTCTGTATGCATTTACATCCGCAGGAAATAACAACGGCAGTGCGTTCGCCGGGCTGACAGCGAACGAACCGTTCTATAATTCGGCCCTTGGCATCGCGATGTGGCTCTCGCGATATTGGTTGCTCATTCCGGTGCTGGCGATTGCCGGCTCTCTGGCTCGCAAAAAGTACACGCCGCCGGGTGCAGGAACCCTGCCTACGCACAACGCTTTGTTCGTCGTGCTGCTTGTAGGTGCCGTGGTACTGGTGGGAGCGCTGACGTTTGTGCCGGCGTTGGCCCTGGGGCCAATTGTCGAGCACTTGCAGATGGTTGCGATGTAAGCCTTGTGGCGATGCGTCCGGTCGTTTGAGGATCTATTGACATTGCATATTCGCCGTCGCCAATCGCGGCCGCGAAGTATTTAGGAATATCTCATGACTACGAAGGCTCGTCCGTTGTTTGACCGGCCGATTGTCAAACGGGCGTTGGTGGATTCACTGAAGAAGCTGAGCCCGAAGCGTCAACTGCGTAATCCGGTCATGTTTACGGTGTATATCGGCAGCATGTTGACGACCGGATTGTGGGTCCGTGAACTGGCAGTCGGTGGCTCGCAGCCGGGATTCATTCTGGGAGTCTCGGCCTGGTTGTGGTTCACGGTACTGTTTGCCAATTTCGCGGAGGCTATGGCCGAGGGCCGAGGCAAGGCACAAGCCGATGCGTTGCGAAGTTCGCGAACACGGCTGGCTGCAAAGTTCCTCAACGTGCCGTTGAATCAACTGGGTTCTGAGCGGCAGTCTCAACCGTTGTTGAACAAGGGAGATATCACGCCGCGCGTGGCAGACGAACTGCGTGCAGGCGACATCGTGTTCGTAGAGGCAGGCGATCAGATACCCGCTGACGGGGAAGCGATCGAAGGGGTTGCTTCCGTCGATGAAAGTGCCATCACTGGTGAAAGCGCTCCCGTCATCCGAGAAAGCGGTGGCGATCGCAGCAGCGTCACCGGTGGTACTCGTGTGTTGTCAGACTGGTTGCTGGTGCGGATCACTGCGAATCCCGGCGAAACATTCCTGGATCGTATGATCTCGCTTGTAGAAGGCGCGAAGCGTCAGAAGACGCCCAACGAAATTGCATTGGATATCTTGCTCGCCGCGATGACGATTATCTTCCTCGTGGTCTGTGTCACACTGCATCCATTTTCGCTCTACAGTGTCGACTTTGATGATAGCAAAGCGGTGTCGGTAACTGTGCTAGTGGCACTGTTGGTTTGTCTGATTCCCACCACAATAGGCGGGTTGCTTTCAGCAATTGGTATCGCTGGCATGGACCGCATGATCCAAGCGAACGTGATTGCGACCTCCGGCCGGGCAGTTGAGGCTGCGGGTGACGTTGATGTGTTGTTGCTCGATAAGACAGGCACGATCACACTTGGCAATCGGCAAGCAGTTGAGCTTATTCCTGCCCTAGGCGTTGAGATGTCAGCCCTGGCAGATGCTGCTCAACTGGCGTCGCTGGCAGATGAAACGCCGGAAGGGCGAAGCATCGTCGTGCTGGTGAAGGAAAAGTATGGATTGCGTGGTCGCAACGTCGGTGACCTTCACGGTCATTTCATCCCGTTCACCGCACAAACTCGATTAAGCGGTGTCGACCTAAATGGGCAAAAGATCCGCAAGGGAGCCGCAGAAGCTATTGAGCAGTTTGTGCGTGAACATGGCGGACAAGTGCTCGCCGAGACCCGGCGAAGTGTGGAGGATATCGCCAAACGCGGTGGTACTCCGCTCGTCGTCGCCGACGGACAACGCGCGCTCGGCGTCATCTACCTGAAGGATATCGTAAAAGGTGGCATTAAAGAGCGATTTGGCGAACTGCGGCGTATGGGTATCAAGACTGTCATGATCACAGGCGACAATCCGCTCACCGCCGCCGCTATTGCAGCAGAAGCGGGGGTGGACGACTTCCTCGCCCAGGCGACTCCCGAAACGAAGTTGAAATTGATTCGTGAGCAGCAAAGCGGGGGTCGACTGGTCGCCATGACGGGGGATGGTACTAACGATGCACCTGCGTTGGCTCAGGCTGACGTAGCGGTGGCGATGAACTCAGGAACGCAGGCTGCAAAAGAAGCCGGCAACATGGTCGATTTGGACTCCAATCCGACCAAGCTGATTGAGGTGGTTGAGATCGGCAAGCAATTGCTGATGACTCGCGGGGCGCTCACTACCTTCAGCCTGGCAAATGACGTTGCGAAGTACTTCGCGATCATTCCCGCAGCATTTGCATCAACATACCCAGTTCTTGACCACTTGAACGTGATGCGACTGGCTACTCCAACGAGTGCGATCTTGTCCGCGGTGATCTTCAATGCGTTGATTATCATCGCCCTGATTCCGCTCGCACTGCGCGGTGTCAAGTATCGTGCGGTGGGCGCCGACCGACTGCTGCGAGCCAACCTGTTGATCTATGGGCTGGGTGGCTTAATCGTGCCTTTCCCGGGCATCAAACTGATTGACGTGATACTGGTAAGCTTCGGAATCGCATAGGACGTCAACTGACAACGCGCACTGAAGGCGCCGATTCAAGGCGTGTCAAAGACAACAACTATGAGCGATCTCGAACGTACGGTTCGCTCTCTTTTGGAGATCATTGATTATGAACGACTTACTCCGTCCGTGCCTGGCTCTGTTTGGGTTGCTCACACTTTTGACCGGTGTCGCCTACCCCGCCTTGATTACAGTCGTCGCTCAAGTTGCATTTTCGCATCAGGCGAATGGCAGCGTCATTGAGATTGACGGTAAGGCCATGGGTTCAGATTTAATCGGGCAGTTCTTTGATGAGCCGGGCTACTTCTGGGGACGACCGTCGGCAACAGGTCCCGTGGGTTACAACTCGGCGGCCTCTACGGGTTCAAATCTGGGACCCACAAATCCGGCGCTGCACGATGCGATTCGCACTCGCGTGGAATCGATTCGCGCGGCGCATCCCGGTCAGTCAGACTCCGTGCCGGTTGACCTAGTGACAGCCTCGGGCAGCGGGCTTGATCCACATATCAGCCCAGCTGCGGCAGAGTATCAGGTGGCGCGCGTTGCCAAGGCAAGAGGCCTTAGTGAAGAGGCTGTTCGCAAGGTGGTGAGCGAACACACGGAAGGGCGCACACTCGGCATTCTCGGAGAGCCCCGGGTGAACGTCCTGAAATTAAATCTGGCGCTCAAGGCTGGAGTTAAATAACTCCAGCCGATACCGCCGGGATACAAGACACGTTCCAATTCGTCGTCTGTATCGACGGAACTGAAGCAAGAGCCGAGCAAAGTTGAGGGCAGGAGGCCTTTACGGATCGCACCATGATGAATGAGCGCCCCAATCCCGATGAGTTGCTGGCCCGCGTTCAAGCGGATGAATCGCGGGCCAAGCGAGGGCGCCTCAAGATTTTCTTTGGATACGCTGCTGGCGTTGGTAAGACCTACGGAATGCTGCAAGCCGCGCAACGGTCGCGCGCTGAGGGTATCGACGTCGTGATCGGGTACGTCGAACCGCATGCGCGGCCAGAAACCACTGCGTTGGTATCTGGTTTTGAAATTGTTCCACCGCGCGAAGTCGCGTATCGGGGCAGCGTGCTGCGTGAGTTCGACCTGGATGCTGCATTAGCGCGACACCCGAAGCTCATTTTGGTCGATGAGCTCGCCCATACGAACGCGGAAGGTCTGCGTCACGCCAAGCGTTGGCAGGATGTCGATGAGCTTCTGGATGCTGGAATCGACGTCTTCAGCACGCTGAACGTGCAGCATCTGGAGAGTCTCAATGACGTGATCGCCCAGGTAACGGGAATCCTGATTCGTGAGACTTTGCCCGATGCCGTTCTGGAAGCCGCTGACGAGATTGAGCTGATCGATATCACTCCGGAAGAACTCGCGGACAGGCTGCGGCAAGGCAAGGTTTACCTGCCAGCTCAAGCCGAGCGGGCGTTGACGAACTTTTTTCAGAAGTCGAATCTCGCGGCATTGCGGGAGTTGTCTCTGAGACAAGCTGCTCAGCGATTGCAGCGGGACGTTGATGAAGCGCGGCTCGACAAGGCTGTCCGGGCACCGTGGGCAACGAGTGAGCGTCTGCTCGTCTGTGTCGGCCCCAGCCCCAGTACCACGCGCGTCATTCGGACGGCCAAGCGGATGGCGGCAACAACTGGTGGGGAATGGCTGGCGGTTTCAGTTGATACCCAAGGCGAAGCAGCAACGCCGCCAGCGATCAAACAGCAGATCGCTTTCAATCTGCGGCTAGCGGAACAGCTCGGCGCGGAGACGCACACCCTCGTCGGCTCTAGTGTTGCCGAAACGCTCGTGGAGTTCGCTCGCTCGCATAACGTCACGCGCATCGTGGTTGGCAAGACCGCTCAGCCTCGCTGGCATCGAGTTTTCTCCAGCACCGTCGTCGACGAACTGCTCGACCGTTGCGGTGAAATCGACGTCTACGTCATCACCGGCAAGCACGAAACCACCGAAGTTGCCAAACAGGCGGTGTTGCCAAAGCCATCGGCGTCCGCGCGAGTCACCGACTATGTGCTCACGAGTATTGTCGTAGCAATCTGCGCGCTCGCTGGCGGTGGACTTCACTCGCTCAGCCTGGCCGAGGCCAACGTCGTCATGGTGTTCCTGATTGGCGTGGCCTTAGTCGCATCGAAACTTGGGCGCGGCCCAGCTGTCTTTTCCGCTGTTGCCAGCGTGCTGGTTTTTGATTTTCTCTTCGTGCCTCCGTATATGACCTTTGCCGTCAGCGACACCCAATACGTGTTGACGTTTGTGGTCATGCTGGGGCTCGGACTGCTCATCAGCGAATTGACGGCCCGTATTCGGGACCAGTTGCGTACCTCACAACAACAAGAGCATCGCACGGCTCGACTCTTCCGCTTAACGCGGCAGTTGACCGAGTTAACAGGCTCCGACTTTCTGCTGCGCACGGCGGGCCAACAGCTCTCCGAGATCTTCGAAGGAGAAGCCGTTGTCTATTTGCGTGAGGTGTCAGACGACGGTGATCAAGTAGAGGCACCTGGTAACCAACGCGCCCCGCAACTCTCACTGCGGTCCGGCGAAACGACGGAGATCGCCAAACATCCGATCAACCCCGTCGTTGCTCAGTGGGTTGCGGATCATGGACAGGTCGCGGGACTGGGCACCGATACTCTGCCGAATGCGTCGGCGCTCTTCGTCCCACTGATCGGCACGCAGCGTTCGCTGGGAGCGCTCGGCGTGCGTCCCCGAGATGAGCAACGATTTCTCGATCCCGACCAGCGGCGGCTGCTCGAAACCTGCGCGAGCTTGATCGCCCTGTCACTGGAGCGGGACCAGTCGTTGCTGGATGCCAATCAGGCTCAAATTGAAATGCGCGCTGAGCAATTGCGGAACTCGCTGCTCAGTTCCGTATCGCATGATCTCCGAACTCCCTTGGCGGCCATCGCCGGGACATCCGAAGGGTTGCTGGCTGGAGAACATTCGCCAGCGCGGCGCGAATCCCTGCAGATCGTGGTGGATGAATCCAAGCGATTGGCCCGACTTGTCGAAAACTTGCTGCATATGGCTCGGCTGGAATCCGGACAAGTTTCGCTAGATCGCCAGTGGCACGTGATGGAAGAGTTAGTCGGGTCTGCGCTATCACGTTTGCGGCCCGCGCTGCAGGATCATTCGGTCTTAACGGATCTGCCTCCGGATTTGCCGCTGCTGCTGGTCGATGGACTTTTGTTGGAGCAAGTCTTCGTCAACATCGTGGAGAACGCGGCTCGCTACACACCTGCCGGTTCTACAATTCAGATCACCGCTCGCCAAAGGGGCGATGAGATGGAGATCGTCATCGCAGACAATGGACCGGGTTTGCCAGCCGGAACCGAAGAGAAGATCTTCGAGAAGTTCTTTCAGGCGAATCGCCACACTCCCGACAGCCGGCGTGGGGTCGGGCTGGGGTTGGCCATTTGCCGTGCTATCGTAGAAAGTCACGGTGGTCACATTGGGGCGCGTCAGAGACAAACGGGCGGAGCCGAGTTCGTCATTCGGCTGCCGAATCGAGAGACCGCCCCCAGCGTGAAACTGGATGTCGCCCCATGAACTCCCCGCTTGTACTCATCGTTGACGATGAGTTGCCGATTCGCCGTTTTCTACGCGCCGCGCTGACGGCCGCAGACTATCGAGTTGCCGAAGCAGAAACGGCTCACCAGGCGATCCGTATCGCGACGCAGCAGCCTCCGGACCTGGTGATTCTGGACTTGGGTCTCCCTGATAAAGACGGACAAGAGTTGCTTGTGCAACTACGTGAGTGGCTCAAAGCACCCATCATCGTCCTGTCTGCACGCAATGAAGAACACCAGAAGGTGCTCGCACTGGATCATGGGGCAGACGACTATCTGACGAAACCATTCAGCACCGAAGAGTTGATGGCCCGCATGCGAGTCGCCATGCGACACCTCAATCGCCTGAAACAGGGATCAGACGAAGAGTCCGCGACGTTTATACGAGGCGACTTGCGAGTCGATCTCGCGATGCGGAAAGTCTTCGTTCGCGATCAGGAAACGCATCTGACGCCTATCGAATACAAGCTGCTCACGACTTTGGTTCGTCACAGCGGCAAGGTCCTGACGCACAAATTTCTGCTGAACGAAGTCTGGGGCCCCGAGCATGCCAGCGAGAGTCACTACGTCCGGGTCTTCATGACCCACCTCCGCCGCAAGATCGAAGCGGATCCTGCTCAACCTCGATACCTCATCACCGAGCAGGGCGTCGGGTATCGGTTCTCTGACGAGTAGCGGTGAGGATTAGTCATGACGGTACGTGATACTTAAGCCACGATTTGAAGCGAGTGAAAGGACGATAGTCCTGCTTCGGCGACACCCTCTCACTCGGATTCGTTTCCATCGTCTCTTGCACGGAACCCGGTCGCGATGACGCTTCTCGTGTGGAAGATCCAGCGGTGGGAGTTGAATCCCCCCCCAGTTTACAAAATCGTCGAACGCATCTCGTATCCCTTGGCGAGAGAACAGTTTGCGACGACCGCCTTGATTCAGTTGCATCGAAAGTTGTACTCCAGAGTCCCGCCAACGCTTGCGAACTGGAGAGAATCAGTGGCAAGTCGCACGAAGTGCGACCGGAGCTTCCAGCAGACTTGGCTCGCGTTGTCGAAGCCTGGCCCACGTTGCCTGACGTACTGAAGGCCGCCGTGCTTAACATCATTGGCTACGGGCGTTGATCGTAGTCCGCTCGGTCTGACGCTCGCCTCTACGCTCGTCCTGGTGACGTTCGTTTGCCTCTGCTGTTCGAGGCCAAAGTGGCATCAGGTTCGTCGGCGGATGTTCCATCCATGGAGCCGTGCCGACCTCACGCTCTGTTAGTACGAGATCTTCGAGGCCGCTTGCCGCATCACTTATGTCTGCATGCCAAAGCGCCAGTCGAGCGAATCAAGTTGTCTTCGGGGCGGCCTCGAGAAGTTGCATCGAGACGGAGTTATTCAATCCGGTCCTTGGGATGTATCGTCGAACGTCGCAGACTGGGCTCAGGAGCGCGAGTCATCGATTCCACATTCTGTTGGCCGTCATCGAGCTGAGTGGGTGGAGAAGCAGGTCGGGCTGTGATACGTGGCCGACCTTACGATGAATCCAGCGATCAAGTCGTCGTATTGCTCGTCGACATCCAAGCGTCTATCTCGCGAATCCAGAGGTAGCAAAGAACCCCTCAGATTCTTAACCACACCCCCGGGTGGCGCGGGGAATGGGGCTCCAAATTAGTTCGTGCGCCGTGACATCGAATTTGGCAGTTTCACTTCTATCAGCTCTATCAATAGTTGCACTTTGAAGTGAGCGAGGGGAAGTGGTGGCCGGCTTCTCAACGGGGCAGAGAAGCACTCCAAGGGACCACGCCGATGTGACGAGTCCGAGCTGATGAACGCAGCTATTGCCAGCATCGTGAGCGTTGTCGAGATAGCCGCGAACCTTAGCCATCCGGTGTGCCGCACACCTCGGGGACGAGATCCGGCGACGGCTAACTTGCTGGATGCGCGACAAAACGGGGCAGAGAAGGAAACGGATCAGCACCATGCTCGAACACGGTACAAATCATTGGCCAGCCGTCGTCTTGCCCCGGTGGCCTGCTGCTCAACATCTTCCGCCCGCTGCAACGCGAGGAAATCGCAGATGAAGAACGAGCACTTACCGTCTGTTCGCGAATAGCCCGAAAAAGTAGTGGGATTCAAGCGGAAATCGGTGGAAATCAAGTCGCATGTGGACAGTGGACTTGGTTTGAGCTCTGGGCTGCATGGGCAAAAGCGGCAGGATTCGCAGTCGTTGGTGTCCAACGAGTGCCGACCGAATTCCATGCCCAAGACCTCAAGGCAAGATCGCAGTAAGGCGTACGAGGCCCTTAATCTTTTCAAGCGCGTTCTGGAGCGTCGTGGAACGGGTTACAGTCGTGGCTTCATTGTTCTTTTCGCCGACCTCGGTGCAGCGTCGTTATGTCGGACTCATTCTCATCCTCACCATCTCATCAACCGAAACATTCGAGGGCATCCGAATCGGATGCTGCCGCGAGCCAGCGTAGAAAGTATGCCGGTAAGCGGTTGGGGAAGTTCCAGATCGTTGGTGAACTGGGACGAGGAGGCATGGGGATCGTGTTTGAAGCACTCGACACAGTGCTGGAGCGACACGTTGCCATCAAGATGCTGCCGCGATCGGTGTCTGCACTGCCGGATTCATTGGAAAGATTCTTGCGCGAAGCCCGTGCGGCCGCGAAGCTTAATCATCCGCACGTGGTAGCCGTCTATGACGCGGATCAATTCAACGGTCAGTACTACATCGTCCTTGAGTTGGTGCGCGGTGGCAGTCTGCAAGACTCGCTGAAGACCGGACCGCTCCCCTGGATTGAAGCGACTCGCGTTATGGCAGATGCCTGTCGCGGGCTGGATGCTGCGCACCGCGCGGGGCTGGTGCATCGTGACATCAAGCCTTCCAACCTGATGCGCTCTGAAGATGGGACCGTGAAGCTCGCAGACTTTGGCTTGGTTCGAGGTCTGGATTCCACTGGTGCTACGATGACCGGTAGCGGCAGCGTGCTAGGTACCCCTCAATTCATGAGCCCGGAACAATGTCGATCAGAAACCGCAGATGAGCGCAGCGATATCTACTCGATGGGTGCGACTTATTTTGCGTTGCTGACGGGACAGGTTCCGTATCCCGGTAACGCTCCGCTGTTAGTGATGAACTCGCACTTGCTCGACCCGATTCCGGACCCACGCGAGCTCGACTCGACTATTCCGCCGAGTTGCTCGGCCATCATTCAACGTGCGATGGCCAAGGATCCCGATGATCGGTATCGCGATGCACAGGCGTTGCTCGCGGATCTCGAAAACGTGCTAGCGGAAGCCAATGAAGAAGACGCATCGACTCCCCTCCCATTGGCTGTGCAGCGACCAGCCACAGGTGCAGCGATAACTGCGAAAGCGGCCTTCACCGCTCAGCTTCAGCGACCAGTCAGTGAGGTCCGTCGATCACTACCAACGCGGCGCATCGCCCAAATTGCTGGGTTAGGCATCCTCGTGGTAGGCGTCGTGTGGTTGTGTGGAGCATTGCTGGGTTCAAAGGGAAGTAAGGTCGAATCTAGTCATCCTTCAGAGCAGCAACTCACAGAGAACGGCAAGTCTCCGCCGCGGGACTCCGAGGCTTCGCGGGCACCTGAAGTTGCACCGCCCCAGAAGACTCGAGTTGGACCTTCCACTCCCTTAGTAGCCGTTTCTGCGAATGCGTTTCACTTGCCGGGAATGACAATTGAGAAGTCCGCGACAGACTTGCGGCGCGAAGTTTGGAGCATGGACTATCCCGGCATCACGGGAGTGTACGTCGCGAAGTCGGCGGAGTTTCTGATGGTGTTGACGAACAGTGGTAGCGAGGCAAGTCCGAGTGCTGTGCGAGGACATGTCACCGTCTGGAGTCGCGAAGGAAAGCGACTGCTCGATGAATCAATTGTCGGTCGTGCAACGTGCGGTGCGATCTCGGCCAGTGGACGAAGACTGGTCGTGGGCATCGCAGGTGGGGCAGGCGTTCTGCAATGGAACACGAAGACCTGGCAGCGAGAGAAGGTGGTTGATGGTTCCAATGTTGGTGATGTCGATGCCGTTGCGCTCTCGGAGGATGGCCGTTGGATGGCTTTCTCTGTGACGAATGCGACTCAAGACGTGCCGACTGCGAACAAAGACGGAGCCTGGATTCTCTGGCACCTCGTTCCACAAAAGCTCACTAAGCGATCGACCGTTAAAGGCTCAGGAAGGTTTCGAGCGATTGCATTCGCGCCGGACAAAGAGTTGTTCGTCGTAACCGGATCTGATGATGGCTACGTGAGACGTTGGAAAGGTTTGCAAGCAGAGCAAGCCGCTCGCCCTTATGTGACAGGCCAACGAGTTCACTCGCTAGATTGTCGCGGAGAGGGAGACTTACAAGCCACGGGTTACGGTAGTTGGGTTTCGTTGTGGGACTACCGACGGAATATCCGAACTTACGTTTGGAATCAGCAGAGTGAGCCAATTGCGACTGTGGCGTTCTCACCAGACGGTCGGCAGTTGTCTTTCGCATCGGGCTCGATGGTACGAATTGTGGATGCAGATTCGCACGGTACCGTCGAAACCTTGGAAGGCTTTGGGGGTTCAGTTTTGTCGCAGGCGTACGTTCCAGACGGGACACGGCTTTTCACCGCCAGTTCTGATGGCAAACTCAAGCTGTTTCAGCTTGCGCCAAAGTCAAACTGATTTCCCGACAGATCAAGCCGCTCCGGCTTCTCGCCTTTCCAACGTGGACCGATTCAATGGCTGATTCCTCTGACGTCCGATCAGGGCGACCGCGCGAACTCAAGCTCATCTCGACGCATTGGACAACGGTTGCGAATCCGTCGCGCTTCGTGACTCGCTATGGTGCGGCTGTCCGCGCTTACCTGCGCGCTCTGCTTCCCACGCGCGATGACGCAGATGAAGTCGAGCAAGAATTCTTGTTACAGGTGGTCGAGAAAGGCTTTCCAACAGTGGCTCCAGGACGGGGCTTGTTTCGCCATTACTTGATCACGATTGTCAGAAACGCTGCCTTTGCGCACCTTCGCAAGCGATCAAAACAACCCGTCGTGTTGTCAGACCTTTCACACATCCCGAGTGAATCCAGTGCTGATCGTGAATGGCAAAGTTCCTGGCGCGAGTGTGTTCTGCAAAACACTTGGAATGCGTTGCGAGAACATCAGAAGAAAGCGAAGGGCAACCTGTTCCATACAGCGTTGAAAGCGTCCATCGAACATCCGGGCGAGGACTCAACAGCGCTCGCGGCACGAGTCTCAGTGGCAGCCGGGCAAACGCTTTCAGCCGAATCGTTTCGAAAGCAACTCAGTCGTGCTCGGCAGCGGTTCGGCGAACTGCTCATCGAAGAAGTCTCACGCACGATTACGAACGTGACGCCCGCGCTCCTGGAGAAAGAACTGCAAGAGCTCGACCTGATGAAGTACGTGAAAGCACTACTTCCCTGAGATGGTCGTTGATGACAAGTTTGACGAGTCCCAGCGACAGGCAGACCGGTCCGCATTTGGATCTTGAATCGCCTCAACGAGCCAATGATGGGCGAAAGTGTTGCACTTTGCATCGCTTCGTGGCGAGTCTCTCGCTGAGCATCGCATCGTCTTGCAACAGATTTGCACGCCTAGACTTACGACAAACGAAATCAGAAGTATCTCGGTCACAAACACCGCAACTCGCACTGTTTCTGGTGGTTGAACTCACCACCACCATGAATCACTCAGCGCGAACCGAGATATCCCATGCGAACCATCGACTGGTTGAAGTCGCTCAAAGACCTTCGCACTAAAGCATTATGCGGAGGCACTCGCCGCCGTGTTAACCGGGCGATGAGTGACTTGTCGCGTCGCACACAGCGTTCTGCCGAGATCGCGACGTACGAATTGTTGGAAGACCGCAGGCTGCTGTCAGCAGTCACCGACTCACAAGCCGGCATCGTCCCCGATATTGATCTCCAGACGACGATAGACACTGCCGAAGTTGACGCGCACGCCGATCACGGTCACAGCTCGACGATCGGTAACTTCTACCTGCCACCGCAGCATCGAATCAGCGGGGGCGGTGCGTTGCTCTCCGGGCCAAACGACGGAGAGCCGCTTGATGTCGCGCGGAGCTACCTTGCCGAACATGCCTTGGAGCTGGGACTCGATGCCGACGACCTCGATCATTTCGTGATCAGCTCTCAATACACCGATGATGGGTCGGGAGTAACGTACCTCTATCTGCGTCAGACCTTTGATGGTCTTGAAGTGATGAATGCCGATGTCAGCATTTCACTCACGGCGGATGGTGAAGTCATTCACGTTGCCAGCAGCTTTGTGAGCGACGCTCAAGTTGCAGATAGAACTGGTACAGAGGTCATCGTCAATGCGTCGCAAGCCTTCATGGAGTGGAGTGACGACCTGGGGCTCGGGTTTCAGTTGGCTCCCCAGATTCTGCACGTTGATACCGATACGCCAAACTCAGCGACAGTCCTCTCGGTAGATGGTCATGCTATTGAGGATGTCTCAGCCAAGCTGGTGTATGTGCCGACGGCGAACGGCCTCGAACTCGCGTGGCGTCTCGATGTGCATGATGCCCGTTACACGCATTGGCTCGATGCGTTCGTGAGCGCGGAAACAGGAGAAGCGATCTACACGGATAACCGTATCGGCAACGCCACCTACAACGTCTTCGCGTTGCCAGCGCGATCGCCAATCGATGGCGCTCGATCAATCGTTGTCGATCCGAATGACCCGACGGCGTCACCTTATGGCTGGCATGACACCAATGGCGTTGCCGGTGCCGAGTTCACGGACACGCGTGGCAACAATGTCATTGCTCAAGAAGACGTGAATGCTGACAACGCAGGCGGCTTTCGACCTTCGGGCGGCGCAAGTTTGAACTTCGACTTTGCCTATGACTCTTCGCAGTCCCCGGCCAATTATCAATCGGCCGCGCTGTCAAACGCGTTCTACTGGGTCAACCTGCTGCATGACATTCACTATCAATACGGTTTCACGGAAGCAGCAGGAAACTTTCAGACTAACAATTACGGTCGCGGCGGAGTCGGCAACGATCCTGTGCTCGTGGACATTCAAGATGGAGACGGTGGCGGCGATGGGTTCGCCGCGTTGCCCGATGGCCAAAGTCCGCGGATGACACTTCATAGCAGGACAGGGCCATTTCGCGACAGTGCCTACGACAGTGATATTCTGATTCACGAGTTCGGTCATGGTATCTCAGAACGATTGACGGGCGGACCGGGCAATACGACGGCGCTCAATGCGGTTCAAAGCAAGGGCATGGGCGAGGGCTGGGGTGATTGGTGGGCGTTGATGCTCACTCAGGTTTCGACCGACGCCAAGCTCGATGCGTATCCGATCGGCAACTATGCAGCAGGCTTTGCCCCAAATGGCCCCGGCATCCGGCAGTATCCCTATAGCTTCGATAAAGGGGTCGACCCGCTGACCTACGCCAACTTCAATGGTGGCGCAGCCAATAACCAGCAGCACAAGGCCGGCACCATTTGGGCGTCGGCTTTGTGGGACATGAACTGGCTATTCATCGACAAGCACGGCTTCAGTTCCGATCTGATGCACGGCAATGGAGGCAACAATCTCGCCCTGCAATTGGTGATGGACGGACTGAAGCTGCAAGGCACCAATCCCTCGTTCCTCGCGGGACGAGATGCAATTCTCGCAGCTGATGTGGCGCGAACCGGCGGCCAGAATCAGACCGAGATTTGGAACGCGTTTGCGCGCCGCGGCATGGGGTTCAGTGCCAGTGATGGCGGCGGCGCTGGAAGCACAACCGTCGTGGAAGCCTTCGACGTTCCCGCCAACATTCGCGGTACGGTCTTTCGCGATGACGACGGCAACGGAACTCAGAATGGGGCCGAACCGGGACTCGCGGGGCGCACCGTTTATCTGGATCTCAATAACAACGGCGTCGCCGATGTCGCCACCACAACGACATTCAATTCTACTGATACCCCCAAGGCGATCGCCGATCACGGTATCACTTACTCCAACCGCACGGTCTCCGGCCTGGTGGGGTCCATCGTTGATATCAACGTGACCGTGAACTTAACTCATCCGCAGGATGGCGATCTATACCTCACTTTGATTTCGCCTAGCAATACGCCGGTGATTATGGCGAACTATCTGGGTGGCAGTGGCGACAACTACACAAACACAACCTTTGATGATGAAGCCTCGACTTATATTTCAGCGGGTTCTGCTCCGTTCACAGGTTCTTTCAAACCCTATTACGATCTCGCACAATTAGATGGTCGTGATCCCAATGGCACCTGGAAGCTGCGCATGGACGATGCGGTCAGCGGCAACGTCGGCCAACTGCTGAGCTGGTCGTTGCAGATCACCTACGGCAATGCGGATCCGGTGACGATCACTGATGCGAATGGTGATTATACGTTCTTCGGCGTGGGTAACGGCACTCATCACGTCCGCGAAATCGTTGCACCAGGAGTCGCTCAGACGGTTCCGGCCAGTGGCGTCTACGATGTCACGATTGTGAGCGGCCAATCAGTCAACGATCGCGATTTTGGCAACCGAATCGCGGCGACAATCGCGAATGGCACTACCCTGGAGAACACACTTTCGTCAGCGATCGCCATTACGCCACCGGCAAATCAAGGTGTCACTCACTTCAAGGTGAGCGGCATCTCGGGCGGCACGCTTTTCAAGAACAATGGCACAACTGCCATCAACAACGGCGACTTCATCTCCGTCGCTGAAGGTCTAGCCGGAGTCAGGTTCCTACCCACGCCCAACAGCACGGCCACCGGGCACTTTGACGTTGAACTTTCTGCGGATGGCGCGAGTGTGCTGGCGGGTAGCAGCAAAACATCGGGCACAGTCGCGATCACCGCGTTGGGCGGGTTCTTGCTCAACAAGAACTCGATCAGCGTGAGCGAATCTGGTTCGATCGACACATTCTCGGCCGTGCTAACGTCACAGCCAACATCGAACGTCGTACTGTCCGTCGTTAGTAGTGACACCACCGAAACGACTGTCAGTGCGCCGACATTGACCTTCACTCCCGCCAATTGGAATGTTCCCCAAACGGTGACAGTGACTGGAGTCAACGACGCACTTGACGATGGTGATATCGGATCAACGATTACCGTCAGCGTTGTCGACGCATCGAGTGACAACACATTCGATCCGTTGGCCGATCAGACGGTCAGCGTGATGACAACCGATAACGACGCCTCGGGATTCACGATCACTCAAACAGGTGGTTCAACTAGCGTCACCGAAACTGGTTCAACCGATACCTTCTCGGTCGTGCTGACGTCGCAACCGACGTCCAACGTCGTGCTGTCGGTCACCAGTGGTGACACGACGGAAGCGACCGTAAGCGCACCCACGCTGACCTTCACTCCAGCGAACTGGAACATCCCTCAGACTGTAACGGTGACCGGCGTCAACGACTTGCTGGATGATGGTGACATCGCATCAACGGTCACGCTCAGCGTTGTGGATGCATCCAGCGACAACACGTACGACCCGTTGGCCGATCAGACTGTTAGCGTGACGACAATCGACAACGACGCGTCGGGATTCACGATCGCTCAAACAGGCGGCTCAACCAGCGTAACCGAAGCCGGCACCACCGATACGTTCACGGTCGTGCTGACCGCTCAACCGACTTCAAGCGTGGTGCTGTCCGTCATTAGCGGCGATACGACCGAAGCGACCGTGAGCGCGCCCACGCTCACATTTACAGCAGCGAATTGGAACATCGCGCAAACAGTGACGGTTACGGGAGTCAACGACGCACTCGATGATGGCGACATCGGGTCCACGATCATCATCAGTGTTGTGGATGCGTCCAGCGATAACTCCTTCGACCCACTGGCCGATCAAGTCGTCAGCGTGACGACCATCGACAACGATGCCGCAGGCTTCACGATAATTCAGAGTGGCGGCACAACCATCGTTACCGAAGCGCTAACGGTG
The DNA here is from genome assembly GCA_021732995.1 of Planctomycetaceae bacterium. Classification (GTDB taxonomy): domain Bacteria; phylum Planctomycetota; class Planctomycetia; order Planctomycetales; family Planctomycetaceae; genus AM-0621. The sequence goes on along the minus strand of JAKFWA010000004.1, from coordinate 32,195 downwards.
GATACCTTCACGGTCGTACTGACAGCACAACCAATGACGAATGTCGTGCTGAAAGTGACCCATCCCGACAGCGTCGAACCCGATGTGGCACCGTCAACTCTGACGTTTACGTCCGCCAACTGGAACATCCCGCAGACGGTTTATGTGCGCGGAGTTGATGACGCACTCGATGACGGAGATGTCATTTCAACGCTCACAATCGCTGTCGACGATGCCCAAAGCAATGATGTCTTCGACGCAGTCGCGGATCAAACCGTCAATGTGACAACGCTCGACAATGACATCACCGCAGGTGTCTCGATTACGCAGTCGGGCGGATCAACGAGTGTGACAGAGGCGGCTACGACTGATACGTTCACTGTTGTGTTAACGGCGCAGCCAATAACAAACGTCGCATTCTCACTGGTCAGTGACGACACTACAGAAGCAGTCGTCAACGTGCTGACGCTGACCTTCACTTCAGTCGATTGGAATGTTCCCCAGACCGTGACTGTGACGGGTGTCGATGATGCCTTGGATGACGGCGACATCGCCTCGACAATCACGCTCTCGGTTGTCGACGCATCCAGCGATGATGCTTATGACACCTTGCCCGACCAAATGATTAGCGTCACGACGATTGATAATGACGCATTGGGCCTTACGGTCGTCCAAAATGGCGGAACAACTAGCGTCACCGAAGCTGGTTCAACCGACGGTTTCTCAATCGTTTTGAACGCGTTACCGAGCTCGGACGTCGTACTTTCCATTACGAGTGGTGATGTTGGACAGGTGACCGTTGACTCGGCGACGTTGACCTTCACCCCGCTGAATTGGAACGTCCCTCAGGTGATTACGGTTACTGGAGTCGCGGACCACATCAATGACGGCAATCAGGTGACGCCGGTAACAATCGCCATCATCGATGACCTCTCGGATGATCTGTTCGATGCGCTCATCGATCAGGCGGTGAATGTGACAGTGACCAACGTCAACTCGGCTCCGTCCATCACTGGCGGAGCTGGCAGTTTCAACCGACCGGAAAACGCCACCGCCGTCACGACGATCAGTGCGTCCGATCCAGACGCGAATACGACGCTCAACTTCATTCTTTCTGGTACGGACGCCAGCAAGTTCACCATCACCAGCGGCGGGGCTCTCAGCTTCAAACTGGCTCCTAACTTCGAAGTCGATGCGAAGAACTACAGCTTGGACGTCACCGTCAGCGATGGAGCGCTGTCGGATACTCAGTCCGTTAGTGTGACAATCGGTGATGTCAACGAGGCTCCGGCTATTACGTCGGGTGCTGGTAACATCAATGTGTCCGAGAACTCAATCGCCGTGACGACGATCACTGCGTTCGACCCCGATGCTGATGCCGCGTTGAGTTTCACGCTCGCGGGAGCAGACGCAGACAAGTTCCAGATCACGAACGCAGGAGTTATTATCTTCAAAGCTGCTCCCGATTTTGAAGGCGGTCCGACGAGCTACAGCTTCGAAGTAACCGTCAGTGACGGGTCACTCACAGATTCTCGGATCATCAGTATCGGTGTGACCGACGTTGATGAAGTGGCACCAACAGCGGACATCGTCGATATCGCGCCCGATCCTCGGCAATCGCCGGTGGGTGCCGTTTTGCTTAACTTCAGCGAACCTGTGACCGGGGTCGATATCGCCGATTTCTCGCTCATGCGTGATGGAGTTCCTGTAAGCCTCAATGGGTTGAATGTGCTGGGGTCTGGTATCAGCTACTCCTTGAACCTTTCCTCCGTGACGGCAACTTCCGGAAGCTACTCGCTCGCGTTGACTGCCTCGGGATCCGGTATTGCCGACGTCGGTGGGAATGCGTTGGTCAATGACGCCAGTGATGCCTGGACCGTGTTGCTGTCGACCAATATCAACGTGACGCTCACGGGGAGTGAGTCGCTCCGAATCGTGCGTAACGGCTTGAATGTTGATGTGATCCGTAACAACTCCGTTGACTCGTCGTATGTCTTTCTCGCGGGACTCGTCCAGACAATTACGGTTGTTGGGGGAGCGGGCAATAACGCGATTGATCTTTCCGGAGTGACGTCGGCTTCGTTCCCAGCCATCACCGGTATCACAATCTCTGGCGGTGCAGGGAACGATGCCATCACGGGCAGCGATTTCGCTGACATGCTGAACGGCGATGCGGGCAACGACACGCTGGTAGGCGGCCAAGGGAACGACATGCTCAGTGGTGGCCTCGACAATGACGTTCTGACGGGTGGTCTTGGAGTAGACGTCTTGGATGCTGGTGACGGCACTGCCGACATCCTTTATGAGTCCACGCCGAGCGACCTCATGCTGAAGCCCAACCAGTTGATCGTGGGCAATGGCGACATGACTGTGGTCGACTCAATCAGCGGCTTTGAAAAGGCGATGCTTTTAGGCGGCGGTACGGCCAATGTGATTGATGCGTCGGCAGCGACGATTCCTGTCTCGCTGTTCGGTGGTGGCGGAAATGACGTACTCATTGGTGGCAACCAGGCCGACAGCATTGATGGTCAAGCTGGCAATGACACGGTGACGGGCGGTGGTGGCAATGACTCCCTCGTTGGTGGTGTGGGTACTGATCAACTCCGCGAAGTGGCTTACTCAGACTTTGTCGCCGGACAGGTTCGTAACATCACACTGTCCAATGGGACGCTTGTCGTGAAACAGGGGGTGACAACGCTCTCAACGGACTCACTTTCAGGCTTTGAAATCGCGGACCTCACTGGCGGCGCGATGCGTGATCTCATCAACGCCGCAGGTTTTACCGGCACGGGGGTCACGTCGCTCAGCGGTGGTGGCGGCAACGATGTGATCTCAGGTACGTCCGGCCCTGATCTCATTACATCGCTGACGGGTGCCGACTCGATCAACGGAAACGGGGGCAGCGATACCGTTTACGCTGGCAGCGGCAATGACACGATCAGTGGAGGTGACGGAGACGACAACCTCAACGGTCAGAACGGTGACGATTCGCTTCTGGGAGAAAACGGCAATGACATGCTGGTGGGTGGAGCGGGCATCGACACGATGCTCGGCGGGGCTGGTAACGACTTCCTCAACGGGCTTGCCGATCCGGGATTGTTCTTCGGTGGAGACGGAAACGACACTCTCCAAGGGAACACGCTGAATGACACGCTCAACGGCGACGCTGGCGATGATCGGCTCTACGGGATGCAGGGCAACGACATCCTCAACGGGGGCGATGGTGCGGATGCGTTGTACGGAGCAGCTGGCAACGACACGCTCGCTGGTGGTGCTGGCCTCGACACCTTGCAAGGGGACGTTGGTAGCGACTCGTTGGACGGTGGTGCTGACTTCGACCGCGTCAATGAATTGCTCGATACCAATATCACTGTTGTTGGCCTCAACCTGAGTTCAGCGGGCTTGGGTGTTGACTCAGTGTTGGCCATCGAACGCATTCAGCTCGTCGGCGGACCGGGTAATAATCTCTTCGACGCCCGTCAGGCAGTCGTCCCCGTCTTGTTGTCTGGCGCTGCCGGAAATGACACCTTGCTAGGTGGCTCAAAGGCCGATGGCCTGGAGGGTGGAGATGGCGACGACGTGGTTTCGGGCGGTGCCGGAGCCGACATCATCGCAGGCGGTAATGGATTCGATTACTGGTTCGAAAATGCCGATGCGAACTTCACAGTCAACGGAGTGACGGTCTCCTCATCGGTGACAGGCGCAGAAACCGCCACTGGTATTGAGACTATCGTGCTCATCGGTGGAATTGGGGCCAATAGGCTCGATGCCACGCAGGCGACTGTACCAGTTGTCCTCATCGGCGGTCGCGGCAACGATACGCTGCTGGGCGGTTCGGCGGCTGACACCCTCAGCGGCGGCAACCGCAACGATGCCAACGTGCTTAGTGGTGACGGCACGGACTCCCTCAATGGTGGCATCGGCCCCGATGTCCTCGAAAACGATCCCGTCGATGCAAAAGTCATTGGCGCCGGTGACACAACCGTTGCCGATGTCTTCACGCTGCTGCCGAGTTGGATCGACTCACTGTAAAGGTGCCGCACGGTTGTTTGCGTCCCACGCCAATGTGCGGCAAACCAAACGTGACACGAGCAACTCCCACCGGTCTCTGAAACGCCGGAACCAGATTGGGTAATTGACTCCCGGGACCACGCTTGACGTGCAACAGAGCAGATCTGAAAAAGCCAATCGAGTTTGGGGTTACGCAACGGCATCATCAGACTCAGTGACGAATGTGGCCCCTTTGGCCTTGCGCTTCCGTCAATGGGCGGGGCGTTTAAGACCAACTAACTGGTGCCGTTAAGCGAACCAGCCCAGGACTCTGCGGTCTCCAATCTGTTTCAGATCTGCGGTTACTGCCACTTTCGCCACCTATCACCATTCGGGACCAAGAGAGCCCAAAATAAGTGTAACTATCGTCACTTGCCCCCGGTTTACAAAACCGCATACCCGTCGCGACATCAGCAATTAGTGTAATAACTTGCGACGATGCTACCTCTTTGGTTGCACCGATGGTTGCACTCCAGATTCCTGAATGTGTCTGCGAACGCCTGATAGCGCTAGCCGCTCCACCAACGATCGAAGTACATGATCGAGACCTTGCGAGAGTCATCGCAGCTTGGCAGAACTTACCCGACGCGGTGAAAGCTGCGGTGCTCGCGATCATTGGAGGTTACGAGCCTCCGAAGCATTAAAACGACCGCCTTCTTCATTACAGCCGACCTCGCTCACAGATGAAGTTGTCCGCGTGCTTCACTTTCGAACGTCAGCAAAGGCCCATGCGCTAGAGATCGTCGAAGTGGCGTTGGCGCAGACCATGAATGAACTGAAGTAACGCTGGCGTGAGCGATGTGGAAGCTCGCTCCAGACGAACATAAGTGGGCCGAAGACGCACATGAGCAACATGCCCTACAAAGTCTCGCTCTGATGAACTGGCTCGTCTGAACGCAGTAAGGAGGGTCTATCGGCATCATTCCTTCCGGCGATCTAACTGTTGGTCCTGGGAACGTCAGCAGGAGCGGCCTCCGCGGCCAATAGCTCCGCTCTTGTGACCCGCAAACAAATGACACGTGTATTTTGACAAGGGGAACTGGCAGGGCGACAGATCAACTCTCCCAAACTTTGCTATCGCAGTCTGCTGGTGACGTCTTGAACCTGACCGAGTCTTGAGAGGACCACCGTCGCACCAGCCTCTTGAGGACAGCGAGCGTCCATCGACAGTGTTGTAGACGTGCTGAGCCGCCACAGCTCAAACTCCGAACATTGGTGATGGCCACCGGACCGCCAGCTAATGGTCGTGGTCGAGACAGATCGGTTCTCAAGATCGCCGAAAACCAAAAGCTTGACCGCGGCACCCTCAGTTTTTTCCACCCCCACCGGTTTCGCTCAATGGGTCCCCTTACGTAGTTCCTCGAACGGCACTGCGAATTTGAGGTCACTGTTTTGGGCGTACTCACGGTCTTGAGCAAAAGTGCCTTCCAAGGGCTCGATGCGGAAGCCCCCTCACGCGGATGGTGAAGTCAGCAATCCTTATCCTTGGTACTCCCCGGCAACTCGCCGGTTGTGGTGGCTTCGTGATCCCAACATTCAATCGTGCCTTTGAGACACGTAATTCAAGCAAAACAATCATCTTCGCGACTAAGCAGAACGCACTGAGAGGGTTAAGAGTACAAGGTTTCTGATTGGCAGGCTTCGAGCTGGCCAAGCCGGAGTTGGCAATCTGACCTGCATCGCATGGCACTTCAGTTAGGAAAGCACGGACCGATGGCTACTCGGTTTCTAAGTAACGATTCCCTCTGGTCCGAACTCCATGCCCGTGCCTTAGGAGCGAAGCCAGTAAGAGCCGCTGTCGCGTTCTTGGGCAAGTCAGGTGCAGATCTGCTGCCTCTGAAGAACGGCGACGCCTTGGTTGTCAATCTTGGGATGCAAGCCGTCAAACAAGGGCTCACATCACCTCAAGAGATCCAACGGTTGCTACGACGAGGAGTTAAGGTCTTCACTCGCTCAACCCTCCACGCCAAGTTCTTCATCTGTGATGGAGCATTATTGGTGGGATCAGCGAATGTTTCGAACAACTCGAAGAAGAAGCTCGACGAAGCAGCTGCGCTGACGACAGACACTTCCGCAATCCGTCGCGCAACAGACTTCTTCAACAAGCTCTGTACCGAGCCAGTGCGTCCCGAGTACCTCAAGGCATGCCTTAAAGCTTATAAGCCTCCAGTATTCGTATCCAACGACATGCCACAAAAAAAACGCCGCCACCGCCGGATCATTGAGGCAAAGGTCTGGTTCATCAGTGGCCTGCGCTATCGAGAGATCCCAGAAAGGGAGCAAACGAGCCTCAACCGCATCGACAGAAAAGTTACTAAGCGCCGGCGACAACCTGAGGGCACCTACATCGACCACACTCACTATACAACGCGACCTCGGCATTTCGCTCACGTACGAGTCGGCGACTGGGTCATTAACTGCATCGCGGACTCAGATGGGCAACGATTTGTCCACGCTCCGCAGCAGATTCTGGGCGAGGATGAATACGACCGTGGTGGTGGCAAACAGCGATACATTCTCTCGACTGAAGCATCAGACAGCGCTCAAAAGATGACGTTGGCGGACTTTCGGAAGAGAGTAAAGGCGATAAATCCCAGACTAGACACCGATCGACCTCGCACGATGCCGGTGGAAGATGTCGAAAGTGCGGACGATATCCTGCGTCTTTGGACGGCGACTGGTCGCATCGCAAAGCACAAGAAGAGTGCGACAACGAGACGTCGAACCGCTAAGTGACGAAGACAACAGGCTCCGTAAAGCCCGTCGATTCTGACGCTGCCTAACGGGCCTCAAAGGCGTGATGGTCCGGGACATGCCAAGGGTAGACGCAGCGCTCCGGGGTTCCAGAATGAGACCTGTATTTGGTTCTCCGACCTCCCTGTCTTCAATCTTGCGTCCCTCGAACCCGAACGGCTGCGACCCTGTGACGGTCGATTCTTCAGGCGAACCAGACCTCCACACGCCCCAGATTTCTTACGCTTGAACCACCGGTGAGGTCTCTTGGTTTCGCCTCGAAACGTCAATGGTTCTCAGTTCGATGCGTCGAGGTCTCGCTTGCTCATTGTTGGCGCTAACGGACTGCAATCGTGTCGGAACTCAGTTGCCGTTACGCCGCCTGTTACGTTGATGCTAGACCGACTTCAATTGCCAAAGCATTCTCCAAATCTCAGTCTGGGTGGTTTAACCTAGCTCGAATCTACGATCCTGCGAGAATCGGGATTCTACAACTTCCCTGATTGAACGGCTCCAGACCCAGGATGTTGAATGTCTACCGCTTTTCACGCGCGCTACTTTGCCTACGAGCTAACTCGCCAGCACAGGGAAGCTGGGGTCACTACGGGGGTCTTCAATGCTTGCGTGAAGCTGAACCCGCACCAAGTTGAAGCTGCCGTGTTCGCGTTGAAGAATCCGCTTTCATCGGGAGTATTACTGGCCGACGAAGTGGGATTAGGCAAGACAATCGAGGCTGGCCTGGTCTTGTGTCAGCTATGGGCAGAAAAGCGACGGCGATTGCTCGTGATCTGTCCTGCTTCTCTTAGAAAGCAGTGGAGTCTTGAACTCAGCGAGAAGTTCAATCTCCGCAACGTGGTAGTGGATGCCCAGTCGAAACAGTCGTTTGAACAGACCGATCGAGTCGTCATCACGTCGTACCAGTACGCCAGTCGACGATCAGATGAATTGAGAGCGACGTCATTCGATCTTGTTGTGATTGATGAAGCCCACAAGTTGCGAAACGTATTCAAGCAGGACAGTAAGCAAGCGAATGCGATCAAGTCGGCACTCTCCGGACGCCGTAAGGTACTTCTCACGGCCACACCACTTCAAAACTCGTTACTAGAGATCTACGGTCTTTCAACAATACTAAGTGACGAGATCTTCGGCGACATTGATGCATTTAAGGCACGCTACGTTCAGGGGCGCGTAGACGTTGATGACTTACGCTCTCGGCTCGGATACTTCTACAAGAGAACATTACGCAAGCAGGTTCGTGAATACGTTAGCTATACGAATCGGGAACCGATGACGGTTCGGTTTCGACCGACCGATGACGAACACAAACTCTACGAAGCCGTCTCCGTTTGGCTGACAAGGGAAGACTCCTTAGCACTCCCGAAACGGGGGCGGCAACTCCTTGAGATGGTGGTGCGAAAGCTGCTGGCGTCCTCGTCGTTGGCAGTAGCCCAGACCCTAGAACGCATGGCTGACAGGCTCAAACGCATTCGCGACAACCTTCCACCGCCATCGCTGGAAGAAATCCTGGATGATGACGACTTAGTGGCAAGAATTGACGAAGACGACGAAGAGGAGTCGATGTCGCCAGCTAACGGCAACTCAGCCGATGAAAAGCCGATTGATCGAAAGAAACTTCAAGCTGAAATCGACGAACTGGGGCGATTCTCTCACTGGGCTCGCAGTATCTCGGTGGACACAAAGAGTCGAAAGCTCCTTGAAGCTTTGCGTCACGGCTTTCTAAGAATGCAGGAACACGGAGCCGCACTTAAGGCTCTAATCTTCACTGAGTCACGTCGAACACAGGACTATCTCAAGAACTATCTCGACGCCAACGGTTACTCAGGCCAGATCATACTTTTTAACGGGACCAACAGCGGAAATGAATCGGCTGCAATCATTGATCGCTGGACTGAAGAGAATCTTTCACGTGGACGCGTAAGCGGTTCTCGTTCTGTTGACGGACGAACTGCACTAGTCGAACACTTTAGAGACCATGCAAAGATAATGATTGCTACTGAGGCCGCAGCAGAAGGCATCAATCTGCAGTTCTGCTCACTGGTTGTGAACTACGACCTGCCGTGGAATCCCCAGCGAATAGAACAGCGAATCGGTCGCTGTCACCGCTATGGGCAAAAACACGATGTCGTCGTAGTTAACTTTCTCAATGAGCGCAATCGAGCCGACGAACGTGTCCACGAACTACTCGAAGGAAAGTTCCACCTCTTCAGTGGGCTCTTTGGCACGTCTGACGAAGTCATTGGCACTGTGGAGTCAGGCGTCAACTTCGAGAAGCGCATTCATGAGATCTATCGACGTTGTAGAACTGCCGAGGAAATTGATGCGGCGTTCAACAGATTGAGAGATGAATTGAAGCCGCAAATAGAGCAGGGAATGCAAAAGGCTAAGCAAGCAATCATTGACGAATTTGATGCTGAAGTTCACGACCGGCTCAAGGATCTGAACGAAACTGAGCAGCAGCAACTCGATCTCATTCAACGTCGATTCTGGACTTTAACTCGTTTCGTTCTCGGAGAGCGGGCCGTGTTTGATGATCGGCGATTTGCATTCGAGCTACGTGATTCGCCGGCGAAGGAAACAAAGGTAGGTTGCTATGAACTCATTTCAAAGGACCACGAGAATGTCGTCAGTGACTTTCTATATCGAATGACGCACCCATTGGGGGAATGGGTGCTAGATGCTGGGAAACGACTACCAACACCAACATCGCACCTGCGATTTGATGTTTCAGGATTAGGCAAGCGGCTAGCCGTCGTTGAACAACTAAAGGGGAAGCAAGGCTGGCTCAAACTGCAACTGCTAGTCATTGACTCCTTCGACAAAGAGGAGCATTTGCTGTTTTCGGGAATTACGGATGATGGAAAATCACTTGACCATGAGACTTGTGAGAAGCTTTTCATGTGTCAGGGGCATGTGAAGGGGCCGGAAGCACCATCATCTGAGGTGAGCGGCCGAGTGGACCACGAATCGTCATTGCACTCTCAAGCTGTGATTCACCGCTCCTTCGATGCTAACAACAAGCTATTTCGCGATGAATGCGACCGTATTGAGCGTTGGGCGAAGGACAAGGAAGAGGCAGCTGAACTCGAACTGAAACACACAAAGAGACAAATCGACGAGGTCCGCAAGCGGCTCAGGCAAGCCGCCACAGTGGATGAACAGCTAAGCTTGCAAACTGACATGGTCAAACTTGAGAAGCAAAAGAAACAACAACGCCGCGACCTTGATGATATTGAGGAAGAGACAGGACGAAAGAGAGACGAGTTAATCGATCGCATCAAACGTCGAATGGCCCATAAAACCACACTTACGACACTGTTTACATTGCGTTGGGACGTGGTCTGAATGTCTATGTGTCTGCGGTGTGGGTTGGACGAGGCGGGACTCGATTGAGCTATGAGAATCACCCTCAAACCATAGTTACTCGGTTAGCTCTTGGAAGCCGGTACCCGCCGCCAGTAGGGGCGGTCCTTTACAATCGATGAAGTCGATCATGGTTTGAAGTGCTCGATCGAGCTTAATCGCACCACCGATTCCCTTTTTCGCCATATCATCGCGGGCTCTGATGAATGCGGATCTCACCACAGCATGCAATGGTGAGCCGAGGGCGAGATAGTCGTCGTCATATGCTCGCCGCCGAAGTAGATAGACGATGCACAGGCAGCTATTTCGAAACAGGAACTTAAAACTCCGTTTGGCGTGCTCCTCTCGAAAAATGACCAAGATCCTTTCGGTCAGTTCTTCACAAAGCCTGCTAGTGATATCTTGAGTTGCGTCTTCACGATATCGCAGCATTTCCGCAAACGCTTTGAGCCAGTTGTTCATGGCGTTCTGATACGAACGCAGAAGCTTAGCGAAGAGCGCCGCAAACGCGGCAATGTCGGACGACTCTCTCAGGCACCAGCCGCATGCGGAAAGTTCATGGCGCTCAAGATAAGAACCGGTTCGAACGCGAGCTGCCAAGTATTCCTGAAACTTTGGATGGCCAGTCGACGTGTAGCCTAGCACACGAACCACTTCCTCTGATTCCTTACCTGTCGCGACTAGTAGACGACTTAGGGCCGCACTCACGAACCGTTCGAGAATCTCGGATCTTAATTCACTCGGCTCACCGTCCGATGAGATGGCAGTGGCTCTTACCTCAATGTCCGCTGAAGAAACGTCAGGTTCATCTCTCTGCTGTAGGGTTGCGATCACGCTGCTGAGACTTCGATAGAGCCCACCGCTCAAGTAGAGCCGCATCGCTTCCCGTGCGTTCTCCCATTTTGCACGGCACGACGCACGGCGGAGGAGCGGTGGAAAAAGAGTCGGTAATTTCCCGAGGAATTCGTCGGGCACCAGTTTGGTGTCCTCCATTCGACTCCATTCAAGGCGCAGTTGACGCAAGCCGCAGTTTGGGTCGAGAGGAATCACTTCGATGCGAGCATTTCCTTGCGCCGGTTCGACCGCAATCTCAAGGCGCACCGGAATATCCTTTGTAAGAGGTTGTTTGAAGCTGCTTTTGAGTTTGCGCACCGTTGGAAACTCGTCATGCCAAACAATGACTTCTAACTCACTACGTCCTTCTTGAATGCACAACCCACGAAGGGGATCAGAGCGCTGCCAAGTGCGACCTCCATCCACCCAGCCATCGTCGGGTTTCAGGAGATCTAACCAAGCGGGTCTTCCTGCGATGTAAGTGCTGGTTCGTATGCGCGGTAAGGTATCCAGATAGGAGGGTTCCTTGCTCGTCAACCTAGATGAGTGCAATGCAGCTCCACCACCAATCATTGGCTCTGATCGCGTCGAATGATCTGCAAGTCCACTGCGAAGTGATTCAACAGAAACGCGAGAGACTGTCGCTGGAACTCGCTGAGCCTGGAGCACGTGAAGCCACAACGGCACATGACGCGTAAAGCTGACCTCCGCGAGTTCGCCCGTGACTACAACTCCGAGCGTTCTTCGCGTGTCAAGTGCGTTGGCATTTTTCCGCAGCCATCCATCAAAGGAACTGGACTTATTAGTTTCCGGCAGCCAATCATTAAGCGCCGTTTGTTGCCGCCAATCACTTTTCCTCGTTCGATTTAAGAAATCATCAAGCGTGAGCCCGCGATTCAATGCGGTGTCGCGAATCGAATTCGACATCCAAAGTTTATGCCAAGCGGCATTCACAGCACCGAGCCCAGTCTCCATCAACCAATCGATTCCAAAGGACGGTAATGCACCGACAGTTGGACGTCGTCGTGCCGGAACTAGCCAACGCTTATCGCCGCTTCTCTGGACTACTAATTCAAGCGACGCGATTTCGAACTCGTCTAATCCGAGATGTACTGACAGCAGCGATCCAATACTTCCGTCGCCATTGTGGTGTTGTTCGATAACAGCATCGGCATGCTGCTTACACCAAGACAATGCAGCCGCAACGGGTCTCCATAGCAATTTTACATGTAAACCAAGCTGCCGACAGGCATCGATCAGAGCTTGTTGCTTACTCATCTGGATATGATTCGGAATCACGAGCACAGGGGAAACATCCCCGGAGAGCAGTGATGGAACCAGTGCAGCGCAAGCCCCCGCAATCGCTTCCGCTGGCGTTGCCGTTCGTGATTCCTTTTCGGGGGTAGTCCATGCCCATTGAGGCATCGGATCTCTAGCGAGCGCCGACCACAACAATGCTATGGGTAGGTTCGGGCCAAGATCATGGGATCCACCTTGCCTAATTGCAGATTCCGGAGGCCATATCTCGCCGGTGCCTCGTGGATGACGCGGTGATGAAATCTCAAGTCGGAAGGGTTCACCTGAGAACCGCGGAACCAACAAGAGCGGAGGGAGCGCCCCACGCTCCCCTGGAGCATCGAGCTTGTTATTTGGGATACAGGAGCTGTCTGGACTCGAAGAAACGGAACTTAGTTCAGCTCGAAGGGGTTCAAGCGAGATGCCGAGCCCCGTTAGTGCTTTGGATGAGTGGTCAATCATCGCGTCGACACTCCGAGTGCCCACTCTAAATGCCGGACGAACTCTTCCGCATGATGCTGAAGAGGAAGTTTGAACCTCAAACCACGGCAATTGCCCACCTGCGTATGGGTCACCCAGATCCCGGAGTTCTGCGAATCACCCTTGGTATCAGTCGGATTGTCAATCATTTGGTTGCCACGAGGCTGCGAATGCACGGCTGCCGACGCGACAAGTTCCGATGTCGGAAGGGGGGGACAGCTTGCGGTGTCGAGGGTTGGCTGAATCAGCATACATCGAACAGGGGTGGTGACATTCAAATCACTCAGTGCATCCGCGAGTGAGTGAACGTGATTGTCGAGGCGGCTCGATTCGAAGCGAAAACTGAGTGCGCTCCATACTGCGGCCAACTGCGGCTGCGATGAGGGCGATCGGGACTGATCAATGATTGACGAGCGTCTCTTCACGAACACAAAATCTGGACTCAGTGATGCGAGTTCTTGCGGAATTAATGGATGTAATTGGAGTTGGTCCGACCGCACCAGATCTACACAGCATTTTTCGCTTGACTCGCGAAGCCACCAGGGACCAAGGGCTGACCTTGAGTCAATAAACTGACCGCAGTTTTGCTCGCGCTGAAGAACCACATCTCCACCATGAGTAAGACTTGAGTCGGCCATCTCATTCAGCGCCGCAACAAAGCCGATTTGTAGATGCTCTGAGAATAAACGATGTCGCCAGCGCCATACGCTGTCTTCTAGTTGCTGCTGCCTGACGAGCTGCTGGTAAGCAAGCCAGAGGACCGAATAGCGAGAGTCCATTTGCAAGACGTAGTTTGGTTGCGGAATTCCGACCAGCAATGAGGCTTCATTGATCGGCGATGATTTCATCAACGATCGAAGCTGGCGGCGGAACTTTCGCACGTCTTGGACTCGTTCGTGCCCGCTGCCGGAATGCTCGCGCAAGTATCGAGCACAGGCTCGTGCTGCTCGCGACAACAAGTCGCGTACCACTCGATTCTCGGGGGTGTCGACATCCTCGACTCGCACGATGGCTAAAGTCTGTTGCCTCGAACCTGCCCTTTCGGCAACAGTGACTCCCGGTTGTCGTGCAAGCCATCGTAAGCAGCCAGCATCGACTTCTCGAACACGACCAAGATTTTGCATCTGACGTTCGCGGCGCAATACTCGTCTAGGGCTGCGGCACACCCGCTCCAGAATGTCCGGCAGCTCACGAGACAACTTGACGATGAGCGCCATTCTCGGCTGATCAGACTCCCCAACAGCTCGCCAAATGGCTGCAACGTCCTGAACTCGCCTGAGAGCCAAGCCCCCGATAATGCCTTGCCAATCGCCGGTTGGCACTGACTCGGGCAATTCCTCGAATAGGCGATTCACCCAATCGACGTGGCGGTCGATTAGACGTTCAACAGCAGCAGCTGCAACTAGGTAATTGTCAACCAGATTCGAAGCGTCACCTTGCGCGACCGAATCAGTTGATTGATCCGATTCTACTTCGCCATCTGAATCGTGGTTGGCGATCTCTTGGGCTGTCCCGTCGGAGACTTGTTGATCATCGAGTTCTACCGTGGTTACACCTTGCTTCAGTCTCGGAAGTTGACCGGCGATTTCAAGTCGAACATCGGTTTCTTCAGGCCTACGTGGAGACCAGTGCAGTCGAATCTCTTCGCAAACCGATCCTCCGGAAGCCCCCGAGATTGATGCTGGTAACTCAAATCTCTTCAAACGCTTTCCCTCTTGGTCAACCCATTCCCCTACGCATGGCAGAGCATCGGCCAAGACATCGCACGAGACACGAGTCACATCACCAGGCAGCACGACAAAAGGGCGTTCTGCAAGAGTGTTTACGTCACTTCGAGTTTCCCACGGAGCATTTACCAGACTCATGGCTCGTCCATCCGATCCACGCCGTGCCAAATGAACTGATGTTCGCTCGCTTTGGAAGCCTCTCGAACTGCATACGAAAGTTTTTCATCCACAACTTTATCGATAACAGACTGCACTGTGCTGAGTGCGTTGCGAACGGTCGAATCCGAGGGATCAAGTCCCCGGAACTTTGGTAGTAACTTCAACTCAATTTGGTCCGCCATTGCGACCTTGTACTGATCCGGGTTGGGGTAGTTGGCCACGTATGACAGCATCGCGCCATAAGTTCGATGTGCAAAAGGGCGACCTATCGACTGCATCGCATGATTCAACTCGTCCACCCACCCATCGACATCGCTTCGAGCCTGCCCTGTCAGTGCATCATCACTACGAACCCACTGGTTCCACGTGTCAAAGGGTAACCATGCATTTGTCGGCTTGGACTCGGATTCGTTAGTTCCGGAACCGAGTTTTCTCGGGCGTCCGAACCGCAACACATTCGCGCGGTCAACAACTTTGTCCGATAGGGTTTGAGTGGTCTCATCCTCGTTCATAGTGCCGACAAACAGGACATTTCGATCAACGAACAATGGGAGAGTAGGCTGCTGCGCTATTGCCTGCTTTCCATCCTCGCCTTTTGAAGCCTGCAAACCGACTTCAAGCATTATCTCGGCCTTACGACGTTCGCTAGGATTATCGCGGTTGATGCCTCGCCGCGTCTCTAGTTTGCTGAGAAATTCACTGAAATAATACTCTACTCGTGCGAGGTTCATTTCATCCAACAGGACCAACAACATGCGATTGGATAACGATTGATCCAACCACTCGTCCGGGAAGTTCCATTCGCTACCGCGTTCCGTCGCATACCGATCCATTTGGACGAGTGCCCTAGCCAATTCAGTAGCTCGGTAGCGACTTTCGAGATAGTTGTAGAAGCCGAACATGTCTTGAGGACTGTCCCAACGTGGTTGAACGGCGAGGGTGAGAGAGTGTATTCCCATTCCCTCTGCATACCGTCGCGGTAACTCACTCTTCCCGGTGCCACTAATTCCGGCCAGAACGACCAGCGGTGACATCTCGTTGACCTTAAGCGAGGTGTGAAACGCATTGAGAACGCGCTGACCAAATCTCAGACCAAGCTTCTCAAGATGGTGGCCCGTTCGCTCAAGCGATTCCTGCTCGCTTCCTGCATTTGTGGTCGAATACTGAATGGGAAATTCGCCGTCCCTCAATACCGGTCGCCAGAGTTCTGCGAGCTTCATTGAGTCGTCCCCACCCGCAGCTTTCCATCGCTGCATGGCAGCATCAATTTGATCGTTGATCCGCTTTACTTCGGCTTCTCGTTCCTTACGAAGGTCTTGGATATTTGCAGTGAGCCTTACTTTTTCTTCCTCAAGCTTCTGATTCTCCTCGTCCAATGTCTTCTTCGTGCGGACGAGGGATTGAACCAGCTCAAGTTTGACCGCCCGATCTACTTCCACATCGTTGATTTCTTCGCGAATACGGTCCAAGTTGCGACTAGCATCGCGAAGCTCGGACTGAGCTTGGGTGAGTTCTCCAAGAGCACCGTCGCGTTGAACTCGATACTGCTCTACCTCGCTAAGCAAGCCTGCCTGTCGTGCCTGCAATTGACTGATGTCGTCTACGCGACTCGTATGGTCGGATTCGAGCCCATTCACAATTCCTTGAAGCCGCTCAATCTCATCGAGAAGAAAGTCTCGCTCAGTTTCCTTGGCTTTTACCGAGACTTCAAAGTTAGCAAGCGCTATCCGATTGTTGGTAATCGAGCCCTCTAATTCCTCAGCTTCCTTTTCAAGGCGTGGCAAGTCATGAACCAGGCGATCGTAGTCCTCGCGATTCACTACCATCCAAGACCGGGCATCTTCGAACCTCTGTAGCTCTTGACGGGCGGGCTCTATGGCGTGCTCCAGCCCCTGAAGTTCGCGACGAATGAGATCGCACGAAGCCATCGCCTCGTCACGTTCGGCGATCTGCCTGTCGCGATCTTCTGTCACCATTTCAATTTCAGCTTTTAGGCCTGGTAGTTCACGAGACGCCCTCTCATAGGCGACTTGATTCGCTTCAAGCCATTGCTCTGCGACTTTCTTGCGAATCAATAGATTCTTCGCCTCATCCGACTCTTGCAGAAGTTGATCTTTTGAATTGCGCAGTACTTCAACTTCTGCTTTAAGCGCAGGATAGTTGACTGCCTCAGGAAGCAGTGCTTCTTTATCTGCAAGTATGCGGATGCGGCGTCTGGCGTCGAAGAGCGCAAAACCAGTAGCCGCCAACGCGATCAGGGAAGCTGTTGTGGACCCAAGTGAGGTCCAAAAGAGATCAATCACTTGTCACTCTTTCCGTCGGGTTCAGTGGATGGCTTGTCTTTATTGGCATCCGTTGCACCTTCTGGCTTCTCCGCCTTGGCGTCATTTGTGACGTTGCGTTTGGTCTCGGCAAGCTTCTTCTGCAGTGCAGCGAGTTCCTTGTTCTTGATATCGAGTTCCATTTGCAATTCCAGCAAACGCAACTCGAAATCGCTAACTGCCTTTTCTTGATCAGATCTAGTCAGTGCAAGCTGCTGCAATGTTTTGCGGAGTTCGCGAACGGTGGATGTCGCTGCCTCTTCGTCCTTCTTAAGGGCCGCCTGTCGCTTCTCAGCTTCTGTTACCTCGTTCAACAGTACCTCCCGTTGTCGAAGTACCTTCCCATGCTCGGTAACTGCGAGTTGGAGGTCGTCAGTCAACTTGGAAATCGACCCTTGCACCTCTTTGAGCTTCGCCTGAAGGGCATCTGACTTCTTCTGATTCAAAGCAAGTAATTGCTCGGCCGCTTTTTGTTCGTCAGCGACAGCTGCTGCCGTCGTTTTGTCGTCCTCTAGAGATTTGGCGAGCACCAACCGCTCTTGTTTATGCTTAGCAATTTCAGCTTTATCGACGGCCATTTGCTGGTTCGCTAACTCAAGCTCCTTTTTCGTTGCGAGCAATACCTCTTCGAGCTTTTTGGCCGCAGCTACTCGCTTATCCAGCTCAGTGATCTCAGCGGAAAGGAGATCACGCTGCTGTGAGAGCTTTGAGTGATCAGCACTTGTTGCCTGCAAATCTTCGGCGCCTTTCACGATTGACGTTTGAATCTCTTTGATCTTCGATTGCAGTGATTCAAGCTGCTTACGCGAAGTCACAAGCTGTTGGTTTGCCGTCGTTTGGTCAGCTGTGAGTGCAGCTACTTCTTTTACAATTTCAGCCTTCTCTGTTTTGAGCTTCTCAATCTCAGCCTTGTCCTGGCTCATGGCATCGACAGCGGCTTTCAGCATCTTGCTGCTCAACTGCAACGCTTCTTCAGCCTTTTGCGTTTCCTTAAGCCGCGATTCGGATGTCTGAACTTCGGCGAGTAACTGCTCGCGCTGGCGGAGCGCCTTCCCTTGTTCAGTCACGGCGGACTGCAATTCACTGGAGGCCTTCGTCGCAGATACTTGTAGATCGGAAAGTTGAGTTCGCACGGAAGCGAGTTGTTTCTCAACGTCGCCCAATTGTTTACGACCGGCAGCCAAGTCGACTCCAGCTTTTGCAGCGGCGGCCAGTTCATCGGCGGTGGACTTTGCGAGCTGGTCTCGATGCGCTTGAAGTCTAGATATCTCCACCTTGATGTCCGCGTCCTGCGTCTTCAGCGCCGCGATGCGATCTTCTGCAATCTTTTGCTCTGCCTTGGTCGCACTTGCTTGGAGGCTCGCGGCATCTCGATCCGCCAGGGACTTGGTATGATCTTGTCGTGCAAGTTCCAGATCTCGCTGAAACTTGGCAAGTTCTGCTTGAGCGCGATCACGATCGGCCTTCAGTTTACTGAGTTCAGCCGACGTCTCTTGTAGCAGCGTTTGTTCGCTCAGAGCAGAGGTCTCATTCCGTAGACGTTGCTCGGCAGCCTGCTCGACGTCTCTTTCCCGCTGGGATTTCCCGGTTTGCCACTCAAACCGCTCAGAGTCGAGGTTACGTGCATTCCATAGGCTGTAGCCCTGCGCTGCCACCACGAATAGCCCAAGTAGTATGAGTGCTGGCGACGACCAGTCCGGGCGTCTTGAGTTTTGGATTTCATGCAGCGGAAGTAACTGAGGTTGTTCCATAGCAGATCCATTCCGAAAGCAGTGCTCAATAAGCAGCGTTGGCCAACAAGCCACATGAACCCAAACACAGACACTAGCCACCAAACACAATGACACGAATGCGTACGGTAATCCAGCGGCTGACGCACCGCCCCAGCGACTCCACAGGCATGCTCGGCCACAAAATCCGCACGAACTGTCAAATGCAAATGAGTCGTGTAATTGGTTTCTTCATGAGCCCAATTCTGTTCAAGCGTCTCATTGGCGCCGCCTTAGTTCTCCGCCTTCAAATGACCGACTTTTCAGGCGTGAGTTGCTCGCCACGCCAAAGTACAGCGGTGAGTTAAGTCTGGAAAGAAGTGCGAACGATTCCATGACTGAACAGCTCGGCTTATGGTTTCTTAAAACTCGGCGCCACTCAGATGAGCTAACGACAACGCACCCACTCAGAGCGACACACCTACGATGGCGAAGAAGGCGAAAACTGCCGATACGGCGGCGAACATTGGGTTTTAGGCCAAGCTGTGGCTGGCGGTTAGGCGTTGGTCGAGATGATCGAGCAGGGCAGAGCGGGACGCTACGATTGATTCTCCGCGACCTAAGCAGGCTGAAATGCTCTCTCGCGAACTCCACCTTCGACGATCTCACTGAACTGACTTCATGGCACTTAAGAAATCAGAACTTTACAGCTCGCTTTGGTCGAGTTGCGACGAGCTGCGTGGCGGCATGGATGCTAGCCAGTACAAGGACTACGTGCTGGTGCTGCTGTTCGTGAAATACGTCAGCGACAAGTACGCCGGTGTTCCTTATGCGCCCATCACGATCCCGGCAGGGTCTAGCTTCAAGGACATGGTCGCTCTGAAGGGCAAGACCGACATTGGCGATCAGATCAACAAGAAGATCATCGCTCCGTTGGCTCTGGCCAACAAACTGTCGGACATGCCGGACTTCAACGACGCCACCAAGCTGGGCACCGGCAAGGACATGGTGGATCGGCTGACCAATCTGGTGTCGATCTTTGAGAACAAGGCACTGGACTTCAGCAAGAACCGAGCTGATGGCGACGACATTCTGGGCGATGCCTACGAATATCTGATGCGTCACTTCGCCACCGAAAGTGGCAAGAGCAAGGGGCAGTTCTACACGCCTGCGGAAGTCAGCCGAGTGATGGCTCAGATCATTGGGATCGGGAAGGCAAACACCAGCAGTGCGACGACGGTTTACGATCCAACGTGTGGCTCTGGCTCGCTGCTGTTGAAGGTGGCTGATGATGCCAGCACGAAGGTCACGATCTACGGGCAGGAGAAGGATGCTGCCACGGCGGGTCTCGCCCGCATGAACATGATTCTGCACAACAACCCGGAAGCGTTGATTAAGCAGGGGAACACGTTGGCGAATCCGCTCTTCACGACGGATGACGGTCAGCTCAAGACCTTTGACTTCGTGGTTGCCAATCCTCCGTTTAGCGACAAGCGGTGGAGCAATGGCATCAATCTGGAAAACGATCCGCACGAACGGTTCTCAACCTTTGGAGCCCCACCAGCCAAGCAAGGCGACTACGCCTACTTGCTGCACATTGTCCGGTCCTTGAAGAGTGGTGGCCAAGGGGCCTGCATTCTGCCGCATGGTGTGCTGTTCCGGGGTAATGCCGAGGCAGAGATCCGGCGCAAGCTGATTCAGCGTGGCTACATCAAGACGATCATCGGGTTACCCGCCAACTTGTTTTATGGAACGGGAATCCCAGCCTGCATCATCGTGCTGGATAAGGCCGACGCTCAGGCTCGCAAGGGCATCTTCATGATTGATGCCAGTAAGGGCTTCGTGAAGGACGGCAACAAGAACCGGCTGCGTGATCAGGACATCCACAAGATCGTGGATACCTTCAGCCGTCAGCTTGAGACTCCCAAGTACTCGCGGATGGTGCCGGTCTCAGAGATCAGCGATCCGAAGAACGACTTCAATCTGAATCTGCCGCGTTACATCGACAGTACGGACGCGGAAGACCTGCAAGATATTGACGGGCATTTGCGAGGTGGAATTCCCAATCGGGACATCGACGACTTGGCCAAGTATTGGGAAGTCTTTCCGAACGTCCGCAAGGCATTGTTCGAGCCAGCCGCACGTGAGGGGTATAGCCAACTCCGAGTTCCCGCTGCTGACATCAAAGCCACGATCTTTGGCCATCCTGAGTTCATGTCGTTCAATGCATCTGTGACGGCCCTCTTCGACGGCTGGAAGAAGACTAGGACACCACTGCTGCAAGGGATTGCCGTCGGCGGCAAGCCTAAGGCATTGATTCAAACACTCTCAGAAAGTCTGTTAGAGGACTTTCAACGTGCTCGACTGGTTGATCCCTACGACGTCTATCAGCACCTGATGAGTTACTGGTCTGAGACCATGCAGGACGACATCTACATGATCGTCGGCGATGGCTGGTTAGAGGCTGCGAAGTTGAAGCTGCTGGTGGTGGAGAAAGATGCCAAGTCCAAAGAGAAGGCTGACATCGCGGTCGGCAAGTTGAAGTACAAGGCTGAACTCATTCCGCCCTCGCTTGTGATTGCTCGTTACTTTCAGGAAGAGCAGGCATGGTTGGAGTCGTTGGAAGCAGAGGCTGCGGTGCTCTCGCAAAAACTGGAAGAACTGAAGGAAGAACACAGCGGTGAAGAAGGCTTGTTGGCGGATGTCTTGGATGACAAAGGCGGCATCGCCAAGGCAGCCGTGACGGCTCGATTAAAGGTCATCAAGTCGGATACTGAAGCAGCAGACGAGCGGAAACTGCTGACGGAATATCTGGAGCTGACCGAGCAAGAGTCGGAGACGAACAGGCAAGTCAAAGAGGTGCAGAAAGAGCTGGATGCGAAAGTCGTCGAGAAGTACGGCAAGCTGACGGAAGTCGAGATCAAGACGTTGGTCGTGGACGACAAGTGGTTGGCACGACTGGCTGCTGATGTGCAGAGTGAACTCGATCGCGTCTCGCAGTCGTTGACCGGTCGCGTCCGTCAACTTGCCGAGCGTTATGCGTCCCCGCTGCCGAACCTGACCGAGCAGGTCGAGTCCCTGTCCGCCCGCGTCGCCGAGCACCTCCAGAAGATGGGGGCGGTATGGAACTGAAACCGGGATACAAGCTGACCGCAGTGGGTGTCATCCCGGAGGATTGGCGTGACGGAACGGTCGGCCAATTGATCGAAGATGGGATCATCGAAAAGCCGCTTGACGGGAATCACGGCAACATTCATCCCAAGAGCGGTGACTTCGTCGATTACGGCATTCCTTTCGTAATGGCGAACAATGTTCAAGGAGGCCAGGTAGATCTCGTGAACTGCTCCTTCATCCGAAAGAAACAGGCGGATTCCCTTAGGAAAGGCTTCTCGCGATCGGGCGACGTTTTGCTCACGCACAAGGCGACCATCGGCAACACTGCAATCGTCGGCCAGATACCATTCCCTTACGTCATGCTGACGCCGCAGGTCACGTACTATCGAGTGGCCGATAAGAATCGACTCAGCAATCTCTACCTTCGTCACTTTTTCGATAGCACTGGCTTTCAGTCGGTTCTGAAGGCACTGGCTGGTGGAGGCACCCGCGCCTATATCGGAATCAAGGCCCAACATCAGCTTCCGGTTGTTCTTCCACCAACTGAAGCCGAGCAGCGGGCGATTGCGGGGGCGTTGAGCGATGTGGATGCCCTGATCGGCGCGTTGGACCAGCTCATCGTCAAGAAGCGCGACCTCAAACAGGCCGCCATGCAGCAACTCCTCACCGGCCGCCAACGCCTGCCGGGCTTCGCCCCCGCCAACCCGCGATTCCAGCAGACTGACATCGGCGAGATCCCGGAGGATTGGGAAGTCGAACGAATACGGCCACTGGCTGCGATCACAACCGGTTCGCGAAATACTCAAGACCGAATCGAAGACGGCGCTTACCCATTCTTTGTGAGGTCATCGACGGTCGAGAGAATCAACAGCTATTCCTTCGACGGCGAGGCCGTACTCACTGCTGGCGACGGTGTCGGGACAGGCAAAGTGTTTCACTACATCAACGGCAAGTTCGACATCCACCAGCGCGTCTACAAGATCAGCGACTTCTCGCCGCGTCTCGTTGGGAGATTCTTCTTCCTCGTCTTCAGCACGCGGTTCTATGACCGCATCATGTCGATGACTGCGAAGTCGTCAGTTGATTCGGTACGCATGGAAATGATTGCGGGCATGGTCATCCCGTTGCCATCACCAGCCGAGCAAACAGCGATCGCCGAGGTGCTCTCGGACATGGACGCGGAGCTGGCCGCGCTGGAACAGAAACGGGACAAGACCCGCCTGCTCAAGCAGGGGATGATGCAGGAACTGTTAGCCGGTCGTACTCGTTTGATCTAAGGTCCGTATGAAAAGCTACTACCGAGTCATGTTGGGGCAGAAAAGTATCCATTCTGCGGAGTGCTTAGCTGGGAACTTCATTGGAGCCCATTACGACGTCAACGAAGACCTGACCGACAAACTCAAGGATGGATGGAAAGAGTTCAACGCTGCGTTGATTCCGATCTTCCTAGCCACGCATCCGGATAAGACCAAGATCGGAGCGGGCCTTGCCTGCGGTGCGATCTGGACCATCTCCAAAGGCATTCAGCAGGGCGACATCGTGCTGTGTCCCGATGGCAATCGCAGATATCGCGTCGGAGAAGTCTGTGGCGATTACTACTACGCCCCCGGCCAGATTCTGCCACATCGTCGTCAGGTCAAGTGGTTGGAAGCCAGCTTCGATCGCGATGACATGAGTCAGGCACTCAAGAATTCGTCAGGTGGTCCTGGCACCGTCAGCGACATCAGCAGCTACCACGAAGAGATCGACCACCTCATTGCTGGCGTTTCCGTTTCTCAAGCCGCAGCGGAAGAACAGCTCGTAGAAAGCTCCGCGAGCTTCGCAATGGAAAAACATCTCGAAGATTTCTTGGTCAAGAATTGGTCGCAAACAGAACTCGGCAAGGAATTCGACATCTTTGCGGAAGACGGAGAGCAAGTCGGTCAGCAGTACCCGACCGACACCGGCCCGTTAGACATCCTGGCCATTAGCAAGGACAAGAAGCGGTTGCTGGTCGTGGAACTCAAACGAGGCCGAGCCAGCGACCGAGTCGTCGGGCAGATCTTGCGTTACATGGGTTACGTTCAAGAACAACTCGCAGAGCCTGGCCAAACCGTTCACGGAGTCATCATCGCTCTGGAAGACGACAAGGGTATCCAGCGGGCTCTAACGATGACTCCGACGATCACGTTCTATCGCTATGAGATCAGCTTTAAGTTGGTGAAGGGGTAAGCACAGCAGCGGTTAGAGATCGTTTACGGCATCCCGAACATCGTCATCTGTGGGGTCTTCACGTCGATCAAACGCTTGAGCAATGTGAACCCTCAATTGGTCGCAGTAGGCCACAACCACCAGCCGCAAGCTGCCACTCTTCCCACAACCCGGATAAGCCCACCGCACCTTCAACACCTTGCCACCCTGGGGCGATGCCTTCATGGGAGAGATGGAACTCCCCTGAGAGTTACGGCAATCGCCGGTCGAAAAATAACCGCAGAGGAACACCTTCAGAGCCTGCTTGTTCTGCTCGTACTCTTCCGCCGTCATCCGCTCTCGCAACTCAGACAAGAGCACAGCCTGCTCAGCAACCTGCCACTTTCCGTCTTCCGGCGCGTAGTGCATTACCAGTCCACTCCGACTCCAGCATCCGCAGCGGCCAGGATCTCATCATCATTCATCAGCGGCAGGTCCATCCACGGATCGTCTTCCACGATCTGTTGCAACGCGACGTGCATGTTGATGGCTGATGGCTTGTTGGTCCTGAGGTACTCATTCCAAGCCAACTGCCAGCCAGGATTTTCATGTGAGTAGTCTGAGGCTTGGCGTGACGTGGCATCGGAAAAGAAGGCTGTCACGGCGGATACCAAGCTCATGGCATCAGCATCAATAAACTTGAAATGTTCAGGGTACGTTTCCAGGAAGATCGGCTTGGCACCGTTCCATTCGCTGATCTGCTTCCCAAGCCCACGAGCTTCAAGTTGACCGATGAGACGTTGCGGATACCTCGCGACCACCGGTCCTTGTTGAATGGCGATGTAGGTGTTGCCTGTGATGGTCGCAGCACGATCCCGCAGCGAGGCCAAGTCCAGATAGAAGAGGGCCTTGTTGAGAACGACCACATTGAGTCGACGATTTGGAGCGGCATTCAACACGGCACTTGCCGCCTCAATGAGCCGATCGCATTTTTCATTTTGATCCATCGCACTACCTCGCCAATTTGACCACCAAAAGAATGTTACGGAAGGAGCAGGGCACCGGCAATGTGGCTGCAAAGTCCCAAGTGCTGCCCGAACTGCTATGAAGGCAATCACTCTCCGTTTGCTCAGCATGAACAGCTCGAATACGTTCCTGCCCACGAGTGAGGTCTGAATCTGTAAAGACAATGACGCCGAGACTGCTGTTCAACTCCGTTTACGAATTCAGCGGGCCACCATGAGCAATGTGGGTCAGAAAGAGCGAGCCACTCAGGATCGAGTCATTGCCCTGTTTCGAAAGGAACTCGGATATCAATACCTCGGCGATTGGTCAGACCGACCTAACAACAGCAACATCGACGTCGAGCTGTTGACCGAGTATCTGGTCAGGATGGGCTACACGTACTCTGTGATCAGCCGAGCGATTGATAAGTTGATGACTGAGGCGAGGAACCCAAATCGCAGCCTTTACGACAACAACAAGGCGGTTTACGAACTGCTCCGCTATGGCGTGCCCGTCAAAGAGGAAGCCGGTAAGGCTACCGTGACGGTTCATCTCGTGGATTGGCGCTTCAGATCGCTGAATCAGCTAGCGATTGCCGAAGAAGTAACGCTCTCGGGCAATCACGAGCGTCGTCCTGACTTGGTGCTCTATCTGAATGGCATCGCGGTTGGTGTGATCGAACTGAAGAACAGCCGCAGGGACATTGGAGACGGCATCCGTCAGAGCATCTCCAATCAACAACCTGAGTTCAACGAGTGGTTCTACAGCACGGTCCAGTTCATCTTCGCAGGCAACGATTCTGAGGGTCTGAAGTACGGTACCATTAAGACAGGCGAGAAGTACTTCCTCACCTGGAAGGAAGACGAGTCCGATAACAGTCGGTTTAAGCTCGATAAGTACTTGCTGAAGATGTGCGCCAAAGAGCGCTTGCTCGAACTGATCTACGACTTTGTGCTGTTTGATGGTGGCGTGAAGAAGCTGCCGCGAGTGCATCAGTACTTCGGCATCAAGGCCGCTCAAGAACACGTGAACGCCTACCAGGGCGGCATCATCTGGCACACACAAGGCAGCGGCAAAAGCATCGTCATGGTGCTGCTGGCGAAGTGGATCTTGGAGAACAAGCCGAATGGCCGAGTGTTAATCGTCACTGACCGCGACGAGTTAGACAAACAGATCGAAGGCGTCTTCAAGGAAGCAGGCGAGACGATCACTCGGACCAGCAGCGGACGCGACTTGATGGGATTGCTCGGCCAGTCAAAGCCAAGGTTGATGTGCTCGTTGGTGCATAAGTTTGGCAAGAAAGACGTGAAGAACTTCGAAGAGTTCATCAAGGAACTCCAATCCCAACCATGCCAATCTGTCGGCGAACTTTTCGTGTTTGTTGATGAGTGCCACCGCACGCAGAGCGGCAAGCTGCACCGCACCATGAAGGCTATGATGCCCGCAGCAGTCTTCGTGGGGTTTACGGGAACGCCGCTGTTGAAGCAGGACCATCAGACGAGCCGCGAGGTCTTCGGCAACTACATTCACACCTACAAGTTCAGCGAGGCCGTCCAAGACGAGGTGGTGCTAGACCTCATCTATGAAGCTCGTGACATCGATCAACAGCTTGGATCTCAAGACAAGATCGATGCCTGGTTTGACGCCAAAACGAAGGCTCTGAACGATTGGCAAAAAGCAGCCCTGCGAGAGAAGTGGGGCACCATGCAGAACGTTCTCAGCTCTCGCTCCCGCATGGAGCGCGTGGTGCAAGACATTGTCTTCGACTTCAGTGTCCGACCACGTCTCAACAACGACCGAGGCAATGCCATCTTGGTCGCCTCCAGCATTTACGAAGCCTGTAAGTACTTCGAGCTGTTTCAGAAGACGTCATTCAAGGGAATGTGTGCGGTCGTAACGTCTTACAACCCTCAGACCAAAGACATCACTGAAGAAGACACCGGAGCAAATACAGAAACCGACAAGGAATTCATTTACAACACCTACACGGCATTGTTGAAAGACGTGGCCGCTGCGTCGAACAAATCTCCAACCGAGACCTACGAGGACAACGTCAAGAAGCTGTTTAAGGAACAACCAGCCAACATGAAGTTGCTGATCGTTGTGGACAAGCTGCTGACTGGCTTCGACGTTCCGAGTTGCACCTGCCTCTACATCGACAAGAGCATGCAGGACCACGGCTTGTTCCAAGCCATCTGCCGCACAAATCGACTGGACGGCGAAGACAAGGAGTTCGGCTACATCGTTGACTACAAAGACCTGTTCAAGAAGGTCGAGAATGCGATTGCTGTCTACACCTCAGAGCTTGATCACAGCGATGGCGGCGTAAGTCCCGATGTCTTGCTTGAAGACCGACTGCTGAAGGGACGCGAACGGCTCGACAATGCCTTGGAAGCCTTGGCTCTGATGTGTGAGCCCGTGAATCCACCCAAGGGTGAGTTGGAGCACATTCATTACTTCTGCGGTAACACTGAAGTTCCTGAAGATCTCAAGAATCGTGAGCCGCAACGAACAGGCTTGTACAAAGCAACTGCAAGCCTGGTTCGTGCCTATGCCAACATCGCAGATGAATTGGAAGGGGCTGGTTACACCCCTGCCGACATTACTCGGATCAAGAAAGAACTCGACCACTACGTGAAGCTACGCGACCTCATTCGCAAAGCCAGTGGTGAGACCATCGATCTGAAAGCTTACGAAGCCGACATGCGGCATCTCATCGACACGTACATCAATGCCGCAGAGCCACGAAAGATCTCGCCCTTCGATGACATCCCTCTCTTGGAGCTGATTCTCAAGACCGGCATCGCGAATGCGATCAACAGCCTGCCTGATGGCATCAAAGGCAATCAAGATGCGATTGCCGAGACGATTGCGAACAACGTCCGCAGCAAGATCATTAAGGACCATCTCAACGATCCAGCGTTCTACGACAAGATGTCGTTGTTGCTCGATCAGATCATTGCCGACCTACGAGCCAAGCGGATTGACTACGAGCAATACCTGAAGCGGATCGCTCTCATCGCCAAAAGTGTCCAATCTGGACGGGCCGACAGCACGCCGGAGCTGCTCAACACGCCCGGTAGACGTGCTCTCTACAACAATCTGGGGCAGAATGAAGCACTGGCAATCCAGATTGACGAGTCCGTAAAGGCAGCTCGACCCGATGGCTGGCGCGGAGTTCGAGCGAGGGAGTTGGTCGTTAAGGGAGCGCTCTTTGACATCCTCCAGAACGGGGATGAAGTCGAGCGAATCTTTCTTATCATCGAGAAGCATCGCGAATACTAATGGTTCCGCAGATCACGCTGGGCGACATGGTGCTGGATGTCGCTTTCAAAAACATCAAGAACGTCCACCTCAGCGTTAACCCCCCAACGGGTAGGGTGAGGATCTCCGCTCCATTGCGGATGAACTTGGACGTCATCCGAGCATTCGCAATCTCCAAGATCGGCTGGATTCGTCAGCAGCAAAAGAAGATGCAATCACAGGAACGGGAAACTCCCCGAGAATACCTGGAGCGAGAAAGCCATTACGTTTGGGGGAAGCGGTATCTGCTGACGTTAGACGAGAGAGACGGCGCACCGAACGTGGAGCTCAGTCACCGCAAGCTCGTCTTGCAAGTTCGCCCTGGATCAAGTGAGGAAAGGAAGAGGGTTGTTCTGGAAGACTGGTATCGGCAGCAGGTCAAAGTTGCCGTTCCGCCCTTAGTTGCGAAGTGGGAACGGCTGATGGGAGTAACCGTGAACCGGTTCTTCGTACAACGCATGAAAACGAAGTGGGGCAGTTGCAATCACAGGGTTGGCAACATTCGACTCAACACTGAGCTTGCGAAGAAGCCCAAGGAGCTTCTCGAATACGTGATCGTCCATGAGATGGCTCATCTGCTTGAACCAACCCACAACGAGCGATTCATCGCTGTTCTCGACAAATATTTCCCGTCGTGGCGTGAAGCCCGTGCAGAACTCAACGACTTGCCGCTGACAGCAGAGGCATGGAAAGACTGACTCGGACTCGTCAAAGCCATCGAGACTCAGCTAACAAAGGCTGTAGTCACTACCTGTCTCAACAAACCGTGAGCCATCAATGCCCGCAAGAGCCTTCTTCTTCGAGTGCAGCAGCACGACCTACATGGACTGCATGGAGAAGAGTTTGTTCGGCTCCAACAAACCTTGGCCTCTGGAGATCAAGACGGGGGACTATCTCCTGCTGCATCACTACGAGATCGGGGGCCTACTTGGGCTGTGGCTGGCCACGTGCAACGGTGGCAAGAACTTGGTCCCCAAGATGTGGGGCGGCAAGTTCCCGTTTCAGGTCCGAGTGAAACTCGCCATCCCCAAGCCGACCGAGGTTCCGCCAAACGTTTTAGCAGACCTGGGCATCAACGCGGCGACGGGACGATTTGAGAACTGCCTGGACGAAGAGCTGGCCACAGATCTGATCAGTGCTCTGCAAAGTCCGAAGGCATAGCTTCCTGCTGCTCGACGTTGGTTGGGCCAGAGCCATAGTGAGCGCACTACCCCATGAAGTACTCGGGCTAAATCTGCGAGTTGCGGCTTGGTGGAGGCCGTAGCCAGGTGATCCGACCGCAAGCGCTGCGCAAATGAGTGATGTATTTGCTGCCGTCACGACTGGTGAGCCGAGCACTCTGATCTCCAAATGAGAGATGTATTCTTACATCGGGCGTTACCCTGTCGGTCAGTTGGCATGGCTCTTGGTCTCGACGACGTTGGCCAAAATCGATGTGGCGGGTCGTCGAACAGGCAAATTGAGATGTGTATTCGCCATCCCACGCTTACAGATGTCGAAAAAGAGGCTTCAAACTATCTCGTCCGGCGTCCTAACCTCAGGTGCCTCCGCCGCGAAAGGTCAATACATACGGCTCCTTTGTGCGACCGCATATATAGAGGCAAAGCGTAGACCTGGACGATTCTCGCGCGCTTCGATTTGAGCTTGCCCTCTTTTAGGCTGATGGGCTCGCCAATTCTTCCTTGCCGCAGACAACCTGACTAGATTTCCGCTAATGCCGGTTTCGACGAATTTGGTCTTTGAAGGTAGCACCATGCTAGTTTCAGGCATCCCTGGAGCCCCGATCCAAGTGGTCTGGCCGCGCGGGGCTTCAATCGAATCGTCAGGTCGCACTTATATTGCCAGAGCTCACTACCGAGCGGCTCTGGCATCTGGGATATCCGCCATCGACGGGGTATTGACAGATGAACCGCAAAAGTTGCCGATGATCATGGACCCAACAAATGGCTAGTCAGCTTGATCAAGATCGAATTCGGACCTTTGAGAAACTTCATGAGGCGTTTCTGAATTACGACCGAAAGTTTTGTAGAAACCTCTTGCTGTGCGAACCCGGAAAGTTCGAAGTCCGTGGGATATTTTCATTAGACGATCATCAACAAGCTAGTCAGGGTTCTGCCGCGTCCTACACCTATGAGCTATACGGCCAAGTAATCCTTCCGTCCTTTGACGCCCACAAGAAGGTCTTTGAGAGGATTCTAGGGGCTCACGATCTGCGACCAATAAGTTGCGACCTTGGCGACCAAATCATGGCCGGAACGTATAGACATCTCCAGGTAATCTGCATTGTCGACAAGTCATCAAGGGTGGAGGTGGCTGCTTCGGAGCGTTTCTTAGATCTCTGCCATAGGGCGGGTGCCGCACTGTCCCGCGACTTCATCAGCAACTTCCCCTTTGGTGAGGAAATCAGCCGTCTCCCACCAACAAGTCGGTTCCTGAACATCATGTTCTGGTCGCGTCCTGTTGACCTCAACTCGATTCGTTTTCTCCAGAGCGAAGACTATGTCTTTTGGGCGCAGGATCAATATGTGCTTGCGTCAGAGACTCTTGAAGACTGCGGCCTCACAACTGAAGCACCCCGTGTTACTGGCCCGAATACTGTTTGGCCGAGTTGGGCCGGAAGTGTGCCACTTCAGAAGGGCACAAGCGGTCCTCTGATCTCACAGAGCATCGACAATTCTGTATCTTCCGCGATTGTGGATGGAACGAAAGACCATCCAGACAAACCACCCATCGACGCCAAGCAGTCTTTAACGATTTTGGGACCAGACACTGCCGATGCTGCGGCAAGAAACGGGACCATGAGTTCACCAGCATCAGCTGCACTCGACACGGAGCTAACAGAGTTGGAAGGCCGTTTTCTGAGTGCATCCGATATAGAACCCTTCAGGCGCCTTCGTAACGGCGAGCTCAAGGCGTTTTTCGATAAGGCGCGGCGCAAGCCTAAGGAACTTTTCGTATTCCTGTTTGGGTGCCCAGACATGCGGGCTCGTAAACAAACAGCCCTTTCGAGTGTTTGGGACGAACCGGTTACGAGTGGCGCACTTCAAAAGAACATAGATCGCTTGAATGAAGACTTCGTCATGCGTGCAAAGACTCATGCCTGGAGCTGTCACAAGAATGACGACGAAGTTTGGCTAGTGTGGACAAAAGTAGGACAAGAGTAGGACAGAGAATCTTCTCGGTCGGTCCAGATTCGGTCCAGGGTGTTTTCCTATCTTGGGGTCGTGCTGCTCAACACAAGTCGTGTTGTTCAATATGACCTCAATTTAGGGAAAATCAGATGCCTCGGTCGCAAGAAACCAAAAAACGTCCATCACAAACAGACACCAAACGAGCCGTTCGAGCTCCGCGAAAGCAGCGTAGTGCCGGTGTCATCCACGATCCCGATCCAAGTCAACCGCTGGTAGGAACAGAACTGCCGACACTCGATCAGAGCAACTCTCTCGAAGTCATAGTCTCAGGTCCTTACGACCCACATGGAATACCATTGTGGCGATGGCCCGTAGCGATCAAAACAACTATCGAAAGCGGCCAAAACTGGCACCACGTAACATTCGTCTATGAAGAAGAGGTGTAGCATGATTAGCACCTCAACTGTCGATCTTGTTCGCCTCATCGACGTTAAAGAGTTGGCTCAGATCACGACCCTCAGTAGAGCAACGATCTGGCGGCACCGTGAAGAAGGCCTCTTGCCATGTGGTGTCAAGATAGGTCGCAGCGTGCGATGGAGGCTGAGAACAGGAGATCCGAAGACTGGTATCTTGGATTGGATTGAGGCTTCATGCCCTCGATGTCAAGGACTAAGCACTGGACTTGCCCACGTTTTGCGGGCGCTCGGGTTAGGATTAAACGGCTTTGGCGAACTGGGCTGGTGACAGGTAGCCCAATGCCGAGTGCCGACGGACTCGATTGTAGAACACTTCAATGTATTCGAA
>JAKFWA010000028.1 GCA_021732995.1 Planctomycetaceae bacterium | reverse complement strand
GAGAAAGGACCTGAAGCACACCGCGATCTTCGTCGGCGGCAGTCAAGTCGCTGCTGGCGAAGCCCTATTTGCCAAGGTACTGAAGACGTTCTTCGGTCCTGTTCGAGTCTCCGTGATGATGGATTCAAATGGTTCCAACACCACAGCAGCCGCTGCGGTGCTGGCCGCAGCGAAGCACCTGGATCTGGCTCAAACCAAAGCGTTGATTCTGGGCGGCACCGGTCCGGTGGGACAACGAGCAGCGCAGTTGCTCACCAAGCGTGGCGCCAGCGTGCTGATCGGATCACGGGACACCAGCAAGGCGGAAGCCGTCTGCAGCGCTGTCCGCAGCAGAGTAGCCAACGCGCAGGTCAGTGGATGCTCGACTGCCTCGGAAGCAGACGTCACCAAAGCCGCTCAGGACGTGAATCTGATCATCGCGACCGGTGCAGCCGGAGTTCAGTTGCTGTCAGCAAATCAGAGGGCGGCCTTGAAATCGCTCAAGGTCGCGATTGATCTCAACGCGGTACCGCCAGCAGGAATCGAGGGCGTTGAGGTGCTGGACAAGGCCGTCGATCGAGGCGGCGTGCTGTGTTACGGGGCGATTGGAGTCGGCGGGACCAAGATGAAGATCCATCGTGCCGCCGTCGACAAGCTCTTCAGCAGTAATGATCTGGTCCTCGACACAGAACCGATCTACGAGATCGGGACGGCGCTCTAATCGCGCAGCCAGCATCAAAGGAATGCGTCACTGCGCGAGAACCATGCAACATGCTTGCGAAGCTGAGCCCCTGATCAATTCAACGAGTGTTCCAGAATCGAACTTTGATTCAGTTTTTTGAACACAGTGATTCACGGCGTCCTCTGGTAAGACTTACACTTCTTTCGGATGCCCGCAGCAAACGCAGGCGATTCGACCAAACGCACATTTCCCGTTTTCACATCAATCCCGCAAACACGGGCGAAGCCGCTTGGCATGTGATTGGCTAATGACAAAAACCGAGTGTGGCCGTTGAATCCCACGGACGACATTTGGACGCCAATCATCATGCCCGCCCAAGCAACTTACTCGCCCAGCCAAACGATGCGATTTCAAACCACGGATGAACTCTCCAGTGAGCTGATCAGACTGCGGCTGGCGACAGAATCGCAGCTTGCCGACGCAAGTTCTCGTTATTTAATCACTTCGGATCCAGACTCCCTGTTGAAGGCTCTGGAATCCATGAACGTGCTGACGAACTATCAGGCTCAGCGACTGCGGGAAACCGAGAAGTCGCCGATCGTCCTCGACAACTACAAGTTGATGTATCAGAACGCCTCAGGCAGTTTCGCGCGGGTGTTTCGAGCTTGCCGCATCGACAACGGAGAAATGATCGGCGTCAAAGTTTTGCGGCAGCGGTATGCCGAAGATCCAACGGCTGTTGCACACTTCCATCGGGAAGCCGAACTGTGTGCCAAGCTGAAGCACAAAAACATCGTGCCCATTTACGAGGTCGGGTTCGATGACGGCTTTCACTACTTCACGATGGAATTTATCGAGGGTGGTAACCTCAGAGACATCGTCAAGATCCGTGGCGTGATCTCTCCTGCAGAGACTCTGCGATTGGCGCTCGACATGGCCGAGGGGCTTGAATACGCGCTCGCTCAAGGGATGACCCATCGCGACTTCAAACTCTCAAACGTGCTGATGAGCAGTTCCGGCATCGCCAAGCTGGTTGACTTCGGGCTGGCCGGTGATGAAGGCTCAGCCGAGGACGCGACCGTGCATGCGGTTGAATACGCCACCATTGAGAAGGGCACGCGGTCCCCGCGAAACGATCCGCGCAGCGACCTCTACTTCTTAGGTGCGGCTCTGTACGAGATGGCGACGGGAGTACCACCATACCCACCGTCAAGGTCGATTGACGACCGCAAGCGGTTCTCACGCTATTCGGGCGTCCGCAAGATCCGCTCGATCAGCCCCAACATCCCCGGACGTCTGGCGGACATCATCGACCGCCTGATGCAGATCAATCCGCATGAGCGTTACCAGACTGCCACCGAATTGATCAAGGATTTGCGCGAGGCACTCGTTGAGTACGGACCTGACCCGCGTCAGGCCGCAGTCGCAGGTGCCGCCTCGAAGTCGGGTGCGATGAAGACGATTCTGTGCGTCGAAGATCGCCCGAAGCAGCAGGACATGCTGCGCGAGTACCTGACAAAGCACGGCTATCGCGCACTCATGTTAAGCAACTGGGATCGCGCCCTGGCTCGCCTGAAGACCAATCCGCCGGACTGCGTCGTCGTGGTCGGTGATTCTGTCGAAGGCAACCTGGCTCAGGTCTGCGACGACGCCCTGCTGTGGTGTGGAACCAAGAACGTGCCCTGCGTGCTGGTCTTGCCCAAGTCGAGTGCCGATTGGTCTCATCAACTGCTGTTGAAGAAGTCGCAGCGCGCCGTCACCGTGCCACTCACGCTCCGTGACATTCGCATGGCCATCACCGAAACCATCGACGCCGCACAATCCTGAGGTCTCCGCCTTTCCCACATGCAAGCCATTCATGTCTTCGTGACTCAGCACGTGTGGGAAGTGGCTGCCATCATCGGCTTGATGGGTGCGACTATTGGATATCTGGTGCGGTTGTGGTCGACCAAGTTGTGCCGTCGTTTTCGAGAGCTGGAGGACAATGCTCAGCCTGTCAGCTTCGGCAGATGGCCGTGGATTGAGTTGCTCACGGCGGGCCTGTTCGCTGGCTATGTCATCTCCGTCTTTCAGTTTCATGCGCACGACTGTCACGAAGTACGCCCGGACCTCTTCTGGGTTTACGGTCGAGCGATCAGCCACCTCGCGCTGATCACGTTGCTGGTCGCAGCCACCGTCACAGACCTGTTGGACTTCATCATCCCCGATGAAATCACAGTTCCCGGAACGATTCTAGGAGTGCTGCTGGCAACAGCCTCGGGCGATATCCAGATCATGCACTTGTGGGTCGACTGGAATCATCCGCTGGTCGAGATTCATGGCCAATGGATTCCTGAGTGGATTCGCCATCACCCGCACTGGCATGGACTCGCCTGGAGCATCGCCGGACTAGTCGGGGGCGGCGGCGTCACGTGGCTCTGCCGCATCATTTCATCCGTGGTGTTACGACAGGAGAGCCTCGGTTTCGGTGACGTCACTCTGATGGCGATTATCGGCAGCTTCCTCGGCTGGCAGCCAATGGCGTTCATTTTTCTACTCGCGCCGCTGTGTGCGATCCTGATCGGCGTCGCAGTGCGAACGCTCACAAATCGTCCCTTCGTGCCCTACGGCCCTTACCTCAGCATGGCGGCGGTCATCGTGATCTTCTCCTGGAAGTGGCTCTGGCAGTTGGAGATTCCGGGAGTGGTTTCCATCCGCCGTCTGTTTGGTGACGCGCTCGGTCTTGGCATTCTGGTCGGCATTGCGGTTGTCGCATTCATCGTGCTGCTCGGAATCGTACGTCTCTATCGCCTGATTCCCGGCAAGCAGAGCGAATAGCTGGCTGGGCTCACGGGCACTTTTCCCCCGATCCTTGTTGTCTTGCGAACGTCCGCGCTAGACTTCCGCCCCGCTGATTTTCCTGCTTCGAATCCGCACACTCCGCTGGCTCGTGACAGCATCCGTGGCCTCTGCGACCACGATGCACCGCGCAGCCAGCGTCATCACCGTTGCGTCTCCGGTCTCTGATACACTTCCTGAAGGACCCTGCACACGATGGCTCTTCGCAAATTCACGCTGGCCCTGTTCCCTCTGCTGAGCCTGCCGCTCGCCACGCTGGCCGCCGACGCCCCGGCTGTTCCCGATCACGCCATCGTCGCCGGTTACGAGAAAGTGATTGCCCGTGTTGAGCAATCTCTGAAGGACGAGGACGAAGAGGAGAAGTTCAAGCCTGACGAAGCGGAACTCGGTCGCCTACTGATCGAGGAACTGAATTGCACGTCATGCCACAAGCCTTCCGGACCGCAGGCATCACTCTTCAAGGCGAAGCAAGCGCCAGTGCTGGACAAGCTCGGGGAGCGGGTCCAACTGGGAGCACTCGAAAAGTTCCTGAATGGCCCGCACGCTCGGAAGCCCGGCACCACGATGCCGGACATCTTCAATGGCATCCCGGAAGACGAACGCAAAGCCAACATCACCGCTCTGGTGCACTACCTGTCCAAGACCGGAGCGGTTCAAGAGGCGATGTCCGATACCGCCGCCGTCAAACGCGGCGAGCAACTCTTCCATCAAGTGGGTTGCGTCGGCTGCCACTCGCCGGTGAAGCAAGGTGCGGCTCCGATCGCGAATTCGATCCCATTGGGCAACCTCGCGGGCAAGTACACCCTACCGAGCTTGATCGCCTTCTTGAAGAATCCGATGGATGCCCGGCCGGCGGGACGCATGCCGAGCCTCAACCTCGATGACAAGCAGGCTCGGGATATCGCTTCGTTCTTCTTCAAGGACGTAAAGATCTCGGCCAACCTCAACTATGCCTACTACGAAGGCGATTGGGAAAAGGTGCCGGACTTCGGCAAGATTCAGCCCAAGACGAAGGGCATGTCATCCGGTTTCGATCTGGAACTCGCGGCCCGCAAGAACAATTTTGGTATGCGGTTCACGGGCTTCATCCATATCGCGAAAGAAGGCAACTACAAGTTCCACTTGGGATCGGATGACGGCAGCCGCCTGCAGATCGAAGACCGGGAAGTCGTGCTGAACGACGGCGTGCATCCCTATGGTGAGAAGCAGGGACAGCGCCGACTCAACAAGGGCGTCTATCCGATCATTGTGGACTACACGCAAGGCGGCGGCGAATGGGAACTGAAGGTCGAGATCGAAGGCCCCGGCACGCCGCGTCAATCGCTAGCTGCGATCGCGACGCCGACACAAGACCGGCCTGCAGCGGCCAAAGATGGCGATGCCTTTGTGCTCAACGACGAACTGGCCGCCAAGGGCAAGCAGATCTTCGTTTCAGCCGGCTGTGCGGCCTGCCATCAACTGAAGCTGGACGGTCAGACCGCCAAGGCCGAGAAGAACGCTAAGCCGCT
Source organism: Planctomycetaceae bacterium (assembly GCA_021732995.1). Taxonomy (GTDB): domain Bacteria; phylum Planctomycetota; class Planctomycetia; order Planctomycetales; family Planctomycetaceae; genus AM-0621. The sequence goes on along the minus strand of JAKFWA010000028.1, from coordinate 169,169 downwards.
GTTTGACCTCGCCAACTTCAGCGCCGGATGCCTCTCAGCGGCGCCGACAGCGAACACTCCGCACTACCACTTGAGTGCCATTCAGCGGCAGCACATTCAACAAGCGGTCAAGACATTGAAGGACGGTTCTTCGGAACGGTCAGCCGAACAGGTCCTCGCGCACTCGCTGGCTCAGTTCAATTGCTATGCCTGCCATCAACGCGGCAAGGTTGGTGGAATCGACGAAGCTCGCAACCCGTACTTCGAAACCACGATGAAGGAGATGGGTGACGAAGGCCGGCTCCCGCCGCCGATCAACGGTGTCGGTGATAAGCTCAACGAAAACTACCTGAAGAACCTGCTGAACAATGGAGCCAAGGATCGCGGCTACATGCTGGCCGTGATGCCGAAGTTCGCGGGTCACAATGTTGGACATCTGGAAGCTGCGTTCCGCAAAGCCGACGAAAAGGCCGAAGCCAAGCTGACCGCTTACACGGAATCACTCGGCCAGATGAAAGCTGCCGGTCGCAAATTGGTGGGCGACAAGGGGCTCGGCTGCGTGAAGTGTCATCCGTTCGACAAGAATCAGGCTGTCGGCATTCAAGCGATGGACCTCACCAAGATGGCGAGTCGCCTGCGACAAGACTGGTTCATGCGGTATATGGACAATCCGCAGGTCTATCGTCCCGGCACACGAATGCCTGCCCCGTGGCCGTTCGGCAATGTCACCATCAAGGATGTACTCGACGCCGACGCCAACAAGCAGATGCAGTCGGTCTGGCTGTGGCTGAGTGATGGCCCCAGTGCCGCCGTTCCGCCGGGCATTCAGCGAGAAGCGATCGTACTGACGCCCGAAAAAGAACCGATCATCTACCGCAACTTCATCGAGGGGGTAAGCCCGCGAGCGATTGCCGTCGGATATCCCGAGAAGGTCAACCTGTGCTTCGATGCCGAGAACATCAACCTTGCGATGATCTGGCAGAACGAGTTCATCGACGCCGGCAAGCACTGGATCGGTCGCGGCCCCGGCAATCAAAAGCCGCTGGGAGACAACGTCCAAAGCCTCGTGCGCGGCGTTCCCTTCGCACGACTCGACGGTGCGGATGCGTCCTGGCCGGGCGCGGCCGCTCGCGAACAGGGTTACCAGTTCCGAGGCTACCGCATCAATTCCAAGAGTCAGCCAGTCTTCCTCTACAGCTACGGCGATGCTCAAGTCACCGACGAGATCATCCCCGCAACTCAAGGCAAGCACATGGGCTTCACCCGCACGCTGACAATCAAGTCACCTGCAGCCGGGTCGAAGGTCTCCTATCGAGCAGCCGCCGGCAGCAAGATCGAGCAACAAGGCGATGCCTACATCGTCGATACCTATCTGAAGGTGACCGTCAAGCCGTCATCGGGTGCTGCGAGGCTCCGCAACGTTGGTGGCAAGACAGAACTGATCGTCGACCTGGACCTCAACAACGGCGAAGGCCGGGTTGAACAGAGTTACTCGTGGTAACTCAACCTAAAGTCCGTTAGCTCACGAGTTGGCAAATGCCAGTGAGCCAGACCTGTCGCAAACAAGATCTACCGTCCGCAAGTCACCATCGAACGCGAAGCAGGTGCACGGTATGAACCATGATGACATCGACTTCATCGAGAAGCACTTGTCACTCGAACTGCCGAGAGCCTTCGTGAACTATATGAAGCCGTTTCCGCGAGATCTCGAACATCGATTCGCAAATGGCGTCCAGACGAATGCGGAACTCTTTGTGATCAATCAGCTTCGTCACTTCTTTGAAACATGGCGCTACGACTACTACCACGATCAACCAGACTTGCGACGCCACAAGTTCATCTACATCGGGGATGATGGTTGCGGCAACTTCTATTTCATGCGCGGTGATGCCCCCAATTCAAATGAGTTGTGGTTCTGGGAGCATGATCCTCCAAATGGCTTTGGCATCCACGAGCGTTTGAAGCTGGAAGAGTACTTGGGTAACGAGGAGTTTATCTGGGGTGAAGGCTGGAAAGTTATTTCGTGTATGAACCCGTTCACCAAAATGAGTTCGGATGGAAAAGTGATTTCCCGAGCCAATCACCCCTTTCGTAGTGTGTTAAACCCAATCACCCTCGACGAATGGGCTGAGGTTGTTAAGCAATCCCCGATCTTTGAGTTGGATGAACACGTCACCCGCACGAACCCATTCACCAAGGAACCGATATCTGAACGAGCCCACCCCGGTAGAGCCAAGATCACAGATGCCGGGATTGAGGGGCACGTTAAGTATGACTTCGGCTCGTTAGTCCTACATTGCGCAGAGCATTCTGAACTCTCACATCGCACACTGATGAACAAACTAGCTGCAAAGCTTAGCGCCACTGTTTTCTAAGACCAATAAACTCCCAGGCCAAAACTTAGGCTGCGACGTATCATTAGGACTTCTCGCATGAAGATTTCGAAACTGCTATCCGCCTTGGTTCTGTCGGCACTTGTTGGATCAAACGCATCCGCTCAAGACAAGCTACCGACGGAAGCGGACTACTATCCGATCTCGGCGTTTAATGTGCCGGAGTCGGTGAACCTCGAAGCTGGTGGCTTGCAGTGGTATCAGGGGAAGCTCGCGGTTTCGACGCGGCGCGGGGATATCTACCTCGTCGAGAACGCACTTGCCGATGACGTAAAGACCGCGAAGTTCTCGCTCTTTGCGCGCGGCCTGCATGAAGTGCTCGGCCTCGCGGAACGAGACGGGTGGCTCTATGCGACTCAACGCTGCGAGGTTTCGCGGCTGAAGGATGAAAACGGCGACGGCAAGGCGGACATCGTTGAGGATGTCTGCGACAAGTGGTCCATCAATGGCGACTACCACGAGTACGCCTTCGGATCCAAGTTCGACAAAGACGGCAACATCTGGGTGGTGCTCTGCCTGACCGGCTCGTTCACCAGCAACGTCTCATACCGTGGCTGGTGTGTGCGAGTAACTCCGGACGGAAAGATGATCCCGACCTGCAGCGGTGTGCGATCACCCGGCGGTATCGGCTTCAATCATCTCGGCGATGTCTTCTACACGGACAATCAGGGGCCGTGGAATGGCGCCTGTGGATTGAAGCACCTCGAGCCTGGCAAGTTCGTTGGTAACCCTAGCGGCTTTGGCTGGTACGACCTGCCGGAAATCAAATCCGCGATGGGCAAGAAGCCGACCGAACCGGTCAGCGGCAGCCGCATGATGGTGGAAGCCAAGAAGATTCCCGAGCTGAATCCCACCTGTGTCTACTTCCCGTATCCCAAGATGGGTAAGTCGGCCAGTGGTATCGCCTGCGACGTGCTGGGCGGCAAGTTCGGCCCGTTCGCAAATCAACTGTTCGTCGGCGATCAGTCCGACAGCACGGTGATGCGGGTCTGCCTTGAGAAAGTTAAGGGGCACTATCAGGGTGCCTGCATCCCGTTCCTGCAGGGAATCGGTTCAGGCACACTGTCGCTGCAGTTTCATGAAGACGGCAGCCTGTTCGTCGGCGGCACCAATCGCGGCTGGGGCTCACGCGGTCCGAAGCCCTACTCGCTGGATCGCATCCGCTGGACCGGCAAAGTTCCCTTCGAAATTCACGAGATGCACGCCAAGCCTGATGGCTTTGAACTGACATTCACTCATCCTGTCGATCCAGCCACGGCGGCCGACGCCAAGGGCTACGATTTGCAGACTTACACCTACATCTATCAGTCGTCCTATGGCAGCCCCGAAGTCGATCACACGAAACCTACCATCGAGAAGATCACTGTCTCGGATGATAAGAAGACCGTGCGTCTGACGGTCGCCGGTCTGCAGGAAGGCCACGTGCATGAACTGCACTGCAACGGCCTGAAGTCCGAAGCCGGGCTGCCGCTATTACACAAGTCGGCATACTACACACTGAACTACATTCCGGAGTGAAATCGCTGAGTTCTATTCACGCTGGAAAGAGTGATCCCAAGGCGTAGGCTCAGGCCCCGAGTGCTTGACGGTCTCTGTGTAGGCTGAGACCCGACCGATCAACTGCGCTGGTCGTTCAAAGTATTGAGCGACCAGCGTCTCGACGGGCTTGATGTCATCCGTGTCAGCGCGGGATAGCGAGTTCGACAGCGCGATCACATGAAACTGTCCGGTTGAATTCAGGGTTGCAGCGTACTCCCCTGAATCGTCAGTCGTGACATAGTCGCCGCCCATCGCCTGAATGGATGCTTTGGCGACACGCCGATCTTGTTCCGAATCGCCGAGGCGGAAGCCGTCCAGCTTCAGCTTGGCCTTGCCGGACCAGTTGGTCGGCAAGACCAGCACGCGCGCTCCTTTGTCCGGCTTGCGACTGCCTGCGTCCGAAACGTAGGTAATGCGGCCTCGCAGTGAAGCGTTCCCAACCGCAGCATTGTTTGAATTGTTCGAGTTCTCTGTCCCATTCGCGCCGGTGCCAGTCCCGCTGGCGCTCGCGGCAACTTCAGAACGAATCGCAGTCACCCGGCCAATCCAGAAGCCACCGGTGAAAATCAGCGCGGCAACTCCCACCACCGCGACGATCGAAGACGGATTCACCATTGATCGCAAGGTGGGCACGGGCCGATCATGCTCAACTCGAGGCGCAGTCTCAGGCTTCGGGGAAGTACTCGCTTCGGAACTCGCAACGGGTTGATCTGAAGAATCGCCTTCACCCATCTCCACGACGGCTTTCCAGGCGTCATCCGCCTGGCGGGTCGTCCGCCAGCCTCGATCCTCATCAACGGGTTTCGCTGCCGGGGCATCCAACGTCGCAATCGCCACTTCAATGGGTTTCGCCTGAGCCACCGGCTGCAGCTCAATCACTTCGGGTTTGCCGAGCTTCTGATTGAAGTCTTCGTCTTCCACGAGCGACTGCGGTATCTCAGCAGCCTGCCCGATGTTGGCCAGCTCAGCCAAAGCATCGCGAAGATCACTGTCTTTCAGATTGAGCCCCGGCTTCGGCAGGGGCCGCACGTTACCGTCCAGATCCGGCACTCGAATCGATCGGCCGCACTTCGGGCAGTCCACGATGGCCGACGCCTTGCCGCGCGAAATGCCCAGAAACTGGCGGCAATGCTGGCAGCGGAACTTAATCGGCATAGTGATCGACTCGCGGTCTCAAACAGATTCAGAAACAGGCTCTGAGCAAAACCTCTCAGGAACAGCGTCCAGCAAACTGATGACCGCCAGAGCCGTTCCCACCACTAACGCTACAAGATCACACAGGAGGGCAGTCAAGCAGACGTAAGCCACACCTCGCACCGCCTGGGCTCCTCCGACATCCCCCGCCGCCTTCAAAATCGCGAACAATACCAGCGAGAGCACCAGTACAAACAATATGCCAACACCCACCGTCAGCAGCATGGAAATTCGGCGGCGATGGCACTTGAACATGCCCACGGTGCCAGTCGACAGAATAGACATGTGAGTTATCCAGCCTCGCAGTAGGAAGTTAGGCGCGAGCTACAGTCTGATCCACGAACTCACGCAGGGACGACACCGCCGCTGACACGCGAGTGAACTCCGCAGAGTCAGGTAAGTGCGCTGCGGCTTGTAAGTCGTGAGGCAGGGAGCCGAGAAGATGAGCTTGCAACAAACCGGCCAGCCAGGCAGCTCGACGGGCGGCGAATGACTCGTGAATCAGCCGGAAACGAGCTTCCAGCCAGCCCGCGCCGGCAGCCGCCCCTTGAGAAATCCAGTTCTCGCCGACGGCGGCAGTCACGCTCCCGGCGACAACATCTCCTGCAACGTGCACGGCAGAGGTGACAGCAGCGTCAGCTGCAATCTGGCCGACTACGTGACCCACAGGACCGAAGCCGGTCACGAACAGCACGATCGATGTCATCGGCCGAGCAGCAGCAGCAATCGCGTCCAGATGCCTCAGCGACTGATACCACTCCGGGCTTTCCTGACGAAAGGCATCCAGTTCCTCGTGGACCAGTTGTTCCAGCTCGCCCTCAAGATCGCAAGCCTCGTGTTTGGCTCGCAAAGTCTGGATCAATTCGCTGCGGCTGGTTGCCCCCAGCAGTGCAGCCAGTCGCGGTTGCAGCAACGGATTGCCCAACTCCAGAAACCAGTTGAGTCGCTGATAGACGTCATCGACGACACTGAGAATCGCTTCCCATTCCTTCGCTCGATAGACGTTGACCGGCGGCTCTTGCGGGCCAGCAAACTTTTCGTAGAGCAGAGCGTAGCCCTTCGTGAGACTTCGTCCGACTCGGTTGTAGAAGCCGTGAATCGCCCCCGACCAGCCGCTGCGTTGAGACTGCCACCACAAGCGAACCTTGTAGACGAGCAGGCTGTTCGGCACGGACGGCCAGTTCTCAACCTCCGCCAGCTTGTGCGTTGAAAGCAGTTCGCCCGCTGTCTGGAACTCCTGACTGCGCGAGCGGACTTCATTCAAGTAGCCCTCGACCGCAAAGGGTTCCAGTAGCAGTTGCAGCGAACGACCGAGCGTGCGCAACTTGATCTCGCCAAAGCGAAGCGCCGATAAGTCCTCATGCAGACGTCGCGGCCCGTGTGTAGTGGTCGCTGGAGCATCCTCGGTGACGGGCCAGGCACGTTCAAAAAACGGGAGTCGGTTTTCATTGGCCGCCGCGCGATCGTGCGGCGTGAGATACACCACCTGTGGCCGAATGCCCGTCTCCGAGCAAAAGGTATTGAGCCACAAGGGCCAGTACGGCTCATCATCCGGAAGGTGGACTTGGTTGACGACGAGCAGAACCACCTTGTCTTCCGCAGCGGCTCGGCGGAAGAACTCTTTGACCGACGCGTCGTTGTATTTCTGCTGCGTGAGCACAGCGATGAGCACGTCCGCCGCGCGGCGAATCATGTCCGCGCGATCCCAGTTGACTCGCGCGTCGCTATCGATATCCGGACTGTCCAGGACCAAGAGATTCGGCGGCAGCGAGTCATCCGATCGCCAGAACAACAGACTGCTCGGAGACTCTTCCAGAGCGGCTTCCGAGCGTTCCCAACTCCGCAACTCAAAACCGGGGAAGATGGCGTTCAGGTCGTGGGTTGCGGTGAAACCGGCCGGTACCAGGCAGACGGGATGCTTCGTCCCTGAAGCCAGAGGTGTGACCGCGCTCGCCTTCGTTCCAGCGACGTGATTGAAGACGACACTCTTGCCGATGTTGGTGCCGCCACAAACAGCGGCGACCAGATATGCGCTGTCCGAAACTTGCGGAATCAGCTTTTGTTCCAGCAGTTGGAACCACTCACGTCCTGCCAGCTTATTGAGCTGCAACGACTCCGTGACATGCTCGAGTTCCAGCAGGCAGCTGCGCAACTGCGTCACGATCGCGGCGCAGTCAGCAAAGGAACTCGGAGTACTCATGAGCAGTTTTTACTAGAGGCGATGACGAAGCATGGGTTCGAGCTGCATGCCATCCAAGCCTGCAACAACACAGACTTGGACGGAACATGAAATGAATCGAACTAGGCGCCGTACTTCTCCAGCCGACCTGCGTGAGCCATGACCAGACTCATCAGGTACTTCGCCTGGAACTGACCCAAGCCACCTTGCAGACAATCGCGCTCGCCGAAAGTTTCGCAACGATCGGGACGGCAAGTGTCTGCTGACAGCAGCGTCGGAACCGGATGCCAACTGTGCGACTTCAGCTTGCTGGGCGTGCTGTGATCGCCAGTGACGACCAGCACCGTCGGGTTGAGCGCGGTGATCTTCGGAATCGCCGCGTCCAGCTCTTCAATGCGCTTCACTTTCTCAGCGAAGTTGCCGTCTTCACCGGTCGAGTCCGTGTATTTGAAATGCACGAAGAAGAAGTCGTAGTCGTTCCAGGCTGCCTTCAGACGATTCATCTGGTCGTCGAGCGTCTGACCGGCATCCAGCACGTCCATGCCGACCAGTCGGGCGAGGCCGCGATACATCGGATAAACGGCAATCGCGCCTGCCTTCAGGCCGTAGACCTCGCGGTACGGCGGCACGTGCGGCTTCTTGTCGATGCCGCGCATCGTGAGGAAGTTCGCCGGGCTGTCGTTCTTGAGGATCTCTTTGGCCTGGCGCAGGAACTCTTTGCAGAGTACGGCGGTCTTCTGCGACGGAGCGTCCGTAGCAACCGGTTCCAAAGCTGGCACGCCGGTCTTTTGTGGATCGGTGTCTTTCACCGCTCCGCCCAGCCCCTCGCCACGAATCACGATCACGAGGCGATACTCTTTAACATGACGCACAAAGACTTCGACGCCCGGAATCTTGATGGTGTCGAGCTTCTCGCACAGCTTCTTGGCGATCTCGCTGGCGATGCGGCCGGCGCGACGATCGGTGATCTTGTCGCTGGCATCGATCGTGCAGAAGTTGCCGCGAATCGCGACGTCGTTTGGTCCGAGGGTAAAGTCGATGCCCAGCGCTTCGAGCACACCACGACCGATCCGGAAATCCAACGGGTCATAGCCGAACAAGCCCAGGTGGCCCGGTCCGCTACCCGGTGCGATGCCCGGAATCACGGGAGTGCTCAGCCCCAAAACTCCCTCTTTCGCCAGAGCGTCCAGATTCGGAGTCTTCGCCGTTTCAAGTTCCGTCAGGCCGCCCTTCTCAAGCGGCAGGCCACCCAATCCGTCAGCCACCAGGAAAACGATCTTGGAATCGTTCTGCTTTTGCAGGTCGCGCATCAGTCCATGCAGTTCGCTCATGAGGACAATTCTTCTCACTTAAGGGGAGCAATTAAGAATCCGAGACGCAGCATTGCCGCCGAGTCGCTCTCGTATTCTTTAGGTTTCGCACGGCCGGTTCTAGGTTCCAAATTTGAAATTTGGGCACTCTCCCGGCATTCAGAACGGTCGAATCAGCCGGCGGTTCAATCGAGTTAACCCCAGCAAAGCCAGCAGAGCGACTGAAGCGGCACCGTCTCAGGAATTCGCTTCGCCAGACAAAAAGGCCCGCCCGCGCGGCGAGAGTTGATAGCCGGTCCCCAAGCTCTCTGTCAGGCCGAGATTCTTCAGCTTCCGCACATCGAACTTCAAAGCCTCCTTCTCGTAACCCGCTTTGACGGCCAAGTCGGCCGCCCGCAGACGAGGGAACTCGGCGACGAGCCCGAGCACCTTCCGCGTCCAGGCGCCGTGCGTGCTCGCTCGGTCCAGCCGGTCGAGTCGCCGAACCAAGTCCGCCAATTCGGCTTCGCCCAGAGCCCCCTGCTCTCGCAGCTCAATCCGAGAATCAGCGCCGGCGTAAACGAACTCGATGCGGTACAGCGCATCCGACCGATCCGCCGCGGGACGCCGCGACTGCTGGAGGTCCGCCAGCAGCGCCGCTCGCGTCTCGTAGCCCGCTCGCCGAGCGTCCGCTTCCGAGATCTTCGACTCCGTCGTGGTCACTACGTTTCGAATGGAAAGCTCTCCGACCGGAGTTCGCAGTCGACCTCCAGCCTTCACGGATGGCCGCTGCCAGTACCGAAAGGCAAGCGTGATCGATCCATCGGCGAGGCCCGCGTGATACTTCACCTTGAACAACATGGACGTGACCACTCCTCAACGAACTCAAAGCATACGCATCACTATTGTGACTATCAGATGCAATAAGCCATATGACACGAACTCATCGCACGTGCTCAACCTCGAAGCCGCTGGCAACACGATGTTGAACGCTTCAGCCCAACACCATCCATCGCAATCAGCGAGACCAACGCCCCGCCATTGATCTTGCGCAGCCAAATCATCTTATGCAGATGTGCTTATCTGATGCAGGGCACTTGCTTGAACCATTCGGCTCAGCCGACTAGGCTCCCGCCCGTCCTACTAGTTGTGATGGTTGCGTATGACACGCAATCGGAAAGTTTGAAGAGTTCACTTCGTTGCTCGGTGTTGTCGAACGACACCTCTTGCAGGAGTTCGCCAAGAAGGCGGCTCGCGGTCCTGCAGGTTGCGGAGTGATTGGAACAGGGTTGCTGTCAATCTGGCGTTCTGGGTCTCGTTGGGTCACGAGAGCTGGTTGGTCAGGAATCGCAGTGGCCGCTCGGAGCGACTTCGCGGGATGTGAGGTCGACGTCGTGAGGTGGAAGGCGGGAAGCCTTTCGGCTGGGTACGCGGCATCTTCGTGATCCGAGCAAAGCGGTTTCTGACCGCTTCACGTGATCGAGTTGGAGTACGTCCACTGGACTGCTCCGCCGGCCAATCGTGGCAGTTTCATCTGGGGAGATTGTGTCGTTTGGGTTCGACACAGTGCCCTGCGGAACTCCGGCCGGTCGCCCAACGAGTGTGTATTTCGCCACTCATCAATTGGGGTACCGCTGCGCCCAGAACATGGGTTTCAGAGGCCTCAATGGAGATGTCTGGCGAAACGGATTCGTCGTAGCTGCGCAGAAGTTGTCGGCGGAATTGGACCCGCTGAGGACATTCTGTTCAGAGACGGCGAGCAATCTTCGGGAGTCTTACGACGCTGCTCCCGTTGCATTTTTCCTCGTGTTTAGAGTGAAGGGAGAAGGGCAATGTTGAAAGGAGTCGCCGTCACGTGTTTGCTGGCGCTCGTCCTGACTTTAGGAGTCGGTACGCATGCCGCAGATACTGAGGTCACAGAGACAGACAAGCACGCCTGGCTGTTGAAGCATCCCACCATCATGCGAATGATGGAGCTTCAGAACCAGGAACGTGCCAGGAATGGACTGCCACCTTTCCGCATGAACGCGGAGCTGTGCATTTTGGCCCAACGTCACGCCAAATGGATGGGCGACACGGGCTGGTACATGCACAGCAGCATGGGCATTCCCGAGATTATCCACTCGGGACCAATGACACCGGAAGACGCCGTCAACGGCTGGATCTGGTCGCCGGCCCATCACGGGATCATGCTGAGCGGCAGTGAAGCCGGCTTCGGCTACATGGTCCGCAACGGTGCGACCTATTGGGTCACACTCGTCCGCTAGTCGACCTGCTGCATTGAGATAAACGAAGCCCGGAGTGCGAAGAGATTTTCTGTTCGCACTCCGGGTTTCTTTTTGATTGTTGAACTACGGCCGCGACACCGAGAACCTCAGCCAAGCTCGCTTGCGAGACGAAATCGCATCTCACGAGTTATCCTGCTTCTGCGTCTCTGCAGACTCAACTCTCAGCAGGATGGAAACTCACATGCGTGTCGCTGTCTTCAGCTCGAAACCTCACGACAAGGAATTCCTCGGCCCCGCTGCGGCCAGATTCGGTCACGAACTCACCTTTCTGGAGCCTCGGCTCACCTCAGAAACCGTGCAACTCGCACGCGGCTATGCCGGAGTCTGCGTCTTCGTCAACGATCGACTCGACGCCAATGTCATTGAGCAACTGGCTGCCCACGGCACGAAGTTCATCGCACTGCGCTGCGCGGGCTTTAATAACGTCGACCTGCCCGCCGCTCAGAAGTGCGGCATCGCGGTGGTTCGCGTCCCGGCCTACTCCCCGCATGCGGTCGCCGAACATGCCGTCGCGCTAATCATGGCTCTGAATCGCAACATTCATCGAGCTTACAACCGCGTGCGTGAAGGTAATTTCGCACTGCACGGCCTGATGGGTTTTGACATGCATGGCCGCACGGTCGGCGTTGTGGGCACAGGCAAGATCGGAGCAATCGTCGCGAAGATCCTGAACGGCTTCGACTGCCGCATCCTCGCCTATGACGTGCAGCAGAATCCCGACTGCCTCGCGGCGGGAGCGACCTACGTCGAATTGCCCACCCTGCTGGAACAGTCCGACATCATCTCATTGCATTGCCCGCTGCTGCCATCGACGCGACATCTGATTAACTCATCGACCATCGCGACCATGAAGCGCGGAGTCATGATTATTAACACCAGTCGCGGCGCCGTCGTCGATACCTCAGCCGTCATTGCAGGACTGAAGTCCGGCCAGATCGGCCATCTGGGCCTCGACGTCTATGAGGAAGAGTCCGACTACTTCTTCGAAGACTTGTCCGACACGGTCATTGCCGACGATCAACTCGCGCGGCTGATGACGTTCCCGAATGTGCTCGTCACGGGACATCAAGCCTTCTTCACGGCAGACGCCCTGACCAGCATCGCTCAAACGACGCTGCAGAACCTGAGCGACCTCGAAGCCAACGGCGTGTCCGCAAATCAGGTCGGGCGTTAGTCGAAAGAGTGGTCTACGTCTTAAATCCCAGTCGCTTGAAAATGTTCCTGCAGAGGCGCGGAGCACGCAGTGAGATGAAGCGTTGCAGCCGCAAAAGACAAAACGTCGGTAGAAACACAGAGGAACAGAGATCAAAGGGAAGCCCCTTACAGGCCACCTCTCCGTGTCCTCTGTTCCTCTGTGTTTCAGTTCTTTCGCTCAATCCCGAACCGCAACCGAGAATCAATACTTCGTCGGTTTTTCCCCAGTTGATGGCAACCCGGTATTGGTAGCAATCGGTACGTCACCCACATGCACGACGAAATCGAAAAGTTGTCCTAGTCGGGCACCATCTCGGGTGATGTCCATGGCGACGATTCGCAGACCATCCGCAGCGGACTTCGCCGCCTTGATAACGATTTCGACGGCCACGGAACCTTCTGGGCCGACGACTCCCTCAATCGTTGACGGCGAGACCTCAATGCCGGGCGGTACTTGAAACGCAATCTGATGCCGCTGGTTGGTCGTGTGATAGTTGCGCACGAGCAACTTTGCGGTCGCTTGCTCGCCCGCCTTCACGACAACCCGATAGGGAGCCACTCGAATCCAGTACGGGTCGAACATGTAGCGGTAATCGGTATCAACGCTTAAAGCCTGAAACGCAGCTCGCAGCGCGATCATGCGATCACGAAAACGCGCAACGAGTTCCCGAGGGTTCTCCAACACCCAGCAGTGGCCGCCAATCAGCAGGTCTGGAGCGATGCCGTGCAGGTAGTTCGCCGCATAGAGATAGCCCTCTTCGAGCGTTCCCCCATTCCGAGCAACAACCGCTTCGTTGCCACCCTGCTTCGGATCGACGGTGCTCGCGAAGATGTTGTCGCCGGTGAACGCAACACGCTTGCCATCAATCTCGCCCTGCAGACACGCGTGATAGATCGTCTGGCCGGGCATCCAATCGCAGCACAGCGACAGCCCTTCCCAGTTGATAACATCCCCGTTGCGGAAGACTCGATCAAACTTGAGTGCCCCGAACTCCTTGCCCTTGTCCTGATAGAACGGCAGCAGCGCGGCGAGGTCAAAGTCCCAAGGTCGTTCGAAGGTGTCGACGACACCTTCCATCGTCCACAACTGCGCACCGTACTTCTTGCGAATGTGATTGGCGTCCATCGCATGATCACCGTGCATGTGAGTCACAAACACGGCATCAATCTGTTTGAGCCCCATCCGTTCCTGCATGCGAGCCAGAGCAGTATCAAGGAACTCGATGTTGAACAAACCGCAGTCGACAATCAGCGCGCGGCCATTGTCGGCCAGCAAGATCGCGAAGTTGACCCAGTAGTTCGGCCCGCGAAACTTGAAGAGGTGCGGAGTCACCTGCCACACATGCGGAACCTTGGTCGGTTGGCTGACGTTGTCCTGATCGCAACCGTCAAACTTCTGAATGTCATAGCCACGGACATAGAAGTCGCCGAGATGCCGCAGTTTGCGGACGTACTCGGCAAGTTGCTTGCGAGGTTCACGCACGACCGGGCCATGTGACGGCATCAGCAGCGCAGGTTTGTAGCCCGCAATCTGAGCGGCGCTTTTCCCCAGTTCGTACAAGCCTTTGGCGAAACCGTAATCCCATTCTGTGTCGAACCAGGTATGCATCTTCGCACCGTCAACCATCAAGTCGCCGGTGAAGGCCAGCCATTCATCGCCGCGCCGCAACAGATAAGCGGTGTGGCCCGGCGAGTTGCCCTGAGTTTCAATCACCCAGATCTCCTGCCCGCGCCACGTGAAGTCGTCCATCTTGGTGAACGTCTTGTCGACTTGAATCGGATCGACCGGCGGGCGTACGTAGCTCGCGCCATAGACTGTGTACTGATCACTGAGAGTTGGCCGCATCTTGCGGAATGCGGTCGGATTCTCGAACAAAGGCTTCTCGATCAAGGACGTAGCAACCTTGATGCCCTTGCCCGCCAGCTTCGCTCCGCCCTGACATTGCTCGCGGTGGTGATGAGTAAACAGCACCCACTCGACGCGTTTCACGCCGATCTCGCTGAGATGGTCCAGCACGGAGCCGTCCCCAAGATCGATCAATAGCGCCGCATCGCCGTCACGGAGCACATAGACATTGCAGGTATCGGTCCACTGAAAGATGTCCGGAGCGATCGAACGAAACTTGGCCATGCTGACGTCCTGTAAGTTGGCGCGATGGGAACCGTCGAAGCAATGAAAGTATCTCGCCTGAGACGCGTCGTCGAAAGTCAGCCAGTGATCTCGGCAATTTCGATGGCTCGATGTTCTGCTGCCGAGCGATAGCAGGCTTCAACGAGCGCCATCGTGCCGAGATTATCACGGCCGCTGATCTCTGGCTCAGTCTGAGTTTCCAAAGCAACGAGCAGTTGAGCCATCGGCCCCACAAACGCGTCGGGAAACCAGACATCTTTCCAGCGCGGCTGAAACCAATAACCGGGTTGGCGCGTCGTTGTAAAATCGAGCGTACTGGGAGTCTTCGCAGGATAGTTTGGCCAGCCAATCGTGCCGCGAGCGATGCCTTCAGTACCCTCGACGCGCCAGCGGATGGAGATATCGCTCTCCGAGCCTTCCAGGGCCGGCCCGGTCCACACATCATCGACAGACGACGCCCGCAAGCCGTTCTCATACTCCAGTATATAGAGGCAGATTCCGTCTTCGTGGGCGAACTTACGAGCGGTTCGAGGATCTGGCCGCAGACTGGCAAAAACTCGCTGAGGATTCCCAAACAGGAACCGAAACGTGTCCAGATGGTGGATGCTCATGATTCGCAACGTGACCCAGCCCAGCCGCTGTTGCCACGGCATCCAGTGCGGAATGGCCCGCATATCGATGGTGCCCAGAACGGGCTCACCTAAATCCCCGCGATCAATCAACTGGCGGCACGCGCGGATGGATTGGTCATAGCGCATGTTCTGATTGACCGCCAAAGTGATGCCGGCGTCCTCACACAGACGCACGATCTCAACGGCCTCGGCGTAGTTCACACCCAGCGGTTTTTGAGCGAGCAGACCTCGAACGTGTTTTCGCCTGACCGCCGCCCTGACAACTTCCAGTTGGATGTCCGGCGGCACAGCGATATCGACCACTTCGATGCGCGGATCGTCCAGAAGTTGTTCGTAGTGTTCATAAGCAGTCGGCAGTTGATGCCGCTCGGCGACCTGCTTCGCCTTGTCGAACGACCGTGACGCAATGGCGATCGGATTGAAACCCGCCTGCCGATAAGCCACCAGATGGCAGTCCGCCATGATGAACCCCGAGCCAATACAGCCGATCGCTACGTCCATCCGCTGTGGCAGGCGAGGCCTATAATCGAGATCCAAAGAAAAAGAAGATTTTGCGTTTGCTGTTGTCTGAGGCATCGGGCGTACTTTCATACAGCGAGTGACATTCGACTTTCGTTCAACCGCGTGACCTATTGAGGTCTCACTGTCACGAGAGGGGCCTCATGTCGCAACACCGCAGACAGCTGACTGTACTCGACGTTGTCGTAGCCAGCGGATTGCTCTCACTCCTTGCAGCAGTGGTGTTCCCGATGATTCTTCACGCGCGAGAATCGTCACGCCGCGATGTTTGCAAGGTACGCATGAAGACGCTGGGACTGGCACTTCATCAGTATGAAGAGCTGCACAAGACTTTTCCTCCAGGTTGGCTCGCTCCGATGGGCAATACCAACGGAGCAGCCGGTTTCGGATGGGGTGCAATGCTGTTGCCGCATCTTCAGAACGCTGAGGCCTATCAGCGATTTGACTTCAACGCTGACTTGGCGTCTCCCGGAAACATGCAGAACGCAACGCTGGCGCTCGAAGCTTTTCGCTGCCCGAGCGATCAAAGCAGCGGCCTTACAACCGTTCTGCCGGACTCTGCACAGATCGGAACCGCGAACTACGTCGGCAATTTTGGCGTCGGAGTTCCGCGTCCCGATCTGAAAACAGCATTCAGTCAGGGAATCTTCGCACAGAACTCACGCGTTCGTATCCGTGATATCCGCGACGGAATCACCAACGTGGTGCTGATGTCCGAGCGAATCCTTCCTATGAATACCGAGGGTTGGAGGGGCGATAATATAGAAGGCCCGTTCGCAAGCCTTTGGTCCGGAGTGCCGCGTCCTGGTGTTCTCAGCCCGCTTTCAAATGTGTTCACAGTCACTACCGGAGACGTGACTCAAATCGGTGAAAAGGAGTCTCTGAACATCGTAGGCCCTTTGAACGGCCTGACCGGAAGCGCTGGAGCACCGAAGGTCACGTTGCTTCGCATCAATCGAAGTCAGTCCAATGAGCCACTTGATACTTTCAGGCAAGGAGCATTCGTCACTGCCGGAATTAGCAGCCATCATCCAGGCGGTGCACAAGTTCTCCTCGGAGATGCGAGCGTTCGGTTCCTCAGCGAGAAGATTGAGGAAGCCACTTTCGTAGGCGTTATGCGCCGCAACGACGCAATCCATGGTTGTTCGTATTAGGAATTACGCGAGGCGACGCGCGATTGATTGTCACTTTGATTGCTCAGGAGTCCTGTTCCTACTGTTGGGCCGGGAAAATCAGTAGTCTCTTTCCCCCCCCCGTTTTTCGCTCCTCGCTTTCTCCCGCCTTTGGTTGAGTCCCGCCATGCGTCGATTTCATGTTGCTGCGTTGCTGTCGTTAAGCGTTTGCTTCGGCAGTGCTTCGGCTGCTGAGCCTTACAATCCTCCGATTGCTGCGGCGTCCAAGGAAGCCGAGCAAGCCATGAACGGCTTCAAGAAGCCGGACGGTATGACAGTGTCGCTCTTTGCTGCCGAACCGATGCTCGCCAATCCCGTTGCGTTTTGTTTGGACGAACGCGGGCGTGTTTATGTCGCCGAGACGTTTCGGCAACTGAAGGGTGTAGAAGACAACCGCAGCCACATGAACTGGCTGCATGACGACCTCGCTCTGCAGACTGTTGAGCAGCGCGGGGAGATGTTTCGGAAGTATCTCGGTGACAAGGTCAGCAACTACGCCAAAGAGCACGACCGGATTCGGTTGCTGGTGGACTCGGATGGTGACGGGCAAGCCGATAAGTCCACCGTCTTCGCGGATGGCTTCAATGATATTCTGGACGGTACCGGCGCCGGACTGATGGCGCGGAAGGGCGATGTCTTCTACACCTGCATTCCCAAGCTCTGGAAACTGCGCGACACGAACTACGACGGCGTTGCAGATGAACGCAAGGCTCTGCATCACGGGTTCGGCGTCAGAGTGGCGTTTCGCGGTCACGACATGCACGGCCTGGTGATGGGACCGGACGGTCGAGTTTACTTCTCGATGGCAGATCGCGGCTACAACGTGAAGACCGAGGATGGACGTCATTTTGCCCGTCCCGAAACCGGGGCAGTCTTCCGGTGCAATCTCGATGGTTCGCAACTCGAAGTGTTCGCCTACGGCCTGCGCAATCCTCAAGAACTGGCCTTCGACGACTACGGCAATCTCTTCACCGGAGATAACAATTCCGACGGCGGCGATCGTGCTCGCTGGACCTATATCCCGGAAGCGGCCGACATCGGCTGGCGTATGTATTACCAGTACCTGCCGGATCGCGGTCCGTGGAATCGCGAAAAGATGTGGCATCCGCCGCACGCCGGCCAACCTGCTTACGTTGTGCCCTGCATCACCAATCTGGCGGATGGGCCGTCGGGACTCGTGGCATATCCGGGTGTTGGGTTGCCCGATCGATACAAAGGCCACTTCTTCCTAGCCGATTTCCGAGGCGGACCTGGGAACAGCGGTGTCCGATCGTTTGGCATGACAGCCAAAGGTGCTTCATTTGAGGTCACCGACCAGCATGAATTCGTGTGGAAGATCCTCGCAACCGACGTGGATTTTGGTTGGGACGGCAGCCTGTATGTTTCCGACTGGGTGAATGGTTGGGACGGGCTCGGTAAGGGCCGCATCTATCGCTTCACCGACGCGGCAGCGAAAGACTCGGCTGTGCAGCAAGCTGCCGAGCTGATGAAGACCGGCTTCACCCAACTGTCTGTAGAAGAACTTTCAAAGCTGCTGGCGCACCCTGATCGTCGCATCCGGCTGGAAGCTCAATTCGAACTCGCTGACCGCACGGAGACAACCGCGCTTGTCGCTGTTGCCAAGAAGAATGAAAGCCAGTTGGCACGCATCCATGCGGTTTGGGCCTTGGGACAACTCGCTCGCACGAAGCCTGACATTTTAACCACGATTCTAGATCTCAGCGCTGATCCGGACGTTGAACTGCGTGCTCAGTTCGCTCGGGTGTGTGCCGAAGCGTCATTCACCGGAGCGGCCAACCAGTTGCTGACGTTGCTACGAGATGACAACCTGCGAGTTCGTTCTCTAGCAGCCTTCGCGGTTGGCAAGGCGGTTCAAAAGGATGCAGTCCCCGCTCTCTTGAAAATGCTGGATGAGAACGCCAACCAGGACGCCGTCGTGCGACACGCGGCAGCCGTCGCGCTCTATCGCTGCGCTTCGGCTGAAGAACTCGCCGAGTTGAAGAACCTTACGCCAGCGGCTCGGTTGGGAGTGGTCGTCGCGTTACGCCGTCATCGCGCCCTCGTCATCGAAAAATTCTTGAAGGACACAGACGCAAGCGTCGTCCTGGAAGCCGCGCGAGCGATTCACGACGAACCGATTGCAGCCGCAATGCCCGCCTTGGCCAATCTGGCGACGCAGCCGTTGGCCGCTCAGAACGAACAAGATCTGGACGCCCTCGCCCGGCGCGTTGCGAATGCCAACTTTCGAATCGGCGGTCGCCCGGAAGCCGAGCGTCTAGCGAGGCTCGCAGCAGCGAAGACGTTGCCCGAGAAAGTGCGTCTGGAAGTGCTGGAAGAACTGAAGCAGTGGGACAATCCCTCGCCGATTGACCGAGTGATCGGCGACTGGCGACCGCTCGATAAACGCGATGCAGCCTACATGCCGGACGTGTTGCGTCCTGGTTTGGGTGGTTTGTTGAGTGGCACTGACGGAACTCGTAAAGCTGCCGCAGATCTGGCAGCGAAATATGGCATCAAGGATGTCGAACCTGTGCTCACGCAGATCGCAAAAGACTCGCAAGGCAGCGTGACCGCTCGCGTCGCGTCGCTCGCGGCGCTGGAATCCCTGAAGTCGCCACAGATCGGACAACTCGCCGACGAAATGCTTTCGGACAAACAAGCCGCAGTGCGTGTTGAAGCACGCCGCATTGCCGTGAAGCTCAAGCCCAAGCAGGCCGTTGAAATCCTCATGCTGGCTCTGGAGTCTGGCGAGGCACTGGAGCAGCAAGGCGCGGTCGCCGAACTAGCGAAGCTCAAGACCAACGAAGCTGACGATGTGCTGGCTCAATGGCTGGAGCGATTGAGCAAGGGCGACGTCAGAGCAGCGATTCAGCTCGATCTGCTTGACGCTGCAAACGCCCGCAAGACGCCTCTCTTGAAACAACGAGTGGACGCTTACGAAAAGACGCTGAAAGCTGATGATCCCTTGGCGAAGTATCGCGTCGCGATGGAGGGCGGCAGCGCCGAACGCGGCCGTGAGATCTTCTTCACACGCAGTTCGGTCTCTTGTTTGCGCTGCCATTCCGTCGCGGGGTCAGGCGGCGCCGTCGGCCCGGAACTCACCAAGATCGAAGTGGAGAAGAACCGCGAGTACCTGTTAGAAGCGATCGTGGCTCCGAACGCCAAAATCGCGAAAGGTTTTGAAACCGTCATCGCAATCACCGACACCGGCCGCGCGTTTGCGGGCATTGTCAAAGAAGACACCACCGAAACCCTGAAGCTGCTTACGGCCGAGGGTACCTTGGTGACACTTAAGAAGAGTGAGATCGAGGAGACGGCCAAAGGCCAGTCATCAATGCCGGCCGACCTCATCAAGCACCTCACATTGAGCGAACTGCGAGATTTGGTCGAGTACCTGGCCTCACCGAAAGGTGCTGCGGGTCATGGGCACTAGCGATCTGGTCGTCTGATTGCCGTCTTTCGCTTTCCGAAGAGGGCTTTCGGACATCAAAGGACGGCAAGGACAAAAACGACCTAAGCAACCGCGGAGCGAGTGCTCTTGTGCTCTAACCGCGACCGATGAACCACGGCATGAGGTCGCAGCCTTTTTCAAACAGCAGCGACGTCGTCGCCGCGGCGATTTCGTCGTAGGATTGAGCGTGATCCGGTGAGATGCCAGAGCCACAGGCCGCCACCGGGACGTAGCCGTGGCTGTGAGTTTTCGTCCGCAGGAACGTCGGATGATCCGGCGAAATCAGGATGCGATAGTCACCCAGCGTCTTCATATGGGCGTGCAGCGGACCAAGAATGTCGGCATCAATGCGTTCGAGAGCTTTCACCTTCTCGTCCGCATGACCTTCGTGCGAGGCTTCGTCGGTCGCCTCTACATGCACGACGACGAAGTCATGAGTCTTCAGGGCCTCGATCGCTGCTCGGCCTTTGGCGGGATAGTCCGTGTCGAGATAACCAGTCGCAGTCGGGACGTTGATGACCTCCCAGCCGAGCAATCGCCCGATGCCGCGGAGCAAGTCCACAGCCGTAATCACGGAACCTTGAACACCAAAACGTTCTTTGAAATTCCTGAACGCCGGACGACTGCCCATGCCCCACAGCCAGACTTGAGTCGCAGTCGGCTGACCACTTTTGCCGCGCGCTTGGTTCTGTTCGTCCGCGGCGAAGATCGGCCGACTCTCGACCATGAGCTTCTTCAGGATGTCCGAGCCCGGCCCTGTCGGGAGATAGCCGGCGATCGGCTGGTCGGTGATGTCATGCGGCGGCGTGGACGACGTTTCTTTGGTAAACGGGGGCTGAGAGTCCCGAGCCCGGTAGATCAGCAAGTTGCGGTAGCTGACGCCGTTAAAGAACTTCCAATGCTCATCGCCGCACTGGCTGTGCTGCATCAGACTGATGAGGTGCTTCGCCAGATCGTTCGGAATCTGTCCGGCGGTGAAGCTCTTCATCACCTCGTTTTCGACGGTCACCAGATTGCAGCGGACCGCCCAATCATTGGCGCCCAGTTCAATCCCCTGAGCGGCCGCTTCCAGCGGAGCACGTCCCGTGTGATAGATCTGAGGGTCGTACCCGAACAAGCTCATCGTTCCGACATCGCTGCCAGAGGGCATGTTGATCGGAACATGGTTCGCACGTCCCACCATTCCCTGCTTCGCAACTTCGTCCATATGAGGTACGCGGGCGGCCTGCAGCGGTGTCCTGCCGCCCAGCGACGGTTGAGGTTCATCTGCGGCTCCATCCGGAATAACCAACGCGTACTTCATCACGACAACCTTCTCTTGAAGCAACTTGTGTTCAGAAACGTAACTACCTGCAGGTGTTCGTCATCGGACTCAAGCCGGAGCGACAGAGACCGAGTCGGCAGGCTACGAAAAATGTCGACGGCGGGCCAATCTGAATCCCGATTCCCGTCGTATGCAGTCCGAGTTCGCGCCGCAGTGTGTTCAAGACGCTGAAACACCGCGAACATCGGATTTGTCCAGTCACGCAGTGAACAGGCCAGCGGTAAGACGGCCGTGTCATTGGCAAACTTGAATGCCTTTGCGGCTTTGTCAGCAAATACTTGCGCATTACTCACGGATTCGCCGTAGAATTTATCGAGCTTGAGGGATCGTCGCGGACCGTAGCCATTGGACGGCTTGAGAACGAAATGCTGTTCATGCACGAAGTTGACTGAACCGGGCTGGGGCCGGCGCGTGTCGTCAAAACTCCAATGCGAATTCACTTTGCGGAGTTGCCCGCATAGACGGAACAGCCCGCACGAGCTTTGAATCGGCGAGACGAAATTTCTGAAACAGTCCCCCGTGCGACCGCATCGAAGGTCGATGAGGGATGCACTGTGCGTTCGACACGAACGGACGGACAAGTTTTATTCTGCCGACGAAGAACACAGGGCTAGGACAGCTCGGGCGAACTGGCTGGCCCGGGTTGAGCCCGATTATTGCGAAGGAGCCACTACGATGTTGGTCCTGTCACGACAGCGCGATGAGAGCATCATCATCGGCGACAATATTGTTATTACCGTGGTCGACATTCGAGGCGACAAGGTGCGTCTGGGCATCGAAGCTCCGAAGGAAGTACCGGTACATCGCCGCGAGGTCTATGAAGCCATTCAGCGTGAGAACAATCGCACGCCACAGGCTGAAGGCCAGTCTCAGTCGTGAGCTGAGCGTTGCGGGGCGAACTTCAGCCAGGCCACCGCAAACAATTCAGATTTGACATGAACCCTCCGAAACCTCGGAGGGTTTTGTTTTTTGATGGGCCTGAATCCGCGGGACTCAAGCCCCGTATAGTCGGCAGCCTTCCCTTCTGCATGACTCGGTTTCAGACTCTGCCGCGCGATCGTCGGAATTCGTCCCGCCTATGGATCAGTGGTTATGAAAATTGCGTTGGCCCAGCTCAACCCCATCGTAGGTGACCTGCGAGGTAATGTTCGGCTGGTGCAGGAAGCGGCAGAAGCCGCTCAGCAGCAAGATGCGGACCTGCTCGTCTGCCCCGAGTTGATCGTCAGCGGCTATCCGCCTAAGGACCTGTTGCTCCGTGAGGGCTTCGCGGCCGCTTGTGACCAAGCGGTTCAAGATCTGTCCAAGTCACTGCCTAGTAGCCTGGGAGTACTGTTAGGACATCCGAGTCAAAGCGGGGTGCCTGCGGGACGCACGGCCAACGCCGCCAGCCTCATCGCTGATGGAGCAATAACCGCAACCGTTCAGAAGCTGCTGCTGCCCAACTACGACGTGTTCGACGAACGCCGCTACTTCCGCCCCGCTGATCGAGTGCAGCCACTGACGTTTCGAGGTTGCAAGCTCGGTGTTCACATCTGCGAAGACGCCTGGTGGGGCCAACCGGAAACGCCGTATCACGACGACCCGCTGGGGCTGCCCGACCCCGTCGCCGAACTCGCTCAGCAAGGTGCGGAACTCTTCATCAATCTCTCGGCAAGCCCGTTTGAGCGCGACAAGCCGCACCGCCGCACAGAGTTGATTTCTCACCACGTGACTCGGTGGCAGCGCCCGTTTATCTTCGTGAATCAAGTTGGCGGCAACGACGATCTGATCTTCGACGGCAACAGCTTCGCGATGAACTCGCGCGGTGAACTCGTCACTCACCTGCCCGGCTTCCAAAGCCAGTTGCGAGTGATCGATCTGGATGCGGCTTCGAACTCTGCATCCAGTGCCGCCACCGCCCATCATGCGGCGGACTTGCTCGATGCTCTCGTGCTGGGACTACGAGACTATTGCCGGAAGTCGGGCTTCACCGACTGTGTGCTGGGCCTCTCAGGAGGCATCGACAGCGCGCTGGCATGCTACATCGCGGCCCAAGCCGTCGGATCGCAGCATGTGCACGGAATCGCCATGCCCAGCCGCTACAGCAGCCAGCACAGCATTGATGACGCACGGAAACTGGCCGAGAACATCGGCGTCGATTTCGCCATCGTGCCGATCGACGACATGCATCGCGCGTACGAGGCGACACCGACGATTGGCCCGGATCTGGCAAGCCAACCTCAAGGACTAGCCGATCAGAACCTGCAGGCTCGCATTCGTGGAGCCCTCGTGATGACCCGCAGCAATCGTCACGGCTGGATTGCGTTAGCAACCGGCAACAAGAGCGAACTCGCCGTCGGCTACTGCACGCTCTACGGGGACATGTGCGGCGGCTTCGCTGTGCTGAGCGACCTCTACAAGCGCGACGTGTACGCCATTTCGGAGTACATCAACGCCAAACGTGAGGGCCGCGAGGTCATCCCTGTGAGCACCATCACCAAGGCTCCGAGCGCCGAGTTGGCTCCGAACCAGTTTGACCAGGACACGCTGCCGCCCTACCCCGTCCTGGATGCGATTCTGGAAGGCCTGATCGAACGCGAAGAGTCCGTCGCGCAGTTGAGTCTCAGCTATCCGCCCGATGTCGTGCGGTGGGTCGCGACGAAACTGGACCGCAACGAATTCAAGCGCCGTCAGATGCCGCCGGGTATCAAGCTCTCCACTCGTGCCTTCGGCAGCGGCCGCCGCATGCCCATCGCCGCACGGTTCGAGTTCACATAGCAGCGGAACAATCAGCGACTATTGCGTCTCTACTTTCACCGAGCCCCAATAGGCGTCTTCGTTCGGCCAACTGTTCGGATTGTTGTGCACTTCCAGCACGATGTTTTTGCCCGCAAAACGGCTGAGATCAACTTCGTGACTCGCCCAACCACTGGCGGCGGTATTGGCATCGATCATGACGCGCAGCAAGTCCTGCCCTTCGGCGACGACCGCCAGTTGCCAATCGCCGTCAGAACGGCGAGCGCAGCTCAACTTCAACACGGTCTTCTTGCCTGCGGGCACGGATAGCGGCGATCGCAGCACGCAAGGCTTGCCTTGAGCCGGAGGATGAGTGCGCACCGCTTCTCTGCCAGCAATGGCCTTCATCTGCCGCACCGCGTCCAGCGAAGCGTCGGTCGTGAATTGGGGAGCAACCTTCGACAGCACCGAACTGTATTCCCACTGCTGGTTCGCTGAGACCAGCACATTCGGGTCCGTGTTGGGCGTCTCGGGGCGAACCACATCGGTCCATTCGCTCATCCAGTTGAAATCCTGCTGGCTCCGAGCCAGGTAAATACCGTCGAAGTAAGCCGCATCTCCGTTGGGGCAGCGGAATCCCAAACCGGTGATCTGAAAACGACCGAACTCGCCGAAGACGTCTCGCGTATGAGCTTCCCACTGGCCCGAGATCTTCTTCTCCAGACGCAGCACAGGCTGCTGCGGCTTCGGATCGGTACTGATGTCGTACTGGTAACCGAGTGCCGCGCCACGATTATCGGGCGGCGTCGAGCGACGACTCGCCAATCCCTTCTGGGAAAATGGTTGAGCCGGTTTCCTTCCGTCCGTCAGCACACCCAGTTGGCCGTTGTGAGCGATCTGCAGACCAATTTCCGTTCCCCCAACCTTCTTCCAGGCGAAGCGGATGTAACGGTACTCACCGAGCTTCGGTGTCTCGGCAATGTTGAACTCGAAGCCCGGCAATCGACTGCTACCACGATCGCCTTCGGTCACTTTCAACGACGCTTTGCCCAGTTGCTTCTCATCAGTCGAAAGGCTGGCCGTTCCTTCGCCTTCATTGAGTGCATTCAGGAACTCGTCGTCACCCTCATCAAAGAGCCGCACCAACCCCGGATGATGTGGTAGCAACCGCGCTCCACGCCAATCCACACTCGACTGGTTGCCCTCGGCCATCAGAATGACCGTCAGGTCAACCGCCTTGCCCTGCAGGTCCTTGACCGACAGTAACACAGGATCAGGCTGAGCCCGATTCGGGCGTTCCGGAACAATCCCCTCACCAATCGCCACTCCGTTCGCCCGCACCTGCAGACGCGCTGGCGTCGTGCCGTTCGGACGACGAGTCACCGTCAGAGCCAGCCAGCGATCATCCTTGCCGATCGTCAGCTTACGGCTCAGCACAACGAACTTATCCACCGGTTCGAAATCGATTCGGTAGTACGCATCCTCCGGAATCAGGTTGTCCCAGAAGGTACTCAGCTTCACGATCGGGCCCGGACCACTCGGCTGCGGTGCGGAAGCCGCATCAATCCGATTCGTAATCGACCACTCGCGCAATGCTGGCAGTCGTTTTACGAGTCGCGAAGCAACCTCTTCGCGCAGCTTGTCTGGGTTCAAACGCCATTGCGGTTCGAGCCAGTCGAGGCAGTCGCGCACATCAAACGGATCCGCCCCCGCCGGACGAGCAGCAATCATCGGGTCGGCAATCAGCTTCAATGTCGCGGTCGCATCCGCAGGCGGCACGACACTCAGCCAATTCGTATCGACAACAACATCCGGGCCGATCAGCACATCGCTCTGATGCAACGGCGCTGCCACGTTGTTCGACATCGCCACCACCGACTTCACGCAACCACCGCGACGGATGATCTGATCCAATCCGCTTTGCACTCGGAAACCACTGACGACCGGATGCAGCGCCAGATCCAGTTCCGTCGGCGCATGCACTCCAAAACCCCAGCCAAACAGCAGCTTGCCCGCCCGCAAGGACTCACCTTGCACGTTACGGTTCGTCCGCGGATGCCAACCACCGCTGAACACCGGCTTGCTGCGAGTCACCGCCGGATCAAACAGCGTCAGCGGCGGCTCTTGAGGAACGAAAAAACGCCACTCGCGAATCACTCGAAAGGGGATGATGAGCGGGTCCAGACTCCAGGCTGGCTGAAACAGTGGATACCAGTCTTCGGGTTTGCCGCGATCCCCGTAATGCTGAGCTTTGTAGCGCAGCGTCGAACTCGTCAGACGTAATCCCTCGCCGGTTTCAATCTGCATCAATCGCGCCGTCAGATCAGGCGACAGCGCTCCCAGTTGTTCGAAGTAACAATCCCACGGGCCGCGTTGAGGAAAGTGCAGCTCAGCCAATTGAGACAGAAACAGAGATTTAATGCCTTCATCCGTGAGCAGCGCGACGGCTCCCTTCGCCCACCGAACGGCTTTGAAAGGATGCTGGCTGCCATCTCGCAACACTGCCGTTCCCGGTCGATAGTCATGCGGACGCCCGGGCACTTTCTCCCAGACAATCCGCCGCAGCCAATCCGTTGAGACACGCACGAACGTTGAGGGCGACGTATTCGGCAGATCGATGCTGATGGTCTGCTCGACGGTTAAATACTCGCCGACGTTTTCAAATGAATCTGTCTGCGATGGCACGAAGTCGGTGACCTGACCAGGCAGGCGATCGCCACCGAAGAATTCCACGTAGCTGGCCGGTTCAGCACTCGGCGACACAGCCTGATCAATGACCCACCGGAAGGGTCGTCCGGCGTCAAAGACAGCCAATCCGGCCAGCTTGGGCTGATTCGATTCGTCGCCCCATTCGGCAGGCTTGTCCGCGAAGACACGCGCGCCGTCCGACAGCATTCCGGCGAATCTTTGCTCGGGGGGAAAGATGTCGGCCGCCTGTGTCGTCACCAGCATCGCGGTCGCCAACAGGCTCAAGCAGGCAGCGAGCCAGCACCGAAAGAACTGTTCGCGGATTGAATCGTCCCGTCGTCTGTTCGTCATGCTAACGAGTTCCTCTGTCGCCAGATCTGCCCTGCCGTTGAGCCCTTTGTCGCGGGGGCCAAAGCGCCATCAACCGAATTGCATCGCGTTATCAATCGGACCGTTCCTCACCTCCAGGCGACGGATCAAAAGTCCGAGTTTTCAGTTCGCTCCAGTTGTCCCGATCAGTCCGATTGTATGCCTTCTAACGAGGTTCTGGATCCGTGCGCCGCGACACATACTCTCACTCAACGCCGTTCTTCTCAGAACAATCTGACAAGTCCGCAGAGTCGCAAAGCGAGGGTAGTCCTTTAACTCGCGGCCAGCAAATGGCCGCCTCCGCAGCCTGCCGAAGCGGTTAGGCTCCCACGTGAGTCTCTGCATGACGTAGGAGGGGCGGTCTGCACTGTGAGTGCCGGTTTCCCGGCTACGTCGAAAACGTGATTTGAAACGCCCTGCCTCAAGGTTATCCTCAGGGTTATCTTCAGGCTTTTCGCAACTATCTTGTTCAGGTCCGGACGCTCATGGCAAAGAAGTATCTGAGTCTTGAAGAAGCCGCTACACAGCTCGGAATCACGCAGGCCGATCTGAAAAAGGCTCGCGAAGCGGGCAAGGTGCGCGGGTTCGCTGACCGCGGAAATTGGAAGTTCCGCGAAGAAGATCTGGAGACCTTTGCGCGCGAACGCCAGGTGGATTCCAACCCGGACATTCCGATTCTGGCGGAAGAAAAACCCGCGCTGACGCTCAGCTTCGACGATGACTCAAACGTCCACGGCAGTGATGGCGATGACATCGGCGAGCAGCCCACCATCATCCGCAAGGGCGACAGCAACGTCCTGACCAAGGGCGACACGTTGCCTTTCGGCGAAGATGAAGGTGCTTCCGACAGCGGCGTGCGACTGGTCCTCGACAGCGACATCACCGGCGGTGATGGCACAATTTCGGACGTCGGTTCTGATTCCAGCCAGGACATTCCGGTTTCGTTCGGCGATTCCAGCCACGAGATTCAGCTCTCGGATTCTGACTCCAGCGACGAAGGCAACAGCAGCGCGGACATTCCGATTTCCTTCGGCGATTCGAGCC
This sequence comes from Planctomycetaceae bacterium, assembly GCA_021732995.1. GTDB lineage: Bacteria > Planctomycetota > Planctomycetia > Planctomycetales > Planctomycetaceae > AM-0621. The sequence continues at coordinate 141,069 of JAKFWA010000028.1, read as the reverse complement.
AGGACATGGTCCTCGCTCTCGACGACGACGATGAAGACGAAAGCGGCGACTCGATCCGTACGCTCGGCGATTCCGACAGCGACGTGCGTCTTGCCGTTGATCTCGATGACGACTCGCTCGAAGACTCCAGCCAGGAAATCCTGCTCTCTAGTGACAAGTCAGACAGCGACGTGCGATTGCTCGGGAAGACGACGCCCACCAAGCTCGATCCAGCCAGCGACAGCGACGTACGTCTGATCAAGACGGACTCCGACAGCGATGTGAAGCTGGTGCAGTCCCACTCGGACAGCGACGTGCGATTGCTGCCTCCGAAAAAGGGCGGTCGTCCTGATAGCGATAGCGACGTGAGCCTGTCCGGCGGCAACAAGAGATCGGCCACGATCTTCAATGATGACGACGACGAAGACCTGTCCGGCGAAGGCGCCCTGATGCTTGGCGAAGCCAGCGGCATCAAGCTCGATGCGGGTGGCGACAGCGGCATCTCGCTGGATAGCGGCAGCGGTATCTCGCTGGACATCGCGACCGACAGCGGTATCGCATTGGATAGCGGCACTGACAGCGATATCTCGCTGGCCATCGACGAAGACGACGAAGGCATATCGCTGGACCTCGGTGGCGACAGCGGAATCGCGCTGGACCTGCCTGACGACAGCGGTCTGTCGCTCGACTCGGCCAGCATGGAAGCCACGATTCCACTCGCCAAGAAGGGCGCGGGTAAAGGCAAAGATAAAGACAAACCAAAACGCAAGACCGACGCCGATTCCGAAACACTCGTCGCCATCCCCGCCATGAAGGGCGGCAATGACGATATGTCCGAGTCCGGCGACACAGACTTTGAACTCGGAGCTCTCGAAGGCGACAGCGGAGCGACGGACACCAGCGTGCTGCTCTTCGATGACGAAGAAGAGGCTGACGACCGTACGGCAACGATGGTCAAGAAGAAGGAACCGGTCAAAGAGCACGCCGATGAAACCTTCGACCTGGATGCCGGCGAAGAATTCGATGACGCGGGCGATGAAGACGATGACATCGTTGGCGAAGACGATGAGCTCGAAGACGCCGGCGAAGACTTCATGGCCGACGAAGACGACTTCGAAGAAAGCTTCTCGTCCGGCGGTGAAAGTCAGTCTGAATTCGCGGCACCAGCTGTTGGTCGCGCTGTCGCCGTTGAACATGAATGGGGCGGCCCGGTCTTCGCGATGACGCTGATTTCAGCGATCTGCATGCTCATCTGTGCTGGCGTCATGTTCGACCTGGTCCGGAACCTGTGGCGCGCCGGTGAGTATGGTGTCGTTGCCGGGCCGTTGATTTCGAACCTGCCCAAGTAGACGATTCAAACCCCGGGCCCGTGCCCAATTGGTCCAATCATGAAAAAGCCTCCGAGATCTCTCGGAGGCTTTTTCATTGATCGACATTACTGACCTAACCGCTCATGGACGCTAATGGTTGAATTGAAACTCGCGTGTGTTGAGCAACGTCCACAACAGATCTTCGTAGCCCTCTTGCGGTGACGTGGCCTGCGAAATCTCAGCCAGCGCGGCGGTGCGTTCTTCCGCGGTCGGCATCCTTGAAACCGTTCGCAGGTAGATTTCTTCAATGGCCTTTTCGGCGGGAGTGTTCGCCTTCACCAGTTGCCCGATGTAGCCATTGCTATCGGCAATCTTTCGATTGATCAATCCGCCACTGATCATCAGCAACGCCTGAGACATGCTCGGCGTCGCACTGCGCTCGCACTCGCAGTTCACGGCGCGACGCGGACGACCGAAGACGTCGAGGAACTCGTTCGGCACGTTCGAGTCGGGTAGCGAGATCGCTCGAAAACCAGGCGGCAGTTCGTTGAACTTCTCACTGGTACCGCAAGCGTAGTCGACGGCATCCAGAAGTTGTTCGGCACTCAGTCGCGTCGGCAGATAGTGCGTGAAGTACTTGTCGTCGCCATCCACGCGGCTGGCCGGATGTTCGGCGGCGCTGAGCTGATACGTCCGCGACCGCATGATCGTGCGCAGCACATGCTTGATGTCGTAGTTGTGCTCGATGAGGTCTTTGGCCAGAGCATCCAACAACTCTGGATTCGACGCCGGATTGGTCACGCGCATATCATCAATCGGCATCACCAGGCCGCGACCGTAGTAGTAAGCCCAGTAACGGTTCACGATGTTCCGCGCAGGTACGAGGTTCGATTTATCCGTCATCCACTTCGCCAGCGCACGACGACGATCGACCGGATCGTCAGCTGGTGGGCTAAACAGCGGTTTCGCGGGGAGAATCTGGCCCGTGCGAGGATGACCAACTTCACCGTTCTCGTTGACGAAGATCACGAACTCGCCGCCCTGCACGCCGAATTCCCAGGACGACTTCTTGCCAATCCGCGCGAAGTACGCCTTCAGGCTGTGGTAGTCGGTCTGCGAGATGTTCTCCCACGGATGATGATGACACTTCGCACACTGCAACCGCACACCCAAAAACGTCTGAGCCGTCGCTTCGGTCCACTCATCCTGATAACCATTGCTGAAGAAGTTGGCCGGACCGTTCTGAAAGGGGCTGCCCACCGCCGTGATGATCTCGGTGATGAACTGGTCCATCGGCTTGTTGTCACGAAAGCTGGCTCGCAGCCAGTTATGAAACGACCACATGCCCTTCTTCTGCTGCGAGTTCCGATTGTTCTTCAGTAGATCGCCCCACTTATAGCTCCAGTAATCGACGTACTCAGGGCGATTGAGCACCTTGTCGATGGCTTTGTTGCGTTTGTCAGGATCAGCGTCTGCCAGAAACGCGCGCACTTCGTCGGGAGTCGGCAACGTGGCAATCGTGTTGATGTAAATGCGACGCAGGAATTCTTCATCGGTACACAACGCGGTCGGCGACAGGCCGGTTTTCTCCCACTTCGCGACCCACAACTCGTCTATGTAATTGTTCTTCGCGAACTCTTTCGTGCCTTGAGCTGTTCCATACGGCACCACAATGCGACTCACCGTGACGGTGCCAAGATACCGCACCATCACGACAGTCTCGCCCTGCCCCGTCGCTCGTACTTGACCATCCGGAGCCATCTCAGCAACCGACGTGTTCATGCTGTCGATGGAAGCCTTCTGGTCGATCGGCTCTTCAAACCCGTCCTCGTAAACAGCCTTCGCAGTGACGGTTACTGTCTGCCCAGGTTGCAGCACGGACTCGGTCGGAGTCACCACCACCGTCTTGAGTTTGCGATCCTGTGGCGTTGGTCCGGACGCCCCTTCCTTCAACCAACGCAGCAGCATCTGGTGCTGCCACGAGTCCTTGACCATGCGGCGACCACCACTGTGCGGCACGTCCATCAGCGGTTTGGCCAACAACAGGCTCTGCGTGGGATCAGTCGCATGCACGCGGCGCCCATAAGCCCCACGAACCAGAGCGACATAGTCCGCCGGGTCATCAAACGCCCGCAGCGACAGCTTGAAACCGCCCTGCCCGTATTGGGCTCCGTGGCAGGCACCCTGATTGCACCCCAGCTTCGTCAGAATGGGCTGCACATCATTCACGAACGACACGGCCGCATCGGCAGCCAACACCGCCGAAGAAATCATCAAAGCCGCCAACGCGACCAGCGCACGCCAGAAAACCATTCAGCCGCTCCTCTCGACGCCTCAACAAGATCATCAGCGAGAGTTTATACGTGAGCGCCGCCAACAGCACACGGGAAATTGTAGGCCGGACAATCCTGTCCGGGTGTCGGACAAGATTGTCCGACCTACAGACCTAGAATCACCGCACCACATCTCTATTTCACCAGATGCAGCTTGAGCGATTGGCTATCGAAGAGCACTCGCCCCTTGATGGCTCGCATCTCCATGACGAGATCTACCTCGCGTTGAGCGTCGGGCACGTCGAACTCGTGCGTCAACACGGTCCAGTCGGTGCTGCCGACCAGCTTGTTCTGACGCTGACCGCCGCCCAAACGGACTCCCGCACCGACGCCTTTGTCACCTTCCGGCAGAGGTTCCAGTCCCTCGGCCTTCGCCTTCACTTCGAACCGATAACGGCCGTTGTGCAGCTTCAGTTTACGTCGCCAGGACGCCACCGCCTGACCTCCCGGCCCAGCGGTAATCGCATACGCCTTCTTGCCATCGCCAATGTCCACTTGCTCGGCCTTCACATCGCCGCGTTCAGACTGAGCCGCCCAATCCGCTACCAGCAGCGGGTTCGTATCTTCGAAGTCCAGCGGATCGGGGTCAGGCTGCGCCAGTTGCTGCTTCATATTGTTAGAACGAGCAACGAGGCGATCTTTCACTCCCCGCACCTGATCCATGAAACCGCGCGCATGGTCCGCCCCCTTCGCTTCGAAGTACGGCTTGATGTGGGCAGCAATTTCATCAACGCGATCAGTCAACTTCGTCGGCGGATCGAAGATCGGCATCAATTCACGCAGGCGCTTGCGGTACTTTCGTCGCCAGACAGGATTCTGCAGGACCGTCCCGGCCACGATGGTTCCCGGCTGGTGCATCAGATTAAAGCCGGTGTCACCAAACATCTGATCCATGCCGTGCGGAAAGAAGTATGCTTTACCGGACTTCGGCTCAAAGTAGATGCGATAGTTGTTCTTGTTGTTGGCGTAACCGTCCCAGTGACAGGTGATGAATTCAACTGCCACGAACGACAGAAACGCGTCGATGTCCAGCAACTCGGCGATGCGCGTCCAGCGTTTGTTGATGTCAGGTTCCTGGCAGGCAGCCCGCAGCGCTTTCAGGTCGGACCGGTCATTGACTCCTTCGCCGGAGTCCTTTTCCAAGTCCTGATCGATGTCCCGCAAGAAGCCACCGTCGTAGAGGTTTCCCTCGGTGTGCTCGAAGTGCAGCTTCAGAAACTTGCGATCAAAACCTTCCTTGACCACATACAGACCAAGGTCGCGATTGTTGAGCCACACATGAGCGTGAGTCGCCCGTGCCGCGGGCACTCCGGCCTGACGACAGATCTCATAGCAGACGGCCTCATTGAGATAGCTGCCATCCTGTACCGAGTTATTCAGATGGAACTTGTCCAGCGAATGGAAGTCCTGCTTCTTCGCATACTTGTCCATATTCAGCGTGAGCGCCGGGCGATCATCCACGCCGCGAAAACTGCCAGCCGCGCCTTTCAACTTCACACCGACGGAACTGTAGACCTTGTCTGGGCCTTCCTTCAGATCAGCACGCACATACGCGCGATTGTTGTTCCGCAGCAGTTGCAGTTCCGGCGGTGAGATCTCCACCCGCAGTTCATGCACAACCGGCTTCTTGAAAAACTTTTCGCCCGGGTCACCCTTCTGCTTCTGGGCCTGCTCTTCAGCAACCTTTGGCTGAACAGCCGCGACCTGCTTTGGCTCAGCCAGTGCGACCTGAGCAATAACTGGTGCGGCAACTACCGGTACGGCAGCAGCAGGCTCGACCGTCGCCACAGCCGGTACAGCCGCTTGCAAAGGTTCGAACTGAGCAAGAGCTCGGTCGACTGCGGACTGGGCCGATTCCTGAACTGGCGCCGGCTTCTTCTGCGGAGCCGGCACCTCTTCCTGGACGGACTCTTTCTCCGGCACCAATTCCGAAACCAGCACAGGCTCCTGCACCTGCGCTGGTTGTGGGGTCTCGACGACCGATTGCGAAGCCGGCAATTGCTGACCACATCCCGCCAGCGTCAACAGAGCGATCGCCGCCATCAACCTCAAAGCATCAAACTTCATGGCCACTTTCCGTGTGAGAGGTTGGCGAGTCGGTGTTCCCGCACCCTGTGATGTCGCCGAGAAGATACTCGATCGACCCGCCGTCAGTTCAACAAGCTTTTGGCGACGACCGCACGAGCCTTGTCAAAGAACGGCTGCCAGAGAACTTCCGGGGCGAAATCGCGTAAGCAGTTGCGTACCGATACCAGCGTGTTGCGAGCCATGTGCGGGCAGCGGTTGCAGGCACACGTTTCGCCCGACGACGTCATAATGCCCGGCACCGGAATGTATTTGTGCTGCGGAGCACATTTTTCCAAGGGATGAATCATGTTGGCTTCAGTCGCCACCAGGAACGTCATCGGCTCGGTCTTCTGCATCACAAACTTGCGCATCGCTTCCGTGCCGCCGATGAAGTCGGAATGCTCCAGCACGTTCGCCGGACATTCGGGATGAGCCATCACCAGGCTGCCCGGGTTGTTGCGTTTGGCCCGCAAAAGATCCTGAATGCTGAAGACCTCATGCACCATGCACGATCCCGGCCAGAGAATCATCTTGCGACCGCTGACTTCCGACAAATACCGCCCGAGGTGCTGATCCGGCACGAACAGGATTTCCTGGTCGGCCGGCACGCGGTCGATGATTTCGCGCGCATTGCCACTCGTCACAATCCAGTCGCACAGCGACTTCACGGCCGCCGAGGTGTTGATGTACGCCACCGTCGAGATGTTGCGGCCTTCGGCTCGCAGTTCGTCCTGCATCTTCTTCAGGGCTTCCGGCTGACAGCTTTCGGCCAGCGAGCAGCCGGCCAGCATGTCCGGAATGAGCACACGCTTATCGGGGCTCAACATCTTGGCCGTCTCGGCCATAAAATGGACGCCTGCGAAAAGAATCGTCGAGCTGGTGACCTTCGTCGCATCGCGCGCAAGCTTCAGGCTGTCGCCCGTGAAGTCCGCCACGTCCTGAATCTCACCGTCGACGTAGAAGTGCGCCAGAATCGTGACGTCCTTCTCTTTCTTGAGACGGTCGATTTCATCCATCAAATCCAGCGGATCTTCATTGAGATCACGCTCCAACTGCACAAGCCCAGCGGACATGGTCCGACTCCTCAAGTGCGGCCGTAGCCGCACTTTCCAGCAATTTCATGAATTCTGAGGCTCACGCAAAACAAGCCTCACCTCAGTAACGTAATGGAAGTCACCAGTGGCAAGCTACATTCACGTTCCTACGGATGTCCTGCGGCTTGTGTAACTTCCCGACAGTCAGTTGCGTTCTCAGGATGACCCGCGACAGTTCGTTGATCACAATAACTACGTTCGACGCACGTCGAACTTTGAGTTTGCGGCCCCGCCGCCCGAGAGGAATTGAAAATGTCTGATTTTGAACGTGTCGCAGCGCTGGATGAAATCCCCGAGAACGGCCGTCTGTCCGTTGTCGTCGACGACATTCCGGTGCTGCTGGTGCGAACCGGTGAGAAGTTTTACGCCATCGAAGACGTGTGCTCGCACGATGGTCAGCCGCTGAGCGATGGACCCATCGAAAACGGCCAGATCACCTGCATGCGGCATGGAGCGAAATTCGATCTGGCCACCGGAGCCGCCAAACGCATGCCCGCGACGACTGGCATTCGCGTCTTCGCCGTCGAACTGCGTGGCACCGACATCTACTGCCGTGAAAGCGATGGCGCTGTGCAGCCTGCGGAACTGCAGACGACAGCCACCGCGTTGCCGACCGCCGACAGCGGGTGCTGCGGAGGCCACAACCACGCCGCGACCACGACAACCTGCGACCAACACGCCCCAGCCAGTGATGTACCGAGTGCTCCACGCTCGCTCGACGAAAAGATGCTGGAAGCCTTGCGACAAGTCATTGACCCCGAGTTGATGGTCAATATTGTCGACTTGGGCCTGATCTATTCGATCAACTACGACGGGGCGAAAGCCTACGTCGATATGACGCTCACCAGCCCCATGTGCCCGGCTGGTCCGCAACTGGTGCAGCAGTCCAAGATGGCCTTGGAACGACTCCGTGAAGTCGACGAAGCCGTCATCAAGATCGTGATGACTCCTCCGTGGTCCCCTGATCGCATGACCGACGAAGCCCGCGACCAACTCGGAATTTTTTAGGTCGAGCATTAGCACCGCTGTGGCCGGTCTCTGACCGAGTCACAACGGTATGTTTGTAGGTCGGACAATCCTGTCCGACAGCCGGACAAGATTGTCCGGCCTACTTGTGAGGACATCGCCCCGCTTATCGCAGAGTCAAGAACTCGCTGCTGTTGAACAGACTCCAGCAGACTGTTTGCAGCCCGTGCGTTTCTGCGACCTTCACGCTTGCGGCCAGCTCATCTACGGTCGGCGACCGGGATAGGGCGACCACGAAGGCATCTGAAACTTGCTCCGGCAAAGGCTTCCCGGATGTCGCCACCCGCTGGGCCAATTTGTCGGCCTGCCGCACCACGAAGCCGTCATTCATCAACGCGAGCGCCTGCAACGGGGTGACAGTCGGCCTGCGAGTTGGCGTCGTTACAGACGGCGAAGGGCAGTCCAGCGCATCTAGTAGAGCGCTGCGTCCGGTGATGATGTGCATGCGATAAATGGAGCGGCGATTGAACGCGGGCTCGTCCTTATCGAACAGGTGATAGAAGAACGTGTTCAGTCGAGTGGTCGTGAACGGCTTAAAACTCGGCCCACCGACCGCGCGATTCAACGCACCGCTCGACGCCAGCAACGAATCCCGCACGACCTCGCCTTCCAAATTGCGAGACGGAAACTTCCACAGCAGCCGGTTGTCCGCATCAATCGCCGACGCCTTTGCCGCCGCGTCGGACTCCACCAGTGAAGATTGCCGATACGTCGCACTGCTCACAATCAGCCGCTGCAGCGGCTTCACTCGCCAGCCCGAGCGAACGAACTCAGCAGCCAGCCAGTCGAGCAGTTCGAGATGCGAAGGCTCCGCACCGTTGATGCCGAAATCGCTTGAGGTCTCCACGAGACCTTTGCCAAAGTGCCACTGCCAGACGCGATTCACCATCACGCGCGCCGTCAAAGGATGACTCGGCTGCGTCAGCCACTGAGCGAAACGAATCCGCCGCTCGGCTTCGGGCGCATTCTCGGACAATCCAAAATCAGACTTCTCAATGACAGCCAAGCCGCCGGGCGTCACGGCTTGCTTGGGATGATGCACGTCGCCGCGTTCAAACAGCACGGTGGGCTGCGGTTGCTCGCGCTCTCCCACGAAGGCCAATGTGACCGGAAACAGAGTTTCCAGCTCGCTTTTGGATGCCGAGAGCGACTTCCGCGCCTCGTCCAACCGGCCATTGACCTGCTTCTTCAGTTCCTCGTTATCCTTCGTATCCTTGAGTTGCTTCTCCAGCTCGCGGACCTGCTTATCGGCCTCACCGATCTGCTGACGCAATGCTTCAGTCGCCTTCGTCCACGCGGCCTCCTCATCCTCGCTGAGCATTCGCCGAGTGCCATGCTGCTTGGGCTTAAGGCTGTGGTCCACGCCCTCAAAGACGGACTTCACGCGGTAGTAGTCCAACTGCGGAATCGGGTCGAACTTGTGGTCGTGACAGCGCGCACAGTTCACGGTCATCGCCAAAAACGTCTGACTGACCGTGGCCACAATCTCTTCCAGTTGCTCTTCGCGTGACTGCAGGCGTCCGATCTTGGATGGAGTGACGCGTTGCACGGCATCCCACGGACCAGCCACCAGCATTCCCGTCGCAGCGATACTCTGACCGGTGACCGGTTTCAGCACATCGCCCGCGATCTGCTCGCGAACGAACTGGTCATACGGCAGATCCTCATTGAAAGCCCGGACGACATAGTCGCGATAGGTCCAGGCTTCGTTGCGCTGCTCGTCTTCCTCAAAACCATCGCTCTCCGAAAACCGCACCACGTCCAGCCAATGCCTGGCCTGCCGCTCTCCATAGTGCGGCGACGCCAGCAGACGATCGACCAGTTTCAGGTACGCAGCCTTCGCATCAATTTGAAACTCACGGACGAACTCATCCACGTCGTCAGGCGTCGGAGGTAAGCCCGTGAGATCCAAAGAGAGTCGCCGAATCAGCGTCCGCTCATCAGCGGACTTGGCGATCTGGAGCTTCTTGTCGCCCTGTTGCAGTGCCACAAAATGATCAATCGGATGCACTCCAGACGGTACCTCCGGAGCCTTAACCGGGCGCAGAGACCACCAGTCCGGGTCATCAGCGACTGCGTTCCGAAGGCAGCTGATTAGGCACAGCGCGGCAATAGTGGCGTAGCGCATGAAATTGATCGCTCGACGAGGACAATGGATTCTCGCTGTGGACGCTAACACGCACCATGATTGTGTTTCGAATCTGTTTGAGAAGTCGACGCAGCCCATTTGCGTCGCGGCACGTCAAAAAGCTATAGGGCGCACCATTCATGCTTACTTCAACTCGGACGGAACAACCATGCTGACTTTGGAACGCTTTTCGATTGGTGTCGGTGATCGTTTCGCACATCAGGCTGCCGCTCAACTGCGAGCTTTTCAGATGATTGCCAAAGACGGCATTGAGGTTGTGCCCGTCTGGAATAAGTCCAACCGCGAACACACTTTCATTGGTTCTGAACCTCAGAGCGTGTTCGATGCCGGACAGGCTGCGGTTAAGGAACTCGGCTGGACGAAGGGCTGGCACGTGGACGCCGACCACATCCGCCTGGAAACCGTGGACCGCTTCATCCCCTGCTCGGACTTCTTCACGATCGACGTCGCAGACAGCATTGGCCAGGCGGCATCACCCGCCGAGATCGAAGCGTTCATCAACGGCCATCCGGAACTGGTCGGCAAGATCGCGATCGCCGGTATTGAGGCACCCTTTCAAACCAGCGTTGCCGATCTGACAAAGATCGCTGGCAAGTACCTCAAGGCGGTCAAAGAAGCGGGCCAGATCTATCGTCACGTCGCCGCGAAGAAGGGCGGCGAGGACAAGCTCATCGCCGAGGTCTCAATGGACGAAACCGATGCGCCGCAAACTCCGCCTGAGCTGCTGATCATCCTCGCCATGATGGCGGATGAAAAAATTCGCGTGCAGACGATCGCTCCCAAGTTCACGGGACGCTTCAACAAGGGAGTGGATTACGTCGGTGATCTCGCGCAGTTCGAACGCGAGTTCAACGATGATCTCGCCGTCATCGCGCATGCCATCACGAAGTACGGCCTGCCCGCGAATTTGAAGCTCAGCGTGCACAGCGGTAGCGATAAGTTCTCGCTCTATCCGATCATTCGCCGCGCGATCGCACGCACCGGTGCTGGCCTGCATCTGAAGACGGCCGGAACAACGTGGCTTGAAGAACTCATCGGCCTGGCCGAAGCGGGCGGTGAAGGACTTGCTCTGGCGAAGGAAATCTATGCCTCAGCCTACGCCCACATTGATGAGTTCTGTGCTCCGTACGCCTCCGTGATCGACATCAACCGCGCCAAACTGCCGACGCCTGCCACAGTTCAGGGCTGGTCCGGCCAAAACTTCGCAAACGCCCTGCGCCACGTGCCAACTCATCCCGAGTTTAACGCCAGCTTCCGCCAGCTCTTGCACGTGTCCTTCAAACTGGCTGCGAAGAAAGGCGATAAGTACCTCAACCTGCTGAAGTCCAACGCCGCTATCGTCGGCAAGAACGTGACGGAGAACCTCTACGAGCGACACATGAAGCCGCTGTTCGTTGGTTAGCGTTTCGTCAGCGCAGGTGGGCCGTCCGGGTTAGCATGGAAAGTAGGCCGGACAATCCTGTCCGGCTGTCAGACAGGATCGTCCGACCTACAACCTGTCACCTCGCTCTTGATGAGCCACTAATTGCCGAGTGACTCGATAATGGCAGCAGCCTGAGCACCCGCCGAAACATTGAACTTCGGACCGACGTCGTTGACGGTGGCAATCTGAAAGCCGCTGTCGAAGGCTGGACCGAGTTCCGCGTTCGTCAGTGGCTTGCCCGACGGATGAACGGGGTTTGCAATCACAATGCGGCGGGGTAGGGAAAGCGCCGCGATGTCGGCGACATCACCGACGTCGCGGAGAATTCCGGGGACCATGACACCGAGATGCTGTCCACGATAAGGCTCGGATGTGACATAGCTCGCCAAAGATCCGACGGCGGCCACTCGCGTCACTCGTTCATCGAGCGCCGCAACGGACAGCGCCACCAATCCCGCTGAGCCGGTTCCGATCAGCGAGATGTCCGGCTTGCCTTCAAAGCGGCTCTCGATGACATCAACCAGCCGACGCACGTCAGTCAGCCATTGCCCCATGAGAGGATAACCCAACCACAATGACCACTCCGCCGAGTTGTGGTCAGGAGCGTTGCCAATCTTGTCGCCAGCCAGGGCGAGAGAACCGGTGGCTCGCAGATCCAGTGTGACCAAGTTCCAACCGAGCTTCCGCACTTCGACAGCTAACTCGCTGCGCGTAGCCGGTTCCGCGCCGGCAAGATCCAGCAGAATGACAACCTTCGCCGCGTTCTTGCCGCGTTCGATCGTGACCAGCAGTTCAATACCGGGCTCAGGCTTGAGCGTGAATTTGTCACCCGCAGTCGCAGCTTCTGGCACATTCTTCACAAACGAAGTGCTGGCACCGAGCAATGCCTTTTCCAAGGCTGCTCGACGTTCTTCCTTCAGATCGATCCACAGATCTGAACTTTTTGCCGTCGGGCGAATCGCCGCGAGCCGCTTCGCTTCCTGGCCAGCAAATCGGGGGATCGTGATGAAATCATCTGGCCGCGAATCACCGGGGAAGCAGCGCAGCATCTCGCGATCTTCGGGCTTGATCTCCGGCTCCTTGATCGGAGCGCCATCGCCCTCACCCTTCAGATGCTTCGTCATCCAGCCGTACATCGCTTCGCGCATCGGTTCGTTGTAGTGATGGCCCGACTCAATGATGGTGTGACGGACGAAATCCGGCTGTTGGCTCAGAGCGAAAATCGGCTTGGCGGCAGCAATCGACTTCGCAGCCGCCGCGACCGAAAACTGGGGCGCGTCTTTCGTCGCGCTGACCACCATCAAACCTCGCGGAGCGGCCATTCCGAGAATGCCGCCCTCTTCAGTGAATCGCAACGCTCCCGGCACCACCTCACACATGCAGCAGGCCGCGCCCAGATAAGCCTGATAATTGCCGACCGAGCACACAGGTACCACCGCCTTGAAGCGTTCATCGAAAGTACCGGCATACATCGTTTGATTACCGCCACCGCTGGCGCCGGTGATGCCGATGCGCGAACCATCCACTTCAGGCCGCGATTGCAGGTAATCAACCGCGCGCTGATTGTCATAGACCTGCATGCCAGATAGCGGCATACCGATTGGAAACAGCGTCGCGCCGGTCATCTCGCCGTGATATTCGCCCAGTGCCTCGCCGACTGCTCGCTCACCCGCACCAAATGCGTCGATGGCCAGCACAAAGAAGCCTAACTTCGCCAGCCCGATGCAACGTGACTGCACCACAGGATCTTGCTTAGCTCCCGACCAGTGCCCGTGCACGCAGAGCACGGCCGGCAACTTGCCCGCCCTATCCGGCACGTAAGCATTCGTCGTTGCCCACAAGCCGGGGCGCGTCTGAATCACAATCTTCTCAACGCGATAGCCGTCGCGCTGCAGTTCACCCAGCTTGCGAGGCTCCAGATCACAGTGTTCTTTCGGAAACCCGCCCCACGCAGCCGTCAGATGTTGCTTGAGCGCGGTTTTCTGCTGCTGCCAGTCCTGCAACGACTCAGGAGCCGCGTCCCGCGCTCGCAACTCCGCAGCCTTCGTGCGCACGTAACTCAAGAACTGGGAATCCGCCGCCTGAGCTGTCGTCGCTGCCAATACGCTCAAAACTTGAGCCAACATCCACACGCGTTTCATCGCACACTCTCCTGTGATCTGGAGCAGTCTGTCGCCTACGGCGATACATCGTCGATTGAGCACGTCAGCGAATGTCGCCTGAGCCGTTTCTGGTCGGGAATGCTATGAAATGGTCATCCCGAACTGCTCGGTAACCCGAGCGGCAGTTTCCAAATTCGGCAGCAGGCACGGATGCTTGTACTGCTCGATACTGCCGCCGAGCCGCGATTGACGCTGTTGAGCAAACTCGCGCCAACTGCCTTCACGCAATGCTTGAATCACAGTGGGCGACAAACGCCCCGTCTGGCGCTTTTCACGATACTCGCAGTTGAGTTCCTGCAGACGTTCATCCAGATGTTGTTCAAACGGCAGCCGCGCTTCCGACGGCGGCAAATCTGAGCCTTCGATCAACAGTTGATATCGCGGTGGCTCACCCCATTTGGGCACCAAGGTGAAACAGGCGACTCGATGATTGAAGCGGCTGAGTGTCCCCTGCACGGCTTCCACGACCTGCGACTCCGACAGCTTCTCACCCGTAATGTTCGAGATGTGCGCACCCTTATGCAGAAACCGCAGCTTCGGAGTCGTGCCCTCAAAGCCCACGCACTGCACGACGTCACAAATGTCGTAGCGGTAGAAGCCCGAGGAAGTGGTCAACAGGATGTAGTAGTTGCGTCCTTCTTGTAGTTCGTGAGCCGGCAAAATCGTCGGTTTCTCGCTGCGATACTCATCTTCAGGGATGAATTCGAAGTAGTGCGTTGTGACATCCAGCACACCGCCGGATGATTCATCGGCGAATGGCAGAGTCATGCGGCCTTCGCTCGCGGAAAGACCGTGATCGCGGACCGGCAGATCACCGAACGCCTGCCTCAAACCAGGCAGGTAAGCCCCGCAACTGCCGCCCGTCCAGACCGCCAGCAACTGCAGTTCGGGCCAGATGTCGCCAGGCCGCAACGTTCCGACCTGCTCAACACATTGTTCGAGAAAGCGGGCTCGGTTTCGATCCGCTTGCCGAAGACGCCGCGAGAGCAGTTCCACGACGGGAGCTGAGATACTGTCACGGCAAGCCAGCGTGCCATCGTGAATATCGCGGATCAATTCGGCCTTCCGCTGATCGGCCATTTGAGCCAAATGAGTCAGCGTGCTGGGATTCGCTGTCGTGATCATGCCGATCTCAGGATCAGCAATCGCGAGCCGCAAAATGGTGTAATACTTCGCTTCCGGTTCGGAGATCTTCGCGACGCTGAATGGCAGCGTGTAGAGACGTTGCACGGCCTTGCGCTGCATGGCCGCCGCGAGACCGCTGATGTTTCCGCAAGGCGTGCCAGCATCGGTCGTGAAGCGGTGATAGTCACTGAACAACGTCAGCATCTTCAGGCGACTGAGCTTCGGATAGGCGTCGTACGCTTGAATCCCCCAGACCTGCCAGCCGCGACGGTAGTCTTTGAAGAAGCGGCTGGTGATCGGAATGAACTTTGAGTCAGCAGTAGTTCCGCTGCTCAGTGAGAACATCATCAGCCGATTTTTATGACCAAGCATCGCCCGTGAATCGCCGCGTTTGAGGCGTTCAATCGCCTCGCGGTAGTTCTCGTAATTCGTGACTGGCATGGCGCGGGCAAAGTCAGCGGGCGTTTTCGCCGCGTGCAGCCCGTAGGATCGTGCCAAGTCGCTCTTGCCATTCAGTTCCAGCAGCGAATGCAGCACTTTCTCTTGTGTGCGGCGACAGTCGCGAGTGGCTTTCAGGAAATGCTTCGCCTGTCGCCGCAACTTGACGCGCACCAAGGTGCCGGCGATAGCTCTGAGATGTCCTTGAATTGGCATTTATCCGTTTACCTGCGAGTCAAATTCCGGAGCGCCCGACGGGCAGCATTCTGGCAATGCCCTCCCCGGCAGACAAGACCGACAAGCAACCTTAAACGAATCCGGAACTCCGGCAGGAGTCACACGATCCGGACAATCAGCACCATTACCCGGCTTCTCTCTGCAAATCTCAACGGCATCCAACCGCCAGTTTTGACAGCGCACGTTTCAGACCTACCTGTTTCGGATGGAATCATTGCGCTCCTTCTGAGGCAGTATCATGCGTGCGTTGAACGCTCAGTCGATCACCAGCCGCCCGTCGGCTGATCATCGGCCGAGCCAAACAAACAACAGGCAGCGGCCGGACTCCGGCACCGCGACCGATCCAGCAAGCGGTTCTGACGACCAGATCGTTTGCGGATCGTGGTGTGCCAAGTGTCTTGGCGCGTTCCTCATCTTAAATCTCGCCTGCTTCAGCGTCCTGCTCGCTCCCGTCTGCACCGGCGCTTCCGCCTCGACAGTTCTGACAGCTCTGCTCACCACGACCGCCTTACAAGCCAGCCTCGGGTACTGGATCTTCCATCGACTGAACCTGCATTTCCGACGTCAAAAAAGTGCGTGTATCGAGGTTATTGAACGGCACCAGGAGCAACTGGAACGCACTCAGGAGGCCATGATTGTAGGGCTCTCCAAGCTGGCCAGTTCGCGAGAAGGCGATCCCGACGGACACATTGATCGCGTATCACGACTTTCCACCCTTCTGGCCGAAGCGGCTCAGCGGCGAACCGAGTTACAGAACAGCATCACCCCGGAGTTCATTCGTCTGATCCGCATCAGTTCATCGCTGCACGACATCGGCAAAGTCGGCATTGAAGACGCGATCCTGATGAAGTCTGGCTCGCTGAATCCAGCCGAGCGAGCCCGCATTCAGGCTCACCCCAAGATCAGCAGCGACTGCCTGCAATCCATCCAGGCGTACTTGGGTGACACCAACTTTCTGCA
The DNA here is from genome assembly GCA_021732995.1 of Planctomycetaceae bacterium. Classification (GTDB taxonomy): domain Bacteria; phylum Planctomycetota; class Planctomycetia; order Planctomycetales; family Planctomycetaceae; genus AM-0621. The sequence goes on along the minus strand of JAKFWA010000028.1, from coordinate 124,766 downwards.
GATGGCTCACGAGATCGCCCTGTTCCATCACGAACGCTGGGACGGCAAAGGCTATCCAACAGGAATCGGCGGCCCGTTCATTCCCCTCTCAGCCCGGATTGTGGCCATCGCTGATGTGTATGACGCGCTGGCGACTCGACGTTGTTACAAAGAAGCGTTCACGCACGACGCTTGTGTGGAAGCGATTCTGGAGGGTCGCGGAACCCAGTTCGATCCGTTGCTGGTCGATGTATTCCTGAGCATCCACGAGCAGTTCCGGGCGATGTACGTCGAGGACGTAGCACCTCTGGTCAACGCTCCGTCAACGCACAAGGCAGACTCCAGCCTGCTCGGAACCGTACTTCGTCATGTTGATCAGCAACTGACCTCCGAGTGCTGCAACTAGGCGACTTCGTCGGCAGTCAAGCTGCTCATCAGTCAGGCAGTTGAATCGCAGCGAACGCGCACAAGCCGAAACCATTAGGCTTCATCGTCTTCGGCCGGATGCGATCGCTTGGATGACCATTGAAGTTCCCGTAGAGCATCTTGCCGTCAGCACTCAGCTTAATGCCGTAAGTTCCCGCTGGAACGTAATCAGTCGCTGACTCAGTTGCTGCCGCAAGGAACGCCAGCACGTCGCGACGACCAGACGCGATCTCGTACCGCACGATTGGCGTACCGTCCTTGAATGCCCCACCGTGGGAACCCGGCAAGAAATACAGGTACTTTTCGTCCGGTGACAGTTCGCAAACCGCCGTATACGAGCCACTCAGCCAGTTCGGCCCCAGCATCGTCAGCTCATCCTTCGCGATCGAATAACGGAAAAGCTGGCTCGATGAATGAGTCACGCCATAGATGTGACCATCGCGCGTTTCTCCCGTTGAGCAGCGCATGCCGGGTGAGTTCTCAAACTTCGCCTTCAAAGTCACGCTCTGTTTCGTCTTCGGATCCCACTTCATGAGCGAATCGGTGCCGTTGAAATAAATCGAACCGTCACGGGCCAAAGTGAAGTTACGGTTGAAACCCAATGATCCATCCGGCGCCTGAAAAATCGGCTGCCTGGTCTTCAAGTCGAGCGCATAGAGGGCATTGCCCTCACCGGCTTCCAGATTGCACCACCACACATTGCGCTGACGATCCAGCAGCGAAGTCGCGGTGCAACGTCGAGCGGGCAAGCTCGCAAAAGCCACCGTGCGGCGAGTTTTCGGATCGAACTGGTAAAGCTGACCTCCGGGCAACCCGTCATTCCACTTGTGGGTCGGCAACTTCGCTCGGTTGCCGTCATTCAATGTACAGGAGAAATAGATCATCCCGTCTGGACCGGCATCGATCTTCGCATGAATCTTGGACCAGGCCGGCTGCCCTTCCTGAGGCGGCACGACCCGATTCATATCGACCACTTGTTCCAAAACCTTGCGCTGCGGGTCCCAGCAGTACACAAAACAGCGCGCGTCGCCGCCGACGTCATTCCCGTGATCGCCGATTCCGCAGTAGGCCTTCCCATCATCGGCTACGCAGATATCACCCCAGGATGACCACAATCGCCGTTTCGCGGCGTTCGTTCCCAGTTGTGAATGAAATGCCAGGGTCACGACCGGCGGATGCTCAGCGACTGTGAACTCAGCCGCTCCCGGCTTCTCTCTCGCGGCCATCACCGACTCAGGAACGCGCAGCAACTCCTTCCCTTGAATCACCTTGACGACGTTCTCCCCAGCGGGCGGCCAAGGCGTCTCTGCGTCTTCAGCACTCGTCGCGGACCCACTCAACAGCAGCAGACCGCTCAGCAACCATCGAGCAATCCTGCGACGCCGCCCAAAATGCCAGATTGAGATGCGTTGATCGTCGCTCATCAGTGTTTCCTCTTGAGTGCGGGGTTCTCAAGCAGCAGAGTTCACTGTCACCGCGTACCAGCAACTCGCCCGGTTCGTGGCGACACGCTCACAGTCAGCCGATAGCATCGTGAGAGTTGAAGTCGTACCGATGCTTCCCGTCAAGGACGCAGCCAATGTCATTTCGCCGATGGAGCCTGCTCTTCGCCAGTTTCGGACTGGTGCTGATTGGTGCGCGGCCTTCGCGCGCTCAGGACGCCGGTGCCGTGCTGCAGGCGTTTGAAGACGCAGCCACGAAGCTCGTCGAACAAGCCGAGTCTGCGGTGGTCGCGGTCTCACGACTGCCGCAGCGGTCTGTTTCGATGTCGCGACCGCCTCGTAAGAACGTCTTCAACCTGCCGAACGAAGCCGAGCCGCTCGTGCAGTCGCACGATCCATTCCAGGGAAACTATCTGCCGACTGACTTCGGCACCGGCGTGTTGGTTGCCCCGCCGAACAAACCCAACGAGCGTCTGATCCTCACGAACTATCACCTCGTCCGTGGCGGTCGAACGTTCCGCGATCCCGAAGCCAAGTCAGACAGCCAGATCTTCGTGCAGCTCCCCAAGGCACAAAGCTTTGAAGCTTACATCTACGCCGCCGACCCCCGCAGTGACCTCGCCGTTCTCAAACTGGATTTGCGACGCAACACAAACTTGCAAGAAGAGAACCTGCCCGCGATTCCCCTCTTTGATGGAGATCAAGTCAAGAAGGGTCAGCTCGTCTTCGTCATCGGGAATCCCTATGCACTGGCCCGCGACGGGGCTCCGACCATCAGCTTCGGAATGGTCGGAAACCTGGCACGCATGCCCTTCGTCGACAGTTCCATTGCGCGGACTCAGCAAAACTCGATTCACAACTTCGGCACCCTGATTCAAGTCGACACGCGATTGAACATCGGCACCAGCGGCGGAGCGTTACTCAACCGACAAGGACAACTGGTCGGAGTAACGACCTCGCTAGCCGCGCTGCAGGGCTACGAAACATCCGTGGGCTTCGCGATTCCGATCAATCGCAACACGCGGCGAATCGTCGAGTCACTGTTGAACGGTACGGAAGCCGAGTACGGCCTGCTGGGACTCGTCCCAAAAACTCAACCACTGGAGAACGGGCACATGTACGGCGTGCCCGCCGGCCAGCGGAGCGTTGTTCGCATTCAGTCCGTGAAGCACAATTCGCCTGCGGCTCAAGCCGGTTTGCAACCCGGACAGTATGTGCTGGCCATCAACAACCGCCCCGTCGCCACTGACGAAGACCTCATGCGCGAAGTTGGCTTGGCTGGCCCTGGCGCCAAGATCGTGATGCAACTGCTCGGCAACCGGGTCCTGACAGCCACAGCCGGAAAATGGCCGGCCAAGGAGACGGACTCGATCATCACGTCGGTCGATCGCTATCCCGCGTGGCGCGGCCTGAAGGTGGATTGGCCAACAGCCCGCGAAGAACACACCGATCCGAATCTCGACGTTCCTTATCCCTCCGGCGTACTGATTCTGGCGGTTGAGGCGGGTAGCGCGGCGGCCAACGCACAACTGCGATCCGGGCAGCTCGTCTCCGAAGTCGCAGGCAAGCCGGTTCGCAACCCGGAGCAGTTTCAGGAGGCGGTCAAAACCCTGCGTGGCGATGTCCTGATTAAACTGTCTGACGGGAAACTGCTCACGATCCGCTAAGTTAGAGGCGTCTCCAACGTTACTGACGAGGGATTTCTGCGAAGTCTGCGTGAAATCAGCCGACTTAGTTTTGAGATCCCCGCCCCGCAAATGGCCGCACGCGGTCTGTGCTCCCGGAGTTCTCGCCTGCTAGACTGCAGGTGGCTGGTCCGTCCATCTCTGGCGAAAACGCTTCATGGCCCCACAACTCTTCGAGCGACTGCAGCGGCTGAGACAGCGAATTCGACGCACGCTGTGGCTCTATGGTAGTGCCTGGCTGGCCGCCACCTTAATGAGTTCCATCTTCGTCGCGGGCCTGTTGGACTGGATCTGCCACCTTGATGGCGGAGCACGACTGGTGCTCGACGTCTTCATCCTCGCGGCTGGCGGTTACGTCGGCTGGCGCTGGCTGCTGGTACCGTTGTGGACCTCGCTCGGAGATGTCGACATCGCCTTGCGAATTGAGCGTCGTTATCCGGGGCTGAATGACGGCCTCTCCAGCACCGTGCAGTTTCTGCTGGACGAACAGAACTCGAAACTCGGGTCGCCTGCGATGCAGCGCGAGGTCATTCGACGAACTCTCGACCAATTAAACCGCGTCTCAATGGACGGACTCTTGGAGCATCATCCGCTTCGCAAGGTGGGGATCATCGTCGGAATCACGTGCGCGATCGTCCTGACCATCGCCGGCTTCAGCCCTGCCAACGCCGCCACCGCACTGAAGCGGCTGGCCTTTCCACTGGCAGACATTCCTTGGCCACGTAAGTTTGAACTGCGATTCGTTACGGAAGACCTCGAACCGCTGACCACGGCGGAGAAGCCCACGCTGACCATCGTACAAGGTGCGACACTCGAGGTTTACGTTGAGAATCGACGCGGCCCGCTGCCTCCCGATCTGACGTTTGAAGCAGTTCGAGCTGACGGCAAGAAGGCCTCGGAACGCATGCATCAAACGTCGCTCTGGGACGCCAAGGGACGCGCGAGAGAGATTGGTGGCGCATCTCTGCTGGTGGCCAAAGGCCCGATTCTGATTCGTGCTGTTGGCGGTGATGGTGAAACCTCGACCGTCGAAATCAACGTGGTACCGCCGCCTCGTCTGGATAGCATGCGTTTGAAAGTCACACCGCCTGCCTACACGCAACAACCCGAACGAACTCTGCCGGAGAACGTCGGCAACATAGAAGGCTATGTCGGCACAAAGGTCGAGATCACGGGCCTGAGCAACAAGGAACTGCAGGCAGCATCCGCAGCCCGCAAGGACGCCGAGGCCGCGGAACTCACAATTGAATCGGACACCCGGAAAGTGCGAGGGCAATTCACGTTGAATCGCTCCGGCTCCTACGCCTGGTGGCTGGCCTTGCGAGATCAGCAAGGCTTCGAGAATCCGGACACTCAGAGATTCGACCTGCGCGTGCTGCCCGACCTCACGCCGGACGTGCGCATTGACGAACCATCCACTGATCTGACTGTGACACCCACCGCGCAGGTCCGTTTCAAGATCGCAGCCAAAGACGATCTCGGCTTGAAGCAGATTACTTTGGCTACATCCAGGCCCGTCACTGCCGAAGAAAAAGCAGCACCGACTGAGGCCCAACGCACCGAACTCTTCACCGAAGACAGTCGACCGCAACAGCAAGCGGTTGAACACACCCTCGAACTGGCTCCGCTGCAGCTTCAACCTGGCCAACGAGTTGTCGTGCACGCCGAGGCTACCGACTACTGCGACATCGGCGAAGTGCATCTCGGCAAAAGCAACACACGCACGCTGACCGTCATCTCACCAGAAGAAAAACGCAGCGAGCTGGCCGACCGGCAGGCCGCCTTGCTGCTGGAACTCGAACGCGTTCAGAAACTGGAACAGACCGCGCGAGGGCATGTCAAAGAACTGCAGGTGCAACTGGATCAAGCTGGTTCGCTACGACCGGAAGATCTCGACCTGCTGAAGCGAGTGGAACTCGACCAGCGTCAAATCAACTCACGCATCGGCGGCGAGCAAGACGGAGTCGTCGGTCAAACCCGCGCTCTGCGTCGAGAACGCGAACTCAACGCCGTCAGCGACCCACAGGCGGAGCAGTTACTCGGCAAGCTATCGGATGACCTCGACTTCCTGCGGCGTGAGTCACTACCGCAGATCGAACGCGATCTCACCCAAGCCTTAAAACTCAATGCCGGCGAAACGCACAACAAGAGTGCGGACACTGACAAGCAACGAGAGCGCACGCGACAATCACTCGACCATACCGCCCAACAACAGGATCAGGTGCTCGACACGCTGGCGAAAACACTCAGAGAACTCGGAGCGTGGCGTGATGGTCGCAATCTGGCGGGCGACTTACGCGAACTTACAAGCGAGCAGCAGAAGCTCGCCAACGACACTCGACAACTCGGGCAGGCAACAATCTCCAAATCGACCGCTGAGCTGACACCGCAGCAAAAGGCGGAACTCAACAAGTTGTCCGAGCGGCAGCAACAACTCGCGAACCGGGTGGGTGACTTCCAAAAGAACCTTGCGACACCGTCCAATGACGAAGGTGCGTCCACAGAACAACGAGCCGCGCGCGAGTCTCTGCAGCATCAGGTTGAACAGGAGAAGCTCGACACTCAGATGCGCGAAGCGGCCAAAGAAGTCAGTGGCAACAAGATCGCCCAAGCGGTGCAGAAACAAGAGCAGCTTGTCGAGACACTCAAGAAGCTGCAGGCCGTCCTGAATGATGACGATGTGACCGATACTGAAACGCTCGTCAAACAGTTGAACCAGGCACAAGCCGAACTGGGACAACTGCGAGAACAGCAAGAATCACTGATGCGGAAGATTGACGAAGCGGGCCAGCAACCACCCGGCCAGCAGCGTGACGAAGCACTGGCTCAGCTCCGCAAAGAAGAAGAGCAACTGCGACACAAATCCGAGGAGATGCTCCGAAGACTTCAGCGACTCGGCAGCCATTCAGCGCGACGAGCCGCTCAACGGGCCGCTGATCACATGCGCCAGGCCGAAGAGGCGCTGGCTCAAAACAACCCCGATCAGGCGGAAGAGGAACTGCAGGAAACGCTCGACGATCTGGAGCAGGCAGAGCGAGAACTCAATCGCGACAAGAAGCGAGCCGAACTCGAACTCGCTCAGGAAGTGCTCGAACGCATATCGGACGAGTTGGTCACTCTGCGCGATCGCCAGCAGGCGGCGATTGATGAAGCCAAACGCATCCGCGGCGAGTTTGAGACTGCCGGAAAATGGTCGCGCGGGCTGCTGAAGTCAGCGCGCGGGCTCGGTCAGTCCCAGCGCAACTTAAGCGATGAAACGCTCAACAAGTCGAAGGACGTGAAGTCGGTTGAAGTGCTCAGTCTCGCGTTGACCAGTGCCGCGCGGCTGATGGAATCCGCCGCGAAGAAACTGGAGCAGGATCAGCCGGACCTCAGTGCGGAGACGCTGGAGTTTCAGGAGCGGGCACGCCAGCGGATCGTCGATGTGCTCACCGCGATCAACGAAAAAGATAACGACAAGAAGAATAGTAACGAGCAGAACAAAACTGGCGGCGAAGGAGGCAACTCCGGCCCACAGGGCGAGTCGGTGACGATCATCGCCCAACTGAAGATCATTCGGGCCATGCAGATCGATCTCAACGACCGCACTCAGCAGATCAAGAATACCCGCCCGAAGTCCGGCGAACTACCAGCTTCTCAATCCGCAGAACTGCAAACCATCTCGGAAGAACAAGCCGCATTGGCAGACCTCATCCGCCAACTGACCGAGTTCTTCGGGGACGCCCCTGAACCTCAATGATTCCCGTTCGTCGAGAAATTATCAGCACGGTGCTGTCATGAAACAAATTCAACGCTGCAACACCAGTCGATCCATCACAACAGCCCGCAAACTAATTGCGGGATCGCTGCTGTGTTCGGTCCTCTCGATGTCGCCGGTAACCATCGGCCTTGCCGATGAACCGAAGAAGTCGCTCGACGACAAATTGCTGGAAAAACTGACCCCCGCCAAGTTGCCGGACGCCGAGAAGAAGCCATCTCCCAACCAACCAGACGAACTTGATCGCACTGTGCAGTCCATGCGCAAGGTCGGTGAGCAACTCGCGAAGAAGGAAGTCTCTGACGACACCGTGAAGCTGCAGAAGTCGATCATCGATGACATCGACGCGCTGATCGAGAAGCTCAAGCAACCACCGCCGCCGAAGCCGAAGGATCAAGATCAAAACCAAGACCAGCAGAATTCCGATCAGAACCAAAAGCAAAACCAGCAACAGCAGCGCAATCAACAACAGCAGAAACAGAACAAGGAAGGCGAATCTCAGCAGCAACAACAGCAGTCGGGAAAGGGAGACGGCAGTGCCAATGGCCGCCAGCAGCAGCCCAGCAAGTCTTCGGAATCGACTGACAAGGAACTGCAGCGCAAGCAGGACGAGCGAGCCGCCGAGATGGCGCGACGTCGCGCGTTGATCAACGAAGTTTGGGGCCACCTGCCGCCCAACGTCCGCGAAAAGCTGCTGAACGTCGGCAGCGAAAAGCTGCTGCCCCAATACGAAGACCTGATTCGCAAATACTACGAGTCGCTCGCTGAACCCAGCGACGGCGACCTTAAGCCAGCACGCTCGCCAAAGTAATTCCAGCCGGCGAATGGCGGACGCTTCTCGCGTCCGTCTTCATCACGCAGCGCGAACTCTCCACTACGGCAGTTCGGTACCTGCACTCTCTTCCTGCAAGTCCACACTCTCACTAGCCGCATCAGAAGCCGCTCTCAAGCGATGCAGCACCACGGCATTCTCCAGCAGTTGCCGCGCACCCGGATGAGGCCGACATTCAACGATGAACTGGAACGCAAACAATTTCGGCAGCAGTCGAGCAGCAGCGTTCGCCAGTGCTCCCAGCCAGCGTCCTGCTCTGCCGCCAAGTACAGCCTCGAAGGGCACTCCGACAGGCTGGCAACGCTCCACGCGATATCCGCACTCATCTAACAACTGCAGCAGCGAACCGCGTGTGAACAGCCGCTTGTGGGTGATGTCCAGAATGCCGCGTTCGGCGTAATTGAAACGCCCGAATAACAAGTTCAAACGCACGGCGATAAAGGCCACGTTCGGCGTTGAGATCACGACCAGCGGCGCGTTCCCAACACTCGCACCGGGCCGTTGACCTTGCCTCAATGCAAGTAAGAACTCTTCCGGATTGGCCAGGTGCTCGATGACGTCCAGTAACAACACGACATCGTACTGCCACGCATCGCACGGTAAGGGATCATGTTCCAGATCGGCGCGGCAGAACTTCGTCAATCGCTCCGCGGGCGGAGTATGCAGATCCACTCCGGTCACTCGAGCGCCCAGTTCTTCGCAGCGTGCGGCCACGTGACCCGGTCCACAGCCGATATCCAGCAGCTTCTGCGGCCGAGCCCGCGCGACAATATCGAGTGCCTGTCGATGCGATGAGTACAGCAGTTCGGTCTTGTCCCGATAACGTTCCGGCGACAACCGGCGGAGCTTTAAGGAGCACAGCATACCCATGCGGTGCAGCTTGTACTGCAGCGTCGCTCGAATCACGTTCCAGGCGTACTTCAATCCAGGCACGCGGCAGACTTCGTTGCCGTAGTGCGTCGGAATGGGCACCTCTTCGACCTTCGCACCGACATAAGCTGCCTGCAGCAGAATCTCAGTATCGAAATGAAAGTCGTTGGTGTTGGTTTCGAACGGAACGCTCTGCAGGAACGCGGTCGAATACAACCGATAGCCGGTGTGGTACTCGCTGAGCGACCAGCCAATCACCGCGTTTTGAAAGGTCGTCAGAACGCGATTGCCCAGCCGCTTGTAAGCCGGCATCCCGCCGCGTCGAGCACTCTCCAGCGAGTGCATGCGCGAGCCGAGAATGACATCCGCGTGCGTCGCTTCCCACTTCTCAATCAAATCGGGCAGAAGTTCCGGTGCATACTGACCATCACCGTGCAGCAGGATGACGCAGTCAAAACCGCCATCGATCGCGGCGCGGTAGCCGATCTTCTGATTGCCGCCGTACCCCTGATTCGCACCAGTTTGAATGATCGAAACATTCTCGATCTGATGCTCTTCCAGCCAGCGCGCCAATCGGTAAGGACCGCTGTCATCAGACGCGTCATCACTCACCAGAAAGTGCACGTCCCGCCGATTGAACAACCCCAGCGGAATGCGTTCGAACACATCACACAGATGCTGCTCAGCCTTGTAGGCCACCACACAAACCAGCACGCGCTGTCCGGCAGTAGGAGTCACGAGCGTGCTCCTGCTGGACTCTCGGTCTTCTCCGCTTGAGTCGTCTCTTCCTTCGCGCGATCTCCGACCGAACGATCCGCAGGCAGAGGTTTCGACTCCGTATTGTCCTCGGCAGTTGTCGCCTGCGGCGGCGCACTGAACTGGACGCGGAAAACACGGTTATCGCCGTGACCGCCTCGGGCCAGCACCGTACTCGGAGGCAGCCTTCGCGCAATCAACTTCGGATCGTTGTCTTCGACCTCGAAGCCAAAATAGACCAGCCACAACGGTTGAGTCGCCTGCTCGCCGACCACGTTCGTGAAGTGCTCCCAGTCCTCGCGCAGGCTGTATTGAAAGAAGTGAAACTTCGGAATCACGACGATGCGATAGCCTTCAATCCGGAACTCGCGGAAACCGTGCCCCAGATCGCGACCACGATCAACCTTCGGATGTCTCAAATAGTACGCCAGCACGTTGCGAGTGCTGTCGTCAGTCAAAATCAGATCGCCTTTCGGAATCCAACCTGGCTTCTTGTCACTGCCACGAATACTCGCCGCGGTCTCACGCATGAGTTGCGGAGTCAGGGTCGTTGTCGTCTGAAAAGTCGTGCGGAAGGGGTAGATCCACGCCCAGCCCACACACACGATTGCCAATCCGATTCGCATACTGCGGCCCGGTCGATCCAGCAGCGACTTCGCGGCACCCGCCACGGCCAGCACCAGAAACGGCATCAGCCACAAGCTGTGACGCGTTGGCCCCAGGGGATAGATCAGCAGCACGTTCAACACCGCAGCCAGCACCAACGGCAGCAACGTCAACACGGTGCGATCCACAGCCGCCAGTCCAGAGCCCGAACGATCGACTTCCTGCTTCGCCAGCAGACCAGCTCCGATGAACGTAGCCACCGCAGCCAGCATCCAGATCGGCCCGTAGACAAACCGGAAGAACTTGACGGCACTCAGCAGCGTGAAGTTCAAACGACCGACGAAGCCATCGCCAAAGGGATTGTCGTACAGCCACTCATCCCACAACGCCGACTGCGTTTCACTGCCGACGAACCCGCGCACGTGGCTGAGATACAACCAGACGCAGAACGTAGCGAGCAGCACTTGTTGCACCACCCAAGCCCGAGTTCCTTTCGCCAGCACGCCGCGACGTTGAGCGTGAAATAGCCCGCCGATGCCCAGCGTCAGCACAATCCAGGCAGTCGCATAATGAGTCAACAACGCCAGGCACAGGCAAATCAACTCACCAATCAGATCTCGCCAGCGCTCACGTTGCAGGTAGCTGTCGTGAAACAGCAGCGCACCGAAGACGAACGTAAACAGCATCGTGTAGCTGCGCATTTGAGCCGACACATGAATGACCGGCATCGCAAACGTCAGCACAAACAAACCCACCAGCGCCGCGCGGCGATCCGTGACTCGTGCCAGCCAGAGATAGCACAACCACGCCGCCGTGATTCCAAACAACACGGAGGGCAACCGCACGATCCATTCAGCGTCACCAACTCTCAACCAGTAGTGGTAGATCACAAACGCTAATGGCGGATGCGTATGAATGCGGCTCGCCTCCCAAGCATCCGCCAGCGTCGGTTCCTGAGCAACCTGAAAATACATGGACTCATCAAAGTCCAGATAGAAGCGTTCCAGCAGCGCCGCGCGGAAAGGCAAACCCGCAAGGATCATCAACAGAGCCAGGGCAATCGCCTTACCTGTCAACTTGCGGGAATCGACCGCAGGAACAGCCGATACAGGTTGAGCAGCTTCGTCCACGCTTACTCTCCCTTCTCAGACGCCGGTGCGGCCGCCTTTTCCTCGGTCTGTACGGGCTGCGCCTTGGGAGTAGCGGCAGCCACTACTTCATGTGGCTCGCGTTTCCGCCACAGGGCCAGGCTGCGACCGGCATGAGTCAGGAAGGGATACATCTTCCGGACATCACCCTCGCTCAGTTCATCCAGAGACTTCACCAGCCAGTGACTGGCTTTGTGCAACACGGCCTTCTCCGGCTGCACTTGGCGGGGGGCAATCGCCCACCACTCCAGCGTGTGACCGGTCATCAACAGCCGTTCGGCGTGCGGACCATAAGGGGCCTCGGACACTGCAGACTGCGGCCCATCGGCTTCCGGTCCTGGCCAGGCTCCGTCCCAATATCCAGCCTCGTTCTGCGTTTCGGTCAACCTGCGATTCACATCTTTCAAAAACGCAACCACGGATTCTCGGCAGGCGTCGCTCAGCAGATGATATTCAGGGTCGAGTTGCAGCATCGCTGCCAACGCGAACAAGCGATGATTGCCATAGCACGTCCCTTGAGCGAGCCGCTGACGCATCAGGCGCTCGGCCAGACGGTCCCAGGTCACCTGCTGACCTTCTTCGGTTGTCCAGGTCTTCACTTCGGGCATGTAGTGCAGGAAGACCAGAACCGACCACTCATACTCCGCCTGATTCAGACTAAAACGCTGCAGAGCCTGCTTGAGGGCTGCTCGCAGTTGAATCTCACCGGACGGAGTCTGCACCGGGTAGTCCAGTGACGTGCCGACCTCAGCCAGACAAGCCAGCGTGTGGTCAACATGACTCGACGTCGCGTCGCCAGCCCGCGTGCGGAACGACAGGCCGGAAGCTTCATCGCGGGTGTTCGGCAGCAGGAACGCTTTTGCCTTATTACCCCAGGCCTTGCGAAAGCTGCGATGATCGGTCAATAGGCCGCGCAGCTCCATGCCGCTGAGTGAGTTCTCGTCCGCGAAAGTCGCCTGAGTACCCCAGAATCGCAAAGCATGATCCACGTGATTGATCTTCGGCTGCGGACCGCGCAGACGTGGCTGCAACTTCGTCAGCACTCGCGTGAGCTGCTCATTCGAAACAACTGCAGGGTCGTCGTGAAGAGCTTGAATGCGAATCGGCTCGTTACGTGGAACGGGCAAAACCTTCGCCTCTTCCAGAGCACGAAAACGTTGTGCCCCATATCCCAGGAGCCCGGCGACGAAGACCAGTTGCGCGACCAGAAAGACCACGGATGTCGTGCCACGCGGTGCGGTTGCTTCAGGTGAAGAGGATGTCGGTTGCATCGGAAACATTCTGAGAACAAAGAATCGGGACCAGAAACCAGGCGCACCGCGCTGACTATGTTTTCGGCGGCTCCTCGGTCTTGGTTTCGCGAGCGGGAACTTTGCGACTCAGAACAAGTCCCACATCGTCTTCGAAGACGTTCTCCCAGCCTTCGAGTTGATCGGCGGTGCGACGCAGATCGCGTTGCAGCTCCTTGCAGATGACCAGCGTGTTGCAGCGATACCGGTCAAGTCGGTCCTCAAGTCCGGGTTCGCCACGAGCGATCGCCAGGTAGTCCTTCCAGACTCGGCTGGGCACAACGTGCACCGAGTTTGTCGTCATCAACACCTTCAGATCCGGTGGTCCGTCATAGACCAGCCAATCCCCCCACCATTGAGGTCCGGCAACCATGCCCACTGGAGGATTCTTGCGGAGATATTCGGTCACACCGCGCGGCGTATCTTTGCTGTAGACGTGCTTTTCCTGACGCGGCTTGCCTCCCAGCACCTGAATACTGGCAGGCGAGAAGCAGAAGATGATCCAGACAGCCAAACCCGTCACCAGCGTGTGACGGAAGGAACGGACGCGAAGCCAGTCAAACACGCCGCGAAGTTCGCCTTGTTCCAACCAGCTCAACACGCGCGAGCCGATGTCGTAGAGATGCGGCACCAGCGCCAGCATCAAGGCCGGGCCGTACCACTGAATCATGCGGACTCGCAGGCAGGTCGCCAGCGTGAAGCCGAACATCAAGAACACATCAGAGGCTGAAACACGACGGCGGCTGTGTCGCATCAGCACGACGAGGAAGACCCACGAGATCAGCATGAAGGGGCCTTCGAGCGACCACATCTCCAGCGGGAACCATTCCCACACGTCCTTCAAGTTGGGATTGCCGGAGAAGGCGACCGTGTGAATGAGCAGGTCCATGCCATACGGATTGAGCAAGGTCCCTAGCACGGCGACTTCAGCGGCAATGAGTCGCTGTTGAACCAGCTTGTCGCTCAACACAGCTTGGATGTCGCGTTTCTCCCACAGCACTTCGACAACTCGACCGGCAACGTACGCACCGAGCAGCAGGAAGCCGACGATGAATGAACCATGCAGATTCGCCCACAGCGCGAACAACACACCCACTCCGACGAGGTACCCGGCAAATCCAAGCCGCGACATAGGCTCTGGTTTCTGACCAGCAACTCGCTCGCAGGCTGAATCCGACCGGACCGTCATCCAGAACAGCATCGCAAAGCACAAGCTGCCGAAGATCTCGGGGCGAATGACCGCATGGCGACTCCACGTGAAGAACCATGCCAACAAGGCTCCCAGCAGACTGATGCCCAGATGCTTCGTCTGTCGAAAGAACGTCGCGCTCAACGTCAGATGCGTGCACAGCACCGTCGCGGCAAACAGGGTGCTGAAAAGCTCGACGTTGCTAGCCCTTTCCACGAACCCAAGCAGCACTTGGCTGAGCCAGGCTGTGCAGGTCAGTGGCATGCCTTGAGCCAGCGGCACGAACATCTCTTCGGTCGGCAGCACGCCGTGCTCGACCATCCACTTCCCGTAGGCCACGTGCCCCCAGAAGTCTGAATGAAACAGCTTCATGTAGTTGTAGTACATGAAGAACAGCGCCACGCCGACCGTCAGCAACAGTTGAGAACGGGTCAAAGCAAACCGCTCGTCGAGCTTCGGCACCAGGATCTTGTCGGGATCTGGCGGCAGACTCTTATCTTCCGGAGCATCAATGACCGGTTCGAGCAGCGGAGTTTCAGTCGCAGTCGTCATAGTGAAGTCGTTAACTCTCGTAGGGCGAATCGGCAGATTCGATTGATTTCAAAAGTTCAGGCTCAGGCTCGCGGAGTAGTTGTCGATGCTCGATCGTTGAGACATTTTGAGTATGAGCGATCGGTGACTCAGAGTTCTGAGTGCGTTCGACGATGAACTGCGGTCGCGCCCGGACTTGATCAAAAATCCGCACCACGTACTCACCGAGGACCGCAATGCCGAGCGCGTTCAACATCCCGAAGAAGGACGCCGTGATCAGTCCCGACGCCCAGCCCGGCGTCGCGTAACCCGTCCATAGCCGGTGGTAGAGCGTGAAGCCTGTCAGGCCCAGGCACACCAGACAGGACAGCGCCGCGACCATGTAGAACAGCGTCAAAGGCACCGTTGAAAACGAGAAGATGGCAGTCTTGGCCAGTCGCACGAGTCCCCAGAAGGACACTCGCGGCTGATCGTCGTGACGAGCACCGCGTTCCACAGGCACACCCGTCTGGCGAAACCCGACCCAGTGTCGGAGTCCAGGATAGAATCGCGAGAACTCGGGCAATGCCACCAGTTCATCACACACGCGGCGGTCGATCAGACCAAAGTTGCCGGCATCGACGGGAATGTGCGGTTCGGAGATGCGTTCGAGCAACCGGTAGAACGCGTAGAACAAGCTACGTTTCACCGGATTCTCTTTGCGATTCGTGCGGACCGCGAAGACGACGTCATAACCGTCGCGCCACTTCTCGATAAACGAGATGATGGCGCGCGGGTCGTCCTGCAGGTCTGAGTCCATCACGACAACTGCACTGCCGCGTGCGGCTAACAATCCGGCCTGAACCGCTGGCTGATGGCCAAAGTTGCGTGAGAAGTGAATCACACGCACACGACTGTTCTGAGCCGCCAGACGATCGAGGGCTTCAGCACTGCCGTCCGTCGAGCCATCGTTGACGAAGACGATTTCGTACTCCAGCAGCGTCTCACGCAAGGCGGCCACAACTTCCGCAAGCAGACGGTCGAGCACGGCCACTTCGTTGAAGACCGGCAGCACCACTGACACGAATTCTTCGGTCGTGGCACGCGGTGGCACGCTGGGCGATTTGCGGAAATCGTGATTGCTACGCAGCATATAAAACACAACCCACGTGACTTACGGAACTAACAGAAACCAACGAACTTCGGACAAACTCAGGAGAGCCCGCCGCAATGCGGATGACTCACCAGCGAGTGTGTCCCGCCGTTAGCAGTGCGCGCCAGCGCCGCCAACGTCGTGATGCAGATGTTCTGAATCTGCCTACAGAACCCCGCGTGGAACGAAGTTCGCTCGCAGGTTCCATACCGACCCTTCTGGTCACTTTTTCTCACACGCTGCCCTTCATGACCGCCCTCGCAACGATCCCATCCAACAAGGCTGTTGTGACTTACGAGCATCCCGAACATCCGAAACCAAAGACGCGGGGTGGCTGGAGCGTCGCCGCATTGCTGCTCGTTCTAATCGTCGGCATTCCTCAATTCCTGAGGATGCCATTGACGAATGACGCGATCCTGTTCGACCTGCAGGCGCGGCTCCTCGGCGAAGGCGATGTCCTGTATCGGGACATCCTGGAGCCTAATTTTCCCGGAGTCGTCTGGATCCATCGCGCAGTCAGAGCAGTGGGAGGTACCAGTACCGAGGCCCTGCGGACCTTCGACCTGCTGCTGCTGTCAATCACTCTGATGGCCACTTACTTGTTGTCTCAAAAAGTTGGCGCCAACCGAGCCGCCGGGATCTGGATCGTCGCGGGATGTGCGCTGTTCTATCTGGGTGCATCCGAATGGATTCATTGCCAACGCGATACCTGGATGCTGGCGCCAATTCTGGTTGCCGGATACCTGCGACTCCGTGCCGTCGAGCAAGCTCATCCGTCCAGGCTGATGGCTGTAATCGAAGGCCTGATCTGGGGCTGCGGCGTCTGGATCAAACCGTATGTGCTGCTGATCGGCGCCGCCTGCTGGGTCACTGGTTTAGTGGCATCGACCAGCCGCAAGCGATACCTGATCGAGAGCATTCCGCTGGTTCTCGGCGGAATTATCGTCGGAGTGGCGGGAGTTGGTTGGCTCATGGCCACAGGCGCCTGGCCCGCGTTCATCGAGACATTGCGGGTCTGGAACCCGAAGTACCTCGCCGCAGGTCGAACTCACTGGACGCTGTCACGATTCAACTCCACCGCAGCACGCATGGCTCCGTGGTTCTGGCTGCACCTGCTCGCCGTGCCTATCGCCGTCACGTCCATCCTGAATCTGATCCGTAAACCGACCGAACCCGCCGACCAGCCTCAATCTACGCGTAGCCTGTTTTCAGCCGGTTTAGCCGCGATCTATCTGGCATCGCTGGCTCACGGCTTTGGATTGCAGCACTTGTTTGACTACGTGCATGGTCCGCTCGTGTTGCTGGCCGTCGTCGTCACTGGAACCTGGGTCGCGAAGCTGCCGCAACGCAAGCTGGTCACAACAGCCAGTTGCCTGTTTCTCGTGCTTGCGGTTCGAGCGACCCCACTCCGGCAGATCGAGCGACTCAAGCTGTGGCCCACTTGCGTGACGACAGCCTCCACAGTGGAGACTCAGGATCGGCTGGCACACTTCACGAACCCGCGGCGAGCGGACATGGAACGCATCGCTGAGTTCCTGGAACAGCGAGGAGCCGGGCCTCGTGAGGTCTGCGGCTTCAACAGCGACTGTGTGTGGCTCTACGAACGACTGCGGTCGCATCCGCCAACACGCTTTGTTTATTTCTACGAGATCGCCGTGTATCTGCCTGAGGATCACCAGACAATGCTCAAGGAACTCGCCGCGTCTCATCATCGGTACGTGGTCAGTGATCTATTGTCCTTAGGTATGAGCCGAGCCGACGCTGAAGCGGTCGGACGGGCAGGACCTCAAGGCCCGCCGCCTAAATACCCCCGACAAAAAAACTCCTATCCGTGGTCGCACCCGGTCATCTACCGATCCGGCTCCTACCTGGTGCATGAAGTACGTGAACCACTGGGAGAACTGCTGATGCCGCAGACCTCGAGCTGACGCTCGTCGCCGTCATCGCGTACTCTTTGCGCTGTGAAAACTCAGCCAACGGCGGGAGAACGCTCGCGATGATGCTACTTCGGCGACGACTAAGGCAGTTCTGCATAGCTCTGTTGTGCCTGTCCGCTTGCCGGTCGGTCGTCGCTGAAGACATGGCACCGACTCCCGAACAGTTGGAGTTCTTCGAGGCGAAAGTCCGCCCATTGCTGATTGAGCATTGCTTTGAGTGTCACAGTAACGGAGCGAAGAAGCTGCGAGGCGGCTTGAAGCTGGACTCGCGCGCTGCCCTGTTGAAGGGCGGAGATTCCGGCCCTGCAATCGTCGTCGGAAAGCCGGACGAGAGCGCACTCATTCAGTCTGTCCGCTGGCAGTCGTTCGAGATGCCACCGAGCCGCAAGCTGCGCGAAGATCAGATCGCGGTGCTATCTAAATGGATCCAGATTGGTGCCCCTTGGCCGAGTGACCGCGAGACCACGGAAGCAGCTCCGAAGGTCTACGACTGGAAACAGATCCGGGCATCCCATTGGGCGTGGCAACCCGTTCGCCGATCGGCTCCGCCGACCGTCACTCAGGCCACGTGGCCAAAGAATGCGTTAGATCACTTCGTCCTAGCCAGGCTGGAAGCCGCTGAGCTGCAACCATCCGCCACCGCCGAACCGCGGACGCTCATCCGACGACTTTCGATTGATCTCACTGGCCTGCTGCCAACGCCCGAGGAAGTTGCCGCATTCCTGCGTGAGTACGACCAGTCGCCCGATGCGGCCTATGAAAAACTCGTAGATCGGTTGCTCGATTCACCGCATTACGGCGAGCGCTGGGGGCGGCACTGGCTGGATGTGGCACGTTACAGCGATGGCTTCGGCGGCTTCCTTGATGGAGCCGCGTTGCCCCATGCTTGGCGATACAGGGACTGGGTGGTCGCAGCTCTGAATCGCGACGTGCCGTTTGATGACTTCATCAAGCTGCAGATTGCTGGTGATCTGATCGATCCCGAACAAGCCGTCGCAACTGGGTTCCTGGCGCTGGGGCCCACGTACATTTCGGATGGTGGCGACCCCGACGCAACGGCCCAAGCGATGTCTGAGACACTGGATGATCGAGTCGACACGCTCTCGCGCGGCATCCTGGGGCTGACTGTCTCGTGCGCCCGATGTCATGACCACAAGTTCGATCCAATTCCTCAACTGGACTACTACTCCTTGGCGGGAGTCTTCAACAACGGCCGTCTGGCTGAGCATCCGCTGGCGCCGCCAGAAGTCGTGAAGGCCTTCAAGGATCATCAGCAACTCATCAAAGACACCGAGCAAAAGCACCGCGAGCTGGAGGTCGCCCGCAAGAAGGACAAGCGACAACTGACTGACGCTGAACAGCAGGAACTCAGCGAGTTGAAAGCCAAGCTTGAGCAACTGAGGAAGACTGCACCACCGCCGTTCGATGCGGCTCACGTCATCAACGACAGCGGCAATCGCGACATGCATCTGGCCATTCGCGGCAACCTTCGCAAACCTGGACCGATCGCGCCGCGCCGGTTTCTGCGTTTGCTCGCCGACGAAGGAACCTCATCGTTTCAGCAAGGCAGCGGTCGACAGGAACTCGCGCAGGCGCTAGTCAGTTCGCAGAACCCGCTGACGGCTCGTGTCATTGTCAACCGCATCTGGCAGCAACACTTTGGAGCCGGACTGGTCCGCACGCCGAGCAACTTCGGAATTGTCGGCGAGAAACCCTCGCATCCCGAACTGCTCGACTGGCTGGCTGCGGAATTCTCTGGTATCGACGTGCCGCAATCACCATCACCGACTAAAGCCTGGTCCCTGAAGCGCCTGCAGCGGCTGATCGTCATGTCAGCAACGTACCGGCAGAGCAGCCAGATGAATTCCGCAGCCTTCGCGGTTGACGGCGACAACCGTTTGCTGTGGCGAACGAGCCCTCGACGCATGGATGTCGAAGCGTGGCGCGATGCGCTGCTGTCAGTTTCAGGAGAGCTGGAAACTCAACTGGGCGGTCCGCCGGTGAGTCCGATGGATGGTCGTCGCAGGACGCTCTACGCCGCCGTCAGCCGTAACGGGGACCATTTTAGTTCCGACGCCTTTCTGCGGCTGTTCGACTTTCCGTTGCCGCGAGCGACCAGCGAAGGCCGTACATCCAGCATCGTGCCGCAGCAGTTCCTCTTCGCGCTGAACAGCCCCTTCATGGTCGCGCGCGCCAAGGCGCTGGCCGCTCGTCTGCAGAGGGAGGCAACCGATGACGCGGCCCGCATCGAGCGAGCTTACCAGTTGCTCTACGCCCGCCCGGTGACGGAGCAGGAGCGAGCCCTCGGCCTCGCATTTCTGCAAACTCCGCCCGCGGACGCAGAAAACAGGCAACTCACCGCGTGGGAGCAGTATGCTCAAGTACTGTTGAGTTCAAATGAACTCATGCACGTCAATTAGCCCAGCCAAGTACTCCCCGCAGACTCGATATATCCGGATTAACCGGAAGGGTTGAGTCCGGTCAGGTGGATTGAGCCGGATGGATTAGTCGCGAAATACGTGCGGCCGCGCGGAGTCTTCCGACCGCGTAGAGAGTGCAACCTAGAGTCTCGATACGGAGCAGTGTCGCGCACTGGCGCGAACTCCGCCGCTGGCAGATCTGTTTTCCTCAACACGATCAGCTCCATCAGACTCATGACTTCAACACTTGATGCACCATCGATTCTGCGACTGGCCGACCACCAGAAGGTCGGGCAACATCGCATCCGAGTTTGCCACATCAGCATGACGTTGCTGACGGGAGGGCTCGAGCGTCTGCTGGTCGAATTCGGACGCCACTGCAACCGCGATCGTTTTGATCTGCGTTTCATCGCTCTCGATCAACTCGGCCAACCGGCGGAAGACTTGAAGCAGCAAGGCTGGAAGGTCTCCACCATTCTGGAAGAAGGCCCGCGCGGCAAACTGTCGCGAGCCCGTCGTCTCTCCAAACTGCTGGCCGACGAACAGGTCGATGTCGTGCACAGCCACAATACGCTCGCGCATTTCTACGCAACCGCGGCGGCCAAGTGGGCCGGCGTGCCCGTCATTGTGAACACTCAACATGGCCGGGGCTGCGGAGCCAGTTGGAAAGCCAAGTGGCAGTTCCGCCTCGCCAATCGTTTTGCAGATCGTGTCATCGGCGTGTCCGAAGACGCGACGCGTCTGTGTCAGGACGACGACCGCCTTTCCGCTCGCCGCATGCAGGCCATCTGGAACGGCATTGACCTGACGCGGTTCGCTTTCCGAGGTCCAATCAACCAACCCGTCGCCATCAGCGTCGCACGACTGTCTCCAGAGAAAGACTTCGCCACTTTGTTGCGAGCAACCAGCCTCGTCGTACGCGACGTGCCCGACTTCCGTCTGCGGATCGTCGGCAATGGCCGTGAAGCGAATGCGTTGAAGGAACTCGCTCGCGAGCTGGGTCTGGAGAACAACGTCGAGTTCCTCGGCGAGCGTCATGACATCCCGGCGTTGCTGGGTGAAGCCGCGTTCTTTGTGTCGTCATCGAAGTCTGAAGGGATCTCGCTGACGCTGCTCGAAGCGATGGCCGTCGGCCTGCCCATCGTTGCGACAGATGTGGGCGGAAACCCGGAAGTCGTGGTGGATGGCAAGACCGGCAAGCTGGTTCCGTCCTGCGACCCCGAACAACTGGCTACCGCGATGAAGGCCATGCTGGCCGACTCCGCTAGCTGGCCGGTGATGGGTGAGCTGGCGCGTCAGCGAGTCGAACAGCACTTCAACGTGAAACACATGCTGCAGCAGTACGAGTCCCTTTACGACGAACTGCTGGCAGCCAAATCAACGTGATCCTCGCGGGTTCATTGCGATCAACCGAGTCATGAACATCCTTTTCTATAGCACCGTTTATCCGCACATGACCGCACCGGTTAGCGGCACGTTCAACTGGGAACTGTGTCACGCGCTGGCTCGGCAAGGTGATGTGCGTGTTGTGGCTCCGCGCACGTGGGTCGATGTCGCGCGATCCTGCCGCAAGCCGCATACGGAGCTGAATACGTGCCTGCCGACAGAGTGGCCATGCTTCGTGTATCCGGTGAAGTTCTGGAAGCACACTTACGGCGAGTGGATGTGGCACTGCACGAAGTCTTCAATCCGTCGCCTGCAGCGCGGCTTCGATCTCGATTGGGTAGTGAGCTACTGGGCTCATCCTGATGGTGAGGTCGGCAATCGAGCAGCTCGCGAAGCTGGGGCGAAGTCAGCGATCATCGTCGGTGGTTCGGATGTCCTGCTGCTCCCGAAGAACGCTCGCCGGAAGAAGTGCGTGGCGAAGGTGCTCACGGAAGCGGACGCCGTCATCACCGTCAGCGAAGGCTTGAAAGAACCTGTCGTCAGCCTGGGCGTTGATCCGGCCAAAGTGCACTGCGTCTATCAAGGCATTGATCGGCTTCACTTCAGGCAAGGTGATCAGATCGCGGCGCGGATGCGTCTGGGATTGCCGGTGCCGTCGCTGACAACACCACCCGTCTTCGTCTGGGTCGGCCGCATGGTGGAACTCAAGCGACTGGACCTGATTGTGAAGTCTTTCGCCACCGTCCGTGAGACGCGACCTGACGCCCTGCTCTGCCTGTGTGGCTCCGGCCCCATGGAGCAACCAGTTCGCGAACTGGTGCATTCACTGGGTCTCCGTGAAAGCGTGCACTTCGCGGGGCCAGTGGCGCAATCAGAGTTGTCGACGTGGTACCAGGCGGCAGACGCCACCATTCTAGCCAGCACGTCAGAAGGCTTGCCGAACGTGCTGCGAGAGTCCTTGGCCTGCGGAACCCCGTTTGTGGCGACCAACGTCGGCAGTATCAGTGAGATCTCTGGACCGACGAACTCAATTCTGGTCGCGTCGAACAATCAGGCCGAACTCACCGCCGGGATGCTCGACATTCTGGATCCCATCTTCTCCAGCGGCGCGAAGAGCTACGTACCGCAATCCTGGGACGACACGGCGACAAGTCTGCTGCGAGTGCTCAATTCGGCGCATAGTTCAACCAAACTGCAACCATCGATCAAATCTCGAAATGTGACGGTGAGTCATGGCTGATTTCACAACGCAGCAACGTCGGCGCAGAGTGCTCGTGATCGCCTATGTGTTTCCGCCCAGCGGCGGCGCGGGCGTGCAGCGCGTGACGAAGTTCGTGAAGTACCTACCTGAGTTCGGTTGGGATTGCTCGGTGTTGACGGTCTCCAACCCGTCAGTGCCGCTGCAGGATCCCACGCTGCTCAGCGAAGTTCCCGCGACCACAATCGTCCGTCGAGCGCGCACCTACGAACCCGGTTATGCGTTGAAAAATGTGGTCTCTGCCAGTGCGGGCGGTTCCGCGTCCAAACGCAGCGGAGTCAAGCGATTGCTGAAAGGTTTGGTGCGTGCAGCTGGCAACGCGGTTCTGCAACCCGACGCGCAGGTGCTGTGGTACCCACAGGCCGTGCGCGAAGGCATGCGTCTGCTGTCTGAACAAACGCACGATGCCATTTTTGTGACGGCTCCGCCCTTCTCGTCTTTGCTGATCGGCGCCGAGCTGAGCCGCCGCTCCGGCCTGCCGCTGGTGCTGGACTATCGCGACGAATGGGGGATCAGCAATCGATATCAGGAGAACCGCCAGAAGTCGAACGCCTCACAATGGCTGCAGCGGCGGATGCAGAACAAGGTGCTGCGTCAGGCGAGTTCTGTCGTCGCCACAACGCGACGCAGCGCTGATTCGTTAAAGGAACTCATCACCGCGGCGCAAGGTCGAGCCAGCGTTACACAAATCTATAACGGTTTCGACGCGAACGATATCCCCGTGAGCCGTCAGCCATCGCTCGCTGGTCCCGACCGTCGAGACGGCCGCTTCCGAATTGCCTACGTGGGCACGCTGTGGAACCTCACTTCAATTGAACCGCTGGTGATGGCGATGCAGTATGTCTGCGCCACGGAACCGGAAACGGGAGCCAAACTGGAACTGGTCGTCGCAGGTCGCCGCACCAATGAGCAAGACGCGATCCTGGATCGCCTGAACGGTCTACCCTGCCGCGTCGTGCGTGAAAACTATCTGGAACACGGCCGCGCGATTGAATTGATGCAATCCGCAGATGCGCAATGCCTCTTGTTATCTGACGTCGAAGAGGCCAGCCGGGTGATGCCAGCCAAGACATTTGAATACCTCGCTCTGGGTCGGCCAATCCTTTCAATCGCTCCACACGGTGAAGTCAGCGAACTGCTCAACGGGTGCCCGTGTGCGTACCAGTTTCTGCCGACCGACCTGCAAGGCATATCGGATTATCTCATTCGGGGGGCGCTTGATCTCTTGCCCGAGACATTGCCGGCAATGGTGACGGGTTGGGATGTGAATCGGTTTGAACGACGCGAACTGACTCGGCAGTTGGCCGGGGTGTTCGATGGTCTGGTCCCCGGCGGACCGGCGGCAGTTGCAGTGCCGCGCAGCGTGAAGCAGCAACTCCCAGAGAGTGTGGCAGTGGGCAGCTAGAAATCTTGACGGGAACAGTGCTCGTGATGACGTGGTTGTTTTGGTTGAGCCTCAGCGGGCTCGTCTATGTGTATCTCGGCTATCCGCTGCTCGTGCGCGGCTTAGCCAAGGTGCGCCCGCTGCGGACGCTGAAACAAGACCCGTCGCTCGATCAGAAAGTGTCACTGGTCCTGGCGTCTTACAACGAGTCTCCGCGACTGGAGATCAAACTTCGCGACCTGCTGACTTCAGAGCAGGCTCAATACATCGCGGAGATCCTGATCGGTTCCGATGGATCAACGGACGACACGCCCGCCATGCTGGCGAGGTTGAACGATCCGCGCATCAAGCTCATCGAGTTTCCCGAACGCCGCGGCAAACCAGCGGTGCTGAATGATCTGATTCCGCGCTGCACTCAAGATATCGTCGTGCTGTGTGACGCACGGCAGATCTTTGCTCCGAACGCCATTCCGGCACTGTTGGCGAACATGGCCGATCCGACCGTCGGCGTGGTTTCGGGAGAACTCATCTTCCGTAAGCCCGGTCAGACCAACATGGCCGGTCAGGGAATTGGAGCGTACTGGCGTTATGAGAAGAGCATCCGCAAAGCCGAAGCTCGCTTTCGCAGCGTGCCGGGTGCGACGGGAGCCCTCTACGCGATTCGTAAAGAGTTGTTCGAACCCATCCCCGCCACGACCTTGCTCGACGATGTTGTGATTCCGATGCAGGCCATCGTGCGTGGTTATCGCTGTGTGTTCGAGCCTGGAGCAGTCGCCTGGGACGAACCGTCGGGAACGCTGGAACGCGAGGCCGTTCGCAAGCGCCGCACGATCGCAGGGGCAGCTCAGTTAGTACTGCATCATCCAAGCTGGCTGCTGCCGTGGAAGAACCCCATCTGGTTCGAATTTATCTCCCACAAGGTGCTGCGTCTGACATCGCCAGTGCTACTGTTGCTCGTGCTAGTCAGCAACGTCGCGCTCTCCGCCGAGCCGTTCTATCAGGTGCTGCTGTCCGCGCATCTTTGCTTCTATCTCTCAGCGCTGGCCGGTTGGCTGTTCCAGAAGCAAGGCCGCACATCGCTGCTCTTCGGTGTGCAGTTGATGTTCCTGACGCTGAACGTCACTACGGTCGCGGCGCTGTGGGATGCCTTGCGCGGTCGCTATCGAGTGACTTGGCAGCGTGCCTGAGACCTTAAGCCTGATTCAGCTCCCGTGAACCGCCAGCGGCGCTCCGTGACCGGGGAAGATACCAGTGCCGGCCACTTTGCCATCGCGCATGTAGATCTGGCGTTTGGCTTGCTGAGCAATGTCAGGCTCGTGAGTCACCATGATGATCGTGCGGCCTTCGGCATTCAGCCCGCGGAGCATCTCCATGATTTCCGCGCCGGTCGCCGAGTCCAGGTTACCGGTAGGTTCGTCCGCCAGAATGATCTGCGGGTTGTTGACGAGTGCCCGCGCAATGGCAACGCGCTGCTGCTGGCCTCCAGACAGCTGAAACGGGCGGTGATCGAGCCGTTTCGCAAGGCCAACTTTGAGAGCCAGATCCTGCACATGCTGCCGGTCTGCCGCACTCACCGCGCTGCCGCCTTTGCGGTAGTGCAGCGGGATCTCAATGTTTTCCAGGACGGTGTACTGAGCGATCAGGTTGTAGGACTGGAAGATGAAACCGATCATCTGATTGCGAATCGATGACAGCTCATCATCGCTCATCTGCGAGACCGCTTTGCCGCCGAGGACGTACTCCCCCTGAGTCGGCCGGTCGAGGGCTCCCAGCAGATTGAGCAGCGTACTCTTACCGCTACCCGACGAGCCCATGATGGCTACGAAGTCGCCATGTGGAAATTCCAGCGACACACCATTCAACGCCCGCACCGTCTCACCACCAAGGAAGTAGTGCTTGTGGATGTCGATAACCTGAGCGGCGAGAGTGGGGTGCGTCATGAGAAACCTGCAGAGAGGACGAGTCTTCGCCCGGCCCTTCGTTCCGCTGGTTTACGAAGACCATTCGCTGGCCGCGGCGCGGCAACTACTTCTTCGCGGGCTGATAGGGTGCGAGCAACTCGTCAAAGGATGTCGTGACGACACCTGATTTCTCAAGCTCAGCCTTGCGGGCGGCGACGAAAACCTGAGCAGAAAGTTTCATCAGCTCTTCTTTCTGGTCAGACCGCACACCTTCCATCCGCTGCACAACATGCTCAACCCAGCCCGGTTGCTTCTCCATCGCGACAGACATGAACTGCACGAACATGCTGAGTTCGCGAAAGTTTTTATCAGCAACCGTATTGCTGACCGGTGCAATGACTTTGGCCACGGTGTCGACCGTCATCGAAGGAAACGTCACGAACAGGTCGAGGTCATGAGTGATCGGCTGCTTGTTCGGTTCGTTACTGAACTTCGTTCTGAGGTGCATCACGGCCTGAGCTTTGATCGGTTTCGGCAGCACCGGACACTTGTACTCGCCTTCGCACAGCAGCAGTTGCGAACTCGGTGTGCGATGCAGAACTTCAATCGTGCCGATGGAGCCATCACCAGCGTCGCCGCGCCAGGTATTAGGCCCGGTGGGTGCGATCTTGAACTGGGAAATCTCCAGCACGCGCCAAATGCTGACGGCCGATTCGGGATTGCGAGTGAAGTGATCATAAACAGCGGGCTGAGCATCCATGCCAATCGTCGGCAGGCGACGGAACAGGCTGCGGTGCTTCAGAACGCTATCGACGCGAGCACGGTGCTCCGCAGGGAGTTGGGTCAGCGGCAGGTCCGCGACCGCTTGCTCGTAACTCTTCCCCGTCGACGAGCCCTTCTGCAGCACGTCTACCTTGATCGCCGGCATCGCCTCGTCTTCAGCAAAGACCAGGCCCACGGGCGAAAAAGCCGCCGTCAGCAGCAACGTGATCAAACCCAGCGACATTCGAAAGGAAAGCATCCCGTCCCCTAATCCCCGCTCGCGATTTGCCCGAAGGGAATCGGAAACGGCTTGCCAGGAGAATTGAGTCACGCCGAACGGTTCGGCCGATGTCGATGCGGAATCGCCGCCTGAAAACAGACGTCGAAATCGACACAACCGGAAAGATCGGCATCGCCGCTCAAGTCTCATCAGCCGAATCTGGCAGTCGCGACAGTCCGCAAGGATTGCTGCACGCCAGAAATTGATCAGGGCTGCTCAGCAACGGCATCGCCCAGTTGGGCATTAGCCAGAGGCTCCGGAGGGATGGAATTGTAGAAATTCTGAGTGGAAGCCGGTTGGCGATTGAGCCGCCACAAACGATGTGGCTTCAGCTCATGCGGCCACTCAAACGAGGCGCAGCCCGAGAGCGAGACGCAGGCAACCGACAGAACCAAGCCAACTCCGAGTCTTGGCAGGAACATGAGAACATTCCGACGGGAAGGAGACAGACCTGTGCCGGGGTAGGATTCAACCGGCAGCGAGCGAAGTCGCTGCCCAGTCACGATGGCACATCGAGGGGAAACGCAGCTTAGGACGAAGCCTGCGATTCCGCCAAGACCTGTTACGAGTCGGCTGATTTGCAGCAAAATCGCCCATCAGGGAATTTGAATCATGTAGCCCGGCTGAAGCAGCGGAGGCTGATCCCAGGCGTTGGCCTTCATCAATTCCTGTGCAGTCACACCGTATTGCTGGGCGATCCGCGACAGAGTGTCGCCTTCTCGAACAGTGTGGTACCGAGGCTCTTTCCTGGACGACTGCGGGGCAAAGATCTGATCCGCCGGAACGCTCGGCACCTGCTGCAATGAACTGGACCCGCTGGGCGGCAGCATCAGCGGTGGTTGCTGGATTTGCGGCTGTTGCGGCAACGGCGAAAGTCGAGCAGGTGGTGGATTCATCGAGGGTGGAGGTCCCAGATACGCCGGTCCGCACCCGATGAGTTGCACCAACGCCGTGGCAAATAGTCCCGCCGTCCAGAATCCATTCTTTGTCATCGCTTCGTCCCTCGTGGCTCCCTGCGACGACCGACAACTCAGACTGCCCCCAAAAGCACGTTAGATTGCACCGGGACGCCGCAGAGTTCGAGTGTAGTTGGCTGCTCGAATTGCCGGAACGGGAAGTCGGCGAAGCGGATAACGCTCAAGCCGCGCGGCGTTGCTGCGGTAGTTCGCTCGCGGTCGCGGCTTCCAATTCGCCAGCGATCAGCAAACCGCGGACGATGTTGTGCGGCCAGCCTCGAGCCACGCGGGCCGGTCGAGTCGACACCGGCAGTCGCGATTGAGCGAGCACATGATGCAAGTACTCAATGAACCGCTCGGACTGAGCCAGGCCGCCGCCGCACAGCAACGTCAGGGGCTGCGGCAGATCCAATGCTCTTCGGCAATTCATCAGTTCGTCAGAAAACGTGGTCAGCAGATCCGTCATCAAGCCACTCAGAGCCGCTTGAGCTGCCGCTGGAAACTCGGGATCGATCGCCAAAGCGGCGCGGTGCGTCGGATCGTCGCTTTCACGAGCGTGGCAAACCGACACGGTGTCCAAAAACCGCTCGCCACTGGGGTCCCAGCAGGCCAGGTTGAAGCAGTCGGCCAATTGCTCGTCGATCCAGTCACCACCCCGAGACAACTGTGACTGACAGACAACCAAGCCGCGATGAGCCAGCACGGCTTCGCACGCAGACGCTCCAAACACCAACGCAATGCCGGTGAAAGTGCTCTGCACGAGTTCAGAAAGAACTAGCGCCGCACCCGACGGCACCAGCAGGGGTTCATACCCCCGCAGGCGGACGACGCGATTGAAGAAGTCGATGTTCTCAGAGTTCGACGCGAGACCCGCTGACGACATCATGCACAGCTCGCCGGACTGCTCCGACTTAGGCAGCACCGAATCAATCAACGTCGCCAGCAGTTGCCGTGCAATCGGGTCATTTGGCAGCAACTGGCCATGAGGCAGCAACTGCCGACTGGCCACATGAAACAAGTCTGCGTGATTCCAACTGGCGTCACCCAACAGCAGCAATCCATCATCACACACCGCGAAGCCGAGATTCGCATCAGCGAGCAATCGACGATGCGAATCAGAATCGGGCAACACGGCGTAGGCCGCTCGCTGGCTGCGAGCAATCAACCGGCCAGCCTGGTGACGCAGCGAGCGAACGTGGTGCGAGCCAATGTCGAGAGCAATGGTCATGGCTGCCCCTTCGCTTGATAAAACGCTTCCAAGGCGCGGTCCACGATGTCACTACCTTCGGTGATAACACGCGATGGTTGCACGCGAGGATCTGCCGCTGAGTTCGGCTCGGTCACAGCAGATCGCGCTGCAACCACCTGCCGAGTCACCGGCACTTCTTTGACTTCCGAAATCTCGTCCGCGTCATCCGGGATGAACGATCTCAAACCTCGCGGCGCTCGCACCTTCGACGCAGCAGGTTGCTTACCTGTAGCAGCAACTGCCGGAGCGGCGTCAAATCGCAGTTTGCGCGAGGAAACTCGCTCCGTCACCGGTGCGTCCTCGTCATTCGAGTCCGACTGCGGAGGCAGATCAAGCTCACGCAACCCGACCTGATCGGCGTCCACAGCAACGTCTGCTTCCTGCACTACATCAGCCTGCAGCCGACGCGGGTTGAAGTGCGGCGGTTTCGGTCCGCTGGTATGCCCCGCGTCAACCCGCAGGCGCGGCTTGTTGGCCGGGCGTCCATGAATTCGTAGATCAGCCGGCAGGCGAGCTGGCTCAGTTTCAACAGGCAGTTCGTTGTTAATCAGACGATCAACCAGACGAGCCTTCGATGGTTCAACCTCGCGTGCCGGCCGTTGGATCACAACATGGCTGGCGTTGGGAGCACCACGTCCCAGCGACAACGCGAACCAGCACAGGCCGCCCAGTCCAAGAGACGTCAGCAGGATAATCGCAATGCCTGACCAGTCCGGCGAAGACGCAGTTGTCGCGATGTCCGACTTCGCCTCGTTCAATGCATCGTCGGCTTCCGTCGGAGCCTGTTTGGCAAGAGTCGGAAACTGCCCCTGCACCGCAGGTGCGGAGTTCGCTCCCTGAATCGACAGCGAACCATCCGCACCAATCCGTGCGTTAAAGTCTGGTTCCGAAACCACGGTCGAGAAGGTGCCCTCGCCTGCCGCCGATCCCTTCTCAGGCACCGGCTTCATCGGCAGGTCGGAAACTTTGCGACTCTGATGATCACGCGGCGTCCCGGCATCTCCAGAGCTTCCCTCAGCACTGTCATCAGCAGGCTCGGAGTCACCAAATGGTTTCCTCGCTTGAGCAGACGGTCGCGAGTCCAACTCGTCTTGAGACGGAGAAACCGTCACGGACGCAGCGCCGGCCGGAGGAGTAAAACGCTTCGGTTCCGGCATGCCCTGGCCCACGCGAGCCCGGCCTTCCGGATTGCGAGGATCAAGCACATCGCGGCGACGAACCGGTAGATCGGGGCGTTCGGGATCGAGTTGCACCGACCCATTGTCCTTGTAAGAAAACTGATCAGGAGCAACGCGGGGCTGTACCGGTTGGTACGGCGGCGGAGCACTGGGCACGAAAGCCCGTCCCGGAGGATTCAACGCCACTTCATCCGACACGTCGGGCTGCGTTGGCACTGGAGCAACCGGACGCTGATCAACTCCCGCTCGGAATGGACGCGGCAGATTCGGCGGCAGTTTGGAAACGTCAATCTGTCCCTGCTTGAACTGTACTACCGAGTTATCAGGCAGCTTGGTCGAGGCATCCGCTCCGTGGGAACCGCGCGGCAACAGCCGAATGGCGGTCTTGGCGATGGCAGGATCCTGGCCGAGCTGACGAGCAATCCAGTCGGTCGTCGCAAGATCAGGCGGAGCCGCCATAATGAATGGATGATCGAGCACGCCGATCAACGCGATCTTCACGGTCTGAGACGCCTGCAGTGTCTCATTGGGCTGCCCTTGAAACGCCTGCCCCTGACCGAACTTCACGTCCGCAATGATGATGTCGCCCGGCATCAGCGTGAACGACAGCGAATCCGAGTAGTACAGCTTCTGCACCTCGCGACCACCGCGAATGATACGCAGTTGGCCAGAGGCATTCGGCGACAGCGGAGTTGGCCAGCCGGAACTCGCGAAACGCAGGAACTCGACAACCGAAGGACTACCCGTTGGCAGCTCATAGGTCTGTGGATACCGGACTTCGCCCATCACCGTGAACCAGTTGTGAGCGGCAGTCTGCTGAACGATGACGTGAGGACGATTCGAACCGGGTTCAGCCTTCGAGCCCCTGAAGATCTGCGCAAAGACCGATGACGGTTCCCCTCCGGGGAATGCTCCGCCAATCAGACTTGCGACGATCATTGCTCGGGTAAGCCAAGCACTGATCGAGCTCTTCCGTGAACAACTCATGGGTGACATCCTCACGCCGAGGGACGCTCCAACCTGCAGTGATGCGGGCGCAACGCCGAAGCTACGGCGCAAGCACGCACAATCCCTACAATCGGCAATCCTTCACGCGCCGCCGCAGACGAATTCCACTGCTCTGCCACTTTTCTGCAAAAGTGACTCATCTTCTGCACGCGAAATCCCGACAGCGTCTGGCACATCTGATTCCACCGGCGCAGAATGCAGGCTGACAGGCCCTGTTCAGCTCGGTGCGTGCTGACGGAACCACAGACTCCTGAGCATTCTCCATGACTACAGACCGTTTGCGGCTCATCGTCCTGGCTCGCGATCAGAGCGACCACGTTCAACGTGCCTGGCGCGAGTTATCAGACTTCCTGGCCACGCAGCCCCGGGCTGAGGTTGTGGCGGCGGCCGTCACTACAGACATCAACCTGCACGACTACGAGGCCGACTTAGTCGTCGTGCTGGGTGGGGACGGAGCCATCCTGCGAGCTTGCCGACTGCTCGGTCCCCGTCAGCTGCCGATCATCGGAGTTAATCTGGGGCGATTAGGGTTTCTGGCTGACCTGTCCCCAGCAGAGTTCCGCGACCACTTCGCGGCCATCGCGCGGCGCGACTTCAAGGTGATCGAGCACGTGATGCTGCAGGTCACTTTGAAGCATGCCGACGGCACCAGCGAAACCTTTCTGGGATTGAACGAAGCGGCGATTAGCGGAGCGGAAACGCTGCAGATGATCGAAGTCACGCTCACGATCGATGAAGACCATGTGACAACCTATAGCTGCGATGGCCTGCTGATCAGCACGCCTGTTGGATCAACGGCTCACAGTCTGTCGGCGGGCGGCCCCGCGATCCGGCAGGACCTGCCCGTCTTCCTGGTGACACCGATCTGCCCCCACACGTTGTCGAACAGACCGCTGGTGGACAGTGCCGATCGGCGCTATCGGCTCAGCCTGACCAAGTCGCGTAAAGACGCGGTGCTGGTGGTCGACGCCCAGATCCGACGTCCTCTACTGCGTGACGATGTCGTTGAAGTCGAACGAGCCGCCGTCACCTGCCAGTTGGCGAAGATCGCCGGGCACAGCTACTACCGGGCTTTGCACAACAAACTCGGCTGGAGCGGCCAGTTGAACTACGCGTCGCGTTAATCGCGCAATTGCTTCACAACCGCGTCGGTCACTTCAGCAGATGCTGCAGCGCGGGTTCGAGCGTCGGATACGAAAACTGGAATCCCGACTCTTCCAGCCGCTGCGGCACGACGCGTGTGCTGCCGAGCAGCAACTCATCGCCCATTTCGCCGAGCAACACGCTCACTACGATTGCTGGCATTGGAATAATCGTCGGGCGTCTGAGCACTCGCCCCAGCAGTTTTGTAAACGTGCGATTGTTGACGGTCCCCGGCGCGACGCCGTTCACAGGCCCGGACAATGATTCGGTCACAGTGGCGTGTTCTAACACTCTCACCAGATCATCGAGTGCAATCCAACTCCACCACTGACGACCGTTGCCCACCCTTCCGCCGACGCAGAGCTTGAACGGCGTCAGCATCTTCTGCAGTGCGCCGCCCTTGGGAGTCAGCACCACGCCAATCCGCACATTGACCACCCGAATACCAGCCTTTGAGGCGGGTGCGGTTGCGTTCTCCCACTCACAGCAGGTCGTACTGAGAAAGCTGGGACCGGGCTGACTCTGCTCGGTCATAACGTCGTCGCCGCGATCTCCATAGAAACCGATCGCCGAAGCGCACACGAAAACCTTTGGAGGTTGCGACAATCCGGCTAGAGTCGAAGCCAGGAGCTGCGTGCTAATCACACGACTATCTCGGATCAGCCGCTTCTTGCCCGCAGTCCAGCGCCCGTGAGCGATGTTGTCACCGCCCAGATGAATCACCGCGTCAAAGCCTTCGATGCCTGCGGCATCGATCGTTCCTTGAGACGGGTTCCACACAACGCAACGCTCGTTGCTGTTTGGCTTCTTCCGCACCAGCCGAGTCACTTCATGTCCGCGACTGGTGAGGTACTTCACCAGTTCCGTCCCCACGAGACCCGTTGAACCGCCTACCAAAATTCTCATGATCAATCTTCATTTGTTGTCGGAAACATGCCTGTCGCGTCGGTTCGCTGACATCACCCGCACTAACCGCAGTCGGCGAAGTGGGATTAACCGACGTTCTCAAGAATCCGCCCGATTATTCGTAGGTTTTTACGGCAAGGCGTTGCCCGGCCTTCACGCCCTTGTGTACGCGGCGGCCCAACCCAAACGGCAACTCGATTTCCACATCGCAACTGGTTCTTTTCCCTAAGCCGAAATGGGCAACCGCTTCTTGCCCCGACGCGTAACCAAAGCCAACACCAATCTCGCGCATAGCAATCAGCGCCGACGCATCCCCAACCTTACCAGTCTCATAAACTGAGACTCGACAGCCGATCCCCCGGCGATTGATTCGATCGCGGCCGTCCACGGTCACGTCTAGCCATTCTCCGCCCGGGGTTTCGTTCTTCAGCAGCAGCGACGGTGACTCCGGGAACCAGTTCGGGATAACGATGTCCAGACGCCCGTCCCGATCAAAGTCCGCTGTGGGTGCAGGCGCCGAGTAAATAATCTTGCCCTCGGCCAGCAGCTTCTTGAAGAGGACGCCCGATGATTTGGTCGCTCGATCTTCCGCAGTCGGGAAGTCGTTCACAGCCAGAGCCGGGACCTCGAACCGCGGCATGCCATTGGTCGTTCCTTTGCCGAGGAACACGATCGGATGCGGCCGCCCATCAGCAAACTTCACAATCGACGTGACGATGTCGACCTGCCCGTCGTTGTTGAAATCCTGAACTTCTACATGCGGGGCTTTCATCGGCAGCGGCACCAGACCGGCAGCCTCTGTGACCTCTTCCAGTTTCAGCTCACCTGATCCCGAACTGCGATTCAGGTAGAGCTTGATCGGCACCGGCTCCATCCACGGTCGATCGAAGTGATTACCGAGAAGCACATCCAGTCGGCCGTCCCCGTTCACATCGGCGAGGCAGGCTCCGCACGTCGTGTCGTCACTGTCCGAATACTTCCAGGCGAAGGTCTCTGCCGAACCGGACCACTCGCGAAACTTGCCATGAGTGTCATTCAAAAAGAGCTTGTTGCCGCCATCACGAGCCACCAGCAGGATATCCGGCCAGCCATCGCGATTGATGTCCCCCGCCGCCGTTCCCAATCCCGGCACACCGGGCGGCAAACCAACCTCTTCAGAAACATCGACGAATTTCAGACTTCCGTTATTCCGCAGCACGCGCGAACGCTTCGCAGATCCGTAGTGCAAACCTTCGCCGAGCAGCAGATCAAGGTCTCCGTCACCATCGAAATCCAGCACCGAAGCGCCACGGCCACGAAACTCTTTTGGGCACGCACCGGACTCGGCCGAGACATCAACCAGAGCCCCATCATCATTGCGGAACAGCTTGCTGTCGGTCGCCGCGTAGCCCGTCTTGCCGCCACCGAGATTCGACAGATAAATGTCAAGGTCGCCATCGTTGTCGAGGTCCACAAACAGGATCGTATTTGCTCGACCGGTGATACGCGTCGCCGGCGAGTCCACCACGGTCAGCATGCCACGTTTGTTCTTGAAGAGGACGTTCGGCTTCTCGCCGACGCGATCAAAGGTGCCGACGTAAAGCTCGGGATAGCCGTCTCCATCCAGATCGCCCCACCCTGCCCAGTGACCATTCACACCATGCAGCGCCGGCATCAGTCCGGCAGACTCAGCCACATTGCGGAAGACCAGCGGATCGTCGGCGGCAGACGTTTGCCACGCGACAGAGAAAGTCAGCAGACCGAGCAGCAGAGTTCGCATCATGCCCCTTTCACGAGCCGAATCAGGATTCATGGAAGAGCGTGATAACCGGCCACGTCCGGCAAGCAAAGCGAACGAGCACGCGCGTTGCCGTACTAGCGCTCGACCAGATCCGCAGCCTTCGCTGACTCAATCATCTGATCGGTGCTGTAAGGATCAACGGCGCGGCAGGCTTCAGCCAGACGATCTGAAATCGCACGCAACTCTTCGTGCCACGGAGTCCCCGCAGGCACCTGTTCCAGGAACTCTTCGCAGAGCAGCACGAACCGCAACACATGCCGAAAGACAATGCCTTCCTGCTTCGCGATCTTGCGACTCGTCACCAGCGTGTTGAAGTTGCCGATATGCAGGACCTCGCCAGCCGCCCACACTGGCGTCATCGGAATATCATGCACATGAGGGAACTCAGAACGGAACAACCGCTGCAGCTTCTCGGGGAACGTCAGCGGCCAGATGCGTTCTTCAGGCGGCAACTCTTGTTGATCGGGAGCCAGACCCACCGACAGTTCGGTCTGCGACGCCAGCCCGCGTTGCAAGAGTTCTGGATTCAGAAACTCCATCGTGAAGCGGCTCGGCGGCATGAACTCCGCTTTCGGGATGCGCAATGGGCGAACCAATGAGCCAGGAAACTCCAGCACGCTTTCCAAGGCCTGCACACGCTCCGGTCCATCACACAGCGGTAGAATGTCCAACAGGAACATTCCAAAGAGCGGATTGATGCTGCGAAAACCCAACAACGACGGCAGCGTCTCCGTCGGATAGGCATACGTCGGTTCGTAGACGATCTCGTCCGGCTGATCGCTGCGAATCAATCGTGCGGCACCAGCCTTCGATGTGTCGCTCTTTTCGACTCGAACCCCCTGCTTTTCCAACAGGAATCGCAGGCTGGATGTGAGCTTCAACTCGGGCGGCGGTGCATTCGAGACATC
The DNA here is from genome assembly GCA_021732995.1 of Planctomycetaceae bacterium. GTDB lineage: Bacteria > Planctomycetota > Planctomycetia > Planctomycetales > Planctomycetaceae > AM-0621. The sequence goes on along the minus strand of JAKFWA010000028.1, from coordinate 88,668 downwards.
AGCCGCAGCTTCAACAGCCACTTCAGGCGTCGTCTCTACTGAGTCTTCAGCAACCTCGGTCGGAGCTTCCATCTCCACCACATCAGCGACATGTGCAACCTCAGCAGCCGGACTTGCGATCTCAGCAGGCTTGCTTGAACTTGATGACGGCGCAGGCGCCGGAACGCTATCCAGACCCGCTCCGAATTCATCCTCAACGTACTCTTCGCCGCTCGCCTCGGCCGCGTAAGGGTCTTGATACTCGCCCGACCACGGCTTCTCAGACTCGTATCGTTGCTCCGCGGCCAGTTCGCGCAGCCGCTCCTTCAGGGACTTCGGACGCTCTGCCGAAACAGTCGTCCCGTCCGTCGTACCATATTTCAATTCCGGCGGCGGTTCAGGATGCAGGATCACCAGACCGGCATCTTCCAGCGTCAACAGCATGTCGATCAGTCGCCGCTGCGCTGCTTGCGCCAACTTCGGGTCCATCAGCCGCTTCGTGATCGCCGTGCGCACGCGCGTCACTTCAGACGACAAGCTCAACATGTAACCCAGCAACCGCCACGGAAACGGACCCTGACTTTTGAGCTGCGTCGGCGGTGCTTCAATCAGCTTCGTGAACTGCTCCTCGCTCCAGTATTGCTCGCCCTTCCTTCGCGTCGGAGCTTTCTTCTTCAGCTCCTTCCGCTTTCTGATTAGTAACGGGTCCTTCGTGTCTTCCGGAATTTGATTCAGCTTCTCTTTGAAGCGCTCAATGCGCACGTCGTCTTCGTGAGCCAAGGCGTAGACGTGCCCTTCGGTGTCGAACTGCGGACGCCCGGCCCGGCCAAAGATCTGATGCGCAATACTCGGATCAATCAGTTTGCGATTGCCGGGCGGACCTTTCAGCAGGCTCGTCATCAGCACGGACCGTGCAGGCAAGTTCATGCCGGCCGACAGCGTCTCCGTGCAGACGCAGACCGACAGCAGCTTCTTGACGAAGAGGTCTTCCACAATCCGCTTGTACTTCGGCAGCACGCCTGCGTGATGCACGCCCACGCCACGCATGAGCAACGTCTTCAGCTTCGGTCCGATGCCTTGCGACCAGTCATGACGATTAATTTCCTGAATCACGGCCTTCTGCTGACCGTCCGTCAAAATATCCCGGCCGCGCAACTGTTCGGCCACGCTCCAGCATTCATCGCGATTGAAGCAGAACACCAGCGTCGGCATCTTGCGATTTGTGTCGTCGCCGCGCGCCATGAACTCAATCTGCTCGTTGAGCAGCTCATCACCGACCCAGTGATAGCGCAGTGGCACCTTGCGTTCCGTACCCTGCACCAGATCCAGTCGACGACCGTGACTGCGTTGCAGCCATTCCATGAATTCGCGCGTGTTGCCGACCGTCGCTGACAGCAACATGAGCCGCACATGCTTCGGCAGCAGTCCGAGTGACAGTTCCCACACGATGCCGCGTTCCGGATCGTTGAAACTGTGAAACTCGTCCATCACCACCGACGCCACATCGTTGAATTCAAACTCGGACTCATGCAGCAACCGGTTCAGCAGAATCTCCGCGACCACGACCAGCACCTTGGCGTCAGGATTCACCTTGCGGTTGCCAGTCACCAGACCGACATCGTCCGCTCTAAAACCCCAACGCACCGCGGCGGCCTGCATCTCCTGAAATTTTTGGTCCGTCAACGCGATCAGGGGAGTTGTGTAGTACGCCACCTTGCCGGTGTGCAGAGCTTCAAACAACGCCGCCTGAGCAATCAGTGTCTTGCCCGTTCCCGTCGGCGCGCAAACCAGAACGCCTTGCTCTGATGTGAACCAGGCCAGCAGCGCCTCTTCCTGAACGGGGTAAGGCTCGTAGGGCAACTGGTCGAGATATTGCGCAGCGAGATCGTCGCGATTCGGCGAAGCGTCCATGAAGGCTCGTCATTGAGGGATGCAGTCGAAGAGAGCCGCGCAGGCGCAAGCTCTCGCAGTGCGCCACAGACTCGACCACTTAAGCCGCGTTGTCGAGGAACCGGGCCAATCCCAGCAGGCTCGGCATCTCCGGAAGTTCGGTAACCCGCGTTCCCGACGCGGTATCGATCGACACCGACAACTCACTCAACAACTGCCGAATGATGCGTTCCGCTTCCAGCCGTTCCGATAGCCACGTATCGCGGGCCTTCTGCCAGGACTTCTCCTGATCCGCTACTTGAGCCAGTTGCGACTGCAGTTGATCTTCCTGACGTCGAAGCTGCTGCTCCCGCTGAGCAACCCAGTCGGTGAAGGTCTGCTGCTCCGATCGAAACTCGGTCTTCTGCTGTTCGAACAACTGCCGAGCGTCAGCAACTTCCTGGCGCTGAGTCTCCATACCCTCACGCAACGCTCGGTAGTATTCGGACAATGTTTCACGCGAGGCGTCCACTCGCTGAGCGGCGTTCTCGTCGCCCGTCACTTGAGCCAGTTGCGCCCACGCTTCATCGACAGCCATGCGAGTTTCCAGCGTCTCGCGATGCCGGACTTCGAGTTCTTCGCGCAGTTGATCCAGTCGCGCGCGGCGCGATTCCAGATTCTCCGCATGCAAGGCAACCATGTCGGACTGCCGACGATTCTCAGCCGCGAGAGTCTGCACCTTCAGTTCCCACGCCTGACGTTCGGCCATCAAGCGCTGACGTTCATGCTCCGCCGAAGATTCAACGGACTGCTGCATGCGTGCCAGGCATTCCTGCTGACGGCGCAGCGACTCCGAGTATTCCTCCAGAATCGTACGGCGGCGTTCCAACTGACAGCTCTGCTTGCGCTGCAGTTCAACGAGGCCCTCCAGTCGCTGCCGGGCGCGTTGATATTCCACACGCAACGCATCGTGAGCTCGTTCGATTTCTTCTTTAGACCGATCGAGTCGCTCAGCCTGAAACCGCGTGCGGCTTTCAGTCAGCGCCTGCTGCTTCTTGAACTCGACTTCCGCCCGCTGTTGCTCTTCGACAAGTTGCCGACGCTCAGCCTGCAGCGTGCGTGAGTGCTCGGCACGCTCGTTATCGATCTCTTCGAGCGTCTTTTGCCTGAGTTCGGATAGCTCGTCATCGACGCGTTGATGTTTCTCAAGCAGCAGATCGTGCTGTCGGTTCAGCTCGGCTTTCGCTTCGGCCTGCTGCGCGTACCACTCGTTAACCGTCTGCTGAAACCGATCACGTTCCGCGTTGAGCTGATCGCGTTCCGCCCGCAACTTCTCAGACAGCGACGCCTCGGTCAGTTCTTCGCTCAATCGCTGACGTTCTGCAGCGAGAGCAAACTCCAATGACTGGCGCTGCCGATGGAAATCTGCCACCAGCGCGAGTCGCTGACGTTCAAACTGCGCACGCTCGTCGTTCAGCCGAATCTGCTCCAGACTCGTCGCGACGACGGCCGCCTGCAGGTCCTGTCGCTCCTGATCCAGCTCTGCTGCGGCTTCCGCCTTGAGTCGCTCGCGCTCGCCGACCAGTTCCTGCCGCTGCTGGTCAATCGCTTCGTTCTGCTGAGCCAATTCCAGCTTCTGTTGGCGCAGCAAATCCGCGTCGAGAGCTAGAGCGTGGCGTTTCGCTTCCAGCGCGGCGCGTGAATCAGCCGTCTCCGCATCGAATTGCTGTCGCTCCAGACGAAAACCGCGACGGTCGGCCTCAAGCGTCGCCACTTGAGCATGCAGGGCTTGTTCGCGACGAGTCACGTCCGCCAGTTGCTCGCGCACCTGCACGACGATCTGAGCCGTCTGGGCCAGCAGATCGGATTCGAGCAGGTCAATTTCTTCGGCTTCAGTACTCATCCGGGAATCCTTTCCCTCACTGAGCGGCGCGCGGCAAAACGAACGGGCAAACGGGATTAGAGCGTAGAATGGACCGTTTTGCCCTTGCGAGGCAAGACGGGTCAGCGACCCGCCCGCCTCTTTCTCAAATCCGCCAACGGTTTAGAGGGCGGAATCGATCATCTGAGTGATGCGTTCCTTGGGCTGAGCGCCCATGATCGTCTTCACGACGTTGCCGCCCTTGAACAGCATCAGCGTCGGAATCGACTGAATGCCGTACTGGGTCGCGACGCGCGGATTCTCGTCGGTGTTCACCTTGCCAACGCGGATTTTGCCCGTGTATTCGGTCGCAATCGCGTCGACCGTGGGGGCCAGTTGGCGGCACGGACCGCACCACGGAGCCCAGAAATCGACGAGAACAGGAACGTCGCTGCCAATGACGTCATTTTGAAAGTTGGCATCCGTAAAATCTTGAGTGTTGCCGGCCATAATGGTCTCCAGAAAATGAAATGACGAGGAGCAACTCCTCGTCAGCAATCGAGCGATTTGGCTACTGCGGCCGGATTCTAGGCCGGTCCAGTACCCTGTCAACGTGCCCCAACGGGCGATCCGGCACCAAGCGGCGCCCGGATTTCTCGATCAACTTGTCCACAAGTTCGATGACTCGCCCAGACTTCGCGTTACACCAAGTTTTTGCGTTTCAACGAACCGCTGAACTCACTTGAAAAGCCTTGTTTTGAGGCTTCAGCTCGACGATGGCAAACTGACACCCGCAACCGGGCCTGTGTTCAGAATCTTGCCGTGGTTGCGGCCCTCTCTCGCTCAAATTACGCCCGAACGTGACGGCGAGTTGGCTCAGCACCTGTCCGGTAAGCGATCTACCTGTCAAGAGGTATCGTTTCGGTAGCCACGCTCGCGGAAACCAGTAACCATGTGTTCTCATTCCTGACGCTGCAGCAGCCGTGTCTAGTTTCGCACGAAACTTCCGACGATTTTTAGGGTTACATTTGCTGGTAAGTTATTGCGGAATACAACGCTCGACAGATATTTCGTCATCCGACTGCGCCCTCGCACGGTATTCAGATTCCGGAGCTGGTCATGTCCCTGAAATCACGTTGGCTCGGATTTGTGGCGTCGCTGATGGCGATCTCCGGACTCATCTCGCAAGCAAATGCCGGCAACCCGAGCGACTCATCCCAGATCGCGAAGCGCGTCGACCAGATGATCCTGGCCGAGATTGCAGCCGCAAAAGACAAGCCTGCAGCTATCTCCGCAGACGAAGACTTCCTGCGGCGGGTAACTCTGGACCTCGCGGGCGAACTGCCCTCGGCGCGCGAAGTCACCCTCTTCGGCCTGGATCCAGATCCCGCCAAGCGAACGAAGCTGATCGACCGCCTGCTGGAGTCGAATGCGCACTCCGAATCCTGGGCGCGCTACTGGCGAGACGTCATTTTTCTGCGGGCCACGAACATGCGAGCCCGTCTGGCTAACGACGCATTCCTGGAATGGATGACGGCGTCGCTAAAGGCCAACAAGGGCTGGGACAAGATCGCGACCGAGCTGGTGACCGCAACTGGCGAAGTGCGTGAGGTTGGTCAAACCGCGTTGATCTTCGCCCACGAAGGCGAGCCGGAAGAGATCGCTGGTGAGGTGTCACGCATCTTCCTGGGTATCCAGATTCAGTGCGCGAACTGCCACAACCACCCATGGGACCGCTGGAAGCGCGAGGACTTCCATGAACTCGCCGCCTTCTTTCCGCGCATCACCGTGCGCCCGGCGAGCCCGGGCGATCAACGCAGTTTTGAAGTCGCGTCGTTCGAAGGTCGCGGCGGTCAACGCGGCCCCGCTCAGTTGCTGGAGAATGTTGATCGCATCTTCCAGTTCGCGGACCGCAACCGCGACGGTCGCCTGACGAAGACCGAAGTCGAAGGCACCATGCTGGAACGCCCGTTCGATTTCATCCTGCAGCGGGGCGACAAGAACAAAGACGGCGCCCTCTCCAAAGCCGAGATCAAAGAAATCCCCCCGCCGCCCATGAACATGCCCGGTCGCGGCAGTTCCGAACACATGATGCCCGACCTCAATAATCCCGCGAGCCCCGGCAGCAAGATCGACCCGAAGTTCTTCGTTACTGGCCTTGCCGCCAATACCGGCTTGGGTGATACCGAACGCCGCACCACCTTCGCGGGCTATCTCACCAGTTCCAAAAACGAGTGGTTCGCGAAAGCTCTCGTGAATCGCATCTGGGCGGAACTGATCGGTCAGGGCTTCTACACCCCGATCGATGACATCGGCCCAGACCGCAAAGCTGTTCACCCCGAGGTGCTGGATCTGCTGGCCGCCGAGTTCACTCAACACGACTACGACGTGAAGTGGCTCTTCCGCACCATCGCCCTAACGGACACCTATCAACGCAAAGTCGAACTGCGACCAGCGTCGGAGGATGCGCCGGCCTTCGCCTCAGCAACGGCCACTCGTTTGCGAGGCGATCAGCTTTACAGCTCACTGATCCGCGTCATGGGTGTCGAAAGCCAAGGCCAGATGGCGCCGCGCGGCGAAGGTGGAGCCGCTCAGCGATTCCAGGCACGGTCTCCGCGAGACCAGTTCGCAACGCTCTTCGGCTTTGATCCGTCGACGCCTCAAGACGACATCACCGGCAACGTCCCGCAGGCGTTGTTCATGATGAACTCGCAGCAGATCGGCTCGCAGCTAAGAGCCGATAACGGAACTCGACTGGCAGCGATCGTGCGACGCTTCAGCGACGATCGCGATGCGCTCAACGAGCTGTATTTGCTGGTGCTGTCGCGCGAGCCGTCCGACAAGGAATTGAAGATCTGTCAGGACTACATCAAGAAGACTGGCAATCGCAACGAAGCCTACGAAGACCTGATGTGGAGCCTGCTGAATTCCAGCGAGTTCCTCTCACGCCGCTGATACTGGCTGCCAAAGCTGTGCCTGATCAGTTGCGTTTGAGCTTCTCCAGCGCCGCGTGAATTGCTGCGACCAGCGAATCAACTTCCTCGCGCGTGTTGTACATCGCGAAGCTCGCGCGAACCGTTGCGGGTACGCCGAGAATATCGTGCAGCGGCATCGCGCAGTGGTGGCCATGCCGCACGAAAACACCTCGCAGGTCGAGCAGGTTAGCCAAGTCTTCCGGGTGAGCGTTGGCGATCGTGAAGCTGCAAATCGCTCCCTTGTCCTCCGGTCGAGGACCATGAATCGTGAGCCCAGGAATCTCGCCCAGACGCCGATGCGCGTAGGCCAGCAGGTCCGCTTCGTGAGCATGGATTCGTTCCAGCCCCACGTTGTTCACATAGTCGATTGCCGTCCCCAGTGAGATCGCCTGCACGATCGGCAGCGTTCCGGCTTCGAACTTCGCGGGCGGCTCACTCCAGGTGGAATGCGTCTTGTAGACACGCTCGATCATATGGCCGCCGCCCATGAACGGATTCATGTCGGTCAGCAGTTCGTGACGTCCGTAAAGCACGCCCACGCCGCTCGGCCCGTACAGCTTGTGCCCCGAAAACGACAGAAAGTCGATATCCGATCGCGTGACGTCCACTTTCAGATGCGGCACCGATTGAGCTGCATCAACCGCGATGACGGCTCCGACAGCATGAGCACGTCGAGTCAGTTCATCGATCGGGTTGATCGTCCCAAGGACGTTAGACATCGCAGTGACTGCTACCAGCTTCGTCTTGGGGGTCAGCAGCTCGTCCAGCATTTTCATGTCGAGCGTTCGCTCAGCGTTGATCGGCAACCAGCGCAAACGGGCACCGCGTTCAGCACAAATCAACTGCCACGGGACGATGTTCGCGTGATGCTCCATCTCCGTGATGAGCACTTCGTCCCCGGCGTGCAGGAACTTGCTGCCCCAGCCGCGAGCCACCATGTTGATCGACATGGTCGATCCGGCGGTGAAAATCACGGACTCACATTGAGGTGCCCCAATGAACTGAGCCACCTTCTGCCGGGCAGCCTCAAGTTCCTCATCGACCCGCGCCCCGAAGTAGTAGACCCCGCGATAAGCGTTCGCGTAGTAGCGTTCTTCGACCTCGCGTTCCTTGTCGATGACGCACTGCGGCTTCTGGGCACTCGCCCCGCTGTCCAAAAAGACGGGCAGTTGCCCCAAGCGCGACCGTCCAGTTTCCAACGGTCGATTCAGAATCGGGAAATCCCGACGAACGGCAGCCACATCAAGTGGTGATAAATCGGTAGTCATGATCCCAAAGCTCGATGCCACTCGCACCCACCAACCCGGCGAGCGATGACATCCGAGCGGTATGCCCAGTGTCTGGCAAGCAGTATGACACGGCAATCAATCCGGCTGGTTCGTTGCGAGTGCCTCAGCCGCGAAGGCTCGAACACGCTTCACCATGCCCGCAAGGCCGTTTCGTCGCGCCATGCCGAGATGCCGATTCAGGCCCAACTTGGCGAAGATAGCTTGGATATCCGTCTCCAGAATCTGGCGAGCTGTCCGCCCGTTGTAGGCGAGCAGAATCACCGCCAGCAGCCCCTTGACGATCATCGCGTCGCTGTCAGCAGTCAGCTCAATGTTTCGCTCGGCATCTTCGGACACTTTTGCAACCATCCACACATTGCTTTGACAGCCGTGAACTCGGTTCTCTTCCGTCTTCAGACTCTCGGGCATGCTGGGCAGCTCACCCCCCAGATCGATCAGGTAATCGCAGCGCGATTCCCAGTCGCCCAAGTCCTCAAACTCAGCGATCAGATCTTCGATGCTCATGGATGATGACGAACTCACGGGATCAGCCTTTTCCTCAGCGAGGATTTTCGACAGAAAGTGTTGCGTAAATTGTTCAAAACCTCTGCCTGAATTCTAGGGACCGCTCAAAGGGACGCAATCGCGGCTTCCAAAATCCCGCTTTGGCACGTTCTTCCAGCGTAGAATCCGCAGATTCACGGGCCCGACCGCGCATTGTCGCTGCGGAAACCGGGCAGTATGGTTCGCCCATGCAACCGTCTGAATCGCTTAACACATGCCTCGAAAGGATCTCACGTGGCAGAGAAAGTTGTCATCATCGGGTCTGGCCCGTCAGGATTAGCCGCCGCCATCTACGCCGCCCGAGCAAGTTTGAATCCACTCATGGTCGAGGGCGAGTTTACTCAGGAAAACTGGGATATGGGGCGCCCCCCACTCGGCCAACTAATGATCACGACCGAAGTTGAAAACTACCCGGGCTTCCCGGCTGGTAACATGGCAGCCTACCTCGACTCGGCAATCTCCAAGGAGCGTCGAGGGATGATGAGTGACCATGGTGGGCACGGCGTCAGCGGTCCCGAGCTGATGGAGCTGATGCGTCAACAAGCGGTCAATTTCGGGACGCGTATCGTCAGCGAAGATGTCACTGAAATCGCGTTGTCGCAACATCCATTCAAGCTGAAAACCTCCGGCGGGAAGTCGATCGAAGCTCTGTCAGTCATCATTGCCACCGGAGCACGGGCGAACTATCTGGGACTCGATTCCGAGAAGACTTTCAAAAACCGTGGCGTTTCGGCATGCGCCGTCTGCGACGGCGGTCTGCCACGCTTCCGCAATAAGCCGCTGGTGGTCGTAGGCGGCGGCGATAGTGCGATGGAAGAAGCATCATATCTGACAAAAACTGCCTCGAAGGTCTACATCGTCCATCGCCGCGATTCGTTCCGAGCGAGCAAAATCATGGCTCAGCGCGTCATCGAGAACCCGAAGGTCGAAGTGAAGTGGAACTCGGTCGTGGACGAAGTCCTGGGCGATGATGCCAGCGGCGTTACCGGAGTACGACTCCGCAATGCCAACGACCCAAACAAGAAAGAAACCGTGGAGTGCACCGGCTACTTCGCCGCTATCGGCCACACTCCGAATACGGACTTCTTGAAAGGACAACTCAAGACCAACGAGAAGGGTTACCTCGTCTGGACGACTCCTCAGCGCACGAACACCAGCATTGAAGGTGTTTTTGCGGCAGGCGACGTTGCAGACGACTACTACCGCCAGGCAATCACCGCTGCCGGTACAGGCTGCATGGCCGCCCTCGACGCCGAGCGCTGGCTCGCCGCCAAGGGTTTTGAGTAACCAACTCCGCGAACGCCGTTCCCGGCAACCTGCTGCAAAATGAAAAGAGCCAGAGGCATGTCACCTCTGGCTCTTTTTCTTTTACTGATCCGTTGAAGAGATCATGTCCCGTTCAACGCGGCCAGCAAGGCCGGGCTCAACGTGTAAGTTTCATCGATAACTTCCACGCTGCTCAAGATGTCCGAACCCCCACCCGTGGCTCCGAGATCCGTTCCGCCCTGACCGCCGAGGTAGTCGTCACCCTGCTGTCCGAGCAGAACGTCGGACTGCAGACCGCCCACCAGCGTGTCGTTACCGTCGCCGCCGATCAGCGTGTCCTTGTCGCCCTGCGACGGATCAGCCGCGGAATCGCCGTGGATGAAGTCGTTACCGTCTCCACCAGAGATCAGATCACGACCAATACCACCGGAGATCGTGTCGTTACCATCTCCGCCGACGATCGTGTCATCACCTGAGCTACCACCGATCACGTCGTTACCATGATCGCCCACCAGGCGGTCATTACCGGCCTCACCACTCAGCGTGTCATCGTTGCGGCCGCCATCGAGTGTGTCGTTTCCGAAGCCACCCGAGAGGAAGTCGGAACCGATGCCGCCCGCCAGCGAGTCATTACCCAATTCGCCGGAGATCGAGTCGTTTCCGAACCCGCCTTGAACGGTATCGTTACCGTCCCCGGCAGTGATCGAGTCATCATCGAACCCGCCATCGATTGAGTCGTTGCCGGCTCCACCGACGATAGTGTCGTTTTCGCTTCCACCAGCGACAGAATCATTGCCGTCGCCAGCGTTGATGATATCCGTGCCGGCACCGCCATCAATGGTATCATCACCCGCACGGGCGGTCACAATATCCGCACCGTCATCGCCGTTGATAATCTCGGCGGAATTGCTGCCGGTGAGAGTATCATCTCCGCCGCCGCCATTGATCCGGACACCCAGTTTGCCGTAGGAGGCATTGGTAGAGTCGATGAAGTCGTTACCCAGATCGCCATTGACGGTCAGCAGCCCGATGCCGAGTTTGCTCAAGTCGCCCAGCGAGATCGAGTCATCGCCACCACCGCCACCGACTGTGACTTCAGGAGTCAGGTCCGCAATTACCAGGCGATGAGTCGATTCAGTCACCGTCAACAGACCATCCGTAGTCTGACCGACTGTGTAGGCATTTCCCGATCCATCTCCAAGAACCTGCACACCGTCCTGACCGTTCGCGCCGTTCAGAGTATCATTGCCCTGACCGAAGCCCTTCCAATACAGCACGTCGTCGCCATCGCCACCGTTGAGCGAATCGTTGCCACCCTGACCGAACAGCGAGTCCACTCCGTCGCCGCCTTCGATCGTGTCGTTACCCGCTCCACCGTAGATGGTGTCGTTGCCGCCCAGTCCCTGAATCAGGTCATTACCCAGATCACCGACCAGCAGGTCATTGCCGCGACTGCCAATCAGGGTGTCGTCTTCACTGTCACCGCTCAACTGGTCGCCGACATTGTCCGCACCCTGGTTAACCGTAATCGTAACGGTGATCGGCGAGGTTGCCACACCGTCATTATCTTCCACGGTATAGGTGAAAGTATCAGTTCCAGTGAAACCAGGATTTGGAGTATAAACTATCAGGCCGTTACCGAGGCTGATCGCGGAACCATTCGCCGGTGACGTGGCGATCGAGACCGTGCTATAGTCGAGCACGCCATCTGAATCGCTGTCGTTCGACACCACGTCCACCGTGACAGGCGTGTCGGCGAACGTCGTCCCGGAATCGGCGGTTCCCGTCGGACCTACATTCTGGGGCAGCGAAATCACCGTGCCGAAGGGAGTGTGCGACGTGTAGGTTGTCGTTGCGCCCGCGGCCAGCGTGAACTGGTTCCGCAACGCGATGCGATTGTCGATGGTTGGAACGTCCACAATTCCGTCGTTGTTCGTGTCACCGGCGATTGTGTCCGGCAGTGGCCCCGCCGGGTCAACGACGAACAAGTCCGCCAACCAGAAGCGATTGCTGGTGATAACATCACCGCCAACACCGGTAACACCTACAAAGGCGTTGGAGCTACCAGGCGTAATCGTATTGGTGCTCTCAAAGAAGACCTGCACACCGTTCGCATCGAAGATCAAACCACCACCGTCATTCTGCACAGTCGGATAGTTTGTGAGGTGGTAGTCCGTGTAACGAGTAATATCAAACGAAACCGCCGTATTACCCGGATTAGTAATTGTGTACGTTTGAGTCAGCAGCGCACCAATCAGTGTGCCGCCCGCGTTATCCAGCCGACCGACCGTCTGTACGAGAGCGAAATTCAAACCGCCCTGCGTAAAGCTACTCCGCGCTTCGGTTGCCGTTCCCGTCATCGTGGCAGTTCCTGGAGCGGTCAGCGTCGTCTGAGCTCCGTTACCAAATCTCAACAGGTACTGGTCGATGAACGAAGGATCTCCCACACCATAAGTCGGCCCCAACGGGTCAAACAGGGTGCTACCTACCGCACCAGCAGAGTTTACCGTAACAGCGAGACTGCCATCACCGGCGCCGAACGTCAGGGTCGCGGTCGTCCCCAGGTTGCCGCCATTGGTTGTCGCGATAGCGGGGCCCAAAACCTGAATAGTCGCTCCCCCCGATGGCTGTGGTGGTGGTGGGGCCGGAGGAGTCGGAGGAGCAGGTGGAGCAGGCGGCAGGGTCTCATCAACAAATGTGCTGCGCACCAGGTCGAGTCCCGCGTCACCACTCATGGTGTCAGCGCCTCGTCCACCGATAATCGTGTCATCGCCGCTGTTGCCGAAGATCAGGTCATTGCCGGTGTCCTGGCTGATCAGATTCAAACCGTCGCCGAACATGGTGTCATTGCCACCGCCACCGAACATGGTGTCGTTGCCATTGCCACCAATCTGGGTGTCATTGTCCAGACCACCGCCGATCGAGTCGTCGCCAAGTTCGCCGGTCAGGCTGTCATTGCCCGCGCTACCTTCGAGGGTGTCGTTGCCGTCACCGCCGCTGATCACATCCTGCCCGCCATTACCGGTGACCAGGTCATTTCCGGTGTCGCCGGACAGCGCGTCGTTCCCTCCGCCGCCAAAAATCGTATCGTCGCCAGCGTCACCGTTGACGCTGTCGTTACCGAGATCGCTGCTGATGAAGTCGCCGCCCGTGCCACCGCTGATGGTGTCCAGTCCGTCGCCGCCGTTGATCGAGTCGTTGCCGACTCCACCCGACACGGCGTCATTCCCGTCGCCCGCGTCGATAGTATCATTCCCATCGCCACCGGCGACATTATCGAGGCCGTCGCCACCAAGAATACTGTCGCTTCCGAGACCACCGATGACTGTGTCGTCACCGTTGCCGCCATCAAGTGTATCATTTCCTCCGCGGCCATCGACGGCGTCATTTCCGTCACCCGCGTCAATGTTCTCGGCAAAGTCATCGCTGCCGGTGATAACGTCATTACCGTTGCCAGTGTCGATCGTAATCGACGCCAGGTTCGTGAAAGCGGCTGCGTTGAGTCCGCTGACGTCGACCGTGTTCTCGGCATCGCCAGTGCTGACTACCAGCGACTGAACTTGTGAAGGAGCGAGATTCGGCAACGCGGCCGAAGCGGTGCCGTTAATCAGCACTTGAACCCGATTGGCGTTCGACGGGTCCTGACGAACCGTGACGTTCTCGTTCGCATCAGTGAGGACCTGCAATTCGCCGGCGAGAAACAGCAGCGTTGACGTCAGCATCGCACGGTCTTCGTGCGATTCGACGTGATGAATTGCGGACGCCCGATCCTGCAGCTTCAGGGATGAGCGTTTGCGGGTAGATGATAAGCGACTGCGTAGATTCTCTAACCACGGACGAATGGCCACGGCAGGTCTCCTCTGCAATGTTGGCGCGCACGGTCTTCGCAGACGGCGTGGCGGGAACAGGTGAAGGGCTCCATAGGCATCGAATCACAGCCGGTCCCTGCTATGATCAGATCCCCGCGACAACAGGCCCATGTGCCGGAGTACCTTCAGCAACATCCGCAGAATCGAACTGAGAGTTGTGCAAGTCGAACGCGATGACTTTCTCACAACTCAACACCCTCCAATTCCTGCGGTTGGCGTTGCGCCGGTTGTGTCGCACATAGGTTTTCGACCTGCCGCAATTTCGAGGCGTGTTATTCTGCTTCCCTCTGATCAGTAATTGCGCGAACTTGCAGCACACGCCACACAGCTCGGACGATGGATAGAACTGTTGTGATATGTACTCGCCGCACTCCAGCGCAAATCGGTAAGCGCGAAAGGCGCGCAACCATCGCTATTGCCATCACGTCGGTAGTGGTGCACAAAATTGCAACAACCGACACCGTCGTGAGAGTCGCTACAACCGTTACGGTCGAACCCGCGCATTCAGCGTTGCCGTCAATGGCGGAATAGAGTCGGCAGCCTGAGTCGCTCCTGCTGTTGGATTTGACGAAGCCTCTCTAGACTGAGCGGTGGTTCGAGCCACTGGCTCGGCGTTCGATTCAGTTACAGGAGCGCTCCCATGAGTCACCGTCAATCACGCCGCCAATTTGTGAAGTCGTCCGCCGCCGCGCTGGCTGGAGCGACCATGCCCTACTGGTTTACCAGCTCACAGTCGCTGACCTTCGGCTACCAGAGTGCCAACGAACGTCCCGTGATTGGTTGCATTGGAACTGGCGACCGCTGGAAGCAGGTGATACCCGGCGGGATGAACTTCGGCGAAGTCGCCGCGTGCTGCGATGTGGACGCCAACCATGTCGAAGAAGGCAAGACGATCTGCACCAACGCCCAGGCCAAGAAGGGCGTCAATCGCTCAATCGATACTTATGAGGACTACCGCAAGATCCTCGATCGCAAAGACATCGACATTGTCACCATCATCACGCCGGATCACTGGCACTCGAAGATCGCCATCGAGGCCATGCAGGCGGGCAAAGACATCTACTGCGAGAAGCCACTCACGCTGACCATCAATGAAGGCAAGCAGATCATCAAGGTGCTGGACGCGACGAAGCGTGTCTTCCAGGTCGGCACTCAGCAGCGCACCGAGATGAATCAAAACTTCATCCGCGCCGTCGCAATGATTCGTGACGGCCGTATCGGTCAGCTAAAGAAGGTAACCTGTGACATCGGCGGCGCTCCGACCAGTTCGGATATCCCGGTTGCGGAAGCTCCGAAGGGGCTGAACTGGGACTTGTGGCTGGGACAGGCTCCCAAGGTCGAATACCGCTTCAAGGAAGGTGGACGTTGGGGCAACTCGCGCTGCCACTATGAATTCCGCTGGTGGTACGAGTACTCGGGCGGCAAGATGACCGACTGGGGTGCTCACCATGTCGACATCGCTCAATGGGCGATCGGGCAGGACGGTCCGCTGTCTGTCACTCCCGTCGAGTTCCATCATCCCGTCGATTTCAAAGACGGCTATCCGGTGCAGGATACTCGGTACAACGCCGCTGACACCTTCCACATTCAATGCCAGTTTGCCGATGGCATTGAACTGAACATCGTCAGCAAATCGCCGGACGGAAACGGCCTGTTGTTCGAAGGCACCGAGGGCCGCTTCCATGTCAGCCGCGGTGCGATGAAGGGTGCTCCAGTCGAGGCTCTCAAATCGAACCCGCTGCCAGAGGGAGCCATCGAAAAGGTCTACGGCGGCAAGAAGCCGGAAACGCACATGAAGAACTTCATGGACTGCGTAAAGTCGCGTGAGAAGCCGGTCAGCGATGTGTGGTCGCATCACCGCGCGATGACCACCTGCCACCTCGCCAACATCGCCATCCGCCTCAACACGAAGCTGGAATGGGACGCCAAGACCGAGCAGATCACGAACGACAAGGCGTTGAACTCGTGGCTGGGTCGCGAACAGCGCAAGGGCTTCGAGATCAACGTTTAGCGGATCTTCGAACAGGTACTGAAAGCAGGCCGGACAATCTTGTCCGGCTGTCGGACAGGATTGTCCGACCTACAGACTCTGACAAAGATGTTAAACCGCACTTCTTATTGGGCTTCGCGGACCTTTTGATTGGAACTCCTCATGCGTATCACGGCTGTATGCGTTGCCTCACTGACACTCGCGTTCTGCAGCTTGGCGCCGGTCAGCGGTGAGGAACCCAAGGCGAAGCCCGAAACCAAGACAACCGAGCACAAGATTCAAGACCTCTCGCTGAAGCTGCCCGAAACCTGGAAGACCGAGAAGCCTGAGAACAAGCTGCGACTGGCACAGTTCGTCATCCCGGCGGTCGAAGGTGACGACGAAGGCGCGACGCTGGTGGTTTCTGCCTTCACCGGTGGCGGCATCAAGGAAAACATGTCGCGCTGGGTGGGCGAGTTCAAAGACAGCGTGAAGGTCGTCACCAAGACCGGCGAATCCGCGAGCGGTCCCTATGAGTTCGCAGACCTCACAGGCACCTACGCTGGACCGAGTTTCCGTCGCCGGGCGACTCCACTGGAGAACGGCCGCGCGATCACCATCGTGCTCAAGCCCAAAGATAAACCCTATTACTACCTCAAGCTGGCGGGACCATCGAAGACCGTCGAAGCAGCGACGAAGCAGCTCCGCGAAGCCATCGGTGCCGATGCTGCAAAAGAGAAAGACTTCAACCGCGAAGCCGAATAGCCCTGCCGGTCAGTTCAGCTCGGGGCAGACAGCCGTAGCGTCGGCGAGGCAGACCGCAGGCCCCTTCTGCCGGGCTCGGTTGTGAATTCCCGTCGAGCCCCACTAATTTGCCAACCCGCTTGGGCCCGTGCGATTGCCATCCCTCGAAGAGACCCGCCATGACAGATGCCGCCAGCCGTGAAGACATTGCCGCCGTCGAGAAGTGCGCCGCCTCCTTTGCCAACGTCAAGAAAGAACTTGAGAAAGTCATCGTCGGGCAGAAGGACGTGATTGAGCAGGTGCTGGTGGCCATGCTGGCTCGCGGCCACGCGCTGCTGGAAGGCGTACCCGGACTGGCAAAGACGTTGCTGATCAGCTCAATCGCAGACGCTCTGCAGATGAGCTTCAAACGCATTCAGTTCACGCCCGACCTGATGCCCAGCGACATCACCGGCACCGAAATCATTCAGGAAGACCTTGAGACCAAGCAGCGAGTCTACAAGTTCCTGCCCGGTCCGCTGTTCGCCAACCTGATTCTCGCGGACGAAATCAACCGCACGCCGCCGAAGACTCAGGCCGCCATGCTGGAAGCCATGCAGGAGCGCCAAGTCAGTGCGGGCGGATCGCGGCATCGGTTGCCAGAACCGTTCTTCGTGCTGGCAACTCAGAACCCGCTCGAACAGGAAGGTACATACCCGCTGCCCGAAGCGCAGCTCGACCGCTTCCTGCTCTACATCAAGGTCGGCTATCCCACCGGTGCTGAGGAATGGGAAGTCGCTCGCCGAGTCACCACCGGTGCGATGGGCAAGATTTCCGCCGTCATCAGCGGCGAAGAGATCATCGGCTATCAGAAGCTGGTGAACCGTGTGCCCGTCAGCGATCAGGTACTCGGCTATGCGTGGGCTCTGGTTCGAGCCAGCCGCCCCGGCACCAAGGAAGCTCCAGAAGTCGTCAACAAGTGGTCATCCTGGGGTGCAGGCCCGCGCGGTGTGCTGACGCTCGTCAGTTGTGCAAAGGCTCGTGCGATTCTGAATGGCCGCTTCCATGCCACAACCGGTGACGTGCAGGCAGTCGCCAAACCAGCTCTGCGGCACCGCATCGCGGTCAACTACGCAGCTCAAGCCAACGACATCAACTCCGAGAAGCTGGTCGAGATGCTGATGCAGTCCCTGCCCGCCGATCGCAAGTACGAAAAGCCCGCAGAATAGTCTTCGGCTGCCTCCGTAGGTCAGTTTCTCCGAGACTGACCACGATCCTCACCGCCCGCGTCCTCCCTGAAATGCCCTGTGGCAGTCAGTAGGAAGGTTCAGCCTCGGAGAGGCTGAACTACGACCGGAGCATTTCCTGCGATCCGACTACTTCTTCGGCGCGAGCGACTTGATGAAGGCGATCACGTCGGCCACATCTTGAGGCTGCAATTCCTTTTCGAGCCCTTCCGGCATCAGAGACTTGCCGCTCGAAACGAGCTCCTCGATCGACGCGCGATCAATAATGTCTTCTTTGCCCTCGGCCTTGCGGATGGTCAACGAGTTCGCGGACTCCGCCGCGATGAGTCCGTTGAAGACTCGGCCATCCTTCAAGATCACGGTGTAGCTCATGAAGGCAGGTTGCGCTTCGCGGCTCGGATCCATGATGGCGATGAGCAAGTCAGCAGGGGCTTTGTTCTGCACCGACACAATGTCCGGCCCGACGACAAAGCCCTGCTGGCCAAGCTTGTGGCACTGCGAGCACTTCTTGGTGAACGTCATCTGGCCACGCTCGACGGACGGCATCAGTTCTAGTGCTGCAGAGTACGTCTTCACGACGGCCGCGCGATCGCTGCTGATGTCCCCGCCCAGGACCTTCTTCGCGCGGTCCTTGATGCTCGCGTTGCTGTGATTGAGCAACACCTGCTTGCGATCCGGCGAAATCTCAGCCTGGCGGACGTCTCCCGCTTCGACCGCAACAAGCAACGCTTCCGCACGCGGGATAGTCATCAACAACGCTTCCACCACATCCGCTCGAACCTGAGGACTGTATCCCTTCCAGGCACCCAGTAGCGTCTTCGGAATATTGGCTGACGTCATTCGCCCCAGCCCG
This sequence comes from Planctomycetaceae bacterium, assembly GCA_021732995.1. Taxonomy (GTDB): domain Bacteria; phylum Planctomycetota; class Planctomycetia; order Planctomycetales; family Planctomycetaceae; genus AM-0621. The sequence goes on along the minus strand of JAKFWA010000028.1, from coordinate 70,225 downwards.
CGCACGGCTGCGACCTGCACCGCCTGCGATTCGGTGGGCGAGAGTAGCTTCGCCAGCAGTTCTTCCGTCGCCGCATCGTCCGCAGAAGCAATCAGCAGCGCGGCAGAAGCACGCTCGTTCGGTGACGCTTTCGCCTCAGACGCCAGAAGCGATTGAGTTGCGAAGAAGGCGGCGGTCACACTGCGGGCATCGGAGTCGGTCATGCGGTCGCTCAGCCACTTCCGCAAGGACGAACCGCGACGCTGCAGGCCATCACCGATGCCACGCACGACCGCGCGTTGAATGTTGAAGTTCAGCTTCGACGCGCAGACTTCTTTCAAAACTCGGTTCACCTTCGCGACATCGGGTTGAGCGCCCGTCATCTGTGCCAAGTCACTCAGCAGGTCAGGACTTTCCGCTCCGGCGGCCAAAGACAGCAGAACGGAGTCCATATTCGTGCCGACAGAGGTCAATGCGGCCGCGCGGACATCTGCCACCAGATCTGCTCGACGCAGCAACGCACCGAGGATCTCGCTCCCACGTGCCTGCTTCGATTCTCCCAGCGACAATGCCAACTGGAACAGCAAGCGCTGATCGGAATCGCTCGCCAGCGCCGCAAACGCATCGAGCACGCCGGGTGAATCCGCGAACGGCTCAGCCAGTTGAATCGCATGCTCACGAACGCGCGGGTACGCGTCTTTCAAAGCCGGCAACACGTCATCGACAGTCAGGGCTTTCAAACCAGCCAGACTTCGCAACGCGTGCATGCGAGCCAGCGGTTCAGAGGACGACTTCGCCAGTTGCCGCAGCGGTTCCACAGCGGCCATGTCACGCCGCTCCCACAACAGGCGATGCGCGGTCTCGCGCGTCCAGGCGTTCAAAGACTCCAACCGGGCCACCAGTTCGGCGGTTGGCAGATCTCCCAACCGCTCGACTTTCTGCAGCTTGGTTTGCGGTCCTACCACCCGGTAGACGCGACCGCGATTGTCTCCGCTATAGAGATCGAGCAGGGACTTGATGTCTTCCGGAATCGAAGCCGGATGCTCAATGGTCTCGCGATACATATCGAGAACGTAGAGCGACCCATCCGGCGCGTTCACAAAGTTCGTCGGGCGGAACCAGTTGTCGGTCGAGGCCACGAACTCGACGCCTTCATCGGCTCGCGTCGCCAGCATGGCGGCACCGTTCGGAGTCATTGTCTTGCGATGAATCAGATTGCCGCCAACATCACCGATGAACGCCTGCCCGCGCAGTTCGGGATTCGCTGACCCTCGATAGATCGTTACGCCAGTCGCTGACGTGAAAAAGCCGATCGGTACACGCTCCGTTTCCGGCAGGTGGGCGAACTTGGGATCGGCCGCACGACGGCGAGTTCTCACGATACGCCACGGTTCCGCGGGGCTCTTGCGGAACACCACCGCTGCCGCGCCCTCTTTGGCGATCGAACGAATCGTCCCGGACGGCGTATAGAACGGGTTCCGAGACACGTACTTCGCGGGGAAGAGAACCTGCTGAATGTGATTGCTGTTGGAGCACACATAGCGGTTGCCCCAATCATCGAAGCTGTGCCCGAACTGCACGCCGCCCGTTTCGAGTTGCGGCACCTCAGTACGCGGATCAAAGCTGAAGTCCGAACGCCCAAGTTTCAATAACTCTTGACCGTTCTTCAGCAGCACCGAGGGGTTCGTCGCTCCTGCCGCATAGATGCGATGGTCTAAGCCCCATTTCAGGTTGTTGGCGAGAGCCTGCACGTTGTCGCGCGCGAAGCCCTCGAAGACGACCTTGCGAACGTCGGCGATGTGGTCACCGTTGGTGTCCTTGAAGTACCACAGGTTCGGTGGCGCCAACACGAAAACTCCGCCGTCATACGGAGTGACTGACAGCGGCCACGAGATCCCCGTCGCGAACTGCCAGCTGCGGTCCATGCGACCATCGCCGTTGGAATCTTCGAGCAGCCTGACCACGCCAGCACCGACCTTGCCGCCACCGTTCGGATTGAGCTTGGTGGGTTCGTGCGAATAGGGGTAGTCGTGCATCTCGACGACATACATGCGGCCGCGATCATCAAAGCATGCATCGACCGGGTCGGAAACATTGGGCTCGCCAGCCACCAATTCCAACTGATAACCCTGCGGCAGCGAGAACGTCTTCAGCGCGTCTTGCAGCTCGACATGCGGGATGCGTGGCAGTTCCTCTTCCAGAGGTTTATCGGCTGCCCGGCTCATGAAAGAACCCGCAGCCACCAGTCCGGCGGAAACACAACAACGAAACCAACGAGCTTGCAGAAGCATCAGTGTCATTCCTTCTGATCTCGGCCAATCGCGGCGCTACTCTTGGGGAGTCCACAAAAAAGGGTCATCCTCAAACATGAGGATGACCCCTAATCAGTGTGACTCGCAAGCCAACAGCCCGAAGTCGGATATCAGTTGATGCTGCTCAGCGCGTTACGCGGGAGTTGCTCCGGTCTTCTGCTGAGCCAGTTCTTCCATGAAGCCCAGCACGCGATCGGTTACGTCGTGCGGATTCGTGACCACGCCGTCGAGAATCAGCAGGTTCGAAAACAACTGCTGGCCACACACCTTGATGAAGACATCGTTCGCCGGAGCGGCCGACAGTTCGCACAATTGACGCATCAGCGGATGCTTCGCGTTCACCTCGAAGATGCGTTTCGAAAGCTGGAACTCATCGCTGTTCGCTCGCAGCACTCGTTCGAGTTGCGCGCTCAGCACACCTTCCGGACTAACGAGGCAACACGGGCTGCTGGTCAGGCGCGACGACGTGCGGACTTCCTGGACCTGCTCGCCGAGCGACTGGCGGAACAGCGCGAGTACGCGTTCCAGTCCGACCGGCGTTTCATCCTCTTTCTTTTCGTCTTCCTTCTTTTCTTCCGATTCGTCCTTCTTCTGCTCAGGCAGATTCACGCCGACTGCATCAATCGACAGTAGCGGCTTCTCGGCGTAGTCGTGCAGATGATTGAGCACGAACTCATCCACCGGATCGATCAGATAGAGCACCTCAATGCCCCGACTGCGGAACGCATCCAGGTTCGGGTTCTTTTCAATCGTCCGCACGTCAGGTCCGCCGACGTAGTAGATCTGCGTCTGACCTTCGACCATGCGGCTGACGTAATCGTCCAGACCGATCAGCGTTTCGCGGTCATCCCCGTTCGACGATCGATAGCGCAGCAGCTTGGCGATCGCCTGCCGGTTCTCGAAATCGATCGAGATGCCCTCACGCAGCACCACGCCAAACTGCAGGTAGAACTTCCGATAGGTTTCCGCATCGTCCTTAGCCACATCCTCAAGGTGACCGAGAACCTTCTTCACCAGCACCTTGCGGATCTTGCGGAAGACAGTGTTGTCCTGCAGCGCCTCGCGAGACACGTTCAGCGGCAGGTCTGCCGAATCAACCAATCCATAAATGAAGCGCAGGTATTCCGGCAGCAGTTCGCGGCAGTTGTTCTGTACCAGCACGCGTTTGGCACACAGGTGCAAACCGTGATCCGAACGACCAAAGCCGAGCAACTCTTCATTCGCTGGTGGGGCGAACAGGATCGAGTGGAACTGGAACGGCGAATCGCTCGTGAGATGCAAGTGCCACAGCGGATCCTCGTCCGTGCGCTTCGAGATGTAGCCGTAGAACTGCTTGTATTGCTCGTCGGTAACCTGCGACTTCGGTTCAACCCAGATCGGCTTCTGGTCGTTCACCAGTTCGTCGTCGATCTTGATCGGGTAGGAAACGAACGTCGAATACTGACGCAGGATGTGGCGCAAACGGACCGGGCGAGAAAACTCTTCGACCTCGCTTTTGAGGTGCAGGACGATCTGCGTACCGCGGCTGAGCCCTTCAGCGGGTTCGATCGAAAACTTGCCGCTGCCATCTGAAGTCCAGCGCCAACCGGTCTCCTCCTGATAGCTGCGTGTCAGCACCTCGACGGTGTCAGACAGCATGAACGACGAATAGAAGCCCACGCCGAACTGGCCGATCAGCGACAGGTTTTGCTGGTCATCGCCTTCCGCTTTGGCGCTGGCAGCCTTGGTGAGGAACTCCAGCGAACCGCTGTGAGCAATCGTGCCCAGGTTCTTGATCAGCTCGTCCTTCGTCATGCCGATACCGTTGTCCCGGATCGTCAGGACTTTTTCCTCGGCCTTCGGCTCGACCTGAATGAACAGTTCGCTGCCATCGTCGAACTGCTTCTGCGTCAGCGTGATGTGACGAAACTTGTCGAGCGCGTCCGACGCGTTCGAAATCAATTCTCGGATAGCGATCTCGCGGTTCTGATACAGCGAGTGCGACAGTAAATGCAGCAGGCGGCTGATCTCGGCCTGAAATTGAAACTCCTGCGGCGCGGGCGCGGTTTCAGTCGTCATGTTGTTCAACTCCTCAAAAGAAAATCCCAGACTGCGATCGAACGAGTTCGTCGCAAAAGCAATGCAGCAGATGGCGCTTACAGTCCCGGCAGCACGAGCACACGCAGCTCGATCTCGCAACCAGCCGGGCGACACGATGAGTTCGCCGTCTCATTACGCGGCGAACGCTCTCGGCCGTTTGCTTCAGCCGCGTCGATCTGACAAAGCGCTCAGCGGATTATGGGGCTCGGGACGGGTCCTTCAAGCGCACCGACTTCGAGCGGCGTGCGATCTGCGTAAAGTACCTGTTTTGTTGATTCAGGTCCGATCGCGCCGCCACTCTCCAGCTTGCCATGCGTTCGCTACAGACCTTTTTGCCGAAACAACCGGAAAAGTTTGTCTAAACACACTGCCGTGGCCGATGAAAAAGGAGACAGCCAGATGCCGCACCCGGTCCTGAGTGAGGCATTCTCGATAACAGGTTGGCTGGAGAATGTCTCACCCCCGACCGCGACGAGCGGTAAATCGACAAAACAAAAGGAGTTGTTTCATGCGAAGCTATCGGAAGTGGGTTTTGTCCCTGGGGCTCGCCGCCATGACGCCCGGAATCGCTCTGGCCGGTCCCCTGTCGCCATGGAGTTCAAGCAAGACTGAACAAACAGCAGCTCCCGCTGGCAGCCAAAACCAGAAGGCGGCTGAGAACGTGGCCGCCGAACTGCGAACCGCTAAGCTGAACGGCTTCGACATCGAAGTTCATGTCCAGGAAGGCGTTTGCGTTCTGGAAGGCAAGATCGGCGACGAATCGCAGAAGCAGGCCGCGACGAAAGCCGCGTCCAAAGCTGCTGGCGTCAAGAAGGTCGATAATCGTCTGGTTGTTGCCGGAAAGTCTTCCATCCAGCAGGTTTCCGGTCAGGCTGCTCAGGGCGGCGTGACCAGCGCTGCGTTCTTTGGAGCGAAGAAGCCAGCCGCCGGTGCATCAGATCAGCAGATTGCCGAGAAGATTGCGGCAGCGATCGGCCAGTCGGGCGTTCGCGGGCACGACATCGACGTCAAGTGTGCCAACGGCGTCGCGATCCTCAGCGGTAAGGTGAGTGATCCTCGTCAAGTCGCGCAGCTGACTCAAGTTGTGTCAAAAGTTCCTGGCGTTCAGCAGGTTGATAACCGCTTGACCGCTCCAGGTATGCGTCCAGCGGCGACTCCGAACCAGGTGGTCGCGGAACGAATTGCCGGCGCTCTGGCTCAAGCCGGACTCGCATCAGGCGATGTTGAAGTTCGCTTCAACAACGGTGTGGCGACACTGCGAGGCGTTGTGGGTAGCCCTCAGCAGGCTGGCATGGCCGAGCAAGTTGTGATGCAAGTACCTGGCGTACAAGAGATTAACAACGAACTGCAGGTTGGTGCTCGTCGTCCAGGTGCTCCGATCCAGCAGGTCAGCTATCAAGGTCCCGGCGGCGCCCCCAGCGGTGCTGGCGGACCGATGGGCATGGGCGGTCCAATGGGGCCGGGCGGCGGAATGGGACCAAGCATGGCGATGGCCGGCGGTGGTGGTGGCATGCCGATCCACGGTGGTGCTGGTGCATCTCACATGGCCTACGACAATCCTTACCTGCCGCCACATGCGTGGCCGAGCTACGCGGCGTATCCAAACTACGCAGCGGTGCAGTATCCAACCCAGTACAGTGCCAGCGCCTGGCCGTACATCGGACCGTTCTATCCGTATCCGCAAGTGCCACTCGGCTGGCGTAAAGTCCAGCTGGAATGGGATGACGGTTACTGGAACCTGAACTTCAATTCCCGTACGGACAAGTGGTTCTGGTTCCTCAAACCAGAGAATTGGGAATAACGCTCGTTTCGCTTGAGCGTGATGCGATTAAAAACCTCGGCTGATGCTCCCGCGCAGCCGAGGTTTGCTTTTTGTCAGGCAGGTTCGGTGCGACTCCCCATCGTGTAAGCTACGTCGATGCCGCGTGATCTCGACCAGATCCTGATTCCTGACGCCCTGCCGCTGTCCGAGGTGGAAGCGATCCTCGCTCCCATCGGCTTCACGGATGCCCGCACCGCCTTAGCTCGACTCCGCAGCATCGCGCCGGATGATGATTCGCGCCGACTGCTCGGCTCGTGCCTGCCGATGCTGTTGCAAGCACTCAGCGACGCCGCCACGCCCGACAACTCGATGCTCAACTTCGAGCGTTTCGTCCAGAGCGTGCGCGACCGCGGAGCCCTGCTGAAATTTCTGTCCGACAACCCACGAGCAGTTGAGATCCTCGTGAAGCTATTCGTCGGCAGTCAGTTCCTCACGGAGATCCTGCTGCGAAACCCCGAGTCTCTGCGCGAACTCACCGAACACAAGCGGTTGGCCGAGTTCAAAGCTCGCGAAGAGTTTGTGGATGGCGCCCGGGAGGCCATGCGATCACAAACGGCGACGCCTCAAAAATTTGATGCCTTGCGTCGCTATCAGAAGTGGGAGCTGCTCCGGATCGGAGCCTGCGACAGCTTCGGACTACTCGACTTCAAATCGGTTGTGCTGCAACTCTCGCTGCTGGCCGACAGCATGGCTCAGGCGTCGCTCAGCGTGATTGCTTCCGAACTGAGCATTAACACGGACGATTTCTGCGTGCTCGGATTTGGCAAGCTCGGGGGTGAAGAACTCAATTACAGCTCCGATATTGATCTCGTCTTCATTAGTCGCGGTGACGCGGCGCGCTACTGGAACATGGGCCAGCGTCTGATTCGAGCCCTCGGCGACGCCACGGCGGAGGGCTTCCTGTATCGCATCGACATGCGACTGCGCCCCTGGGGACGTTCTGGCCCGCTGGTCTGCACCGTAGACGCATACCTCGAATACCTGCATCAGCACGCCGCGCTATGGGAAAAGCAGGCGCTGCTGAAAGCCCGGCCAATCGCCGGCAACCTGCGCATGGGGTTCGAGTTTCTGAAGTCCGTCGAACCGGTCATCTACGGCGTTCCGATCGATGCGGCCAGAAGCAACATCTATGAGATGAAGCGCAAGATCGAAGTTGAGCTCGCCAAAAAGGGGCGGATGTTTGGCGAGGTTAAATCAGGCCAAGGCTCGATTCGTGACATCGAGTTTGTCACTCAGTTCCTCCAGATCAAGCACGGTCGAGATCAGAAGTCAGTCCACAGCCGCGGCACGCTGGACGGTCTGATTCGGCTGGCCGATTTCGATCTGGTGCTACCGGGAGAGTATCGGCGTCTGACCGCCGCTTACGTGCTGTTTCGAACCATCGAGCACGCGCTGCAGTTGATGCACTACAAGCAGGAACATTCCCTACCCCAGGATGAACGCGAGCTGTCCTACCTGGCTCGACGGTTGGACTTCCCGAGTGGTGCCGCGTTTCTGGATGCCTACAAACAACACTGCACCGACGTTCGCAGGATCTACGAGAACTACATTGAGTTCGACCCAAACGCAGCTCGACCAACCGACGCGCCGGTGTCCGATGTGCCTCGCCTGCCGCGGCACGCGGACGTGATGGAGCGGTCCTATCACAAAGTTTTCTCGACGGAGGAAATTCAGCGTCACGGCAGGCTGCTCGACAAGCTGACCCACGAATCTCCCATCGAACTCGAGTCTGTGATCGCTCCGGGCGGACGCCTTCAATTGACTGTCTGCGGCATCGATCAGAAAGGTGATCTGGGCCTGATGTGCGGCCTGCTGTTTGTGTACGGCTTCGACATCGTGCACGGCAATGTTTTCACCGCCGAGCAGGTTGATGAGTCTCTGCGTGAAACCAAACCGATTGGTGACTCAGCCGATGCCAACGCACCCAAGAAGCCAGGCAAAGCGTTCAAGAAATTCGTGAACGTGTTCACGCTGAAACCGCCGGAATCACTCGTTCCAGATAAGGAAGTGTGGACTCGATATCGCAACGATCTCACCTATCTGATGAAGATCTGCGCGAGTGGCAAGCTGCGTGAAGCTCAAGGCATCGTGGCCAATCGCGTGGCAGGCGCGTTTCGGGACATGACCGCCAGCCCCAGCACCCTGCTGCCCATCGATATCGATATTCGCAACGACCAATCCCCAAAATACACGGTCTTGCACATCAGCGCCGATGACACGCCCGGCTTTCTCTACGAGCTGACCAATGCCCTGTCGATGTTCGGCATCGACATTCAGCGAGTCATCGTAGGGTCGCTCGGCAACCGCGTTGTCGACACGCTCTTCATCGCCGGCCCGCAAGGCGGCAAGATCACCGACGCCGATGAACAGGCCCGCCTGCGCGCGTCCATTGTTTTGATCAAGCACTTCATCCACCTGCTGCCGCGATCTCCCAATCCCGAGCATGCGTTGCAGCACTTTGGCCAGCTCGCCGAGCGATTCTTTTCTCAGCCGCAGTGGATCAAGGATCTGGCGTCGCTCGATCGCAGCGACGTCCTGGAAGCACTGGCCCAACTGCTGGGCGTCAGCGACTTCCTGTGGGATGACTTCCTGCGCCTACAACACGACAACCTGTTTCCCGTTGTGCGCGATGTGGAACGGCTCAACGAGCGAAAAACCAAAGAACAACTCAGCCGCGAACTCGTGACCGAACTGCACAATGCCACCGATCGAGCCGATCAACAGCGCCGACTCAATGCATTCAAAGACCGCGAGATGTTCCGCGTCGACATGCGGCACATCGTCGGCAAGGTCCGTGAATTCAATGATTTCGCCGAGGAACTCACCGACGTCGCCGAAGTAGTCGTCGAAGGCACCTACGAACTCTGCCGCGCCGAATTACTGACACGCTACAAGCCGCCAGTCTTTGAAACTGATAGCGGACAGACAGAAGCGGTCATGGCTGTGCTTGCTTTGGGAAAGGCAGGCGGGCGGGAACTCGGCTTCGCTTCCGACATCGAACTGATGTTTGTGTATGGACCGCGTGATGCCTCACAGCCTCCGTTGGAACAACAGGAATCGCCCTTGAGTCACGTCGTGTTCGCAGAAGGCAGTCGAGTGCCTAAGGCGAGTATGCAGCCGGTCGAGTTCTTCACGAAGCTGATTGAAGCCTTCACTCATAAGCTGGAAGCCAAGCGCAAAGGCACGTTTGAACTTGACCTTCGCTTGCGACCGTTCGGCAATGCAGGCCCGCTGGCGGTTTCTGTGGAATCGTTTGAGTCGTACTTCGCCCCAACCGGCGCCGCGTGGCCCTACGAGCGGCAGGCGCTCGTCAAATTGCGAGCCATCGCGGGTGATCCCCAATTGGGAGCACATCTCGCACAGGTCCGCGATCGACTGATTTATGCCGGTCAGCGATTTGATCTCGCAGCCATGCACGCCATGCGTGAGCGTCAGTGCCGCCAGTTGATCAAGGCCGGAACTCTGAATGCCAAGCTCAGTCCCGGCGCGCTGGTTGATTGCGAATATCTCGTGCAGGCACTGCAGATCACGTTTGGATCAGACTGTCCCCAGTTACGCGAAACCAACACCGCCAAAGCCCTCTCCGCTCTGCACGACACTGGCATTCTTTCCTACGAAGAACATGAAACGCTGCATCGGGCGTACAAGTTCTTTCGCCGACTGATCAACGCCCTGCGGATGGTACGCGGCGACGCGGGCGATCTAACCATCCCCGATGCCGACAGCGTCGAGTTCATCTACCTGGCGCGGCGCCTGGGGTACGAAGCAAATCTGACTGCCCTCAAAACAGACCTCGACCGGACCGCAGCCGACGTACTGACAACGTCTCGACAAATCGAAAAACGCCTGCCGTAAGCGACACCGAGACCCTTCACTTGCTGACAGGTATCGGTGCCAGAACTCGGGAAGCGAGACCGGCCTGATGATAGACCGTGTTCTTCGCCACCACTTGCCGTTCCGGCGGATCGATCGTCAGAGCTTCACCGGTATTGGGATTGGACTCGTAGAATGGAGCCCCCGTGCTGGCCACGGTCACTCGAATACGATGACCTTTATTGAAGATCTGGCTGAGCCAGCCCACATCGAACGCAATCTTTTCGACCTTGCCCGGCGTGAGCAGCTTTTCGGATTCGTAGCCGTCGCGATAGCGCGCGCGGCGGATCATGTCGACGATCAGAATCGAGCGACCGTCTGGGTACACATCACTTACTCGCACGAAGAAGTCGGTATCCCGCGCCGTCGATGATACAAATAATTCAGCGCGAACATTCCCGGTCCACTCGACCGCCTCGGGCAGGGCTTCGGTCGTAAACGTACGAACTTCAGCCTGCTGCTCGAATGGCCGGGCATCCTGAGCCCCCGGGAAACCTTTCGCCGGAATCTCCGCCGGCTTGAAGGGGTCCGCCAGAAACGTGGTCGCAGATTCAGCGGCCGTCGGAGCGCTCAAATTCAGGTTCTTTTCGGCAGACAAATAGTAAGCACGATCCGTCGTTTTCAGAGGCCAGTCCTGAGCGGTTCGCCATTCATTGCCCGGCGCACCATCCTCACCAACCGCTCCCATCACGTAATACCGGACAGTCGGGTCTTTCTCGACACCGTTGGCAGCCCCCTTCAAATAATGATCAAACCACCGCAGCATGTGGGCCGGAGCGTCGAAGTTGGCATTGTCCGGATAGTTCAACTGGCCGACTTTCGCGACCTTGTTGAAGCGGCCATGCAACCACGGTCCGATCAGCAACTGCTGCCGACCTCGCGAGTTCGTGCCGCCTCGATGCTGACGACCGATATAGCTCTGCACCGAACCAACGCACATAAAGTCGTACCAACTGCCGATGGTGAAGCACGGCACGTTCATCTTGTCGAAGTGCAGAGACGCATCCTCGTCGCGCCAGTAATCATCATAGTTGGGATGTTGATACCACTCTTCAAGCAGCTTGCGATTATCAGCCTTGTCGCGACAGACATCAGCCATCTGCTGAAAGCGAATTGGCCGCGTCGTGCCACCGATCCTGTAGCCTTCCTGGTACAGACTGAGGCCAGTATCAATCATATACTGAGCGACCAGGTGCGGAGGCTGAGTAACCGCCAGGTAATTCTGCGCATACCCGCCCTGAGAACTGCCGAACGTCCCGACCTTGCCGGTCGACCACTTCTGAGTTCCCAGCCACTCGCAGGTATCATACCCGTCCCTCAACGGCCCCCATTGCAGCCCGCGATAACCCATGTAACGGCCTTCCGAGAGATGCGTCCCACGGAAGTTCACCCCAGCGATGACGTAGCCACCTTCGGCTAGTTTCGCCAATTGCTTCCGCGTGCCAACGTCCCGCAAGCTCGCATAGCGTTGCTCAAACAACACCGGCCACGGCCCCTCGCCCTTCGGGAAGTAGAGATACACAGACAGCTTCGCGCCATCCCGCATGGGAATCATCACGTGCTCTTCGCGAATGGGGCCGAGATCAATGTCATCCGCAGCGAATACTGCGGAATGACCGAGTCGCAACCAAAGAGCACTCAGCACGATCAACCAAACGCGCAAGCGAATCGTCATGTGGCAATCCTCGTCGAGGGAACAACACCGAAGAGCAGGCGACATCTCAGTATTCCGTCTTAGACCGTCAGCAGTCCGGGCGCGGCGCTATGCCGACGTCTCCCAGTGATACCAAATCAGAATATGATCAAAAGCGAAGGCAACTTCGACTTCATTCCAGCTGTCTTGAAACCATTGGGCAAACTGCAGCTTCGCAGGGTGCGGCAATTCAATCTGCCCAAAGCGGCGAATATTGTCAGTCACAGAATGCCATTTCTCCCAACGGTGCGACAGGGCTATTCCGGAAGGCGCCGATACACCACACGCTTGAAGAAACGAAGTGATTGTCGAGTGTTCTTGCTCGGTCGACACAGCGATCTCCAAGAACTGCTCGGAATCACTGGAGTCAAACTCGTATTGATTGAACGTCAGTCGTCGCATGCACTCCCTTTTGGGAATCAGGATCTCATTTGACGTGCGGCAGTAAACGACTCTTCAGCGTTGAGATGAGGTCTCCACCTTTCGACTTAGATCGGGGCGATGGCGATCGATCATCGAACGGAAATCACCCAGGTTGTACGGGCCGATGTAGGGCCGGCCGAGATCCACTTCCGCCACCACAACCGAGTCTTTCGCGGTCGCATGAGCGATCGGCTTGCCGGTCTGATCAAACACTGCGGACAGCATCCAGCCGTGCTGCGGCTGCATGTAGGTACTGCTGACGATGTAGACGTGATTCTCACACGCCCTAGCCTTCGCAAGTTGCGGATTGCAGCCCCACACTGGCCAGGCAATGACTTCGGCACCGCGATTGGCCAGTTCACGCGCGACTTCCGGAAAGAAGCCGTCGTAGCAGACCATCAAGCCGACTTTCCCCAATTGGGTATCAAACACTGGATAATCGTCGCCGGGAGCAACGCCCTTCTCGACTTCACCGTGCGGCAGACAGACCTTGCGATACTTGCCGATCAGCTTGCCATCCGACCCCAGCAACACCGCCGAATTATAAACCAGATGGTCGGATCGTTCGTACAAGCTCAAAACGATGTGCACCTGATGCTGCTTCGCCAAGCCTCCAAAATACTCAGTCGTCGGACCGGGAATCGGTTCGGCATTCTCATGTGGCAGTTGCTTCACGCCGACGTAAGGCACAGTTTCGCCCAGCACAACAAGATCGGCCTTCTGCTGAGCAGCATCCGCGATGAACGGTGCAAACTCCTCGCAATTCGCTCGTGGAGACTTGCCCGTCGGCTGATGATGAATCGTCGCTAATCGGACCTTACGACTGGCGGGCGGAGCAGATTCTTTGAATTCAATGGCACTCCATTCAACTTGACCGTTCGGCGCCCACTGCAGGTGTAGTTCCACAACCGCGCGCGTGGCCTTCTCAGGCGCGCGATAGAAACCGCTGACCGGCGTCCAACCATCAGCGCCAGTCGGCCCGTCAACCGGATGTTCGGGCTCCGCCGTCGGAACGTGCCCGAGTTCCTGAGCCTGTTCGGCCGGCACCGTCGCGGAGACCATTTTGCCAGCGTCGTTCTGCCAGAGGACTCGCACCAGCGCGCTACGTCGCGGCAAAGCCACATCCGTCAACTTGCGTTGAGCAGCAAAGCGATAGAACTCACCACTCGCTACGGGAAAGGTCTTCTCAATCCAGCCATCGAGCCCCTTACGGCCGTCATGACGAATGACATAGCTACCCGACTTGCCGGGGCCGCTATCGAGTGCGAACGAAAACTCGGGGCGAATCTCTTCGCGCGGAGACTTCGCCGCCCAACCATCGGGCAACGTCCCGGATTGCCGTTCAGCGGGAACCTCAGCCAACACGATGGTGGCAGCCAGAGCGATCCAGCAACTCAACATGCACTTCAGCCATGAGAACATGCAGCCTCCAGGCACCGAAGATGGCGCAGAGAACGAAACCGTGCAGGCTCAAACCCGTTGCACAGAATCTAAGGCGCAGGTCCCTCAAGCTGAAGCCACATGCCAGCTCACCCGGCACGCCACAAAGCCTGAGCACAGACTTCTCATTCGTGCGCGATCGCCTTGATCAACGGAATGCCTCGCTGCTGCAACTGCGCGATCAGGTCTCCAGCGGCCTCTTCCATCAACGAGTTGTCCGCCGTCACCTTTTCAATCTGACCCGATTTCAAATTGAATTCGTAGTAGTAGTTAATCTTGCGGCGGCCGCGCCGCCCGGTGCTCTCCTCACTGGTGAAACGCACCGTGGTGACATCATCAAAGCGGACATGATGTGTGGTGGGGTAACACCAGAGTCCCCACCGCGATTCCATGTGATCTTTGTCGACCACCACTTTGTCGAAGAATCCGAACGGAGCGAACCCGACAGTTAGGGCTGCAGCCACTACCAAAAACAAGATGGCTCGGATTCCGTCCTTGCGATTGGCCCAGCCGGCTGCCGTCAGCCCGACACCAACCAGAAGCGACACTGGGCCTACCCACCACTGGTAGGAGCAGACAACGGTGCCCGCATCAGCGACTTTCTGGGTGCACCCAGTCACGCACATCAACAAGAACGCAACGACGCAAAACTTCACTACGCGAAGTGACATGCGACCCCCTTGTTTTGATAATGGCACTATGGGTGCATCCATGCGCTACTCTGTTGTGGACTCTACTCAGGCTCCTCCGGCTTTAACAGGATGCGCAACCGCTCTTTCAATTCGGCGCGGGCGCGGTGCACTCGACTGCGAATGGTGCCAATCGGGCAGTCACACATCTCGGCCGCCTCTTCGTAAGAGCGACCCTCGATCTCCGTCAGCACCAGCGCCATACGGAACTCTTCAGACAAGTCCTTGAGGGCTCGCTGCACGAGTGCCTGCTGCTCGTTCGTTTCCAGTTGGAACGACGGGCTGACATCGGCGCGTTGATCGGTCGGTTCCTGCCCGGTGGCCTCGCGAGCGGTCTCAACGGACGACGCCTTCTGCCGCGCGGCTTTGCGTCGAAAGCTGATCGTCGCATTCACTGCGATGCGAAACAGCCAAGTGTAGAAAGCAGAATCTCCGCGAAACGAATCCAGGCGGCGATAGGCGTGAATGAAGGCTTCCTGAGCCAGATCACGGGCGTCGTCCTGCGAGCCAACCATCAGCAAAATGGCGTGAAACAGACGGTCCTGATAGCGCAGCACCAACTGACCGAAGGCTTCGGTCTGTCCCGCAAGACACTCTTGAATCAGTTGCTGATCGTCGGCTTGGCTCACGGGTATTTCGTCGGTGCTGTCGGACCAGAAGACTCCCTCGCGTAACTCTTTTACCGCTTACGTCGCGGCCGAGACCTGCGATGGTAGTCGGCCTCCGGAACGTCTCCAACTCCACCAAGCCAGCGCTGCACCGGCACAGAAGACACCGATGCTGACCAATTGAGAAATCGTCAGCCCCGTGCCGAACTGGCCCAGTTCGTCGCCGCGCAGCACTTCAATGCAGCTTCGGGAGACCGCATATCCCATGATCGCCACCGCCAACACCGAGCCATTCCCAGCTCGATACTTGTAGTAAGCCGCAGTCACAGCAGCCAGAACCAGCGCGTTGATCGAGCTGTAGATCTGAGTCGGATGCAGCGGGAACGTCGCATCAGCCGTCGGCAACAGGAAGCCGCGCTGAACCAGAGCCGACCACGGCACGCTCGCATGCGGAAATGAAATTCCCCACGGCAGCGAACAGGGATCGCCGTAGCAACAACCATTCAAAAGACAGCCAATGCGTCCGCAAGCTTCGCCAATGAAGACCGCCGGAACGACAGCGTCGCCGTAATCGACCGGATCCAGACCACGCATGCGGCAGCTCACAAAGTAGGTGAATGTACCCAGAATCAAACCACCGTAGAGAACCAGCCCGCCCTCGGTCAGATTGATCGCCGCCTTCAAGCAATCCAGCAGGCCATCGCAATTGCCAAACACACGCTCGCGATATTGAATCAAATAAAACAACCGCGACCCGAGCACACCGACGAGCACCAACCAAATGGTCAGATCCCACGAGAACTTGGAATCAACTCCGACCAGATGCGAGCGACTCGCCGCAGTCCAGCCCGACAGCAAAGTTCCGATGACCAACATGGCGCCGTACCCATAAATCGGGACGCTCGCAACGGGAGAGAACCGGGGTAGCAGGACAATCCCTAGCGCAATCGCCAGAACGAAGCTCAGGGTCTGCTTGAACTCGGAGTTAAAACCGCCCTGCGTCAGCCACTCGCGACGCAGCGAGTAAACTCCAATCAAGCACCAAAACAGGAGAGCAATCCCGAACCCGAAGCCCGGCACTTCACCCAGCGGGCCGAGATGCCACGGCCCCTTGATCGGAACTTCAAATAGAATCTGTTGCATATCACCTCGGTCCATTCCGAACTCGGTGCGCAGCCTCAACGTGATGTGGCCCGCACGTCGGTCAATCGTTCATCGAGCCGCGGAGAACGGCGTATGAGCAATGTCTCGCAGAGCTTACGGCAAATCGCCCGCGTCTATTGGAGCGCCGCCGCAGTTCCTTCGCGAATCTTGTAGACCGAACGGCGCGTGGAAGTCGATTCCGGTTTCCTATTTTGCGGGCAGCTTCAGCAGAAACTGACGCAGTTCAACATCCAGCTTTCCCGCATCACCGAAGACCGCTTCGAACTCCTGCTGATGCTCATCCGGCGAGTTCCACGGCAGCAGCGGCTTGTCCGCGATCTGCCGACAGTAGCCGGCGAACTCATCCGAGCGAGTTGTCAGCAGGAAATGAGTAAGAGCCCAGCTCTCCGCATAGGCATCGATCGCGGAATCAGCCTGATTGAGCCGCTTGTTGTCGCGAATGATCGTCAGCATGGGCTTAGTTCGTTTCGCCCGCTGAGCATCCCGCCAGCGTTTCAAACGCACGGCATTCACCCGACCAATCTCCACGTCGTCATCGAGGAAATCCGAGGCCTCGAAGTACATCGCGAGCCCCTCGGTCAGCCAGCTCGGATTGTCGGCATACCGGCGGTTCAATCCCGTATTGAACGAGATCTGATGCGTCGCTTCATGGACCACAGTCGCCACGTTGGCCGAAACCAGTCGCAACCGCTTAATCACGTCATCGCGCGACCGCACAACAGGTTGCCCCTTCGCGGTCGTCAGATCAAAGAGCACGATGCGATTCGTCGTGATCGAGTAGTACCCCTGCCCTTTCGCCGAGAGCTGATTGCCGTCCACCTTCGCAAAATTCGCAAATTGCTGCTGATTCGCCAGCACAATGACGGGCAGGGGCCGCGCGGGCTCGGTGAGTTCAAGGCCTCGCTGTTTCCAGAAATCAGTGAAGCTCTTCAGCAAGCGTTCGAGGACCTGCCCGCACCATTCGGCGTAGACGCGGCTCGTGCTGGCGACGATGACATAATGCGGAGTCGTCACCGTCTCGAAAGTTCCTGGCACGCCGTTCGCCTGCAGTTCTTCGGTAAGCGACTTGCCCAACTCTTCCGCCGTCAGCGGTTCGTAGTCAGGCTGCAGTTCTTCCAGCGTCTTCAGGCGTTCTGGCGGCACGCCCCAGATCCGACCGTCCCGACCCTCAATCAGCACGCCGCCGTCCTGAGCCTTAATGAGCACGCGTGCTTCAGTCGTAATCTGAGCTTTTGATTCCGCCTGAAAAACGACTTTGAACAACTTCTTCGAGTCAGGTTCATCTGCACGACACGCATCCGGCCGCAACGCTCCGCAAAGCGTTCCGACAGCCAACAGCCAGCAGATGAGTGTGCGGGTTTGATCCATGCGACACTCTTAACTCAGCAGATGGCCAGCGAACAAGGTCGAGAAATCGGCTTCTCAGAATGGGCGGAATCAGGAGTAAACTAGAATCGGCCCCTGGTCCTCAGGCGGCGAATCGCTTGCGCAACGTGCTGGCGTCGCCTACGATTGTTCCTACTTGGATTGGTCATCGCAGCGCCAGCCTGCGACGAGAACTACTCAGCACGACGGAGTGCCCTATGTCGATCCGCTTTCGATCCGCGTTACTCGCTGTTTTGTGGCTCGGACTGCTCGTTACCGCCAGCTGCGCCCAAGAAGATACAGACTCGAAGAAAGGTGATCCCAAGGCCAAGCCAGAGCCGAAGGTGGTCGGCAAAGACGGCAAGACATTGGAGAATCCTTTCCCCAACCGATTCCCCGCGCCGAGTCTGGAAGGCGGATCAGCGTGGCTGAATACTTCTGATGAGATCTCGCTCAAGGACGTACGCGGCAAGATCGTACTGATCGACTTCTGGACTTACTGCTGCATCAACTGCATGCACGTACTGCCGGACCTGAAGTTTCTGGAGAAGAAGTACCCGAACGAACTGGTGGTCATCGGCTGC
This sequence comes from Planctomycetaceae bacterium, assembly GCA_021732995.1. GTDB lineage: Bacteria > Planctomycetota > Planctomycetia > Planctomycetales > Planctomycetaceae > AM-0621. The sequence continues at coordinate 52,194 of JAKFWA010000028.1, read as the reverse complement.
CATTCGGCCAAATTTGACAACGAGAAAGACACCGAAGCCATCCGCCGCGCGATCGTGCGGTACGAGATCGAGCACCCGGTCATCAACGATTCGGAGATGACCGTCTGGCGCAAGTTCAACGCTCGTTCATGGCCGACTCTCGTTCTGATCGACCCCGAAGGGCAGTACTGCGGCTACATCTCCGGCGAAGGCCATCGCGAGGTGCTGGATGAGGTCGTCACGCGGCTGATCACCTATCACAAGGCCAAAGGCACGCTGGATCAGACCCCCATCCGCTTCGACCTGGAGCGCAGCAAGCTCAAGAGCGGCGCCCTGAAGTTCCCCGGTAAGCTGCTGGCGGATGAACCGGGAAATCGGCTCTTCATTTCGGACAGCAATCACAACCGCATCGTGATCTCGTCGCTGGACGGCAAGCTGATCGACGTGATCGGCAACGGCCAGATCGGCATGAAGGACGGAACTTATTCCGAGGCGATGTTCGACCATCCACAGGGTATGGTGCTGAAAGACGACACGTTGTACGTCGCTGATACCGAGAATCACTCGATCCGCACGGTTAACCTGAAGACCAAGCAGGTGGCCACACTGGCCGGAACGGGCGAGCAAGCCCGCTTCAGAGCCGAGGGCGGCGAGATTTCGAAGGTGGCTCTGAACAGCCCCTGGGATCTGACCATAGTCGGCAACACGCTCTACATCGCCATGGCAGGCCCACACCAGCTCTGGTCATACGTGCTGGGAGCCAAGCGGATGGGCGTCTATGCGGGCAACGGTCGCGAAGACATCATCAACGGCTCACTGGACGACTCCGCGTTCGCGCAGCCGTCAGGCATCTCATCGGACGGTAAGTACCTCTACATCGCCGACAGCGAAGGTTCGTCCATTCGCAAAGTGCCGATCGACAAAAGCGAGAAGGTCACCACGATCGTCGGCGAACACGACCTGCCGCGCGGTGCGACGCTCTTTGAATTCGGTGATGTCGACGGCGTCGGCAAGAACGCCCGTCTGCAGCACCCGCTGGGAGTGCTCTATCACGAGGGCAAGCTGTTCGTCGCCGACTCCTACAACCATAAGATCAAGGTCGTCGACATCGCGAAACGTGAATCCACAACCTGGCTGGGAACCGGCAAAATCAGCACCGAACTGAGCCCTGTCGGGCTGCACGAACCAGCGGGTATGACCGCCGCACGCGGCAAGCTCTACATCGCTGACACCAACAATCACCGCATTCTGGTGGTCGATCCCAAGGAGCCCAAACCAGCCGCCACGGTCTTTGAAGTCGCTGGCCTGACGGCTCCGGCTCCCGTGGCACCGTCCACCGAAGTGACGCTGTCGCCGAATACCAAAGTCACAGCGGTGGCGGCTCAAAAAATTGAAGCGGGTAAAACTCTGAAGTTGAAGGTCAGCTTCAAGCTGCCCGAAGGCTTCAAGCTGAATCCCGAATTCCCGATGAAAGCTCAATTCAAGGCCGAAGGCGACCAGACGGTGATCTCGGCCGAGACCCTGGCGAAGTCGGCCCCCGGCACCATCGAGGGGAAGGACGCCGCGTTCTCAGTACCGCTGGCCGCAGAAGCCGGCAAAGGTAAGCTGACCGTCGTGGTGAGCTACTCGTACTGTACCGAGACCACGCCAGACAAACCCGGGCTTTGCAAGATCGACAAGGCCGCGTGGTCCGTGCCGATTGAAGTCGCAGCCGACGGAGCGAAACACGTCGAACTGACCGCTGTCGCTCCTTAGAGTCCCTTCAACCTCAGGGATTGGCGTGCCACTGAATCAAGCTGTGACAGAGCACTAGTAGGCCGGACATCTTGTCCGGCTGTCGGACAGGATTGTCTGACCTACAAAGATGAACCGCCGCTCGCGCAAGCGACGTTGAGGCTTGACCGCCTCGGAGTGTTTTCGACGTGTTGGAACTCAAGAACCCCCACAGTGTGCTGGCCGTGTTGCAACGTCGCCCGCGTGACGTTTCCGAGATCAGCATCCTGGGGCAGCCGGGCGGTGCCTGGGACGACGTCGTGGAACTCGCGCGGCAGAACCGTATTCCGGTCGTGGCAGCCACTCCGAGAAGTGGTCATGCGAATCGGCGCGACGGCAAGGAAGAGCGAGTGGGCGTCGCCGTAGCCCTCGTCAAAGACCCGCCGGAGACGCAACTCGAAAAGATGTTCGCGAACGCGAAGCAGGCGGACGGCAAGTCGGGGGGAGTCTGGCTGGCTCTCGATTGCCTGCAGGATCCTCACAACGTCGGAGCCATTTTTCGCACTGCGGGCTTCTTCGGTGTGAAGGGTATTATCCAGATGCGTGACCGGGCGGCACCGATTACCGGCACCGTCTGCGACGTGGCCGCTGGTGGTGTTGAGTCGGTCCCGTTCTGCTCGGTCATCAACCTGAAACGTGCGTTTGAACTCGCCAAAGAGTCCGGCCTGTGGCTGCTCGGCACGTCTGAACACGGCAAGGAAACGCTGCAGAGTTATTCCGCCGACCGCTCATGGATGGTCGTTCTCGGCAACGAAGAACGCGGCATCCGGCAAGGCACGCTGGAGAATTGCGACTGCATCTGTGCCATCAAGCCGCGTGGCGCGGTGACCTCGCTCAATGTTTCCGTCGCCGCCGGAATCTGTATCTCTTGGCTCAGTAGTTAATCCTTCCCCAACCGACGCCGAATGCTCGCACCCACCCAGATTGATCTGCTGCTCGTTGATGACAGCGACGAATTTCGCGACGTCGCGGTGATGTTCCTTGAACGTCGCGGCTTTCGCGTGCAGCCCGCGTCGAACGTGGATGAAGCTCTCCGCAGCATGCAGGAACGCCGCTTCGATGTGGTCGTCACCGACATGATGATGCCCGGCCTGTCAGGCGTCGATCTGCTGCAGCGGATCAAAGAGCACTCGCTCGAATGCGAGACGATTCTGCTCACCGGTCACGGCACCGTTGAGTCCGCTGTGCAATCGATGAAACTCGGAGCCTACGACTATCTGCTGAAACCCGTACCGTTGCCGGACCTCGAAGCCGTCATCATGAAGGCCGCCGAGAAAGGCAAGCTGCACCAGGAAAACTCGCGGTTGAAGGGCGTCTTGAAACGCAGCCAACCGCAGTGGCAAATGGTCGGAGAATCGCCCGCCCTGCGTGAAGTGTTCCGGCTCATCCTGCGAGCGGGCCCCAGTGAGAAACCCATTTTAATTCAGGGAGAAAGCGGTACCGGCAAGGAACTCGTCGCCCGCGCCCTGCACGAACACAGCCCGCGAGCCGACAAACCGCTCGTGACAGTCAATTGCACCGCGCTGTCGGAAACGTTGCTGGAAAGCGAACTCTTCGGTCACGAGAAAGGCGCCTTCACGGGCGCGGTCGTCTCCAAGCCCGGCCTGTTCGAACTGGCCGACGGCGGCACACTGTTTATCGACGAGATCGGTGAAATGCCTGCCGTGATGCAGTCCAAACTGCTGCGCGTTCTGCAGGACGGTTCGATGCGCCGTGTTGGCTCGCTGCAGGAACGCCGCGTCGACGTGCGCATCATCTCGGCGACCAATCGCAACATGCAGCAGGAAGTCGAAGCGAAGCATTTCCGGGAAGATCTTTACTACCGCATCAATGTGCTGTCGCTGGAACTGCCCCCACTGCGGCAGCGTATTGGCGATATTCCCCTGCTGGTCACGCACTTCCTCGGCCAGGATTGGGAAATCGCCAAGGACGCGATGCAAGCTCTGACCCGTTACCAGTGGCCGGGCAACATCCGCCAACTCATCAACGTGCTGGATCGAGCCAAGATTCTGGCCGAGGATCAGTTCATCACGACGGACGAACTTCCGTCGGTGGTGTTGAACGCACAGCCCGCAAGCAGTTCATTCTGCGGAACTCCGGCAGTCAGTCCGGCGCCAACCACTCACGCAACGGACGCCACTCTGGCTGAGATCGAAAAGGCACGCGTGATCGACGCGATGCAGCAGCATCACGGCAACAAGAGCCGGGCAGCGGTATCGCTCGGCATTACGCGACGCTCGCTCTATCGCCTGCTGGAGAAGTACGAACTCGAACCCGCCGGCCCAGCGGCATCTCTTCTGCCTGAATGAAACGTGAGCCGGCCTGAGACCTGCGATCTGACGCTGCAGATCTCTTCACGCTTCCTTCACACAAAACAAACACAAGACAGCTATCTCGACACTGGACACGTTGTCGGTTTCAAGGAGATAGCGGCGGAATGCGTCAATTCAAACGGTCGGTGAGTATTGCAGGTCGGTCGGCTTCCAGCGGTCTGTTGGCACTGCTGCTGGGCGTCGCTGGTGCTGCAGTTGGCTGTGGTGGCGGTAGTAAGGAAGATTTCAGCAAGCCGCTGGCTCTGCCCAAGCCCACGCCCGCAGCCGAATCATCTGATGAAGCAGCTCCGGTCGCCAAACCCGCTCCGAAATCGGATGGAGAAACAACTCCGGCAGCGGACTCCGAGGCCAAACCTCAACCGGACTCCGCCGCGCCAACCGAGACTCCTCAGGCCGCGACTACTCCCGGCGACAAACCAGAGGGCGCCCCTAAACCGGCCAGCCAGCCTCAACCAACCGCTCCGGCACAGGTCGCAAAAACGAGTTCAAAAGATCCAGCCAAACCGGACACCAAGTCTGCCGAGCCGACCGAACTCCAGCCGCTGACTGCGGAAGAGCTGGAATGGCTGAGTGCACGGCCGCGTCAGTCCACCTCGCTTGATGGCGAGGTGGTGCTGACAGCGCTCAACGCTCGCCAGTTGAACCTGCATGACATCCGTCTGCGAACGCTCGATCGAGTCTTCTTCGGCAAGAACGAGTCGGTGACGGCATCCGCTATCGGTCCCGCGCGAAAATGGGTTGTCGCCGCGTTGGAGTCGGGCACCCTTCGCTTGTGGGGAACATCGAAAGCCCAGACTGGGCTGGACCGCTTCGCCCGCGAAGCTCAAAAGGAAGCCGAAGCGACGATTGCCGGAGAGCCGTCAGAACAAGGTGTCGTACGTGTCATCGCCGTGCAGCCGCGCGGCGAGTGGTTCGTCACTGGTGGCGATGATGGCAGCCTGCAAGTCTGGTCCGTCACCCCCGATGCCCCGACCAAGCTGAAGAAGCTCAAGCGATTCGATGCCCACAAAGGCGCGGTCACGGCACTCGCTGCCTCAGCGGATGGACAAAAAATCGTCAGCGGCGGACAAGATCGACGCGTGCAACTGTGGGACGTCGCAACCTGGACTTCGTCGCAGACGTGGACCGACGCTAAAGCCGCCATTTCCGACGTCGGCATCTCTGCCGATGGAAAGGTGATCGCCGCCAGCAGCTTCGACACATACGCCTACTGGTGGTCCACAGAACCCAAAGATGCGGCCAAGCAGCCCGCAGGTGAAACGTCGGAAAAGCCCGTCGTCAAGGCTTCTCCGAAAGCCCAGCAGGAGGCGAAGCCGGCGAACCGCCTTGACCACCCGGATCTGGTGCTGGCGATTTCCGTGTCGGCGGACGGTCAGCAAGTCCTGACCGGTTGCAAGGACAAGCAGCCGCGCGTGTGGGATCTCGCGACGGGCAAGAACGTGCAGCGCTACGAGTCCGCTAAAGAAGGAGTGGTCGAAGTTCGGTACGTCGCCGATGGCAAGCGAGTCCTGATCCGGGACCGCAATGGTGCCATTCGGAACAAGCCGCTCGGCGCAGTCGTTGCGGCTGTGGCTGACGACGAGGATGTGGCGACTCCGGTTCAGACGGCCGGAGGCGAATGGCAGTTCACCACGCCCCCGGAACTCTTCAGCGTCCCACCAGCCACGACATCCACTGTCGGCCCGGCCTCTGGCACGCTGAATCAATTGGCTAGCGCGTTGCGAACAGCTCCGTCAACCGCCGAGCGTGCCGCAATCCGGGACGCTTATTTCACACCTCCGCCAAGTGAACCGCTGAAGGAGGGCGAAACCCCCGTCATCGTCGCGTGGAAGCCAGCAGCGAATTCATCAGAGCGCACCGAACGACCACAGTTGATCGGCTCAGTCGCGACTCAGTTCGACTTCCAGGCGAAGCAGGAAGATGGGCCTCGCACGGTGGCAACTGAACTCAAGCTGCAACTCTCGGCCGATGGCGAACTGCTCTCTGTGCTGAAGCGCCCGGCGACACATCCAGGAGGGATCGCATCTCGGGAAGCCCCCATGACAATCTCGCAAGCTTGGGTTTGGGATGTCGCCTCGCAAGCCCCACTGCGCCACTGGGACGACTTGGCAACAGCCCCCGAAACATTGCAGTTTATTGCTTCGCGCAACGAGTTCGTGGCTCCCAAAACCGCTCACGTGTTTCGGATATCGACTGGGCGGACTGCAGATCTCAGCGAAACGTCCACTGACAAAGTTGTCAGCGTGACGCATTCCCCGGACGGTCAGCGAATCGCCGTGGCCAGCACCGGTTCGAAGCAGGCAACGAACAAGGTCCTGCGCCTTCTGGATGCGAACACCCTCGATGAATTGCAGGCTTACGAGGCCTTTGAGAGCGTTTGCACCGCTGTCGCCTTCACGCCTGACGGGGCCAGCTTGATTGCCGCTATCCGTGAGCGGCAGCAACACCGATTGCTGATGCTGGACGCCGCCACCTTCGAGGTCCAGACCAGTTTGGAAGAGCACGTGCATGCTCAACCCTGGCTCTGGAGCACAGACCGTGAGACGCAGGTGGATCGCGGCGTCACCAGTCTCGTTTTCTCCGGCGATGGCCGAATGCTGATTTCCAACGGGACATATGCACCGGGTGACTTCCGACTGACCCTCTGGCAACGCAAGGGCTCCAAGTGGGTCCGCGAAACGGCGTCCAGCGTGAAGGCCAGTCAGCCAATCGTTGACGAATCACACCAGGCGCTGCCGTTCTGGTTTGTAGGCGGCAAAACCAATCAGGTTGCCGCGATAACCAGCAAGGGACTGCGGATCATCGACACTTCCAACAGCCGACTGCTTCGCAGCGTGGAACTGCGAGATGGACAGCAGCATCGCGGCCCGTACACGTGGTCGGGAGACGGTTGCTGGCTGGTGCAGGGCGATAACCTCGGCAATGTCGCGGTCTGGAATCTGCGGACTGAAAAAGAACCCGGCTTCTTCACCGCTCAGCGCGGACCCGTCAAGGCCTTAGCCCTCTCTCACAACGGGCAATTTCTGGCGACGCTCGGCGAGGAAAACCAGCTTCACTTGTGGCATCTCGCCGGCTGGACACCGAAGAATCGGGTCACGCTCAAGCCGAAGTCGGCTTCAAAGCCTGCCAGCACCGACTGAAAGTATTCCGATCCGCACAGACTTGGACAGCACTCGTCGAGCCAGTGCTCCGGCTTGAGTTTGAGCGCGGCATCTTCAACACCAGCCCCGCCGTGCGATGGAGCGCTACGCCCATTACTTCTGAAGGATGAGCTTGTCGTTGCGCGTCAATCGCAGGCGATAGATCTGGCCGTGGTGAGTAATCAAGATCTCGCGGTCTGTTCCGGCAATTGAGACGAACTCAATACTCTTCATTTGCGCGGCAATTCCATCTGGAAGGTCGCCCGCAGGATCCTGACCCTCAAACGGGACGAACGAATCGGTGGCTTCAGATGGCATGGCGATGTCACTCGGAGTCTTGAAAACACACGTTTGAATGGGCCCGCGACCCGGCTGCGACCAAGAAGACGGCTGCGACATGATGTCAAAAGAACAGTCTCAATCTCAGCCAGGACTCCGAAGCTGCTTCTGAGACCGTCACTGAACGGTCACGTGACGCACTTTAAGCGCAGAGGAACACGACGAAAACGACTGCAATTTAGCCGTATTCGCCAGCTTCTTCCCGCGTTCAAGAATTGAAACTTCCTTAGAAATAACCACCCTCGGATGCTTGCCGGTCAAACGCGGCCTGCGTATATTGCTGAGACTGAGTCTCAATTGCAATGCAGTTGATAACCGCAAATTCGGAAACTTTGCGAGAGAAACCCATGCAGTCGAATCGTGATGAGCTGATGAATCGGCACTTCGAGCGAGCAGATGTTTCTCCTGCGCCGGTGGTTTCTACAGCGGTGCTTTCAGGAATCGAGAACGGTCGCGAAGCTGAACTGCTTGGCCTCCAATACCTGGATCGAGGGGAAGTCAACGCAGCCCGGTCAGCGTTAGAACTGGCAGCAACGCTCGTTCCGCTCTCGGTCGACGGGATCTTCGGATTGGCTCAGTGCTATATCGCCGCGCAGCAGCGAACGCTGGCCGTCAGTTGGCTGCGGACGCTGCTGGATTCCCGACACGCCGAGCCCCATCAGCTGTTAAACGCGGCCCGTCAGGCGGATTCGCTCGACGACCCGTTTTCAGCCGTCCGGTTGTGTCGCGAAGCAGTGCGCCGCGACCTGGACTTCGCCCAGGCGTTCTTTGAACTGGGCTACTTCCTGGCCCGTTGCGGCCAGCCCTTTCATATCGTCGAAGCACAAGCTCGCCGGGCCATCCATCTGGATCCCCGCTGTTTCACCTACCGCATGTCACTCGCCGCCCTGCTGTGGAAGCACGAGCAGCGAGATTCCGCGTGCGAATTGATTCGCGAGATCACTGACGAAGAAATGCAGAGCGTCCGCTGTGGCAATTGCCTCAAACGAGTCCTCGAAATGCTGAACCATGCTGGCAACGAGCACCGGATCGCGGCCTGCCAGGAGATAATCAACAAGTTGCCGCCGGATGCGTTTACCGGCTGTTAACCACACAATTTCACCAACGACAAGAAGTCTGATTGCCTCTGGAAAGGAGCTCGACAGACAAGATCGGATAGTTGCCAGAAGTTACACAAGAACATCGTTGAGTATTTGAACTATTGCTTCTCCTCGCCCGCCAGCCCGATGTGAGCCAGCCAGCCACTCGGAGGAGCCGTCTCAGATGACAGCACCAATATTCCATTACACAATGGCGAGGAGATTTTCATGTTACGTAGACGCGGCTTTACACTGATTGAACTGCTGGTGGTAATTGCGATTATCGCCGTTCTGGTAGCAATGCTGCTTCCAGCCGTGCAGCAGGCCCGGGAGGCCGCCCGGCGTTCTCAGTGCAAGAACAATCTGAAGCAGATTGGCTTGGCTTTCCAGGATTATCACTCCACCTACAATATTTTCCCGAACTCGGAAGTCGGTGGCACCGGCGGACTGGATAAAGCCAGCGCCTTTTATGCAATTCTGCCACTGCTGGATCAGATTCAGCTCGCAGAGAAGTACGACCCCAATGTGGGAAACAGCAGTGCGGTTAATCTGTCTGTTGTCTCGCAGCGGATTCCCGCATACATCTGCCCCACAGCCGTTTTCCTGCGTTCTGTGCCAATTACCGGTTGCGACGCGAATGATCGTGCTCCCGGCACTTATGCAGTGTGCACCGGCAGTCTCGATCCCTACGGGACTTACACATCCCCCACGGCGGCACCCACTCCGAACAACGGAGCAATCGTCAATCCAGGATCGGGCCGTACGCGTCTGAATGACATTCTAGACGGGGCGTCGAATACATTTCTAGCTGGCGAGACCGATTGGAACCTTCCTGATTACATGTGGTCTGCGAGTCCTCCAACGCCCTGCAGCGGTCAGGTCCGCGGTGGCTTTGGTTACTGGTCGTCGCCTTATCCGCTCGCGACTGCTCACACCACGATGGCTCCGTTTAACCCATCGAAGGGCGGTTCCGCAGTTCTGTCCCGCTTCCGCAGCGATCACGTCGCCATCGTCAACTTCGTGATGTGCGACGGTTCTGTGCAGACCGTCAGCGAAAACATCAGCCAGGCAGTGCTCGACAGCCTCGGCACTCGCAATGGCAACGAGAGCCCCGCCGAGCTCTAAGTGCTCTCGGCTTGAATTGTTGGATCGACGTGTTGACCAGCCATCAATCGAGATGGCTGGTTGGGCCAGCCCTCCTCAACTTGCTTTTGAAGAGCGATCTATCCGCGCTGCATGCGCGTCATCGCTCACAGCTTTTCAGAAGGAATTCATCATGAAGGTGTCAATCGGTGACACTGGCAGATTTATTACGCACTGCATCATCCGTGGTTTCTGTTTGTCGCTGGCGTTCGTTGTTGGTTGCGGCGGCCCCGCCGGACCGACTCGAGTTGCAGCAGAAGGCAATGTAACACTCGACGGCAAGAATCTGGCTGCAGGCATCGTTCGCTTTATTCCAGTTGATACCAAAGCTGGGCCGGCTGCCGTAGCGACCGTAAAGGATGGGGTTTTCAAGCTGACTTCGACGGAAGGCCCGGTGCTGGGATCTCATCGAATCGAGATCGAAGCGACCGACTACTTCGAGTTCGCAATCGATGACGAAAAAGCCTACGCGGAGGCCCACAAGAAGACAGGTGGCAATCCAATTCCACCGAATCCTGTGCCACCAATTTACAACAAGCAGTCAACTCTGACCGCCGAAGTTAAAGAAGGTGGCGAAAACAAATTTGACTTCAAGCTGCAAGGCACCGCCAAGCAGTAGACATACTGTGCAAGTCGCACTCTGACGCGCTTGCGATTCTCGCCCCACGGACGGGTAACGCTGATTTTCGAAAGGAGCTTCTCGTGTTTTCGTGGCAGCGAGTTTGGAAAGAGTTGCGATTGGCAGCGATAGCTGCCGGATGTATTGGGATGTCGCTCTATTTGAGCACGATCGCGCGAGGTGCTGAACCCAGCGCGGACGCAATGATGCTGCGAGCTCACAACGGCCGGGCCGTGTGGAACAACTTCCCCGGTTTCACAGCAAAGGTTCGCTGCAAAGCTGACGGCAGCGTGTGTGAAGGCAAGGTCACGGTTGAGCCAAACGGGAAGATCAAGCTGACGCTCGCTCAGGAGGACGCCAAGTTTGCCTGGGCGCAGCGCACGCTGGATTCAGTCATCGGCCACCGCCTGGCGACAGACGATGGTGTGAAGAATGTGGAGTTCGCCGATACCGACGAAAACCACCCGCAGGGCCGCCTGATCCGTTCGCTGGATAAGACGGACAAGAGTCTGTGGCGAGCCAAAGGTGACGTTCTTACTGAAGTTCACCGCTTCAGCGAGAAGTCGCATTTCGTGATCAGCGTCACTGAAGTTTCTCGCACTTCGGAAGGCACCCATCTACCACACAGCTATGTGGTCACAACATGGGAAACGCCTTCCGAGCGTATTCAGCAAGTGCGGCAGATTCACCAGGAATGGACGCGCGTCGGCAAGCTGGATGTGCCGGCCAAGTATCTGGCAATTACCAACAAGCCTGACGGTTCCCGAACCGCTCAGGAAATTGAGTTCAGCGAGTATCAACTCACAACTCCGGTAGCAGCGCGATAACTGCCGCCGGGTATCGATCTTCTGAAAGGAACACCATGCTTCGATTACGCTTTGTGTTACCAGCGCTGGCCACCGCACTGATGTGGTCTCAATCTGCATCGGCTCACTTCTTGTGGCTGTTGACAAACGCTTCTTCCCCCGAGGGAAAAGTTCAGGTCTTCTTCAGCGAAGGCCCGGAAGCTGACGATCCAGCACTGCTGGAAAAGGTCGCCAAGGCTGAAGTCTGGACCGTTGGCGGTCGCGGCGAACCCAAGTCAGTTCCAGTTAAGATCGGCAAGGACGCTCTGGAAGGCGAACTCGCCGGACCAGCCCGATCGGCGACTGTCATCCTACGTCACAATTATGGCGTGCTGGCCAAGGGCAGCGAACCCTTCATGCTGAAGTACTACGCCAAGACCTATCCGTTCGCACTGCCCGGCAGTTGGCGAGCAGTGAAGGATTCCGAGCGCCTCCCTCTGGAAGTTGTGCCTGTTGCCGATGGTTCCGCCACCGTTCTGCAGGTACTCTGGAACGGCAAGCCGCTGGCTGGTTCAACGGTGACCGTGAATGGCCCCGGCATTGAGAAGAAGCTGGAAGGCGCCACTGATGAAGGCGGCAACTTCCGCGTCAACCTGACCAAGGCGGGTGTGTTCTCCATCCGTGCCAAGCACACGGAAGAGACTGCCGGTAAGCTGGAAGACAAAGAGTACAAGTCGATTCGTCACTACTCGACGTTGACCCTGCACTATGAACCCAGCACCGTGACGCCAATCACTCACAATCTGCCCGCTCTGCCGAAGGGCACCACCAGCTTCGGTGGCGCGATCGTGGGCGACAATCTGTTCGTCTACGGCGGCAACTACGGCAGCGCCCACGAATACCGTAACGAAGATCAGTCTGGCGACCTGTGGAAACTCGACCTGAAGAATCCTGTGAAGTGGGAGCAGGTTTCGGGCGGCGCCAGGCTGCAGGGTCTCGCGATGGTCGAGCACAAGGGCACCGTCTACCGCATTGGTGGCTTCACGGCGACCAACAAGGACAACGAGAAGGAAGACCTGCGCTCTCAAACCGAGTTCGCGAAGCTCGATCCGAAGACGTCGAAGTGGGAAGCTCTGCCAGCGTTGCCTGAGCCCCGTTCGTCTCACGATGCGGCAGTTGTCGGCGATACACTCTACGTCGCTGGCGGTTGGAACATGCAGGGTGGCGGTCAGGGAGCCAAGTGGCATGACACCGTTCTCGCTCTCAACCTCGCAGCTGACAAGCTGGAATGGAAGACTGTCGCAACGCCTCCGTTCAAGCGTCGTGCTTTGGCTCTAGCAGCCGTCAACAACAAGCTGATCTGCATCGGTGGCATGAACGAGAAGGGTGGCCAGACCACGGCCAGCGCCATCTACGATCCGGCCAAGAACGAATGGTCGGAAGGCCCAGCTCTGCAGGGCAGCCCGATGGACGGCTTTGGCACTTCCGCCTTCGCCAGTCAGGGCGATCTGTATGTCACCACCATGTCCGGCTCGATCCAGCGTCTGAGCAAGGACGGCAAGAAGTTCGACTTCGTGGGCCAACTGGCTCATCCACGCTTCTTCCATCGCGTTCTGCCATGGGGTTCGAAGCTGGTAGTCGTCGGCGGTGCCAGCATGGAAAGCGGCAAGGCTCAAGCTCTGGAAGTTCTGGCCCCGCACGCAGCTCAGTCTCAACAGACGGCTGCGAAGTAAACCCGAGGAAGGACGAGTAGCAGTGCTCGTTCTTCAGGGGCGATCAGGGAAACGTCAGAGTCCCTGGTCGCCCTACTTATAAGTAGCGAGGAACATCACTCGCAGTGGCACGGCTCGGGAGCGAGCGTTTATTCCAATTCATCCGCACTCCCGAGCCGTCGCCAGCTTGCTGGTACGGCGTTGGCCATGCTCACCTGATGAGTCAGCACGGCAGGCCAGCATGATGGCTCATCACCAAACCTGAGCCAGCAAACCACACTCTCCCGTGCATTCACAAGGACCGCTCCGTGACTCCATTTCTTTTCCGGCTTGGTACCTCGTCTACTCGCACAGCTTGCGCAGCATTGTTGCTGGGAATCAGCAGCATGGCCTCAGCCAATGACTGGAGTCGCTTTCAAGGTCCGGTGTCATCCAGTGCGGACGTCAATCGCCTGCCGATGAAATGGGCACCTCAAGAGAACATCCTCTGGAAGGCCGAGATCACAGGCTACGGCCAATCGAGCCCCGTCACTTGGGGAGATACGGTCTTCATCACCTCGATCTCAGGCCCTAAGAAGGAACAAAGCCACGTTGCCGCGTTCGATCTCAAGTCGGGCAAGAAGCTCTGGCAACACGATCTGGCTTCCGCGTCTCAATACGAGAACAACAACTACGTCAGTAAGGCCGCGCCGACTCCTGTCGTGGATGCCGCGGGCCTGTATTGCTTCTTTGAAGGCGGCAACGTGCTGTCGCTGACTCACGACGGCAAGGTGCGCTGGCAACGCAACTTGGTCGAAGAACTCGGAGCGATCGAATCGCGTCACGGAATCTCGGCTTCGCTGGAACAAACCGACGACCGCATCTTCGTGTGGGTCGAGCGTTCCAAAGATCCCTACGTTCTGGCCGTCGACAAAACCTCCGGCAAAGACATCTGGAAGTCTGAGGGATTGAGCACGACCAGTTGGGCCAGTCCGCGACTGGTGCCCGTGAAGGGCGGTCAGCATCTGGTCCTGAGCGGCATCGGAGTCCTGGCCGGCCTGGATCCAGCAACGGGCAAACAGCTCTGGAAGTTTGACGGCATCAAGGGCAATTCAACGCCGACACCGGTTCCCGTCAGCGAAGGCCGGTTCCTCATCGGTGCCACCGCAGGTCGTGGCGAAGGCGATTCCGGCAAGGCTGCCGAATCGAACGGCCTGATTGGTATTCAATCCAAGGACGACGGCACCTTCGACGTGCAGTTCATCTGGAAAGCCAAGCGAGCGACATCATCGTTCGGTTCACCGGCGGCCCACCAAGGGCACGCGTATTATGTGAACGCGGCTGGCGTGCTGTACTGCCTCGATCTGGAGACAGGTGAAGAACGCTTCTCGAACCGTCTGGCCGAAAGCATCTGGGCGACACCGATGCCGCTGGGTGACCGCATCTGCTTCTTCGGTAAAGGTGGCACCGTTTCCATCGTCGCCGCTGGACCGAAGTTCGAAAAGCTGGCTGAAAACGCCACGTGGGAAGTCACTCCCCCGCCGGAGAGCAAGGAACCTGCTCAGGGTGGCGGAGGTGGCCAAGGCGGCGGTGCTCAAGGTGGAGCCGGAGGTCGGGGTGGACCGGGTGCGGGTGGCTTCGGTGGCCCCGTGCTCTACGCGGCCGTGTATGCCAAGGATCATCTGCTGCTGCGTCGCGGCGACAGCCTGTACTGCGTTGTGAACAAGGCTCAGTAACGGAACGTCGCGGCTCTGGCCTCGCGACGCGCGCGTCTGGATTTCATAAAAATTCTCATCATGTATCGATCGCGCATTGTGGCGACTCTGACGGCTTTTGTTCTGGCTCTGGCCCCAGCCGTACAGACCTTCGCAGCGGAATTAGGCCGCTGAAGCCCGGCAAGTACACGCTGTACCTGGAAGCTGCTCGCGAGCATGGCACCTATCAAATCATCCGTCATCCACTGGTGCTGGGCGCTGATCCCATCAAGGAAACCAAGCTGAAGAGCAACGCCGAGTTCAAAGCGGCCTCGGTGGAATATCGTCCTCATAAAGCCAAACCGGCCGCCAAAGATGCCAAGTAGCGTTTCATCAGGCATGGAGGCTCGCGTTCGTCCCACAGGCAAAAGCCTGTCGACTCGCTTCGCGGCTCTGATTCGCTGGCTTCACATTTATGTGTGGCTGTTGTCATTCACGGCCTTGGTGTTCTTTGGCCTGACGGGTATCACGCTGAATCATCCCACATGGTTCAGTGCTGATGCTCAGCATGTCACGGAGCACCGCGGTTCCGTGATCACCGCCGGGTTGGCGACGGCGCCCGGCGTTTCGACGAACGCCTCTGATTCAGAACCCGCTCCGGAATCGGTAACCGGTAAGCTGGAAATCGTCGAGCACCTGCGGGCGACTCATGCGCTGCGCGGCGCAGTCAGCGAGTTTCGAGTCGACGTACGGGAATGCCTGATCCTCAGGAAAGGCCCCGGCTACGCTGCGGACACAATCGTCGACCGTAAATCCGGAATATACACCGTCACCGTCACGACGATGGGGCCAGTCGCCATCCTGAACGACTTGCACAAAGGCCGCGACACTGGTTCGTCGTGGTCCATCGTGATTGACGTCGTCTCAATCGTGACGGTGTTTGTCTCGCTGACCGGCCTGCTGCTGATCTTCTACATCCGCCGCAAACGCATGAGCGGCATCCTGACAGCGATCGCCGGAACAATCGCCATCGTCGCAATCGCCCTCTGGCTGGTGCCGTAGGGTTTCAGCCCTACTTCTTCGGCGCCGCATTCACTGTCAAGGTCACGGGAACCGCAGGCAATGACACGAGCGTGTTAGGCTTACTGGGCGCTTTCGGATCTTTGTTGAATGGCGCCTGCGCCTGCCCCAGAACGGTCACGGTGTATGACCCCGGCTGCATTCCATTCTGAGCCGTCAGTTTGATCTTCGCTTCCATCGCGCCATCGGGAATGGCTGCAGTCTGGATTTGAATGCCGCCCGGTTGCGCGAGTTGCAGCAGGTTGATGGAGGCTTTGAAGTCAGACCACTGACGTGTGGCTCGCACGGTCACCTCAACCGATTGGCCAGCCTCAACCTGAGCTTGCGCGGGCTCCATCACCAATCCAAATGGTCCCGCCTCGCGAACGGCTAGCGCCAGCCGACGCGTCGGACGACTGCTGCCATCGCCCTGATTCCAGACTCGATAATAGGGTCGGACTTCGCGTTTGATCTCGCGATCGCCGATCTTCGCCGACGACATCAGCGTCACTTCACCGGTCCAATCGGCAGCATCCTTCGATGATGTAATCACGAACGCCACATGAGTACCGGTCGTCACGGCGGGAACGGCAGTCACTCCAGCGGGCAAACCTTCCGCAGTGATCGTCACAGGCCCGTTGAAGCCGTCGCGCCGATGCAGCACGACATCCAGATAAGCCGACGAACCTTTCCAGAGCGTCGTACCGCCCGGGCCGGGATTCTGGTGATGAATCGCCGCCGCGAAGTAGTCGGGACTCGGAGGTCGAATGGCGAGCACGTACTGATACCGTGCACCGCCGCGACTGTAACGGTCCTGCACGAGCACTCGATACTTCTTGTTCGCCCCGAGGCCGATGACACCGGAAGGATCTCGCAAGTGTCCGTCAAAGGCGTTGATGCGATGGCCAAAGTCATCCAATTCGCCGGCTCGATTGCCTTGCTCATCAGTCACAACAACAAAGGGATCAGCCCGGCCGTTGATGCGTTCTGAGTACACCTCGAAGCCGTAGTTGCCCCCCTCTTTGGTTTCGATCTCGAACCAGTCACCGTCGCGCGGTTGATCGAAGCGCCCGGAAACCACTGCGGGTAGTTCCAGTCGTTGCGGCTTCTCGCGCGGGTTCGGTTCCTGGTCGAGCGTCACGGGAGTTTCAGTCGCCAGAAACGTGATCGCGTTCAAAGCGTTCGCGACCGGCCGCGCCTGAAAGCCAACCAGTGTGCAGGTCGCCGCCGTGGGAGCCACGCTGTGATCGGTCGGATGTTCCAGAAAGCGATACAGCCCACGCTCAACGAGGTCTGACGGAGCACTGACAGACGTGCGAATGACCTGCAGCGGCGGACCTTCGATCGGCAGGTTCAGCGTTGAACCGCCACCGATATTGCGGCCGGTAAGTTCCACTTCAGTCGGCTTGCCCACTTGAATCGCGCGCGGGTGAGCATTCTCCAACTGCGGCCGATCGGAGATCACCAGCCGATAAGGATAGCCGCCGCGAAAGCGCAAATCGTTGACTCGCACTACGTACTTGCCGTCTTCAGGCACCACAAAATCGATGAAGGGATCCGCACCAAAGTAGTCGCCATTGCTGGCAATCGGCTTACCCGCGAACGTCGTGACATCAACGCTGGCATCCACTTCGGAGTCCAGCCGACGAGCCAGACAATCGACCACGATGCGTTGCCCTGCCTTCAAAGTCACGACGAAAAAATCTTCGCCGTTGCCGTCGGACTGGCCGTTGATCGCGCAGTTCAGCGGTACTTCTTGAGCCTCCTTCGGCTCGTTGTTGGGCTCTTTCTCGGCCGCATCCGTCAGCCCCTGCGACACAGAGAAGAGTCGCGGATTGCTGACTCCAAACCGTCCCACCAGCCGCACGTCGTATGTTCCAGCCGGGACGTCGCCAGCTACCTTGATCAGAAACTTGCGGTCCTTGATGTGCTCGGCCGTCAGGCCCGGATGATCGAACAGCAGCGAGTTGACCTCTTCCACATCGCCGCCCAGGTAGTCGGCTTCGACGCTGCCACCGGCGGATGCGCCGATTGTCTGCAAACGGTCAAATCGGATTGAAGGCAGATCCGCCCACGCGGGCTGAGCAGCCGTCATGATCAAAGCCAGACACCAGCAAGAACGACGCATATTGGACTCCGCGAGAGCGCTTCGTAGATCACTTCAAAGGTCGCCGAACAGATTCTCGTTTCGCACGAGTTATATCAGCCACGCCACGCCGACATACTCTACGGAAGCGTCCGCAGTCCTCATCAACGCCGCGCAAATTCAGGCGGCGTGCGGAAAGACAGTTCAGGCAAAACAGTCCGCTTCGGAGAGCAGACGGCCCAGCTTGTCTTTTTCCGACAGCAATGGCTCGCCCGAGATCGGCCACGTGACGCCCACCGCCGGATCATTCCACAACAACGTGCGTTCATGAGCCGGCGCGTAGTAGTCGGTGCACTTGTAGACGAAGTCCGCTTCGTCACTGACAACACAAAAGCCGTGTGCGAACCCCGGCGGGATGTAGAGCTGCCGATGGTTCTGTTCGGACAATGTCACGCCGACCCAGCGACCGAAGGTCGGCGAAGAACGTCGCAGATCCACCGCGACGTCATAGATTTCACCACGCAAGACCTGAACCAGTTTGCCTTGCGTCTGCTGGATCTGATAGTGCAGGCCGCGCAACGTACCACGTCGCGATCGTGAGAAGTTGTCTTGTACGAAGGGGCCAATAATTCCCTGAGCGGCGTATCGCTGCAGGGAAAACGTCTCCATGAAGCAACCGCGCGCGTCGCCGAAGAGCTTCGGCTCGATCAGCAGCACATCAGGAATCTCTGTCCGCACGACTTCCATATCAGCCTTCCCAATCCAGACGCATCACGCGACCGGACTCAAAGCCCACAATCAACCACTCACCCAATGGGTCGCAGATCAAGGTATGAATCGGCTCGGGCGTTTCCGCGGCCCAGAGCAGTGTGCCATCGGCGTCGATCCAGAACAGTTGCTTCTCAAGAGTGGCCGTCGCGACGCGTTCCCCAAAGAAACTTGTCGAAACTCGGGCCGGTGATCCATCCAGCACAAAAGCGGACTGATTACGACCGCGCCCATCGAGCGCATGCAAGCCGTGACCGAATTCCGCGATGAAGATCCGCTTGGAGTCTCCAGACAAGCTGATGTCGCCGACGTTGGTCCACAGCCGCTCGTTCCAAAGTTCGACACCATCCAGGTCGTGGCAGCAGATCAGTCCATGCTCCGCCGCCCCGACAACCGATGGCTCGCTGGTGGTAAAGCTCAGGAACTTCAAAACGCGCACGGTGCTGAACTCCGCCAGTTTCTGACGGTCCACATTCATCAGCACGGTGTGGCTGTTCTCCAAAGACACCACCAGGTTGTGGCCGTAAGCGTCGATGTCTGCCGCAAGCACGTTGGATGGTGCGGCGACCGTCCAGACCACGCGCATCTTCGCGTCGAGAACTGTGATGTGCTCGTTTTTCTCGATCACTAAGCCTGTGTCGCCGGTATCGCTCCAGCGAACGATACGCGGAGATCGCAGGCCACGGTTAACACCGTCAATCCGCCCCGTGCGGCTGACCTTGTAGAGACCGCCGGCGCGATCAATCGCGAACAGCTCGCCGGACTCACGCGACATCGTCAACGAAACTAAGTCTGCGTCCGCCGCGAATGACCACGCCATGCGCGGAACCAGACCGGTTCCGTTGCTGAGCCATTCGGGTGCATTGGCCATGTGATCAAGTCCAACGTCGAGGGTGATGATTCCAAGGGACACGGACTTTGGAGAATTCTTCGCAGAAGTGAAACCTCAACTTCTTGTCCGTCCAATCGGTAACGTCAAAGCCACCTTGGCCGAATTCGGTTAGATCCCAAGAATGCAGACGTTCCAGCGTAGATTATGGAGCAGCCAGCTCCAGTTCCGAAGGATTCCATTCATGCTTCAGCCACCCGGTCCCAGTCAATACGACCTCAATTTCAAGCTCGGCAGCATCCCCGTGCGAGTGCACCCTTCCTTCTGGTTGATCGCTCTGATCATGGGCGCCGGCCTGGAGGATCTGAATTTGATCGTGATCTGGGTGGCCTGTCTCTTCGTCTCGATCGTGATTCACGAATTGGGGCACGCGCTGGCGGCAAAGCACTATGGTTGGCCGCCGCAGATTACGCTCTACCACTTTGGCGGACTCGCCAACTTTTATCCGGGCTACAACCACACACCGGGCCGAGCGATCTGGGTGGCGTTTGCAGGCCCGGCAGCGGGCTTCATCTTCTTCGGGGTGATCTGCCTCGTTGAATCATTCCTCTACCCCCGACGATTCGACCCCAACAATCTCAACGAGGTCCTGCGACAATTACAGATGGTCACCGCTCGCGGACCGGCGGGCTTTGCGTTGATGCAACTCAAATACATCAACTTCTTCTGGGGGCTGGTCAATCTGCTGCCGGTTTATCCGCTGGATGGAGGCCAGATCTGCGTCAACCTGCTCGGCGGCACGAACTCGTATCATGCCAAGATGCGAAGTCACCAGATCGGCATGATTGTTGGCGGCCTGGTCGCAGCGTTCTTCTTCTCGGCAGGTCAGCTTTACGCCGCGCTGCTGTTTGCGGGACTCGCTATCCAGAACTATCAAGGCTATGAAGCGTACCGTGCGGGACGTTGGTAGGTATCGTTGTCTTCAGGCGGAGCAGGCAGATGCGGAATGTGTCCAAGATCGGTGACCTTGTTTGCACGGTAATTGATGACCTTCCAACCGGTGCGCGTCCCGAACTGATTGTTGTCCTCTGCCACGGTTATGGAGCGTCCGGCGACGATCTCACGGACATTGGCGCACGCCTGCTGCGTGCGTCACCGAGGCTCGCGGAATCAACCCGGTTCATCTTTCCGCATGCCCCGTTGTCGCTGGATTCGCTCGGAATGCCCGGGGGACGCGCCTGGTGGCATCTCGATGTGAATCGGCTCGTGATGGCCGTCGAACAGCGCAAGTTCGAAGAGATCGCGAAAGAGAACCCCGACGGCTTACCTGCGGCCCGGGACATGCTCCTCAAGCTGATTGCAACGTTCGAAACCGATTACGGAATCGACGCGTCCCAGATCGTGCTCGGCGGATTCTCGCAAGGCTCCATGCTGACAACGGATGTCGCGCTGAGACTGCCAACACCTCCCGCCGGTTTGTGTGCATGGTCCGGCACCCTGATCTGCGAGGAAACCTGGCGCGACCTGGCCAAACGCCGCGGTTCGCTGCAGGTGCTCCAGAGTCACGGTTACTACGACCCGATCCTGCCGTACTCCGGAGCTGTCGCACTGCGGGACCTCTTCCTCGACAACGGCTTCGAGGTGAAGTTCATTGAGTTCCCCGGCATGCACGAGATCCGCAGCGAGGTCCTGCAAGAAACCCTGCAGCTCCTGAAGAAGATCCTGGGCGACGAGGACTAACTCGCACCGCTACGAAGACTTCTTCTTTTTCTGCTTTTCCTTCTGCAGCCTCTTCGACGCTTCCACCACCACCTTCACGGTGAAGCCGCCGATGAACTCCTCGTTCGCGCCGATGTAGCCCCAGTCGTTGAGTTCCGCTTCGGTCGTCCTCACCCGTGAACCCAGCGACAAACCTTTCAACGCTACCGGCTCATTGGCCAGCTTGCCGAAGATCGAGCCGTTCTCGATGGCCGTAACTTCGATCCAGATGAACTCCGTTTGCGAGTCGCGAGTGATCGGGGCTTTCACGGCAAAGTTTCGCCCGGCCTGCGTTTCAAACGCCGCCACAAACTCAGGCCAACGGCGCTGAGCTTCTTCCACCGCCCGCACCATCTCAGGCGCATCGTCGGGAATTTCCATCACCGGCGGATGGGCGCCTTCCACATCCATCGCTTCCAGCGGATCGTTCGCCCGCAAGAGTTCCAATGTCTCGGCCTCATAGGCGTAAAGCTGATCGGTGTCAGGCAAATACACGGCCAGGCAGTTGTCATCAATCAGTTCGGAAAGCAGACGCCCCAGCAGTCGATACCACTCCCTGAGTTCGTCGCCAGAAATCTTGCCGTCCACGGACATCGCGTCGCAGGACAGCCACGCCTGATGACTCGCCACCAAGCCCCGCAACCGGAGATCACCGATACTCTCGGATGCTTCGACCGCGTTCTCTAAGTACGGCATCGAAAAATTGTTGACGAGGATGACTCGATCCCCGAACTGCACGAAGTGAGCGATCTCGGCGCCGACCACGCAGCCATCATCGCCATCGGTCGTTCCATCGCCGAGATCCGCGTTGAAGGCTTTACTCGCGGCCCGGGCGATGTAGATGGGTTCGAGCGTTTGCGGCTCGCGCAACAGCGCCACAAACGAGATCAGCCGGGATTCGTTGCGTCGCTTGCGACGCCACGCAAACCAAGCGACCGCGATTGCCGCGAGAGTGCACGCTCCACCGATCAAGTACGGCCACATGATGCTCTGATCCCCCGGGCTTCCGCGCTGGCTGGTACCAAAGCATGACTCCGCGTGAACGATCTGCCTACCGTCCAAAGGTCGCAAGACGCTCACGCGAAGCTCTTGATTGCGGGCCTAGGCCAGCACTTCCTTGATCACGTGTCGTGCGGGATCGGCAATTGGAGTATCGCGACCATCAATGTCGAAATGGCCGGTCGAATCGACGCTGACCGCCTGCATGTACGTGTGGAACAGATGCCCGTGGTCAACCTGCCCGTCCGTGACTTCGGTGCCGTTCGGTCCCGTTTTGCCATAGGCGACACCGCGTTTCAGCTTGCCACCCGCCATGCACACGGACCACGCTCGCGACCAGTGATCACGACCATAGTTCACATTGATGTTCGGCGTTCGACCAAACTCAGACAGCACCACAATCAGCGTGCTTTCCAGCAACCCGCGATCCGCCAGATCAGCAACAAAGGTCGCGAAGGGGCGATCGAATTCCCCGAGTTGCTCGATGTGAAAATTAAAGTTCTCGTTGTGAGTGTCGTAGTTCGAGTGCGCGATCTGCACGAACGACACACCATGCTCGATTAGGCGGCGGGCCAACAGGCAATGACGACCGAAGTCGTGCTTGCCATAACGCTCGGTCTCCTTCTCCGGCTCCTTGCTGAGATCGAACACATCGCGCTGCTGCATCAACTGCTGAGCTTGCTCGTACGAGAACGTATAGGCATCCGTCACCGCCGTGCGACGACGCGACAGAAACTGCTCGTTGATCTTGCGGCGGAAGTCGTTGCGAGCGGCATCACTCTGTTCCGAGATGTTGGCAGGCCGATCCATGTGCTGAGGAGGCTTACCCCCACCCAGCGAAATGCTGGAGAATTTCGGCCCGAGATAAGACGCATCGTTGCCGCGTCCACCTGCTCCACCCGGAGTAATCACAATGTGACCCGGCAGCGCGTTGCTGGGTGTCGACAAAGCCTTCGCCGCGACGGCCCCCAACACGGGGAAGTCCGATGCCGGCGTCTGACGCCGACCATGCAGCATCATGTATGCGCCCTTGCCGTGATCGTCTTCGGCAGTGTTCACGCCGCGCACGAGGCACATGTGCTGCATCTGCTGAGCTGAGTACGGCAGCAGTTCGCAGATCTGGATGCCGGGCACCGAGGTATCGATCGCTCTGAAAGGGCCACCGGTCGGCGCTCCAGGCTTGGGGTCCCAAGACTCCAACTGAGACAGACCACCATGCATGTTGAAAACGACAATTCGTTTCTGCTCGGACTTGAGCTGAGCGGCAGCAAGAGGCTGCGTGAACCAGCCGAGGCCACCGGCGACAGCACCGGTGCTGGCAGCAGCCATACCTCTCAAAAACTGGCGGCGGGCGATTCCGTGCTCCGTAGAACCACAGGCGTAAGAGGCTTTCATGGCGAGTCTCCAAGTCGGCGGGAATGTTTTGGAGGGATATCAGCCAGAGTGTTCACTCAAGGGGCTGACGCGAGCAGCTTGTGTAGACCTGCAGGATTGTGCGGCGCGACCAACATATCAATAGAATTTTATCGAGAACGCACTCCAGCGACTTCAATCAGCCCCGCCGATGAGCAGAAACCACGGCAATGAGAATAACGGTCGTAACGGATTGCCGGAGCGAGATCGCCAGCGGCGCGGACTGGCTACTCAGTCTCGACGAGGATGACTGCGGCTTCGTCGCCTCGGAAGCTTAGTCGATGATTGCCCACCGCAATGATGCAAGGTTGCCCCGGTTGAATCATGCAGATGGTGATGTCTTCGTACAGTCCCATCTCGTGCAGCCGAGTGACCAGCGTCTGATCGCCGTCAATCTGCGCGATCCGCGCGTGCTCGCCAGCATTCAGGAAATCCAACGGGACCAGAGGCACAACATCACTCCGCGAGGCAACTACACCGCGACTTCAAACTCACCGCTCACAGACCTAGTTCAGGCTGGGATCATCGCCGCCGCGTGATTCATTCGGGCGACCTCCGCCTCCATTACCGCCCGACTTTTTGGAGATCACCGTCAGGACTTCCCCGAGATCCACAATCGTGCGCCGGCTGCCTTCAAATTCAACGAGCAGTTTTTTCGCCAGAATCTCCTGGGCGAGCACCCGGCCCTGCCCCGTCTTGGTCACGATCGTCGAACCCACGTTGGGCAGTTCGCGTTTGTATTCTTCGTACGTGTCGTACTCGTACCTCAAGCAACATTTCAGACGGCCGCAGCGGCCGGAAATCTTGTTGGGGTCGAGCGTCGCCTTCTGCATCTTGGCCATCTTCATCGAGACGGGCGGCATCTCATGCAGGTGCGTGTTACAGCAGACAGGCTTGCCGCAGTCACCGTAGTCAGCGAGCAGCTTGGCTTCGTCGCGCACACCGATCTGCTTCATCTCGACACGCGTCGAATAGCGCTTCGCCAGTGCCTTCACGAGTTCCCGGAAGTCAACCCGTTGTTCGGCGAGGTAGTAAAAGATGACTCTCTCACCGCCGAAGAGGTGCTCGACGTCGACCAACTGCATCTGCATGTTCCGCTCACGGATCATGACATTGGTTTGAAAGAAGATTTCCCGTTCACGCAGTCGAACTTCATCGAGTCGCCGATGAGCCTCTTCATCCGCTTGGCGCAGAATCCGTCCCGTCGCATCTTCAGGCTTCGCACCCAGGTACTCCCGCGTGCGATCCGAAGCGGGACACAAGACCTCGCCCCACTCCACACCGCGATCACTGCGGATGATTACGGAACTGCTGCGCGGAAAGTCTTCCGGCCCTTTGAAGGAGAACTCAGCGACGGCACGAGTCAGGCCGTAGCGGACGATATAGTTACCAGGCATGGGTTTGTTTCTGCCGTATTCGAAAATTCTGCGTCTGCGCGTGGGTAGCGAGTGAAGTCCTGAACCGGGTCGCCACCACAAACAGTGACAGCGCCGATCAAGGCTCCCCGGAGAGTTCACTCGCTTGCTGCACGAGCTGCAACGCCGATTCGATCAGTTTCTGAGCGCGTTCATCCTTTGACGGGTCGGCACTCATCGTTTGTAAACAGTTCGACAGAAAGAACGCCGCGCCCGCCATCATCTCGGGAGATGAACTCTCTCCCAGTAAAGCTTCCAGATCGCCCTGGGCCTCGGTGCACTCCGGCGTCCCTCGAGTTGCGGCTACGTACGGATCTTCCTTAATGATCGCACCAGAAGATCCCTGCAGTTCCGACTGAATCGCCGTCGCTGCGCGTGCGGGTCGAGTCGCTTGAATCGCGTCTTTATCGATGCGTTCCTGTTTGGCGAAGGCGTTGTTCTCGCGCCGTTTGCCGAGAATTCCCTGAAACGACTGGAAGATCTTCGAATCGCGCAGCTTGTTGAAACGCTTCGACAGCGACTTGAAGTCGGCATTGAACAGCTTCGGCGCCAAGATCGGCATCAGCATGAAACGCCGCATCGTTTGATACGGCATTTCGGTCTGCTCTTCGATGATGTGAGCCAGCATGGCCGACGATCGGGCGAGGAGGAACAAGCCGGTCCCGTACTGATAATTGAAGCCCAGTCTTAGGATGATCGCCGCCGTGATTCCGTCGACATTGGCCGGAACGCCCTTCTTTTCCTCAAGACAGCGAACGACACCATCGTAAATGTCGAAGTAGATGCTCTCTGACTTCATTTCGCAGAGCAGCCGCCGCACGTGAGTTGGTCGAGGATCCTTTCTCAGCAGCGGGTGCCCGAACCCGGCCACGGTTTGCCCTGAGGCAATCCGCTGCAGTGTTGTTTCGTATGCGAACAACTCCAAATCGCCAGCCGTTGCTCCAGGCTTCGCGGTTTTCGCAAAGTCGTCGGCAATCGACTGGTAGAACTTCATCGCATGTTCGACGGCACCCACGTGATACGGGCCGCTCGCCAGAAAACCGGCGGCCATCGCTTGAGGCACCCCGACGCCCGTCCCGGCAACGATGCGTGGCACAAATGTTGTCGGTGGCAAAAGTCCGAAACCACCGTGAAATGCCACGAGCACGATGTCGAAAAGTTTGCGTTCTTCCTCGGTCGGAAACTTACCTTTGAGGATATGGAACACGGCATCCGTGTAGGTTACGGTTCCAATCAGCGAATTCAGATCTTTCGCCCGTACATTCAGTTGTTCGGCATTGAGTTGGACGCCGTCAATTTCGGTGCCCAGATAGAATTTAGGTCGCTGTGAATTCATGGATAATCGGCACATGCCTTGCTAAGGAAAACGAGTGTCCTGCTTCGTTCGCAGTTCCGATCTTGAGCATTCGTTCAGATCAATGACGTAACTCCAAGACCGGTCCTGCAAA
This sequence comes from Planctomycetaceae bacterium, assembly GCA_021732995.1. Taxonomy (GTDB): domain Bacteria; phylum Planctomycetota; class Planctomycetia; order Planctomycetales; family Planctomycetaceae; genus AM-0621. Next base: position 25,844 of record JAKFWA010000028.1, on the reverse strand, counting down.
GCGACTGTAGCAGTCGAAGTGAATCTGGCAATTCGGCTCAACGCGCCGAAGAAACCGCGTCGATAGATCAAAACATCGTTCAAGTTCTGCGAAGAGTTTGCGCGCGTTGGCAACCGATGATGCTATTCGACGAATTGTTGTCAGGGCATTGGGCCAGCCAAATCCCGCGCAGCAAAGGTCTTCCTCATGTCCGAACGCGTCACTGCCATGGCAACTCCCACAGTTCAAACCAAGCCGCAAGGACGCGCCCCCCACGTCGACCACTTCCAGGGGCTGAAAAGCTTCTTAGGAAGAATCTCCCCACAGGAATGGCGGCGCCGTGCGCTCCATATTCTGCCGGGCTTCATGCCTTTGGTCCTGTGGAAGATTTTCCACCGTGACCCGCTGAGTTGGGACGCTCGCGCCTGGCTCGGCGGCATCATCATCGGCATCGGCGTGCTGACTGCGATCAAATATCATCGCGTCGCCCGTCGCGGCGAAGTCGCAAACTCGGCCTGCATTCTGGGATACACAATCCCCGTCTTCGCCATGCTGTTTCTGTTGCCAGCTCAAGCAGAGCTGGGATTCGCGACGCTCGCCATCATTTCTTTGGGAGACGGGTCGGCGACACTGGGCGGAATGCTGCTCAGAGGCCCTCGGCTGCCTTGGAATCCCTCGAAATCCTGGGCAGGACTACTGTCCTTCATGCTCATCGGAGCTCCCTATTCAGCGATGATCTACTGGGGCGAGGCTCGTCCCGGCGTCCCCTACGTGACAGCCTTCTGCATGACGGCCTTCGCTACGCTGCTGGCCGCGATCGCCGAATCGTTGCCAGCGAAGCTCAATGACAATGTGCGCGTCGGGGCGACCGCCGCAGTCAGTTTGATCATCGCGCAGTCAATCTGGGTTGGCTGGTAACCGATTTCGCACAATCTGTTTCGCTGACAGGCGAGCCGACGGCCATCACTTCTCTACGAAGCTGGCCGTCAGCTCGCCTGTTTTCGTTACACGGGCCGATTTGCTGAGACGGCCTCTCCCGCTACTCTGCGGCTTCAGATGTCTGCCAGAAGTCTGTGCCGCGAACACGAGAGCCCGCCGCCGCTCGCTCCCAAGAGTTAACGGGAATGAATGCACGCAGTTTGGCTCGCAAGGCGTGGCGCAGATCAACAACACCTCTGTTGTCGATTCATCCATGAAAGGACGCCATGCGAGACTTTGAGTATGAGGCCCCTACGTCGCTCGGCGGCGCGTTGGCTGTGCTCTCGAAAGGGACAGCGAAAACGATGGCGGGTGGCACAGATCTCATCGATCAAGTCCGAATGGGACGGCATGCTCCCGATGTCATTGTTGACATCAAAAAGATCCCGGAACTCAACGTCCTGCAGCATGACGCGTCCGGCCTGCGACTCGGCGCCGCGGTGCCCTGCTACAAGATCTACGGACACTGCGGAATCGTCTCCGACTACTCCGCCCTGGCCGATAGCTGCCGCATCATCGGCGGTATCCAGATTCAAAGTCGCGCCTCAGTCGGCGGCAACATGTGCAATGCCGGTCCCGCCGCCGATTCAACGCCAGCGGTGATCGCGTTGGGTGGCGTGTGTGTAATCGCCGGGCCAAAGGGTACTCGCGAACTGCCCGCGGAAGCGTTCTGCGTTGGTCCCGGCAAGAACGCATTGCAGCCCGATGAACTACTGGTCGAGATCAAATTCCCGGCGCGAGCAGCCCACAGCGGTTCGCACTATCGCCGCTTCATCCCCCGCAACGAGATGGACATCGCCGTCGTCGGAGTCGCTGCCTCGGTGGTCCTCGATGACAGCGGCCAGAAGTTTGTTTCCGCTCGCATCGCCTTGGGAGCCGTGGCGCCGACGCCGCTGTTAGCTCAAGCCGCCAGCGAGTCCCTGGCTGGTCAACCGGTCAACGAATCGAGCATCGCCAAAGCGGCTGAGCTTGCTCGATCCATCGCCAAGCCGATCGACGACATGCGCGGCACTGCCGAGTACCGCGTGCATCTCGTCGGCGTGTTGACTCAGCGCGTCATCACCGCCGCAGTCGCTCGGGCTCGCGGGGAGAATATTGGCCACGCACATTAAGTGCTTTCACCAACAGGCGTCGCACTGAGCGTCTCTCCACAGTTCATGATGATTCAATAACCAACACTCCGCTGTTGAGTTTCTAAATTGAGGATCTCCGAAGATGGCTAAGAAGCGAGTCGTTACGACGAAGATCAACGGTGACACGGTTGAGTTCCTCTGCGAGCCCCGGCAGACGCTGCTGGAAGTGCTCCGCAATACGCTCGACCTGACCGGTGCGAAGGAAGGCTGCTCGAACGGCAACTGCGGCGCGTGCACCGTGCTGATGAACGGTCGCCCCGTCGATAGCTGCCTGGTGTTGGGCGTCGAAGCCGAAGGCGCTGAGATCAAGACGATCGAAGGCGTCGCCTGCGGGACGCATCTGGATGAAGTGCAATCCGCCTTCCTGGAGAACGCGGCCCTGCAGTGCGGCATCTGCACCCCCGGCTTCATCATGCAGACCGAAGCTCTGCTGGCCGAGAACGCCTCGCCCACCGAAGAACAAATCCGCTTCTACCTGGCCGGTAACCTCTGCCGCTGCACCGGCTACGACAAGATCGTCCAAGCCGTCCAGTCAGCGGCCACCAAGCGTCAGTCCGGCTGCGGAACAACGGCGTGTTGTCACTGACGCGGTGTGGTTCTCCTGCGAGCGTAGAACATAGCAGTCTAAAAAGGCTCAGATTAATCCAACGAGGAATCTCATATGACGACCGCCCCCAAGCCTAAGTACAAAGTGATTGGCACCCGCCCTATCCGCCATGACGGTGCGGACAAGGTGACCGGTCGGGCCAAGTATGGTGCGGACATCAAGCTGTCGGGCATGCTGTACGCGGCGATGCTGCGCAGTCCGCATGCTCATGCCAACATCAAGAAGATTGATACTTCCAAGGCCGAGAAGCTGCCCGGCGTGCGAGCGGTCGTCACCAGCAAGGACATTCCCGAGCAAGGTGATCGCATTGTGGAACTCGGTGAAGGCGCCGTGAATATGCGGCATCTCGCCAGCAATGTTCTGGCTCGCGAGAAGGTCAACTATCGCGGTCACGCCGTGGCCGCCGTCGCTGCCGACAACATTCATATCGCGGAAGAAGCCTGCAAGCTGATTGAAGTCGAATACGAAGTTCTCGCTCCGGTGATGGACGTCATTGAGGCGATGAAACCCGGCGCACTCGTCATCAATCCCGATGTGAAGGACGAAAACGGCAAGCCCACCAACGTTGCCAAGACCTTCTGCTTCGAGAAGGGTGACGTCGCCAAAGGCTTCGCCGCCGCGGACGTTGTCATTGAGAAAGAGTTCCGCACGGCGACGGTTCATCAAGGCTATATTGAGCCACACAACGCGACGGTCCATTGGAACAACGATGGCAAAGTCACCGTGTGGATGAGTACACAAGGCACGTTCTCGGCTCGCCAACAGACTGCCGAGTTGCATCGCATTCCGATCTCGGACGTGAAGGTCATCCCGATGGAAATCGGTGGTGGCTTCGGTGGCAAGATCTCCGTTTATCTGCCTCCGGTTGCTGCCGCGTTGTCCAAGAAGACCGGCAAGCCGGTGAAGCTGGTCATGGATCGCGCCGCGGTCTTTGAGGCCACTGGCCCCACACCCGGCAGCGTGATGAAGGTCAAAATCGGAGCCAAGAAAGATGGCTCGCTGGTGGCTGGTGAGGCATGGGTCGCCTTCGAAGCTGGTGGCTATCCGGGTTCGCCAATCGGCATGGGCTGCATGTGCGTCTTCGCGTGCTACGACATCCCGAACGCGAAAGTCGACGGCTTCGATGTCTGCGTGAATCGTCCTCGCACGAATGCCTATCGCGCACCAGGTTCAACCCAGGTCGCCTTCGCGGTGGAATCCATCATTGATGAGATCTGCGAGAAGCTGAAACTCGACCCGATCGAGTTCCGCTTAAAGAACGGTTCCCAAGAGGGCACGCGCCGAGTCGACGGTCCCGTCTTCCCGCGCATCGGCATGAAAGAGACCGTGCAGGCTATCAAGGACAGCGACCACTGGCGGCAGCCGCTCAACGGCAAGAATCGTGGGCGAGGCGTTGCGACCGGCTTCTGGTTCAACTGCGGACTGAAGTCTGCTGCCAGTGCCACGGTGAATCCCGATGGCACGGTATCGCTGTTGGAAGGTTCCACCGATATCGGTGGCTCGCGCACGGCCATCGCCATGCAACTCGCGGAAACGCTGGGCATTAAGGCTGAGGAAGTCAAACCGTCCGTCGTGGACACCGACAGCGTCGGCTACACAGACGTAACTGGTGGCAGCCGAGTCACCTTTGCGACCGGCATTGCAGCGATTGAAGCCGGCAAGGACATCATCAATCAGTTGAAGGAACGCGCCGCGATCATCTGGGAATGCGATGCTGGCCAGGTGCGTTACGAAGATGGCAGCGTGCATGGACCAAAGGGCGTGTCGCTGACGTTCAAGCAACTGGCCGACAAGCTACATCACACTGGCGGCGCGGTGATCGGTCGCGGTACGTCCAGCGAAGCCACTCAGGGCGGCGCGTTCGGAACTCATGCGGTTGACGTCGAAGTCGATCCAGAAACCGGCAAGGTGACCATCCTGCGTTACACGGTCGCGCAGGACGCAGGCACCGCGATTCATCCGAGCTACGTCGAAGGTCAGTTCACCGGCGGTGCGGTGCAGGGCATCGGCTGGGCTCTGAACGAGGAATACTGGTACGACACCAATGGCACGATGCGGAATTCGACGTATCTCGATTACCGCATCCCCACCTGTTACGACCTGCCCAAGATCGAAACCATCATCGTCGAGGTTCCAGACCCACAGCATCCCTTCGGCGTCCGGGGTGTGGGCGAAGTTCCGATCGTCCCACCACCTGCCGCGATCGCCAATGCCATTCATCAGGCGATCGGCGTGCGCATGACCGAACTGCCAATGTCACCTCCGCGCGTGATGAAGGCGATTCTAAGCAAGTAACTCCGACTACTCCGCCGAAGTCTCGCGAACGGAACGTCAACGCGAGGCTTCGGTTGGTCGGCAGCCGCCTCAAGGCTCTTCACGATCGAAAGAAATCGACAGCACTTCGGTGTCGTCGAAGAGTGTCTCGTCACGACGGGCGGACTGTTGCCTGAGTTCGAGCGAGTTCGTGCCCTCCAGCAGGAAACTGGCAGCGACGGGAACCCGAATTCGCTGTGGCTCCGACGACGTCGACCACGTGGAAATTCGGTCGTTCAATCGGCACAACAATTTCCCGTTCAAATAGACGACAGTCGCCAGGTAGCCGTCCCGCAAGTCCGCCAGCACAGGACTTGCACGCAAAGTATCCGGGCCGGAGGGCTCCAGATCTCGCAGAGTGAACGTCAACAGCCCGTTGCCAACGTGGCGCGACGGAAGCCCGAACAAACTCTTGAGTCTTGGTCCCTCGGGCTCCGGGTGCTGAAAGTCATCACGCAGGCTGTTCCCTAAGTGCCGGACTCTCAATTCCAGCGGGTAGGACGTACCACGGAAGAGCGGCGTGATGCGACGCACCTGATCCCAGCCGATTCGAACAAGTCCCAGCAGAGGATGCTGCAACTCAAGCCCGCCCTCGCGAATCGCCGTCATCGCTCCCTGCAGGCTATCCAAAGTGCTCGGCGTCGAGCTTGACCGCTGAAGTTGCAGGTCGATGCGAGCGAGATAACCCGTCGGCGGTGCAGCGGGTTGCAGCGGTCGGGTGCCAATCAGCACGCGATGCATTTCTGCCCATGAGGCCGTTCGCTGCTTGCCACGCACGAGCAGTTCCATCTGACTGGCATTGCCTCGCGTCAGTTTGCCGTACACCGCGATGCCATCACGCAACTCCAGCGCATCTTGCTGGCCAACTAGACTCCGTCTCCCTGCCACCTCGGCATGCTCCCGTGCGAAACACGGACCTATGAGAATCTCTGAAGTCGGGTGCTTCTGGGAATTCGCATTGAGGCTCACCTTCACAATCTGCAAGCCGCCGTTACCGCCCGGCAGCGATGCGACCACGGAACGATCAATCGCGACGATCAATTGTTCGGACAGCAAAAGTCGCACGCACAGCCACTCACCCGCCTTGATGCCCTGTCGCCCAGTGGACTGCCAAGTTTTGTCAGCTACTCGAACAACCGAACCAGCGTCGGTGCGATTCCAGGCCACGACGACACTCTTGGCGGTGTCAGCAACCCCGAACTCAATAACGGTCTCTCCAATCTCTCCGACATTCCCCTGAGGCATCTTCAGCCACAAGCTGAACTCGCCCTCTGAAAAGTTCCGCGGGAGGACCAACTCCGCGTTTGAACCGCTCACCAGCTTCAGAGCTTTTCCAAACTGAGCGTCATCAACGACGGTCCCAGCAGGTCGGGAACTCCAGGCCTGGTTGGCCTCGTCAATCAGGACGCAGAACAAATCCCTTGCCCCTTCCATCGCATCAATCGACGCAACGACGTTCAGAGGGATTGGCCCCGCAAGTCCACTATTTGCCACGCGGATGCCGTCCGGTTTCACAGCCATCAGAGGAGCCGTCAGCGAATCACCATTCACCAGCACAATTCGTTTCAGCGGCAGCAGATCGACCTGATCCGGCTGGCGAGCGGGCAAATCAAGTCGCTGCACATCAGCCAGCGACTGACTGCCAGACGCCAGCCCAATCGCTCGCGAGCCTTCGGCATGAGCCAGTCGCGATGAGATCGTCCTGCCGTCCTTCAGCCGCACGGCGAATGTTGGCCCTGTCGCTTGTGGCGGTGACTCCTCAGCGGTCGCTGCATGAGAAGTTGCCACCAGACAGGCGAATGTCAGAAACAGTCTCTGCATGTACGGCATCGTTGAAAAAGAGTGCATTTAAGTTCCGCGTCAGAACGATTCACTGCTACGGACATACTCCACGGATGGAAAACTCGAGCAGGTAGATACCTCCATTTACGAGCTTGCGTGCAGCGCGGCAATCTTCTGGTCGATGTATGAGACAGCGCCCTTTGCCAGGGACGGGCTGCGGCGGCGTAGCGCGGTTTGCGGAGTCGCCTGATTTCATCTGCTTTGAGGGAGTTCACGGATGGGTCTTACAACCGCCTTAAACACGTCGCTGAACGGCCTGTCGCTCAACGAAACAGCCATCGAAGTCCTCGGCAACAACATCGCGAACGCCGGAACCAACGGCTTCAAGGCGTCGACGGTGCACTTCACCACTCAGCTCGCCCGCACGCTGAGCGTTGGTTCGGCTCCTCAAGGTCCCAACGGCGGTACCAACCCTCGCCAGATCGGCCTCGGTGCCACGACCGCCAGCATCACGCGTGACCTGTCGCAAGGTGCCATCAGCGGTTCGACCAGCCCGTCGGACATCGCGATTGAAGGTGCCGGTTACTTCGTGCTCGCTGGTAATCAGGGACGTGTCTATTCACGTAACGGTAACTTCTCGGTGAATACCGAGAGCAAACTGATTAATGACGGCGGTCTGCGAGTGCAGGGCTACGGTATCGATGACGGCTTCAATCTGGTGACGACTCAGTTGGTCGACATCACGGTTCCGCTGGGCAACTTGAACGTCGCCCTGGAAACGACCGACGTGGAACTCAAAGGCGCGCTGAAATCTGGCGTGGACGCCGAAGTAGCCACGCTGGGTACGGTCGTCCAAAGCGATATTTTCAACGACAGCACGACAAGCGCCGCAATGACGGCGACCAGTCTGCTAAAGGACCTCGTGCCTGCTTCAGGTGGTTCAGCGGTATTTCGCTCGGGTGAGACGCTCACATTCACCCCTCGCAAGGGCGGTGCTGACTACGACGAGCAAAGCTTCGTGATTACAGACACCACCACGGTCGGCGACTTCACATCGTTTCTGCAGGACACTCTCGGCATCGTGAATAACGCGTCGATCGCTCCCGATGCTGCATATGGTGCGCCCGGTGTGAGCATCACCAGCGACGGTCGCATCCGCGTTGTCTCGAACAAGGGCGAATCGCAATCTGTCGCGTCATTCGGAGCCCGCCTGCAGCAGACGCAAGCCACGATCGGCGGCAACGGCACCAACCCCGTGGCCCTTAATATGACCGACATTCAACAGGGTAACGGCGAAAGCGTGGTGGTCACATTCCCCGTTTATGACTCGCTGGGCGAGCAAGTTGTGATTCGCTTGCACGCGATTCTGGAAGGCCGCTCCAACACGGCTGCGACCTATCGTTACTACTTCGAGAGCGTGGACGACAGCGACACCGCGATCTCGTTGACCAGTGGCACCTTCGCAATCGACGGCGAAGGTAAAATCACGGGCGACTTCAACGCCGACGTGACCATCAATCGCCAGAACACGGCCGCTCAGGACATGTCGCTGAACGTGGACTTTTCACAAATCAACGGCCTCACTCAGCCGGGAGCAGAAGGCAGCATGAACCTGCTGGCCCAAAATGGTGCTCCTCCAGGCACCCTGGGTACCTTCAACATCAACGAAACAGGCATCATCAGCGGCGTGTTTACCAACGGCGTCATCCGCACACTGGGCCAACTGGTGATGGCTCAGTTCTCAAACCCGCTGGGACTGGTCGAAAACGGTGGTGGAAGCTTCCTTGAAGGTATCAGCTCGGGCCCTGCCCAAATCGTCACTCCAGGCACCCAGGGTAGCGGTACCGTGCGAGCCGGCGCGATCGAACTGTCGAATACAGACGTCGGTCGAAATCTGGTCGATCTGATCGTGGCGTCGACGAACTATCGCGGCAACGCCCGCGTCATCACGTCGGTGCAACAGCTCGTTGACGAGTTGCTTGTCCTGGGTCGGTAGTCCAGTTCGGCAACAGCACCTCAGTATCCCCTCACAGCGTGAGGTAAATACCTGAAACCGATTCTGCCGCGGCCAGATAGTCAGGTCCCGCGTTCCGTGCGGGACCTATGTTTTGAATAAGGCTCGATGGCTTGTTCCGTCGATGCATTTTGACGGGTAACGAGTGACACGGAAGCACTCCCGCATCAGCCAGGATGGTGGGCGATCGGAAGGTGCTTATGCTGGTCATCGTTGGCTGCCTGGTTGTGGTCGGCTGCGTGCTCGGTGGTTTCACTTGGGCAGGCGGAGAAATTCACGCGCTGATCCACCCCTCTGAGGTGTTCACGATCGGCGGCGCTGCGCTCGGGGCGGCCATCATCATGTCCCCAATGAAGGTCCTGGTGGACCTCGCCAAGGGCATGATCGGCATGCTGAAAAGCAGCCCTTTCAACAAAGCCATGTACAAAGAGATGTTCGCGCTGCTCTACGAGCTGATGCGAATGGCTCGTAAAGACGGTGTGCTGGCGCTGGAATCACACGTTGAAAATCCGCATGACAGCAGCGTGTTTCACAAGTACGCGCTGATCTCCAAGAACCATCATGCCTGCGATTTCATAGCGGGGGCACTCGCTCCCATCGTGGAAGGATCGGCAGATGCGTCACAAATGGAAACATTGCTCAACGCGGAAATGTCGGTCATGGAAGCCGAACATCACGCGCCGATCGTCGTGCTGACCAAAACTGCCGACGGTCTGCCGGGATTCGGAATCGTGGCCGCTGTGTTGGGTATCGTGATCACGATGGGTGCCATCGACGGCCCTGTCGAAGAAATCGGTCACAAAGTCGGTGCGGCGCTGGTCGGTACGTTCCTCGGAATTCTGGCGTCGTACGGGTTCCTCGGACCGATGGCCGCTCGCATGGAAGATCTCGGCCACAGCGAAATGGCGTTCTTCAAGACGATTTCTTCCGTGATTCTGGCGATGGTCAACAACTGCGCTCCGAAGGTCGCGGTTGAACAAGCTCGTCGCGGTGTCGGCACCGCCTTACGGCCAACCCGCGCCGAAATGGAAGAGCTCTTCAAGCAAGTCGATTCAGGTGGCTAGCACGGTTCTGCGTTCGGTGAAGTTTGAGTTTCCTCTTTCCGTTGGGCGTTGATCATGGCTGGTGGCGGCGGTGGAGCTTGGAAGGTGGCCTATGCCGACTTCGTGACGGCCATGATGGCATTCTTCCTCGTGATGTGGATCACGGCGCAGGCCAAAGAAGTGAAGGTGGCCGTCGCGCAGTACTTCGAAGATCCGGTCGGTTCGTCTCACGGCTCGACGCAAACTCCGATGGAAGACTACAAAGGTTCGCCATCGGACGGTGCTCACCTGAGCGGCAGTGGTCCCGACAAAGGCGCGGCGAAGGGAGTTCCGAAGTCGTTGCCGAAGTCGGATCCCAACGCCAAAGAGATGGCGAAGTCGCCGCGCATGCGCATCTTTCACGACTTCAGTCGCACTCGCACCGGCGGGACGATGGTTGTCTTCACGGAAGACTCGGCGGATTTGGGGACCGAAGGCAGAACAGCTCTGTTCGCGTTGCTGCCCTCGCTGCTCGGCAAGCCCAACAAGATCGAGATCCGGGGCCATGCTTCACGACGCCCCTTACCCGAAGGCAATCAGTACAAAGATGCCTGGCAGATCTCTTACGCGCGTTGCGTCGCGGCAATGAACTTCCTGATTGAAAACGGAGTTCAACCCGAGCGTATCCGTCTCAGCCAGGGCGGCCCCTATGAGCCCTACACCGTCCGCCGCGACCCTGAATGGCAGGCTCAGAACTCGCGCATCGAAGTCTTCCTGACGAGCGAGTACACGAACGAGTTCGACAAAACAAAGGAAGAACACGGCGGCTTCTTCGGCGAACCCAAGGACGAGTCGACACCAAGTACTGCGCCCAAGGCTCCATGAGGCTTTGCCACCGGCCCTCGTCGATGTAGCTTCTCCGGTCATATGAAGCTCATTACAGAATCCTTTGCCACGCAGACTGCACGCTGGCCCAAAAGTGGTCGTGTGATTTTGGCTCAGTCTGATCCAGACTCAGTCGTCGTCTACCAGGCCTATCGGCCATCAATCGGGCACTATGCCGCAGAGCATCGCCATTTTGGCGGTGGTGGCTTCAGCATGTCGCGAATGACATGGATCAAACCAAACTTCCTCTGGATGATGTACCGGTCAGGATGGGGCACCAAGGAGGGCCAGGAAGTCACTCTGGCGGTTCGACTGACCCGCAGCGCATTCGATCAAATCCTCGACGAAGCCGTTCATTCCAGTTTCACATCTCAGGCGTATGCCACGCCTGAGGACTGGAAGCGTGCCGTGGCGACCTCGAACGTGCGACTGCAATGGGATCCAGATCACGGCCCCTCGGGATCGCCACTGGAACGCCGAGCAATTCAGCTTGGCCTGCGCGGCCCGGTTATCGAGAAGTACGCTCGCGAATGGATTCTCGACATCGAGGACATTTCTGAATTCGTCGAAAGCCAACGCCAGCTCGTAGTTGTCCGCAAGCTCGACGAACTTGTGACGCCCGCGGAGACCGTGTACCGCGTGACCGATCCGGCAGTCGCGACTCGTCTCGAATTGGACCACAACGGCCAACACTAGGACGCAGAGCCTGGCGATGTTCAACGCCGCAGGACGATATTGAGCCAGAATCGACGGACACGCATCCTGACAAGAGGCCTGAGGTCTTGAGGAGTTCATCGAGCGCCATGAGTGAGAACATCACCATCATTCTGTCACGCGATGAAGCACTCGTCTTGTTTGAGCTCTTCGCGCGGTCTGACGACGACGATGCATTCGTACTTCGACACAATGCGGAGTACATCGCATTAATGAGCATTTCTTGTCAGCTTGAGAAGGTGCTGGCTGAACCATTCGGCTCGAGATACGACGACTTGCTCACGATTGCACGTGACCGGGTCGCGAAAGATTACGAGGGCACCGCACCGGGAGTTCAGAACGACGTAACATCCTGACGGCCCTACGCTCCTTGCCGAGCCAGCTCGCTGCTCGTAGGGTTCGTCGATCATTCCGTTCGAACTCCCGGAGAAAGACATGAGCGACACCGAGCAACCAGGCGAGCATCCCGATGATATTTCTCGGAACGCTCGATATGGGTTGGGACTGTTCGCGGTCTATGTCGCTCTGTATGCAGGCTTCATTTCTCTGGCTGTCTTTAGCCCTGAGAAGTTGGCCGCACCGGCTGTTGGCGGAGTCAATCTGGCGATCGTTTACGGCTTCACCTTGATCGTGGCCGCGTTGCTGCTGGCGCTGGTTTACATGGTGCTCTGCCGCCGCACGACGCGTTAAGACTCTGGCGTGGTGTTGAGCATTCCCGCGATGGTCTGGAACATCGCGATAGCTGCCGACATCAGTGATTCTCCGGCCACGAAGCCCGAGGCGATCGGCACGTTGTAGTCTTCAGCACTGCGTTTGTGAGCCTTCTCCCACCCCCAGGCAATCACGGCGCCGATAGCAAACGAGAAACTGTTCGCGAACGGGACGATCCAGCCAAGCCCCAGCCCCATCGCTGACGGCATGAAACGCTTCACATTGGGCGGCAGCAGGCGATCCAAAATCGGGAGAATTATGCCAATCGCACCGCCGATGATAATGCCATAGAGGGCCGTCTGCGGCAGCTGATCGACGCCCTTGGTGAGCAGTTCGGCAACCGCCTTCCACATGTTCGTCGCGGGTGGGTTGTACTTCTCCAAAGCTTCCTTGTTGGGAATCATCAGATACCACGCGGGAATGATCGTCAGCGTGCCAAAGAACACTCCGACCAATTGAGCGAGGAACTGCTTGCGCGGATTCGCCCCCAGCAGGTAGCCGGACTTCAGGTCAGTCAACAGGTCGGCAGAACTTGATGCCGCATTAGCCGCGATGCTGGCGGTCATCAGGTTGACCTGCACATTCTTCGGCGACAGGACGGCATACAGCAGTTGCGCAATCTTACCCATGGCACCGACAGGATTCGTATCCGTCTCACCCGTCGCGCGACACGCCACTAACGACAGCGCGACGCTCAGGACGATGGCGATCGTGCCGTTCACCAGCGAGATTTCGAAGAAGTACCACTCAGCCAGAACAGTGAGTGCCGCGATCGGCAGAAACAACTTCCAGAACCAGCTGCTGGGAACTTCTATCCCGTCATCCTGAGCGGCCCCGGCATTGTCGGTGCGTTTGAATGCCCGAGCCATCGTGCGCCACTGCAAAGCCACAGATGTCAGACTGGCCATGACCATCAAGCTGGTACCGGCCCACAAAGACCAGCGCGTCAAAGAATAGCCGGCGACCTCACCTGTCTCGGGATTTCTGCGAGGAGGAATCGACAAAATTGGTTTGGGTGCGTCGGGGTTGTCAGCTGCCACTTGCGCGGCCCGGTCCATCAGCATCTTGTCATGCTCAATCACCATCGGCCCGATAGCGAAATACAGCAGGCAAGAACCGGCCAGCATCGAAAGCGACACTCGCAAACCGGTAATCATTCCCGCGCCAATTAGCAGCAGACTGGGTTCAAAACCGAAAACCGGCAATGTCGACGATGGAATCCCTCGGACGTGCCCACCAAACGGCACGAGTTCGGGAATCTTGATTTTCCAATCGGCCAGCTTGCCCCACTCAGCGGTGCGCAGGAATGCCAGCACCATGCCGATCACCAGCGACCAGACCAGCGCCATCGCCTTGCGAAACGCGTCGGCACCGCGGCCGTAAAGTGCCTTTAACGTCTCAGCGGCTGCAATGCCGCTGGGAAACGGCAACTGCTCGCGATTGATCATCTGGCGTTTCATCGGGATCGCGATCGCCGTTCCCAGCAGCGCGGTCAGAAATGTCCAGACCGCAGCGACGTGCCAGGGGTAATGCTCGCCCGTTATGAGCAGCATGGCTCCGAAGGCAGTCACCAGCGTTGATCCGGTCGAGTATCCCGCAGCCGACGCCGTCGACTGCATGCAGTTGGTTTCGAGGATCGACATCTCGCGCGTGTTCGTCGCGAGGCCAATGCCTCTCCAGATGAGGAACGACAGCACGCTGGCGGTGATCGCCACGCCGAAGCTCCAGCCGAGTTTCACCGTCGTGTAGACGTGCGCAATCGACATCGCCCCGCCCAGCAAGCCGCCGGTCAGCACGGCTCGCAGAGTGAACTGCGGCATGCGGTCGCCCTGATAAACCCGCTCGCGCCAAAACGTCTCCATCTCCTCGGGCGTGTGCGTCTTGCCGTATTCGGTGATCTCCGAGATCGAAGGAATCTGGCGGTCTTCATCCTGAAGCGTCGGCTGCGAGTCGCTCATGCGAAATCCTTTCGGGGCGTTGTTGCTAACGTTGGGCCTTCTCGGCTTCGGCCAGCCGGATGGCTTCTTGGCGATATCGCTCGGCCAGTTCAAGATTAAATCGCGGATGTTCTTCGTTCATGGAAGCTTTGCGGTGCCGCGCCTTGCAGCGATAGCAGACCAGTACATCCGGCATAAGCACGTACAGGGCGAGGTCAATCGCCGCGAAGACCATTAGCACGCCAATGGCCATGACCGGCTGCACGTTCGCCCAGAAAATGGTGCTCAGAACGGCGCCGCTTCCGACCAGCAACAGGCCCAGGGCCTGGGGAAAGTCTTTCTGCCGCCACAGGTCATGATTGCCGCAAGCCAGGCACTTCAACGGCTTGTCGCCTTCGATGAACTCATCATTCAGAACGCGTTTCCAGTCACAACTGGAACAATGAATTTCGGGCTGTTGAGTACTCGCAGACGCGATGTTCAAAATCTGACAGGCGGGACAGTGATAGATGAGTTGCATGAGGCGACGCTTAAACAAAGTACGTGAGCGACTGGCTGAATTGCAGGAGGCTGTAATTTCGCCGCGCGGCAATCGTGAGCATATCGAGGGAACTCAGCAAGTACCCCGCAAGCTGCGGAGACGGGAAACCACACGTGCAATGCTCTGCACCGCATCGGTCATTTCGTCGAGCGTGTTGTCTGTGCTGACGGTGAACCTGACTGCCGATTTGTAGACATCTTCAGGGGCCCCCATCGCAACCAAAGCCGGGGCTGGCTCAGCGGAACCGCTCGCACAGGTACTGCCAAGCGAACACGCGATTCCTTCAAGATCCAGAGCCACGAGCATGGCCTCGCCGTCTACACCGGGAAAGGAAATATTGAGGGTGTTCGGCAACCGGTGCTCACGCGAACCATTGATAACCACGGGCTCGCAAGTCTCACACAAGCCACGCTCCAGACTGTCACGCAGTTGCACGAGCTTCTGAGTACGCTGAGTCATCTCTTCGCAGCACAGTTCTAAGGCTCGCACCATCCCTGCAATCAAGGCGACAGGCTCAGTGCCGGGACGACGGTCGGATTCCTGATGGCCTCCGAAGATTCTTGGTGCTAGACGAATGTCATCGCGAAGCAATAACGCTCCCACTCCGCGCGGTCCGTGAAATTTGTGAGCGCCCAACGACAACGACGCCGAGCCCAGTTCGTGAAACCGAACCGGGATCTTGCCGACGGCTTGAACCGCGTCGATATGCAACGGCACACTGGCGAGTTTGCACTGAGCAGCCAGCGGTTGCGTGTCCTGAACGACTCCAGTTTCGTTGTGAGCCAAAATGACCGTCGCGAGCTTGATACGTTCCCACGGCAGTGTCGCCAGTTGGTCCGCTCGCAAGAGCCCGGACGAATCCACATCCAGCATGCTCAACTGCCAGCCGCGCTGCACCAGAAATCGGCAGGATTCCATCGTCGCTGGGTGTTCGCCAGCCGTTAAGAGGATGGTGCCGGGCGTTCCCTGCGTCATCCCAAACAACGCGAGGTTACTGGCTTCGGTGCCGCCGCTGGTGAAGATCACCTCACCGGGGTCAGCATCCAGCAGATCCGCCATGCGTTCGCGAGCCGTTTCCAGCACGCGGCGCGCCTGGCGTCCTTCGGCATGACGGCTGCCAGGATTGGCGTAGCTCTGCCGCAGATGCTGAGCCACGACCTCGACAACTTCGGGGAAAGGTCGAGTGGTCGCGTTGGCATCTAAGTACACGCGACCTGACGATGTTGACGCAGCTTGCGGTGGCATTGATCACTCAAAAGAACGCAATTCGGATGCAAACCCATGACGGCGAACGCCGCGAATCTAGTCGATCCAGACCGCACTGGCACCGACCGCCCAACTTTGCCCACGAATCTGCAACGCCCAGTGCTGCTCTCTTAACCAGTGGCGTTGTAGACTGCGGCCAGCGGCTCACGATCCTCGAGCAAGATGCTCGCGGGAACATTCAGGACTTCATCACGCGGAAAGCACCCATGAGTTCTCCCGATCGCTATCAGGAACAGATCCTCGCCCGGACCAAGATTGTCGCCACCGTCGGACCGGCCAGTGCCAGTCGCGAAGTCTTGAAAGACCTGATCCAAGCGGGCGTGGACGTCTTCCGGCTGAACTTCGCCCACGGTTCGCACACCTGGCTCAGCGAAGTGGTCGCAACCATTCGCGATGTGTCCCGTGAATTGCGTCGCCCGGTCGGACTGCTCGGTGACCTTTCCGGACCGAAGATTCGTCTTGGTATCCTGCCCGAGGAAGGTGTGCTGTGCAGCGAACGAGACGAATTCATATTCGTGCGAGGCATGAAGACTTCGGGGCCGCGCGAGCTGGCTTGCACTTACGCGCCTCTGATTGACGATCTCAAGGTCGGCGACCGCGTGTTGCTGGCTGACGGCATCGTGGCCATGCGAGTCATCGAGAAAGACGTGACGAAAGGCTTCGCACGCTGCGTGGTGGAAGTCGCCGGGACCATTCGCAGCAAACAAGGAGTGAACCTGCCGGGCGTCGCATTGAGCACCCCCAGCCTCACAGAGAAAGATCGAGTGGACCTAGCTTGGGCCGTGAAGGAACAGATTGATTTCGTCGGACTGAGCTTTGTGCGGCGAGCTTCCGACGTGCGGGAATTGCGAGAAGCGATTCAGTCGCACAACGTCACGCCAGGGCCGCAAATCGTCGCCAAGATCGAGAAGCCAGAGGCGCTCGAAGAACTTGAGGCCATCGTCGATGAGACGGACGCGATTATGGTCGCTCGCGGAGACCTCGGCGTTGAAGTCGACATCGTGCAGGTGCCCAGCATTCAAAAGCGGCTCATCCGCCTGTGCAATAAAAAACGCGTTCCGGTGATCACGGCCACGCAGATGCTCGAAAGCATGCAGCGCAACGAACTGCCCACTCGCGCTGAAGCCAGCGACGTCTTCAACGCCGTGCTGGACGGCACCGACGCCGTCATGCTCTCTGGTGAAACCGCCGCGGGACTCTATCCGCGGCAAGCGGTTGCCATGATGAGCCGCATTGCTCAAGAGGCCGAGCAACTCCTCAAGCTGCGAAGCGCAGCAGAAGTTCGAACCAGCGGTCATCGACAGGCTTTGGCCGTCACGGAAGCCGTGGCCGTAGGAGCAGTCGCAACCGCAGAGGAACTCAACGCCGACCTGATCGCCGTCGCCACGGTTTCCGGTCTGGCGGCTACCGCGATTTCCAAGGAACGCTGCCGCGTCCCGGTGCTGGCCATTTGCGGCAGCGCGTCTGTGGCGAGACGGCTGACACTGCTGTGGGGCGTCATTCCGATTCAAACGCAACTTGATGAGCACGGTGAGCACACTCCCGAGCACGTGGTGCTGGAAGCGATCGCCTGGGGCCGCGAGGTCGGCGTCCTGCGTTCCGGCAGCCGAGTTGTCGTGATGGCCAGTTCGCGCTGGTCAGCGGAGGGACACGACTCCATGCTGGTTCATGTAGTCGAATAGTGGAGTCCAGGCATGACATTGCGGCGAGTCTGTGTCTTCTGCGGATCTCGAACGGGAGTTGACGACAGCTATCGGGCGGCTGCCGTTGAGCTGGGTCGTTTGATGGTACAATCCAACTGCGGACTCGTTTACGGCGGCGGAAGTGTCGGCCTAATGGGCGTGATTGCCGACGCGGTGCTGGATGCGGGCGGCGAAGTGATCGGTGTGATTCCGGAAGCACTGGCCACTGCCGAGCTCCTGCATCCACGAGTTCCCACGATGCACGTTGTCCCGACCATGCACGCCCGCAAGGCTCTGATGGCCGAACTCTCCGACGCCTTCATCGCTATGCCCGGCGGGTTCGGCACATTCGAAGAGTTCTTTGAAGTCGTCACCTGGTCGCAACTGAGGCTGCACCGCAAGCTCACGGGTTTGCTGAACGTCAACGGCTTCTTCGATCCACTGGCGCGTCTGGTCGATCACGCAGTGCAGGAAGGTTTCATCCGCCCGCCGCATCGTCACCTGGTCGTCATCGAAGAACGTGCGGACGTGTTACTCAGGCGACTGGACACCGAAACATTCATCGACGAGGTGAAGTGGTGACCGAGTCCGGGCCGAATACTTCCCCTCCTGAACCACCATCGCAAACCGCCGCAGTCACGGGTTGGACGAAGGTCACTCGTGCCATGGCGCGACGCGCAACGGACATCATCGCGATCGCGATCGTGGCGGTGGGCGTATTGAGCATCAGCGGCCGCCTGACGGAATGGTGGGGCACCGACGTCAACGACCTCCTGAATGTCTCGCGTACGGCCTCACAAGTTGCAGGGACTCAAACGGCATGGGGCACTGAGGGTGAAGCCGTCCTGATGCGGCTGGGACAGTTAGCCGTAACCGTCGAACGGCAAGTATTGCGCGGCGATCAAGCTCAAGCCGATCTCGCGCTGACGAACACCTGCCGTGCCCGATTGCAGCATTCATCCCGCGTAGTTGGCGATTCTCCCGATGCGGCTGCCGAGCAAGATCTGCTGGCCGGCCTGAAGCAGCTAGAGCCCATTGAGGAGCAGAGCGGCGAGTGGAAACTCTATCGACTCGATGGCGAAAACCGGCCGATTGTCGGCACTTTGCTCGTCGGAGTTCGTGTGACGGACGCATCACCCGTCGTCGTCTGTTGGGGCTTCGTGGTGCCGCGTGACAACGAGCATTGGACGATCTTCCTGTTCGACAAGACGTCGCAAAGTTCAACGAATACCAGTGACATCTCCCTGCCAGACGATGCAACTCCGGTCTTGTCCGTGTCTGATCCGCAAGGCGGTCGGTTGATGTCATTCGAAGCTCGAACGCAGGCCCCGCCTGATCCGGAACTCACCGCGTGGCGAACATTCTTCGGTCACGAGTTTTCACAACGCGGTTGGCAGACAGCGCGCGCGTGGACACAATCGTCTCAAAGCTGGTCGGCCCGCTATGAACGAGCGATTGAGAGTCGTCGCGAAGCTGTAGAGATCACGTTGACGATCAATGCGTCCAGGCGAGCGGTAGGTGTGTTGAATCTGATTGCGGAACGTACGGCCGAAAAGCCGTAAGAAAAATGTCCGATGAGGTCCGTCCTGTTTGGGAGCGCTCATGAAGGGTATTCCGGGCTTAGTGATTGCGGCGGTTCTGGCGTTGACCGGCGGCATCTGCAATTGGCTGTACCTGGCCAATCAGGCCGATCGCTATGAACGGTTGGCATTCATGATCGTGCAGGCCGAACAAATCCGCGCGGGTGATCGCTTCAAGGAAGAACACTTCACCAAGGTGGAGATCCCCCGGAACAACCTCGGCAATCTGGAAGCCATCGCCGTGAAGTGGTCCGATCGAGTCACCGTCTACTCGCAAGTCGCCACTCGCGATCTGGTCCGCGATCAGTTGCTGCTGCGTGAGGACCTCAAAACTCCCGCCCAGCAAAATATCAACGAGCTGATCGGCTCAGACGAACTCGCGATCTCGGTGACCATCGACCCGCGGACATTCAATCCCCAACTGGTGAATCCCGGCGATCTCGTTTCGTTCCGAGTCCCCCGCAACTCGCTCCCGACCCCTGCCACTGGCGTCGGTGCTGCCGATCCGACAGAACAAGCACTGACGGATGAGATCATCGGCCCCTTCCGCATTCTGGCGCTGGGCAATCGCAAAGGCCGCAGCGAAGTCGCCAAGGCCGCCGGTCAATCGGTCGGTTCAGAAACCACCATCACCATCGCTGTCGACTATCCCAACAGGAAGATGGACCGCAAAGCCCAACGCCTGCTGGATATCTCCAACCTCACGGGCTTCAAAGGCGTACAACCATTGCTGCATCCCATGAGTGACAAGCGTTAGCTGCGACTCCAGACCATTCGCGAACTCACGGCCGAACTCCGCCTCATGACTGGGCCTCAGAATGAACGAGTTCCCGTTTCCGCCGACTCGTATTGCCAGTCAGTGGGTGATTCCCGTCCACGCGGCTTTTGTTGCCATCATCGTGGCCTCATTCGTGGCATTCATCTGGCGGCTGCGTCGCCCGGTTTACCTGGG
Organism: Planctomycetaceae bacterium; assembly: GCA_021732995.1. GTDB lineage: Bacteria > Planctomycetota > Planctomycetia > Planctomycetales > Planctomycetaceae > AM-0621. Next base: position 5,748 of record JAKFWA010000028.1, on the reverse strand, counting down.
CGACGTACTCGGATGGATGGTCGTATTCGCCGTCGCGGTCGTGCTGTGCAACATCAGCTACAACGACGAGATCTTGCGCCCGGCTTGGGTGACCTACACCAGGCTCGTTGGGTATCTGACCTGCTATGCCGCAATGGTGACGGTGCTTCGTTTCTGGAGCCCGAAAGTCTCAACACTCACAGCGCTGGCACGAGGGCTTCTGTGCGTGTTCCCGCCAGCCGCACTGCTGGAGTTGGCACTCGCCGCCGGCTGCATCATACCGATGGACTTTGGACGTCAGCGTGGAGCATGGCATCACAGCGACTGTGGAAACCAGTTGCGGTACATACTTTTTGCGATGCACAGCTACGAAGAGTTACACCGGCATTTTGTGCCGCCCGTTGTTGAGACAGAAGGCTTGCCCGCTCGCAGTTGGCGAGTGGACCTATTGCCGTTTTTAGACCAGTCGCCACTTCGGAAACGCTACTCAGTCGACGATCAATGGGATGGCTCCAGGAACTCGACCCTGTCACAGGAGATGCCGCACGAATTCACGTGTGCCGCCAATCCTGGCACGACAGTAGACCACAACGGCACAGCGTGGCGAACAACGGACTACGCGATGGTGAAGGGACCAAGTGCCTTCGGCAGTCCAACGGGACGCAAGTTTTCAGAACTGCCTGATGGAGCAACGAATACCGTCGCGATTGTGGAAGCCGCCGGCCGACGAATTCCCTGGCTCAAACCGGAAGATGTAGAACCAACCGCAGACACGACCAGTATCAATGCGCCGGGCTCGGCACATGGTCGATCACGTAGCGCAATCTCGTCTTACCATCCTGGTGGTGCGATGGTAGGAATGGCTGATGGTTCGGTGAGATTTGTCAGTGAACGTGTCGATCTGAAGACGCTGCAAGCCATCTTGACGGTCGATGGCGGCAAGACTCCCGGCGGGTTTTGAGACTGGAGCTTATGATGGATGAGTTCCCTTTTCCGCCAGGCCCTGCTCCCCATCCATGGGCGATCCAGATCCACCTTGGATTGCCCTTAGTTAGCATGGTGGCGGTCGCAGCGTTGATTTGGCGAACACGGCAGCCGGCGTGGGCAAGAGACCTCATTGGCTGGCTCGCTTTCGCTTTTGCGGCGTTGATTTTCGGCATCAGTAATCTCCGAGACGGTGCTCGCTGGCCGTTCGCAATTGGGTACGCAATCGGCTTGGGAATTATTTCATTTGTCGCGATCGCGATGACAGTCACGAGACTGCAGCGACCTGAGACGCATCCTCTCAGCGCTTTCACGACGAGCCTTGGCTGGTTGTTTGTATTCGGCTTAATGGCGGCGTGCTTGCTGCCAGCCCGTCGCACTAGCGAAGAGGCGTCCAAGCGTTCTCAATGCAAGAACAACCTGAAGCAAATCGGTCTTGCTTTTGCGAGCTACATGGAGGCGTACGATCGATTCCCGCCTCCGACCTTTCGCACGGAAGGCGAACCACCACGCAGTTGGCGAGTCGAGTTGCTTCCCTATTTCGATCAATCCCTGCTTCGGAAGGAATACGATAACGCAAGTCCATGGAACGGGGCGCAGAATCACCGTCTGGCACAACGCATCCCCTCTCACCTCCAGTGCCCATCCGCACTCCGTTCTCAGGTGACTCTCAACGGTATCCAGTGGCAAACAACCGCCTACGTCATGATTCGTGGATCGCACGCCGCCGGAGCGGACGACGGTCGTCCGGTGCACAAGTTCTCTGATGGGCTAGCCAATACGATTGCGCTCGTTGAAGCCTCCGGCCAGATGATTCCGTGGCTCAAGCCAGAGGATGTGGAACCAAGCGCAGAGACGCTTGGAATCAACGCGCCGGGTCATGAACCAGGACGATCTCGCGGGATCGTATCGTCCTATCATGCAGGTGGAGCGCACGCGCTGATGGCTGACGGCTCCTACAGGTTCCTTAACAAGCACATCGACCCGAAGACTCTCCATGCCATGCTGACCGTGGATGGCGGCGATAATCCAAGTGAGCCTTAACTCCTCACCATGTCGGTTTTGAATAGCCGGTTGTCGCGGACACGGATGGCATGAATTCGCTGGCGAGGTAACCTGTCGTTCCCGCCTTGGAATCTCATTCATCCCATCCTTCCGGTGGCCTCGTTATGAAGTTGGTTGAATTGCTATCCGTGTTCATCGTGCTGGGCTGCTTCACCGTTGAAACTCGAGCGAATGATGGCCAGCCGAGCCCTGAGCAACTGCAGTTCTTCGAGAGCAAAGTCCGCCCGGTGTTCGTGGAGTACTGCCACAAGTGCCATGCTGGCGACAAGCTCAAGGGCGACCTGCGTGTCGATTCTCGTGAGGCTCTGCTGGAGGGCGGTGAGAGCGGAGCAGCGATTGTTCCCGGCAAACCCGAAGCTAGCCTGCTGATCGAAGCCATCAACTATAAAGGCCACGAGATGCCTCCAGATCGGCGGTTGTCGGAAGCCAAGATTGCCGACATCACCACCTGGGTAAAGATGGGTGCGCCGTGGCCGATGGAAGCGGCCGCATCCGGCTCGAAGCCACGCAAATCAAAAGAACTTTCCGACGAAGACCGCGCGTACTGGGCCTTTCAACCCATCAAAGCACCGGCCACTCCCAAGCTAACGAAGCTGCCGCAACCGCCGCATCCGATTGACGCCTTCATCAGCGCGAAGCTGGAAGAAAAAGGTCTAGTTCCGAATGGGGCAGCCACACCGCGTGAGCTCATCCGCCGAGCGTATTACGACCTCATCGGCCTGCCACCCACGCCCGAAGCGGTGACGGCCTACGAAGCGGCTTGTCAGGCTGACAAGACCACGCAACCTTTCCGCAAGTTGATTGATGAGTTGCTGGCCAAGCCGCAATACGGCGAGCGTTGGGGACGTCATTGGCTCGATGTGGTCCGTTTCGCTCAGACCAACGGCTACGAGCGCGACGATGAAAAGATGCATGCGTGGCGGTATCGCGATTACGTCATTCGGGCCTTCAATCAAGATAAACCGTACGACCGATTCATCACCGAGCAATTGGCCGGTGATGAGCTGCCCGACGCGACACCGGACTCACACATCGCGACAGGTTTCTATCGTCTGGGAGTGTGGGACGACGAAGCGGACGATGCACGACAGGCCGAGTTCGATGATCTCGATGATGTGATCGTCGCGACGAGTGCTTCGTTCCTGGGTCTGACCGTGGGCTGCGCCCGCTGCCACGACCACAAGTTCGATCCGATCTCACACGAAGACTACTACCGCATGCTCTCGTTCTTTCGAGGCATCCAACGCTATTCCAATCCGCAGCCGTTCTTGAATTCGTCAACCTTTTTGCCGATCGAAGATCGTGAGAAAGTCTCGAAGGCGTTTACCGAAATGCGTGCTCGTCAGGAGCAGCTCAAAGCCAAGCTGGCGTCGACGACCGACAAAGCCGAGCGAGAAAAGTTAGAGCGACAGATCCGAGAAGAAACCTTGCCGGGCATTGACTGGACGCTGGGCGTGCGCGAGCGTGGCACGACAGCTCCCGCAACTCACGTGCTAATCCGCGGTAACTCGGGCAATCAAGGTGTGGCCGTTGAGCCTGCATTTCTCAGCGTGCTCGGAGGAACGAAGCCGGAGACCGTGCCGCATGACGGCGTCGTCAAAACAACCGGGCGGCGTTTAGCACTGGCCCGTTGGATCGCGAGTCCCTCCAATCCGTTGACGGCGCGAGTTCTCGTCAATCGCGTTTGGAAGCATCACTTCGGTCAGGGAATTGCGAAGACAACAACCGACTTCGGCAAGACGGGTATCCCGCCAACGCATCCAGAATTGCTGGACTGGCTCGCCGATTCGTTCCTGCAAGGCGGCTGGTCCATCAAGGCCCTGCATCGCCAGATCATGCTGTCGGAAACGTATCGACGCAGTTCAAAGGTCGAGCAAACGAGCGACGCGGGGCCGATGATGGTTGATCCCGGCAACGACTATCTGTGGCGGCAGAACCTGCATCGCCTGGATGCGGAAGCCGTGCGTGACACCTTGCTGGCAGTCAGCGGTCAATTGAGTCCCGAAGCCGGCGGTCGCGGCTTCTTTCCCAAGATCGGTGGCGAGGCACTCGCCGGTAGCTCCAAGCCCGGATATGGCTGGGAGCTTTCTACGCCACAGCAACGCAATCGCCGCAGCGTCTACACCTTCATCAAGCGGACATTGACGTCTCCGTGGCTGGACTCGTTTGATTACGCCAACGTCTCGGCTCCGCTGGGTGAACGGCCCGTGACGACCGTGGCTCCTCAAGCGCTGCTGCTGCTCAACGATGAGTTCGCGGGACAACAAGCCGCGTCGCTTGCCGATCGAGTGGTCGCGGAAGTCGGCAGCGATCCGCGAGCACAACTGAAGCGTGCCTATCAGTTGGCTCTGCAACGTGACCCGACAGAACGCGAAATTGATGTAGCTCATGAACTTTTGCTGCGTCAGCGAGTCTCTCAACAGCGTCTGCGTGGTCGCATCACCTTCAAGGCCGACGTGCCGATTTCTCTGCACACGAGCTACATGAACCGCCTGCAGCCATCTGACTATCTGGCCGGCCCCAAAGCCGGTTGGTCGTTCACGCGCGGCCGGTGGGGCGGCGGCTACGAAGGCATCATGAACCTGGACGTCCAGCGCGGCCCCGCGGCTTTCTGGGACGGTGCACAATTCTACGACGGCGGCGTGGCCGCGAATCTGACAGTCCACAACGCCTCCGAACTGGCGGCGGTTCTGGTGCGGGCTCGCCCGGACCGTGATGTCTTTCAAGCCTACGAAGTGCTTTTTAGTCCTCGCGATCAGACAGTCTCGCTCGTGCGTCATACCGATAAACGGAACGTGCTTGCGACACAGGCAACTCCGATTCCAACACAGCGTGTGATGCCCATTCGCATCGAAACTGCCGGGCCGCGAGTGCGCGTCTGGTTGCACTCCGATCCAGCGCCCGTCATTGATTTCACAGATGACCAGCCACTGGCCGGCATTGGTCATGTCGGCGTGCGCACCTGGGGAGCGGCGGTCACGCTCGATGATCTGACGATTGAAGCGGGCGGTCAGAAAGTGGCCGTCGGCCAGTCGGTCGTCGCACCATCGCCCGACGGAAAATCGCCGCTGAGTGGCTGGCGGCACTTCGGCAGCAAATGGATCGCGAACTCAGATGGCAGCTATGCCGTTTCGCCCGGTGGAGGCATCAAAGCCGTTTGGGATGACGTGCAGCTTCAAGACGGCGCTGTCGAAGCGGATCTCAAACTGCTGCAAGGCGGAGATGTCGGCTTGCTGCTGCGAGTAACTCAGGCCGCCGAAGGCACGGACGCGTTGCACGCCTACAACATCAATCTGACGCACGACCTCATTCGCATCGGCAAGCATCGCAACAACTGGAAAGAACTGGTGCGAGCCCCGCTGACGACCCACCCCGGCGACTGGCGACGTGTGCGAGCTGAGATTGCCGGTGCTCAGATCAAAGTCTTCGTTGATAACGCCGCGACACCCATCCTGGAGTTCTCTGATCCGGAGCCACTCCCGGCCGGCAGTGTTGGTCTGCGGGGCCACTCCGCCAAAGGCGAATTTCGCAATCTGCAGGTTGCAGCGAACGGCAAGACAGCCATCGCGGACTTCGCCCAAGCGAGCCATCGCTCGGGCGTGATGTTCGCTCCGATGACTGCAGCCGCCGATGACTCGGTTCGACAAGCACTCGCGTCGATCTGCCTGATGATTCTGAATCTGAATGAGGTCATCTATGTGGATTGAGCTGACCCAGTAG
>JAKFWA010000027.1 GCA_021732995.1 Planctomycetaceae bacterium | reverse complement strand
CCTTCAACTGCTCGGTCACTTGGTGACGCGCTGCGATAGTCGGCTGGTCATTCATCAACAATACCAGAGCAAGCTCCGGCAACTCTTTGGTGCGGGAGTGTTGGACACTGTGATCCCGGAAGCCGTCGCATTCAAAGTGTCGCTCGCCTGTCGGCAGCCGGTATCGCAATACAGTCCCCGGTCGTTGGCAGCCCGTTTGACGGCGCAACTGAGTCATGAGATTCTCCAGAGAGCAACCGGGACAACACTGGCGGCGATGGCTTGAGGATGAGTACGACACGCAGCACCTTGGAACGACTGACGCCTCACGTTGAAGAGTCGATGGGTGTCCGCGATCAGCCGATGAGGATGCGGCTCAGTCCGGTTCCGGCACCACAAGACATCGGCCGCCGTCCACTGAAGGGAATCGGACGACTCGATGTTGACCAAGCCATCCCCGATCCAGAACAGCCCCGATCCGATTTTGATTCGGAGGCATTGTCGTCCCTGGCTGAGAACATCCGCAACAAGGGCCAACTCCATCCGATTCATGTCCGCTGGTCCGATGCAGCTCATAAATGGGTCATCATTTCCGGCGAGCGTCGCTGGCGTGCAATCCGATTGGCGGGACTTCCCACGATTGATTGCGTCTTTCACGACCAACCATTGACCAAACCAGAGATCCTCGAAATTCAGTTGATTGAGAATCTGCTGCGGGAAGATTTGAAGCCCGTGGAGGAAGCCAAGGCATTCGAGTCTCTGATGCAGTTCAATGGTTGGACCGGCAAACAGGTTGCCGAGTCGCTGCACATTGCGGCATCCAAAGTGAGCCGAGCGCTGGCACTTCTCAAGTTGCCCACCGACCTTCAGCAACAAGTTGATGCCGGACAAGTTCCCGCCCGCACGGCCTATGAACTGTCAAAACTGTCGGATGACCAACAACGACGTGACTTGGCGGAGCAGGCCACGCGAGGAACTCTAACCAACACTCAAGCGGCACGGGTGGTGGCTCGCAAGCCGCCGAGGTCGCAATTGACCACGGTGGGCTGCAAGCAAACATTCTTCGCGGACAATGGCTGGACCTTGATCGCCTCATCGAAAACAAAGGGCTGTTATCGCGAGATTGAGCAAGCGTTGATGCAAGCGTTGGATGAAGTTCGCTTGCGCATTGAGAACAACATCCGGCTCTAATCGACCGTCGCTCGCGTGTGACAGCGTCCCACCGCCGCAATCCCGCTTCGCGGGAATTGCGTGTCTTTGCCCCACCCCGCCTACCGCGTTCGGCTCCCTTTTTCCGCTTCGCGGAAGACGCTCGCCGAACTCCCCCACGACGATCATGCGAACGCCCTGCCTGCGCTCGCTACGCGGCAAGCGTCCCGCCACGAAAGCGTGTCATGCCGCTTGCTGATCGCTTTCGCTCCCTTCGTCAGTTCGTCCGCATGACAAGGGTTTCTGTTTCCGTCACTGGGTGGGCCTCCCGCCGGGAGTAAAAGGCCCACCCAGCGAGGAAAACAATCTCGTGAAGGTGGCAATTCCAACCGACCTGGTGAATCAGGTCTGATGCAACTCCCAGGAGACCCATGAACGAGTATCCAATCATTTTTGCCTACAGTCGAGCAGACGCCATCGCAGACGGTGTTCTGATTGACGTTTCCGAAATGGCGAAAGAAGCAGGCTTTCGCTACCCGGTGGCGATGACATCCGCCGCGTGGAGCGAGTGCGTTGAGGTTCCGCTCTCGAATTACTACTGCCAGGATGAAAAAGGCCGTCTCTGGGACGTGCTGATGGTGATGCGCTTCGCCATCCGAGCCGATGATGGTGGCTCCGTCGTCACTTTCTGTGTCGAAGTCCGCGACAAAGACGACATGGCCAAGCGAGTTGATCTCAAAGCAATCTGCGGACCAGGAGATGATCCCGAACCCGTCGTGACAATCATGCTTCCGAACGAGGACTGACACACAACCGGGTAACGTCTGGTTGACCGTGCAGGTGAACCGTCGCAGACGTTGCCCAGGTTTCTGATAGACCGGCACGGTTTTGCGCCCCGCGCATTCCCGAGTGCGTTCGCACTCAGGAAATGCTCCTGCGAAATTCCCTGCGGCTTGCGCCGCGTGAGACATTTCGCCCCCACCCCTCATCGCCGAGTGCTCCGGGTGGAGGCGATGGGTTTCGTGATGCGTGTCAGCATCGCGCAGCCTGAACGGCTGCTGGCCCTGCACGGGCCGGGCCGACCGGTCTGGGGACCGGTGCGGCTGGCGGTCTGAACGACCGCTGTGTTCGCTGTCGCTCACACCGGAGTGATGCCGCTGGGGCGGCATGCACTCCGAAATGGCTCCGCTGGACGCTCCGCCCGAATGCTGCGTTGATGCTTCGGCAGGTCGCGAGAGCAGCGCAAGCATCGGACAAGTTGATCAGTCTGCCGACGAAACTCGCATCATATCTGGTACATGCAATTGTTCGGACGGTACAATTGAAGGGCCTATCGTGATGTCCCCGAATCTGTGCTGGGAGGATCGACAATGGTCAGCCTTATGGAAGTGCAAGTAGACGAAGACGTTCCCGCGTTGCAGGTTGAGTACGGCGGGCGCAGATTCCCGCAGACTTGGGACCGGCCCGCCGAACGTCCGACAAACCGAATCAAGCGGTTGAGTGAGCGACCTCAGAAGCGGCCGTTGGAAGACCTTATTGGCGAGTCCATTTGGCCGAGGCTGGCGTGGTTTGCAATCAGGCCGGATGAGACAGAGCGGCAATCCGTTGTCGAAGCCTATGTCCGCAGCTTGAACCAGTTGGACGGGTTTCGGCGCGAAGTCGAAGAATTGGTCCGTCATGCGTGCTTGGCGAATCTGGAGTTTCGACAGGCTCGCGGTGAAACCAACGTCAACGCTCGCGACGCCGTGTTAGCTGCCAAGTTGCAAGAGCTGCTCACCGAGGCGGCTCATGATTGGTTGCCGACCAGAAACGTATTGGACGCCAAGCTGGTCTCGGCACCGATCCCAACGATTCACGAAAAGCTGGACGCGGCTCTGACGCAAGAAGTCGCTGAGTTCACCAAGCAGTTCTTTGAATTGCTGGCAAAGCTGGTGGACCGGCAACTGTTCGGCTTGGTGGAGTGGCTGCCGAATCACTGTTGCAGCTACCACTTTTTCAAGCACGTCGTGATCCAGGAAAACAACGGAGCGTCGGAACGTGTTCACTCAGAGACATACTTCAATCGGGCCGCCGAACGAGATGCTGCCACCGGAAGTCGAGTCGTCGGAAGTCGGCAGATTGAAGTGACTCGCGGGCAAGGCGAGCACCAGCATCGCTTCGCTCGACACCAACACGAAGTGATGAACGCCGTGCGGACCTCGATTCGCAACAGCCAGGTCATCATGCCACCGGCTGTCGTGCAACTGATCAAAGTCGTGCCGGAGTGGCTCTACGACTTCGTGCAAGTGATCGATGGCGACATCTTCCGCGAACGGATCATTGAGCAGGATACCAAGGTCGAGAATTGGGCCGACGTGCAGATTCGTAGCGAACCAATCATTCGCGACGAACCGATCATCGGCTGGGAACCCGGAGTCATCATTGGTCCCTATGTACTGACCGGCTGGGGACCGCGTGAAGTCGCTGCGGAGTCGGATCGAAGAAACTCGGTTGCTGCTGACGCTGCACGCGAGCATTCCGTGAAAGCCGCTCGCCGTCGTGCTCCCTTGTTCACAGCGGCCACACTTGCAGTGACTCTGGTCGCACTCGGCTTGCTGCTCCATGCCATGCGTGCAAACGAAGGGATGATGATGGCGATAGTCGCGACCGTCACTGCCATCGGAACGCTGTGGCAGGCAGCATTCGACGATGGGACGGCTCGCCGAAATCCGACAGCCGCGCTGTCGGCGCATTTCTTGACCGTCACCTTGGGCTGCCACTTGTTGGTTATGGAGTGGTTCATCGCCCGTTGGTACATGCCCCTGTCGTGGCTAACTCCGGTCGCGCTCTTGGGAGTTGCACTGGTGAGCCACAGTATCGGACGGCAGTTTCGGTAACTGGAAGTCTGTTGTCTTCGTGCCTGACAGGAGTCGTGCTTCATGAGCACCGGATCGACCACGCCAACATTTCGTAGCCGCTTTGGCACTCCCAATTGGCGGACCACCATCGTTGTCTACGCGTTTTTGATCATTGGTGCGTCGGTGGTCTTGTATTGGAACGATTTGAAAAACACGGCGCTGCGGGAAGACGTGAAAACCACGAAGACGACAGTCAAGGCACTCTCCGATGTGGTGCAGGCCGGTAATCCCGCCTTGGTCGCTGAACTCACCAAACTCCGTGAGGAGTCTCAAGCGCAGGTGCAACGTCTGAAGGATCTGGAACAAGCCCTCGGAAGCTACGATGGAAAGTTCCAACGTCTGGACGAGAAAGCGAGTGAGGTGGAGTCGGTTCGAGCCGTGGAGCGTGCGAAAGTTGCCGTACTTGCCGCGCAAGTGGCAGCAGCCCGTGAACAGCTTCAGAAGCTGAAGACCATGCAAACCGAGTGGCAGGCAAAAGAAGGTTCCTTGCTGAAGGGCGACCCCGGTCGGAGAATCGCGGCAAGCCCATCCCACTTGGCGCTCGTTGTTGGTCTCTTGGAACAAGAGCGACCCACCGCGCAAAAAGTTCTCGAATGGGAGCTGTCTCTGCAAGCTCTCGCAACTCCGATTGAGCAGTCCGCACGCGACGACAAGTCGCTGATCACAATCAGCAAGGACCATGCTCAGATGCTGACCGACCTGAGTCAGCAATTGTCGAAATCGGTGGCAGAGTTTGACCAGCAGCAATTGTTGCTCGCCGCTGTCCTTCGCGAAACGGCTTCCACCGCACCAGGATCATCCACATTGGAAGCCATGCTTCGCGAACGAAGCGAGACGCTTCAGAAAGAACGAACCGAGCGTTTGGACACAGCAATTGCTGAAGCACGAGCGAGTGCTGAAAAGTCGCAAACGGAGCGTCTGACCAAGGTCGAACGCGAAGCGATTGAAGCGGAGACTCGACGCAAGGAATCCGCTGCCCGTGATCGAAAGTCTCAGGCCGATACGCTCGCCGAAAAAGAGAAAGAGCAGATCGCTCAGGAGACCAAGGTCAAACTCGCCCAGCAGCAGGCCACCATCAACGGACTCAAGGAAGAAGCCACTCGCGTTGAACGCGCCATTGCAGAAGCGCAACTTGAGCGAGAAATGGAACGGGCCATGCCGGAGATTCGAGGACTGCTTTCTGGCTTCATCAGCAAGGGACGTAAGTTCCGTGAAGATGGTCTGGAAGGCCCCGTGCCCCTGTCGTATCTCAAATCGCAGGGTGCCCTCAATCCCAAGGACTTCGACCGTCGAAAACTCGGCTTCATCGCCAATGTCGGTGACCGACCGCCAGGTGGCCTCAAAGATCCTGTCAACTTGGAACAGGCGGTCGCAGCGCAGAATCTGCTGATCAAGTTCGGTGATTTGATGGTCAAGAAGGGAATGCTTGCTCCGTAGCCACGGCACTCTGGCAACGGTTGCCCGAATGGCATTCACGGTGGCTGGCAGGCTGACCTCGCAGACTGCCAGCCTGAATTCCAATGAGTCGCTGGCTGAGGCACGACTTAGCAACGATTCGGCGAGGAAGTGTGAGATAGGCGTGTCCGCTGACAGAACCTCTAACACTTTGCGGACCACGGCGGTAACGAGCGAGAGCGACTCACGGCGATCAATGGTGTCTCATGGCGGACTCGGAATCGACGACGGCAGACCCCAGCCGGACGGTCAACGTCCGAGGCCGTGCTCGCGCCTATCTTGACCGCTTGAGAATCCGCCGCCGCGAGTACTTCCTCCTCGAATCCATCGGCAGCCCCTTCCGTGAACGCTATCTGGCATTCGATCCGTACCAAGGGCCGGGCGGCGACTTTTTTCTCGTACAGCGTTGGACGAAGAGTTCCGCCAGCGATCAGTTCCTGCGGGTGCTGAGAAAACTCAAGGACGACGCGTTTCCCCGCGTCTGCGAATGGCAACCAAGAGACAACGGCTTCGATGTCGCGCTGACATGGGCCGAGGGAATCAGTCTGGCGGAGTACTTCGAGCATTTGCGTGCTGGACGACGACCATCCGTTGACCCCAGTCAGGCAGTGCGATTGATCCACGGACTCGCTCAGGGTGTTTGCAAACTCCACCACCGACCGCAAGTCGCGCACGGTGACATTCAACCGGCAAACGTGGTGATCACCAGCCACACCAGCCGATTGGTCCTGATCGACTTTGGTAGCGCCTGGACGATGCAGACCACGGCGTTTCGGGTTGATGGTGACGGACATCATCGCTGTTATGCCGCTCCCGAATTGCAGAGGCCCGGTGTCGCGGATGGATTCCTTGCTGACCAGTTCTCGGTCTCCGTGCTGCTCTACGAACTGTTGACTCAGCAACTCCCTTACGGTGGACTCGGCGGCAAAGCAGGTCGTCCCGAGTTCTGCGGCAAAGCAGCCGATGCGCTGTCGCCACCCAGCCACAGCAGCGCGCTTTGCAAAAACCTACCCCAGTCGCTTCGCGACGGAATCGACCGCGTGACGCTACGCGGATTGGCGCTTGATCCCGCACAGCGTTACCCGGATCGGCATCCGTGGCTGGACGATCTGTTTGAAGTTTCGGCACGGTTCCGACTGTCTCCGGAACTCCCGCCAATTGAGAGTGCGCTGACCAGAGTCATTCAGTGGTTTGTGCAACCGCGCCGTGGCAAGTAGAAAAGTCCGTCATGTGGAAACTCGCACGACGCCGGGAAGTCATCGTCGTTTGGCAATCTCAAGTTGCACGGCATAGTCGTGAGGCGGCACAACGTCCTTGAATCGATCTCCACAGGTGCAGTGATAGATGATTCCGTTGTTTGCTCTTGTGCGAGCTGCCTCAACGACGACGCCATTCAAGATTGTCTCGGAACCCATCGTGTGTCGCCGAGGCTGACCCAGGTGACAACCGGAGCAGCGATTGTCTCGGGGCGGAGCGGGGATCGACTCCCCCGAGGCATGGATTTGTAGAAACTCCCGAACGGCTGCGAGACTCCGCTGAAAATCTGCCTGATGAGCCGCTGTGTTGGGAATGATCAGGCAGTCATACGACTCGGCAAACATCAAGATGCCGAACGGAGCGCTACCCCCTTCACAAGACTCAATCAACCGGCAGTAGGCCATCATCCGCACAATGTGCTGTGGCCCCCACACACGCTCCCCCCGATGCTTTCGGACCACCGGTATTCGCAACTGCCGTCCCTTGATGAGTTCTCGCCACGGTCGTCCCTTCAGTCGCTCACCGGGGTCGCGAAGTTGGTCCGGCTTCAGGCAGTCGAATCCCGCTTTCCGCAGCGACCACCAATTGACCTTGGTAATCTCTTGCGGGTTGAGATCGATCGTCGCCGGGACGGCTGCCTGAAACAACGCTCGCTCCCGCACCAATTGAATAATCAGAAGCAGTGTCTCCCAGGATTTCGTGACGAGATAAAACAGCGGTAGCGTGGCAGCCAGTCCCACAATCGGCGTAAAGCTGAACCACAGGATAATCACGAGCAACATCGCCGGGGCCATCAACGTGAACCAAAGTCGCAGATCCCCGTAAGCAGAATGCAGAGCTTCGGCAAACCGGTGTTCGTCGTAATCTCCCATCCAGTCGAGTCGCGGCCCAAGAGTTGGCTCTTCGTCGCCGCTGTCGTCTCCAGATTCTCTGGCAAGTAAGGCCGCACGCGGACAAAAGACATGCTCGCTCAGAACATGCACACCGACTTCCGGCGAACCACCGCTGAACCGTGACCGGCGCGGGATGTCAAACTCCGATGTCGGTTCCATCAGCTTTTCTCCACCCAGCGACTGAGTTCCGTCAGCAACGGGAGTAATTCCGGCGGGCGATTCGAGGGCACCGGCTCCAGGCAATCGACAATCATCTTCGCCAACCGTTTCGGAACGCCAGCACGACCGAGAAATACGGGCGCTCGTTCCAAATCTCCCGCACCGTCACTCCCCGCTGCCGCCGCAATTGCAACTTGACCGAAGCTATAGAGGTCAGACTGCACCGTGGCCGAAGTGCCATCGACTTCCGGCGCAAGAAACACATCTTCCGGCCATTCGCTGGAGACCGATGGGCTGCCGTCGAGCAACTTTGCCAGTTCAAAGTCCGTGAGCACAGCGTGTCCGTCCCGATCTGAAATCAAGACGCGGGCCGGGGCGAGTTCGCGAGCGACAATGTTGGCCGAGTGCAGGGCATTCAACCCTTGCGCGATCTCGTGCAGCAATCGCGGCAACTGTGCTGGGGGCCACGGTTCGGATTGCAGATGGTTTTCGAGCGTGCGCTCACCTACCCACTCATCAATCACCCACCAGCCGTTGCCGTCACTGACTGGTGTCGAAGTGTGGTTGACGGCGACATGCCGGTGGATACCGACCTCAGCCGCGACATTGGCATGACGAGACAGCTTGTTTCGCATCGCGTCCCGTGTCGCGGATGACAGCCAACTCAGGTGATAGAACTTGCCACGGCCGCGCTTCGCGGGCGAATGCCGGTGCTGCATTTGGCAGACGATGTAATACAGACCGTTGGGAGCAAGACGTCCTTGGTTGAGGTAGCCCACGGCTTCCCACTCGGTTGATCCGGCCAACGGACCAAGTGGCGGACTCGGCGGAACAAAACGCGGGTCGTACGGCGCTAGAAGCTCCAACACGTCTTTCTTCAAGACTTGGGCAATGTCGCGTGCTTTCGAGGGTAGCAATCCCCCTTTGTCAACGACGCCACGCACCGTTCGGTAGTCAACCTCCGCTTCCACCGCTAGCTGCCCGAGCGACAACCCCAGAGACAACCGCGCTCGATCAAGCAAGAAGCTATCCAGATAGACCAATTGTGGGTCGAGTTGTTTCTGCAGCGAAGTCATGTCTTCTTGCTTTGCGAATGATACTGGAATGCCACGCGGCTGCTGCCGCCCTTCGGATACCAATACTCCTGCCGTGCTGACTGCGGTTAGTCAGCGTTCCATTCCCCTTTAGTTTCCGGCAGGAACTCGCAATGAACAAGGTCGTTTCACTTTTTCTCGACCGGCTCGCGGAACGATTCACCGCGCTGCTGGCCGGTGTGGTCAGTTCCCGAGTCGAAGGCTTGCACGCTGTCGCCCAGGCCGAACAGCAGAGCGATCTGGAAGACTTGGCTCGCAAGTACGAAGCCGAAGGCAAGGCGGAAATCGCGATGACGCTCCGCCAGCGTGCAATTGGACTCACTTCCTCCAATCTCGCCGCTGAAGCACTTGATGTCATGCAGCAAGTGACTGGCGAACCATTGCGTTTGAGCGGCCCAGCAGCAGCCGATTCAACGGCAGACCTGCGCGGTCTGCCAGACTTCGGCCAAACGCCAGCTCGCGGGCGAAACAAGCGACAGCGGCCGGTCGATGGCGACAACATAAACGATGCGATGGGGGAGCCATCGTGACCGTCTCATTGCATCTCACGCAGCGGGACCGCGACATCCTGCAAGCGCTGGTTCAGAAGGTCCGCCTGTTTGGACAACGGCAGATTGCCGAACACTGGTGGAACGGTGAACTGGCCAATGCTCGTCGTCGGCTCAAGCGACTCGCAGAACACGAACTGCTTGCCAGTCTCTCAGTACCAGCGCGATCCATCCCCGAACTGGAATCGCCGCTGGTCAGTTGGAGACCCGGCGACTCCGCACCGGACTTCGGAGCGATTGCTTATCGCTGTCAGCAGCGTTGGCGATTGCGCGCCACTCGTTCTTGCATCACTTGGATCGCCACGGAACGCGGCGCGCAGTTGTTCGGAGGCGTCGGACGCGGGGAACTGAAACATCCGACACAGGCCACTCACGATCTCGGCGTGGCAGCCGTTTGGTTGCGGCTGCATTCCATCGCTCCGCAATGGGCAACGGCTTGGCGTGGCGAGGATCTGCTGGCCCACACCCGACGCGGTGAAAAGCTCCCCGATGCCTTCATCGTGAATCAGGACGAACAGGTTGTGTGGGTCATCGAGTTCGGTGGCGGCTACGACGCCGAACGTGTCGAGGAATTTCATCGGGACTGTGTGGAACGGACTCTTCCCTATCAGTTGTGGTAATCAACATGCAACGTGTTTCCATTCACACTGCTCGCCGCATCTCTGCACGAGACCGCCAGATTGTCGAGCATGTCGCCCGGTATCGACTGACGACCGTCGAGGTGCTGCGTCGGATCGTGATTCGAGGTCTGTCGGCTAACGCCGTGTCGAAAATCGCGAATCGCCTTTGCGATTCCGGCCTACTTCAGAAATTCACGCTCCTGCACCCGACGCGCTATTACTTGCTCAGTGAGGCCGGTGCGAAGTCGCTAGGCATCGGGACGCACCGAACGATTCCACTGGGGCCGCAGTCGCTACCGATGGAATACGCGGTGCTCGCTTACTCCGCCTTGAGCAAACAACCCCGCAAACGCCTCACGTCCTCAGAGGTACGAACGCTTTGCCCGTGGCTTTCGGCGGCGTTGGCGGAAACACCGCATTGTTTCGACGAGCAGCAGCAGATTCTGGAACTCGTGCGCATTGATCTCGGCGGACCAGCGGACCACGTCGCGAGGAAGTGTGCGGCCGACGTGAATGATCGTCGCCGGATTCGGGAGTTCGACCGGTTCATCACAGGCGGTCACTTTCGCTTGGTCGTCGTTACGGCCACGAAAGAAAAGTCGGCCGCAATCCGGCAAGCACTCGACCGCCACGACTGGCCCATCGGTTTGGCCCTGCACCTGTCCATCGTTCCCCAACTCTTGTCACTCACAGCGAGTCGCCATCATGCGTGAAAACTATTACCAATCGGTCGGCAACCCACTGCAATTGGATCGTTTGCCAGTGACCCGCCCATCTCTGGAACTGCCCGCGCCGCTCCGCAGTTGGACCGAACGTGTGTGGGGCATTGGGAGAGGTTTGGGAATAGCAGCCAGCGCCGCTGTTCTAATCGTGCTGTTCTATCCGCCTGCTGGAATCCGTTGGCTGGAACCGTTCGACTTGGTTTTCGCCTTGCCAACGCTGGCCATTGGCGTGACAGCAGCGATCTGGACGAGCCAGGTCCGCTGGTTGCTGCATCCGCTGACGCTCACGGCTGCCGTGTTGCTCTGCGCCAACCATCGCACGCCGTGGATGGTGCAAGTCGTCATGCTGGCGCATGTCATCGGACTGTTCGCCTATGCGTTTGGCCGACATTGGGGTGTGGTCTGCACGTCGGCTCCCATGCCACGAACTGAAGCCGATGCCTTGCGAACGCAATGGCAGTTTCAACTGAGCGTGTTGTCTGTCGTCGCTGTCGTGCTGACCGCGTGCGTGCTCTTGACCGGCACATGGCTCTTGAAGTTGGCCGTGGTGCTATTGCCGGTCGCCGCATTCACAGCCCGCCCGCAAAACACCAGCGTCTCTCCTTGGCGAGTCCTTTTGGAGAGTCTCGGTTCGTGGTTCACATACCACGCCCAACCATTGCCCGGATTGCAGCAAAGTCCGGTGGGTCCGACACATTATCGAGCGGGCATTGTGCTGGCCGTAACGGTTCTGACCGTCATGGTGTTTGCCCGCTGGTCCAATTCTCCGCTGGCGCAGGTCATTGAATTGGGAAGCACGAATCACCAGACGTATTCGCGTCAACTTGATCAACGCCAAGCGGGTGACTTCGAGCGGCTGCGATATGGGGGAATGGTCTGGGGAGCGACGGTGATCGGCATCGCGACTCTGCCCGTGGTGATGCCGCTCGCACTAGCGTTCTCACTGGTGATGCCAATTCTTTGTCTGGCAACGGGTGCGCGAAACCAAAGCCGTTCCGGCAATAGTATCGAAACGATTCTCACCGACATCCGACGCTCTCCTGATCTCACGGAGCGGAGCAGCGTGTATCTCGGGAGAGTAGTCGAAGACGGCAGCCCCGTACTCGTTCCCCGCGAAGTCTTTCACGAGCACGCGCATGGTTTGGGCGACAGTGGTTCGGGAAAGACTTCTCTCTTTCTCAGTCCCCTCATCGAGCAACTGGTCAGAGGCGGTGAATGCAGCGTCATCGTGCTCGACTTGAAAGCGGACTCGTTGGAGCTGCTTGCAACTTTGCAAGCCGCTGCCGAGGACGTGAGGCGGCAGCGGGGTCAGACGCTCCCACTCAGATACTTCTCCAATCAGGCAGACCGAGCAACATTCGCCTTCAACCCGATGACGCAGCCGTTCTGGTCGAGATTCGATCTGTTGACCCGAACCGACATTCTCTGTGGAGCCAACGGTCTGACCTACGGCACCGACTACGGCCAGGGATACTACAGTTCGGCCAATGCCGCGATTCTGTTTCACGCGTTGAAGACCTTTCCGCACGTCACCACGTTCACCGAGCTGGCCGACTGCATTGGCGAAGTCATTACGACTGCCAAGAAACGCGAATTGCACCCCGAGATTCGGAAAGCGGGCGTCCACGTTCAGGAAGTCATCAAACGCTTGGCGTCTTGCGAAGCGCTCAATGTGACTTCCGCCAGTGGTCGTTCAGCGGAAGTCGTCGAGAACTCAATCGATCTCACCGACGTGTTTCGCACGCCGCAACTCCTCTACTTCCATCTCTCGTCCACGTTATCACCAAGCGGTGCTCCCGAAATCGCACGACTGGTGAACTACATGCTGCTGGCCGCTGCCACGCAGACGGAGCGACAGCACCCCGTGTTTCTCGTCATCGACGAGTTTCAACGGATGGTCGCGAGCAACCTGGAATACATGCTGCAACTGGCCCGCAGCATGGGCGTTGGCGTCATCCTCGCGAATCAAAGTATGGAAGACCTGAAGAAGTCCACGACGAATCTCATTCCCGCGATTGAGGCGAACTGTCGCTTGCGGCAGTGGTTCTCCGTGTCATCGAGCGACGACCAGCAACGCTTGATCAATGGCAGCGGAGTGACCATCGATCACGCACTTGGAGTTTCCAAGTCCACCAATCCGGATGGCAGGTCCACCGTGACCTATTCGCAGACGGAGCAAGTCGTCAGTCGCTTCACGCAGAATGACGTGCTGCTCACAAGCGACCATCCGTTTCGCAGCTTCCTGCGCATCAGTCGCGGCGCGGGTTACGCCCAATACGGTGGATTGCCGGTGATCATCGAATCGAGCTTCCACATCTCGGCAGAAGAATACCGACGACGACGGGCGCTCCCGTGGCCGAATGCTGTCGGCAGTTTCCAACCCCGCCAGATCAGTGACGCGAACACAACTGATTCTTCTGCCAAACCCCCGAAGAAAGTGGCTGGCCCGAAGTGGACCGAGGAAGTCGTCGGCGAGAACCAAGCGGCTTCACTGCCCGATGCGGAACTCGGTGACATCGACGACCTATTCCGTCAGTTCCAGCAAACGCTTCCGCAAGACGACTCACGTCGGAAAGGGAAGCAGCCATGACACTCACCCCGCGAGATCACGAACTGTTGGAAACGCTCACTCGTCGAGTGCGAATGCTGAGTGTGCGTCATGTTGCCAGTTTGTGGTGGCCCATGACGCACTCGACGGAAACAGCACAACGCCGACTTCGTCGCTTGGAAGAAGCCAGGCTGCTGGAATTGCATCGCATCAATGCTCATCCGCCCTTGAAGGACGACAGTCCTTTGTTCTCTTGGCAACCAGGCGACAACGAACCGGATTCGCACACCGTCTCTGACCGTGCTCGGCACCGTTGGAATCAACCTGCGCTGCCCACAGATGTCTGCGTTGCTTCCCCGCTCGCCGCCGGACTCTTTGGCAGCACGGCTCGCGGCCTTCCCCCGCAAGAGCATCGCGATCACGACCTGCGTCTCGGCGAAGTGTTTGTTCGTTATCGCAACCAGCTTCCGCAACTTGCTCGCGTGTGGATTGGCGAACACGCACTTCCTAAAGCCGGTTACCGGATCAAAGACCCGGATGCGTTCTTGCGCGATGAGCAAGGACGAATCTTGCGAGTGATCGAATCAGCGGGGCGCTACAGCCCCGCTCAAGTTGAGAGCTTTCACGAACACTGTGCCGACCTCAGTCTCCCTTACGAATTGTGGTGAACCTGATGCCCACGCTTGCACAACACGAAACTCCGATCTCAGCCGAAGCCATTGACGTTCTTTTGCAGCACCTTGCTCGCTACCGACTGACAGTATCAGCGGCGGTGGCCAAACTGCCGCAGTTCAACGATTGCAGTCGGCAAAGTGTCAAACAATTGCTGCGTGCCTGTCGGCAACGCTCCTTGCTGAACTCAGCACCGTTGCACAGTCGCCAGCGTTACTGGCACATGACGGAACTCGGTGCCGAGCGCTGTGGTTTGACGACAGATCGCATCGGGCCGTTATCCGAGACGGCCAAGATTCGGGCCTTCGCACTGCTGCACTTCTGTTGCTTGTCAGACCGGCTACGACATCGACTCACTGCCGCCGACATCACTCGGAGCTTCCCTGAGCTGCACCGCCCAGGACTTCCGACTGGCTACTACTTTGATCCCGCAGACGCTGGGCAAATTGGACTGGCTCGCGTCGATGCCGGTAATCACGGCCGCTGGGACCGCGTGATCGAAACGCTCCGTGCGGACATTGCTGACCACATCCGTCAGCCGAGCTTCCGACGAATCGTTCACGCCGGCCGATTTGAAATCACGCTGCTCACGGTTTTTCCCGAAAAGGCGAAACGCATCGCGGCGGCACTCGCTCAATATCGAGATGTCCACCGCATTTCGGTGCGCGTGCTCTCCGTCCCGGAACTTCTGCCCCTTGTTCTCTCTGTTCGTTGAAAGGAGGTGATTTCACCACACACGCCACGACTCCCACTTCTTGGGTTTCATCGCTCCCGGCCCCGGAGCAAGGAAAAACAACGGGCGCTAAACCTTCGCAAACCGTAGGCGAACGTGACGTTCAAGGGAACGCATCTCGCCGAATTACTGGAGTGATCCAGTCATGAGCATGTACCGCTCACGCAACCAACAAAAACGATGGCGTCGCAAATGGCCGTGGAAGGTTTTGTTTCCACTTCGGGTCGATGAACGCTTCTGCCCGGAATGTCGCATGCCTTACCACGAAGGACCGCTGCCCAAAGAAGCCAAACGCTTCGATGTACATAACGTGGCGGCCTTCGTCTTTCCCGCTGGCAGTTGGCGGAGGGACGAGTGTGTCATTCGTGTCGGTCGGTGGAAGGCGGGAGGGAAGCAGTTTTACTCCTCGGAGTTCATTCCCGCGTCCGATATCGACGACCTGTTAGCCGTCGTTCAGAAGGCCAAGGAAGAACTCTCCGACGCGACCCAAACCAAAGCGCGGCGGAGATAGGTTTGCATGGGATTGTGGTTCTGGTTTTTGGACGGCCCCCGGGCCGTCCCTTTTGAGTGCCGTGGTGATGAGCACCACGGCGTGACAACAATCGATCCGAAGAAAGCGTGGAAGCACTTCGGATCAAAACAACACATGGAGTGCTTATGGCACCAAAAAATGGACCGGTAAAGACCCTCTCGATTGGACGAATCAGGGTGAAAATCTGGGCCAACCGTTCGCAAGAGAACGGAGCCTGGTTCAACACCGAGATCGTGCGTGTCTACAAGGAGGGAGACAAGTACAGCGAGTCCGCCCAATTCGGGCGAAACGACCTGCCACTTGTTCAGAAGGCTGCGGACTGGGCGTTCGCTTGGATCGTCGAGCAAGAAGTGCCAGCTCACGAGTCCGAAGCAATCGAGTAGTTGAATGACCAACGTGCCGACTGGATGCAATCCGGTCGGTACTTCATCAGGAAGATGAAGACATGATCGACGCCAAGACCAATGGGAAATTCCCGGTAGGACAAGTTGTGATCACGCCTGGAGCAATTTCCGGTTTATCACCGGACGAAGTGTTTCAGGGCCTCATTCGCCACAAGACCGGCGACTGGGGAGACCTGGACGAGCATGACTGGAAGGAGAACGAAGCCGCATTGGAACACGGCTTTCGGCTCTTCTCTCAGTATTCCACGCAAGGTGGTTCCAAGTTTTGGATCATCACTGAATGGGACCGTTCAGTCACGACCATCCTGCTTCCGGAAGAGTACTAAAGCATGACCGGTTCTAAGCGAGGTTGATCCTCGGTTTTCACCGGCTGGTCCGCCAGCCGGATCTTTCTCACTGGGCTTTTCCGCGATGGCTAACCATCGCGGAGGGGCAACACACGGTTGACGCACCCCTCTGTCACACGCGGCGACCACAACCAGGGAGTAAGACCATGAACAACACCAACAACAACAAACAAGCTCACCCAAGAATCACCAGAGAGTTCTGGGAGGCATTGTTCGCCATCCATGCCCACTATTTCCACCGCGAGTTAGACGACTTTCATTTTGAAGTCGCCGACGCCCGAGTGAACCACATCCTGAGTTCCTTGCGGACTCTGGATTGTTTGCTCGACATCGCAACGGAAGAGGGGTGGCTGGAGTGAACGCTGCCGGGTGAGGCAAGCGTGGAGAGAGTGACGGCTCTCCACGCCTTTTTTCTCAAGCCCATTGGATTTCGAGAACCCTTGCGAGCCTCACATGCCACGACAATACAACCGCCGCAAAGTCAGGCGAACTCAGAAACCATACACGATGGCCGGTGCTGGGCCACTCGTGTCTTCGATCTGGAAATCCGGTGACTCGGATTCAGGATGGACCTACCGATTCAACATCTACCGAATGCTGCCAGGCAGCGGTCATGTCGCACAACTCTTCAAGCCCGAAGACGTGCTGCATCTTGCGAAACTCTGTCGCGTGCTGGCTGCAATTCTCGCTGACGATGGATGCCTTCCTTCAGCGTTGCGATCAGAACTTGCTGGCTTCGCTGAGAAACCAGACCGCGACCAACGGGAGGATGGCTGATATGGCCCGTCGCCCGGTTTACGAAATCCGTCGAAGTCTGATCGTGGCCCGTGTCTGGCGAAAGAAACAGGGCACGGTAGTGCGCCACGTCGTGACCGTGGCACGCCTCTTCCGCAACGGCACGGAATGGAAGCAGTCCACCCGATTCTCTCCCGATGATCTGCCGCTCGTTCGCCATGTCCTCGACAAAGCCCACACCTGGATTCTGCTAAGCGGGGGGCCACGGCAATCGTGAGCCATCAGCCACCACAATCCGATTCGACTGATCCGGCAATGGGGGCGGACGCAGCCGCACATTCGCCGCCGTCAATCGTTCGCGATTTGAGTGAGCTGGTCGAATCCGGCACAAGGTTTCCCACGATCTACGCCGACCCACCCTGGCCGTACACCAACACGGCTGCACGCGGAGCCGCAGAGAACCACTACCGCACATTGTCACTGAATGACATTCGCAACGAACCTGTCCGCCAATTAGCGGCTGACGAAGCACACCTGCATTTGTGGACCACCAACGCTTTTCTTCGCGAGGCGTTCGATGTCATTCGAGCTTGGGGATTCAAGTACAAGTCGTGCCTGATTTGGGTCAAGCCGCAACTCGGCATGGGCAACTATTGGCGCGTGTCGCACGAGTACTTGCTTCTCGGCGTTCGCGGCAATCTTCCGTTTCAGGATCGGACATCCCGCAGTTGGCACCTGGCGCGACGGACGGTTCACAGCCGAAAACCATTTTGCTTTCGAGAACTCATCGAGCGGGTCAGTCCGGGGCCATATCTGGAACTTTACGGCCGCGAGGAACAACCGAACTCCGGTTGGACCGTCTACGGCAATCAAGTCGAGCGCCGTTTGTTTTGAGGAGCCGTCACGATGCCAAAACGTGCTGACCGCTCCGACGGTTCTCGATCAACGCCAGCGACGATACGAGTGCCCGCAGGCGCTCCGTCGTGGGTGACGCCCGAACTGCTGGAGCACACCATCCGTGTTTGGCAGCCGTACTACCAAGATCAGTTGATCCCGGCAGATGCTTTGGAGATCATCATGAGTGTGGGGCAATTGGTGGACTTGTTGTCGAGCGGAGATGGCCATGAAACAGTTCGTCGCATTGGCTCGGGTCAGCAGCCGTGAGCAAGAACGCGAGGGATTCTCGCTTGAAGTGCAGGAAGACGCCCTGAAGCGCTACGCCGAGTCGCACGACGGGACGATTGTCAAACTCTTCAAGATTGCTGAGACCGCGAGCAAATCCGACGAACGCCGCTCGTTTCGCGAGCTGATCACCTACGCCAAGAAGAACGCGCCCGGTCTCGACGGACTGCTGTTCTATAAGGTTGACCGTGCCGCCCGGAATCTCTTCGATTACGTCGAACTGGAGCGGATCGAATCCGAATACGGCGTCCCCTTCATCTCGGTGTCTCAGCCAACAGACAGCAATCCCGCCGGTCGCATGATGCGCCGCACCCTGGCGAACATGGCCAGCTTCTACACCGAACAGCAGTCGCTTGACGTTCGTGAAGGATTGGAACGCCGCATCCGAGAAGGATGGTTCGTCGGCAAAGCGCCCTACGGCTACCGCAATCTGCGGAAGAACGGACGCGGCATTGTCGAAATCGATCCCGTCACCGGCCCCAATGTCCGCCGCATCTTTGAACTCTTCGCCTATCACAATCTGACGCTCGACAGTCTGGCCAGTCGCTTGGAAGGGGAAGGACGGTGCTTCCGGGAGTCGTCGCCGAAGTTTCCGCGAAGCTCGTTGCACTCGATTCTCCGCGACCGCGACTACATCGGTGAGATCGAGTTCCGAGGTCAATGGTATCCCGGCAAGCACGAACCGCTCACCGACCGTGCGACGTGGGACCGCGTTCAAGCATTGCTCGGCGGTCACGTTTACCAGTCACACGAAATGACCTATGCCAGCGAGCGAATCGTCTGCGGTCATTGCGGTCATCCAATCACCGGAGAACGGAAAACGAAAAAGTCGAAATCGGGAGAACGACACTACGTCTACTACCGCTGCACATACTACAACGTCCCCCAGCATCCG
Source organism: Planctomycetaceae bacterium (assembly GCA_021732995.1). Taxonomy (GTDB): domain Bacteria; phylum Planctomycetota; class Planctomycetia; order Planctomycetales; family Planctomycetaceae; genus AM-0621. The sequence goes on along the minus strand of JAKFWA010000027.1, from coordinate 156,000 downwards.
CGCACCCGCGTCACCGAAGCCGACATCGATCGACAAGTGCTCGCGATTTTCGACAAGATGCGAATCGAGAACGAAGACATCCGCGAGTGGGTTCTTGCCGTATTGCGTTCGCAGACCAAGGACACTCAAGCAGACTCGCTAGCCCAACGAGCCGAACTCAATCGTCAATTGACGCTGACCGTCAGCCAGCAGAACCGTCTTGTAGACATGCGAATCAGCCAAGAGATTGACGCTGATCTCTTCGCCGCGAAGCAGACTGATCTGCGCGACAGAATCGCCGGTCTGAAACTCCAACTGGATGTTGTGGACCGCTCGCACGACGAAATGTGCGACCTGGCAGTGAAAGTTTTTGAACTTTCGCAATCGCTTCGCCAGAAATGGCTTACCGCCGATTACGCCACAAAACGTCGAATCCTCGAAATCGTGTTTTTGAACTGCCGACTCGACGACACAACTCTCGTTCCCACAATGAGAAAGCCCTTCGACGTGCTCGTCGAAGGGCTTCTCGTCTCATCAAGTCGGGATGACAGGATTTGAACCTGCGGCCTCTACGTCCCGAACATCTGCGTCGAAATTGTAAATCATTGCAATTACTTGACTTGAGAAATCAGCGAGATACCATTTTTCGACAAATCGGAGCCAAAAAGGTATCTCCGAAGGTATCTCCTGACTCGCAGGTCCAATTTACCGATGTCACGAACCCAGAACCTCACCTGGCAGCCGGGCCGAGACGGGCGATCCGGTCGCTGGCGTAAGAAGTACCGAGGCAAGGTCTACTACTTCAACGGCGGGCGAGGTAAGTCCGACCGCGAAGCGTACGACGCCGCAGTGAAGCAATGGGAGTTGGACAAGCTGAAGATAGATGCCGAGGCTCCCAGAAAGCATCACGCTGAGTACGAGACGGAGATTGATGTTTGGGATCAGGTTCACACTTGGGCCACGCGTTACGGCGATCTGCATATGGCTCAGCTGGCGTTCGAGAAACGAGCTGATCTACGTGCCCGCATAGAGGCACCTATCCCAAAGCCGTTGTCGGCCAACGATCGCTTCGGAGCCCTGTTTGAGCCTGTGAAGATCACACTACCTGATGATCTTTTTGAACGCGCTGCAAGCTCTTTGGCAGCGGGAGAAGTGACACACATCCCGTACACTCCGATAACTCCCGACAGAGCTCGCGAAATCATGCAGGAACTCGATGGCAGTTCTCTGAGGATCGCCAAAGAGATTTGGGATGACCGCCTAGCGACTCAACAACGTCGAGTCGCGATTCGATCCCACCTAGTGGAAGAGCACATCAAACTTTTTTTAGAGCAGAAGCAGCAAGAGGCGGCACGGGGTGAATTGTCCGTGGGAAGATCCAATGTGATCCGCCTTCACTTGGATCAGTTCAAGAACTGGTTGCCGAAAGACGCAGTTCTGTCCGATATCGATGGCCAACAACTTCGTGACTATCACACCCACCTGCTTCAACAGGTCCATAGAACAAGAAAAAAAGCTGAGGGGTCTAAACCAGGTCAGGCTCGTGGGATATCAACGATCACAGCAAAGGAACGTCTCTCCACGGTCAAAGGGTTTGTTCGCTGGCTATGGGAAATGGAAGCAATCCCCGCACTACCCCGAATTCTAGGATCGAAATCGAAGTCGCTAAGAATCGTCGCTGAGAGTCGGGAAGTAGTCGTCTTCGATAATGAAGAGGTGCACCGATTGTTGAAGGCGGCATCGGGACGCACCAAGCTCTTTGTGCTGTTGATGCTGAACTGCGGCATGACCCAGAAGGATATTGGCGACCTCAAGAAGTCCGAAGTTGATTTGAAGTCCGGACGAATCATCCGCAAGCGATCGAAGACGGATAACTTTGAATCTGTCCCCACCGTGAACTATCTACTGTGGCACGAGACCGCGAAATTACTGAAGGAGTTCTTCAATCAGAACGACGGCGATCGCGCTCTCGTGAATGGCAATGGCACGCCGCTTTGGTCCGAGCAACTCGACGCTGAAGGAAACTACGGAAAGTGCGACAACATCCGCACCGCGTTCTTCCGTCTCACAAAGAAACTTGGCATCACCAAGCCGCTGAAGTCCCTCAAAAAAACTTCTTCGTCGAAGCTCCGAGACAACGAGCGATTCAACGGCATCGAAGACCTGTTCCTCGGTCATGCACCTCAGAAAATGTCGGACAAGCACTATACAACTGCCCCACAGAAGTTGTTCGATGCGGCCATCACATGGCTGGCGTCAGAGTATGGATTCGAGTAGCTGGGCTTACGCAGATGTAACATCCTCATTGCTGAGCTCGATCTGGATGGATCATGTGAGCGACTCATCCTCAGGGGCTAGGTATGATCCGCACCCAAAAGGCTGCGATCTTCGGGAGCCGCCCTCAATTACTTCGTGAACGCAAGACGATCGCACATGGAACGCGAGCATCTGCCACCGAACCGAGTTGAGCCAGCTGATGTGGGTAAGTTCAAACGGGACGCTGTCGAGATCAAGTCGTATGTGGGATGGCTGGTGCGGTCGTTTAAGCGGAGAGTTGCAAAAGTTCTGCGCCAATATCGTAGATGTGGATAGAGCTTTTCTAGACCGCCATCAGCAGAGTTCGTCGATTGAGCATGTTGGGCCGCATGATTCGTCTCCCCAACCGGGTTGGGCCTTGATGACGACATTGATCCTTCTCATTTGATGTGGCACGAGTGCGACTCGTCAGGACCGCCGAACGGAATCCGCCGCAACTCGTGCGTGCAGAGATTGCGTAGAGAGTCCATCAACGACTGGTAACACGAACTCTTTCGCCGTCATGTGCTCACTCGCGCGCTGCGTTGCATCAACGACCCGTCTGAAGTACGTGGCGAACTCGCGACCGCCAGCACAGAGGAAGTGATCGCTAACGGCTGGCACGGCTGAAAGTGAACTGAGCACAGCCGCCAGCACGAGAAAACGCAGCAAATGCTGCTACTCACTTCCCGGCCAGACCTTGTGGCTTTCGTCGAGTTACGGCACGGCGATTCCTTTAGTCCCAGCCTAGAGAGCCTTCTGAATTCAGGCCCGCCAATGCGGAGCGCTTGGAAAAACACTCATGCGGACAACGGTTGCTATGGCTTGCGTCTTCGCTGTCTGCTTCGGGGAGGACTCCTTCGCGCGGCAGACACGACGGCGACCGAATCAGCGACCGTCACGTTACGATGCTCGGCCTGCCGGTGCTGTCAGTGCTACGTCGCCGAGACACCAAATTTCCGAGTTCACTGCTGCTCGTCCGCCGAACGCTTTCGCGAACTCGCCGAAGCGTGCGAACGATCGAAGACACGCACCCAAACGATGTGGTTGGGTGACAACTCCGCCAACTGGCAACCGTGCTGTGAGGCCATCGTCCATGCAACGGTTGGTGCCTACTGCCGCACGCTCGGCCCTGGCAGCGAGCGAACATCAGGCTGCTCGACCGTCCGACTCGACAAAGGACGAGTCGCCGAGCGTCGAATCGACCTGCGATCCGACGCCGAAGGTTGGCTCACCGAATCCCTGCCTCACGAACTGACGCACGTCGTCCTCGCCGACCGCTTCACCGAACGCCGCATCCCCGCGTGGGCTGATGAAGGCATCGCCATGCTGGCCGAGTCCCCGGACAAGCTGCAGCGCCGCTTAAACGAACTGCGCGGCGTGATGTCCGCCGGTCGAACCGTGAGCCTGCGTCAACTCGTGTCGCTGGAGAACGGCCCAACTCCCGAATTCCGCGCGTCGTTCTACGGCCAAAGCGTGACGTTGACTGGGTTGTTGATGGAACGCGGCACACCGGAGCAGTTCGTCCGGTTTGTCGAAGCCGGACAACGCGATGGCTACGAGAAAGCTCTGCGCGATATTTATGGCGTTGAGTCGTGGTCAACACTCGAATCGGAATGGCGAACATTTGCCGCTTCGCAGAAATTGCGCAAGCTCGCTCAGCATTCGCTTCTCGAAGCCAAGTCGGACCAGCGGGTTTCCGTCATGGAGAGAAAGATGACGGTCATGGCCGACTGATCCGACTCGGCTCGGTTAGGGTTCGGTCTGGGGCACGGGACTCGGAGCATCCGGCAAGGAACCCCCGGCCGCTCGCCGCAGAGTGGCGAGGCGGCGTTGGAGTTCGACTTGAGCTTGGACTTGACGGTCACGGGCTTCGATGAGTTGTCTTTGCGAGATTGCGAGTTCCAGGAATGTGATCTTGGACGTGTCGTAATTGGAGCGGGCCACCCCGACGTTTTGCTCGGCGATCGGGACGAGTTTGTCGGCGTAGAGCGTGACGGTGCGCTGCGATTCGCGGACTTGCTCAAAGGTGGATTGGACGTCGGACTGGACCTCCAGCACGAGTTGATCGTATTCGGCGCGGGCTTTGGCGAGTTGCTGCATGGCTTCGCAGACGGCGGCGTTGAGGCGGGCGCGATAGATCGGGACGTTGATCCGTGCTCCGACTTGCCCTTGCAGATCGCTTTGTGTTGAAGTCGGTTGCCAGAACTTGTCATAGCGGCCGAAGAGTTCGGCGTCGGGGTAGTATTGCTTGCAGGCCAAGGCGACCTTGGCTTGTTCGGCTTGAGTACGCGCGGCCACTGCGGCAATGTCGGGCCGCTGTTCGATGGCCAGCGCTAGCAATCCATCAATGTTCGGAAGGTCGATGTCACGGACGAGTGATTTCGGCGGCGGTGGCAGCGGTTCCGTCGGCTTGCGGCGGAGCAGGACGTTGATGCGGCCGGAGGCGACTCGGTCCACGCGATCCAGTTCGATACGACGTTGCTCCAGGTTGGCGAGTTCGACGTCGGCTTGTAGCACATCTTGCTGTGTGACGAAATTGCCTTCATAGCGACTCACGGCGTTCTCGCGAAACGCCTTCAAGATGTCATTGTTCTGCTCGTTCAGTTCCAGTTGTCGCCGGACGACGTAGTAATCCCAGAACGCGAGTTCGGCCGCCTCGGCGAGCTTTTGCCGAGTGGTCTCGACATCCCGCGAGGCACTGTCGGCTTCCCAACTCGCGGCGACACCGCGCAGAGCACGCTTCCCGTGCCAAGGAATCTTCTGCGACGCTTCGATGGCGTAAGCCGATTCCACATCGCGCGAACCAAACGATGCGGGAGCGAACGTCGCACCAAACATCGGGTCGTCGAGCGAGATGACCTGCGGATATTTCGCCGACGCGGCTTGCCACGCCGCATACATCGCTTCGAATGAAGGATGCACCGCCTGTACTTCCGCGATCAGCCGATCCAAAGACAACTCCTCGACCGAGTCGAGCGACAGACCAGTCACAGGTTCGGGCGGAGCCTGAACCGCAGTCGCCTCTTCGTAGGTCGCTGTGACGATGCCCTCCGCCGACTTCGGCCGTGAGGAAGCCAGCGATTGCGAATCGTCCACGCCGTGACGCGCTTCAGCGGGGCGCGAGGCTGGCTGTGAAAACTTCTCACCAACGCGAGTCGCTGATGTTCGGCAGCCAATGATTGCGAACAGCAATAGTCCGCACGCGGACAACCAACGAACCTGCCACATATCGCCTCCCTGCGAAACGTCCCGGCTTGCTGCTGGCGGGTTGAATCGAAGGACAAAGCGACCTTCGTGAGTTAGCACCTCGTGAATGATTATCGGGTTTTCGATCAGCAACCTGAACTTAGCGTTTGGCAGGCCAAAAAAGCTCACCAGCTTGCCAAGTCAGCAGGTCAATGTTCCCCGGTCTTGCGGGGGTTAGTTGCTCGATAGACATTGAACGCCTTGAGGCCGTGTTGACATTGCCCGTGCGAAAGCGGCGAAGGATCATAAGTTGGGAGCGGTAAATGGCCCTCAAGGATGAAGAGATTGTGATGAGTCGCTTTGAATTATCTGACGAGCAATGGGAACGCGTGGAAGTGTTGTTGCCGGGTCGACCGGGGAGTTCCGGGCGGCGCGGTCAAGACAATCGCTTGTTCTTAGACGCCGTGCTTTGGATGGCTCGGACGGGGCGCCGTGGCGTGATCTTCCTGAGCGTTTTGGTCCGTGGAACAGCGTCTTCCAACGGTTTAATCGCTGGACGAAGAAGGGTGTGTGGCAGACAGTTTTCGCGGCTCTGCAAGACCCCGATCTGGAGTGGGTGATGTTGGACGCCACCCTCATTCGCGCCCACTTGCATGCGACAGGGTACTTTAAAAAGTGGGAATCAGCAGCTTGGCCGATCACCCGGCGGGTTCGGGACGAAGATCCACGCGGTCTGCGATGGGCTTGGCAATCCGGTGAAGTCTCTCCTGACACCCGGCCAGGCGCACGACATCGCTCAGGCCGAATCCTCGCTGTCCGGGCTGCCGTCGGAGCATGTCATCGCGGACAAGGGTTACGATGGAATTGAAGTGCTGCGAATAATCCGCGATCAGGGAGCCCAGGCGGTCATACCACCGCGGAGTAACCGCCTGGATCAGCGCGACTACGACCGAGAGCTCTACCGCGAACGCAACCACATTGAGCGTCTCTTCGCGAAGCTCAAGCAATGCCGCCACCCGCTACGATAAAACCGCTCGCAATTTCTTGGCATTCATCCACTTAGCAGCTTCCATGCTGCTACTCGCTTAATTGTCAACACGACCTAATTAGTTACCACCCCGAATGATTGAACACGTCACTCTGCGCTAGCAACTTTTGTCGAATTCAGCCCGGATGCAGTCTGCGATCGCTTTTGCCGCAGCAGTTGCCGCTCTTTGACCAAGCAGTAGCAGCACGGGATCACGAACAGTGTGATGAGGGCGACGGACATGCCGCCGACGCTGGGGATGGCCATTGGTTGCATCACGTCGGAGCCGCGGCCGGGATGGAGAAAGATCGGGGCTAAGCCGAGGATCGTTGTGACGGACGTCATCAGGCAGGGGCGGATGCGTTTCAGGCCGGCTTCGACGACGAGGTTGCGGACGTCATCGACACTCTGCGGTGGTTTCTCGCGGAAGAGGTCTTCGAGGTAGGTCAGCATTACGACGCTATCGTCATCGGAGACGCCGATCAGAGCGATGAAGCCGACCCAAACGGCGACGCTCAAGTTTGCGCCGAAGAAAAAGAGACCGATGAAGCCGCCGGAGACGGAGACCATGATGTCGATGAAGACCAGAAACACCAGCCACCATTTCCCGAAGCTGAAGTACAACGAGAAGACCATCGCCAGCAGCACCAGCGGCACGAGCAGCGACAGCCGTTCCATCGCGCGCTGCTGGTTCTCGAATTGGCCGGACCAGGTCCAGTAGTAGCCGGGCGGTACGATCAGACTCGCTTCGGCGTGTTTGCCGGCGGCGACGAGTTCGTCGCTTCGTTTGCGTTCGGATTGCAGCAGGCGTTCGGCGTCTTCGACGACGCTGATTTCGTCGCGGTCGCGGGTGTTGAGCGTCACATAACCGACGAGTAAGCCGTTTTCGCTTTTGATTTCCTGCGGGCCGATGCTGAACGTGAGCTTGGCGACTTGCGCAATCGGAATGTGAGCGCCGGTCGATGTCGGGACGAGGATGTGTTCCAAGTCGTCGAAGCGTTCGCGCAGCTCGCGCGGGTAACGGACGCGGATGGGGTAGCGTTCGCGGCCTTCGACGGTGGTTGTCAGGCGTTCGCCACCGATCGCGATTTCAATGACATCTTGAATGTCGCGGATGCTGACTCCGTAGCGCGCGGCGGCTTCGCGGTCGATTTCGTATTCGAGGTACGGCTTGCCGACGAGTCGATCGGCGACGACGTCCACCGCGCCGGGCACCTTCTTGAGAAGCTGCTCCATTTGCAGGCAAACTCGTTCGATCTCTTTCAGGTCCGAGCCGTAAACCTTGACGCCCATCATCGCGCGGAAGCCGGTTTGCAGCATGACCAGTCGCGTCTGGATCGGCTGTAACCACGTCGGCAGCACGCCGGGGATCGCGGCTTTCTGGTTTAGCTCTTCGAGGATTTCGGCTTTCGTGATGCGCCGCTCTTCCGGCCAAACGGATTGCAACGCGGGACGACACCAATTGAGCCACGCTTGCTCGCTGTGCCAGCGCGGTTGCGGCAGCGTGCGCCAGTCGTCTTCCGGTATCAGCGTGACGATGGTCTCGATCATGCTGATCGGAGCGGGGTCGAGTGACGATTCCGCACGGCCGACCTTGCCGACGACGTCGCGAACTTCCGGGACCGTGCGGATGGCGAGGTCTTGCTGTTTGATGACCTCTTCCGCGATGGTCAGCGAGGCCGACGGCAAGATCGACGGCATGTAGAGGAGCGAGCCTTCGTCCAGCGGCGGCATGAACTCGCGGCCGATGCCGGGGAAGGACTGTTCGAGACGCTGCCAACCGCTGGTCTTCGTGACGTCGAAGCCGGCGACTCGGAATGTTGCCGAGATCGGAATACCGACGACACCAAAGCCCAGCCACACGGTGATACCCATCGCGATCAAGCACACTGGAATCGTCAGAAATGTTCCTTTGTGGGCCAACACCCAACGCAGTGTCGGACGATAGACCTTGAAGATGGCTTGCGAGACGCGGTTCTCTTCCAGCGGGATGAGTTTTTCGCGCCCCATACGGTAGACCAGCGCGCCGACGAGGAAGCCGACTCCCAGCGCCGTCGGCCAGCCGCTCCAGGTTGTGCCGAGATCGAGCCCCCACACGAGTGCCAACCGCAATGCAATCATCGCGGCCACGCCAGCCAGGCCGCCGAACAACAGCGAACGGCGACGCGACCACGTCACGGGTTTCAGCAAGTAGTAGCTCAGCACGGGCACGACGGTGATGGCGAGGATGACGGACGCGGCGATCGCGAACGTCTTCGTGTAAGCCAACGGCCGAAACATTTTTCCTTCCGGCCCGGTCAACGCAAAGACGGGAATGAACGACACGACCGTGTTGACGACCGCCGTGACGATGGCCCCGCCGACTTCGGTCGAGGCTTCGTAAACGACATCGAAGTAGGGACGGTTGCGGTCGGTCGTCAGCCGCCGATAGATGTTCTCGGTCATGATGATGCCCATGTCGCTGACGTCGCCGATGGCGATCGCCAGTCCGGCCAGCGACATGATGTTGCTGTCCACGCCCATCCAGTACATCACGCCGAAGCTCATCGCGAGTGCCAGCGGCAGCGTAGGCAGCACGGCCAGCGAACTCCGCAGGTGCAGCAGAAACAGAATGACGATCAGGCCGACGACGATCGACTCTTCGATGAGGTTGGCTTTCAGCGTGGCCATCGTCTCATAGATGATGGCCGTGCGGTCGTAGTACGGCACAATCTTCACCGGCACCGCCTTGCCCGACGGCAGCGTGATCCGCAGGCCCGGCTCGATTTCGGCGATCTTCTGTTTGACGCGGTTGATGACGGCCAGCGGATTCTCGCCGTAGCGCATCAGCACCACGGCTCCGGTCGCCTCGCGGCCGGCCTTGTCGAGCGTACCGCGTCGAAACTCCGGGCCAAGTTGCACTGTCGCCACGTTCTTGACGTAGATCGGCGTCCCCGCTTCCTGACGGATGACGACGTTCTCGATGTCCTGCACGCTGCGGACGAAGCCTTTGCCCCGGATGAAGAACTCATAGCGATTGCTCTCAACGACCTTGGCCCCGACGTCGATGTTGCTGCGGCGGACGGCTTCGTAAACCTCCGGCAACGTGACGCGGTGTGCTCGCAGCTTTTCGGGGATGACGTCGATCTGGTACTCGCGCACGAAGCCGCCGAGCGTCGCGACCTCGGTCACGCCCTCGACCGATTGAAGCTGATACCGGATATACCAGTCTTGCAACGACCGGAGTTTGGAGAGATCGGCTCCCTCCGCTTCCAGCGTGTAGTAGAAGATTTGTCCCAGCGCGGTCGCATCCGACCCCAGCCCCGGCACGACGCCTGGCGGAAGCCGCGACAACGACACGTTCATGCGTTCGAGCACTCGTGACCGTGCCCAGTAATAGTCCACTTCATCCTTAAAGATGATGAACACCATCGAGAAGCCGAAGCCCGAGAAGGACCGGATCGTCTTTACGCCGGGCGTGCCGGACAGGGTCGTCGAAAGCGGGTACGTCACCTGATCTTCGACATCCTGCGGCGAGCGACCGGGCCAATCGGCCAGCACGATGACCTGTTTCTCGCCGATGTCGGGAATGGCGTCGATCGGGATGTTCGTCACCGCGTAATAGCCGATGCCGAGTAACAACAACATCACCAGAATCACGACGAACCGGTTGTTGAGGCACCAGCGAATGATGAGGTTGACCATGATTTCGTTTCATTAGCCGGAACGCGCTAGCGTCCGGTTCTCGCCAATATCGGGAAACCGGACGCTAGCGCGTGCCGGCTGATGGGCCAGAGTCAGGGTTAGTGTTTGTGGCCGCTCGGCATTTCTTTCGTGGGCGGCGCGGCTCCCTCTTTGCCTCCCATGTCCATGCCGCCGTGGCCGGAGTGCAGTGACGTGCCGGTTTGCCCTGCGGGATACAGCAAGCTCGGCATGCCTTCGATCTGCCGCTGGCTGTCGAGCAGGAATCCGCTTTGCGAGACGACTTGATCTCCCTCGTTGATGCCGTCGAGCACGACGAAGAATTCGCGCCGCTTGCCCGACTCGTCCATCGAATGAGCGCGCGGGCCGAGTTTGAGTTCGATCAATTCATACGCGCCGTCGCCGGTTCGCCGATAAGTGATCCGCCGCCGGCCGGTGTCGAGCACTGCCGAAACGGGAATGGCCAGCACACCTTCGCCGGAGGCGACGTTCTTCGCCGCCGACGGCTTGGCTGTGTGCCCTTCGTGCGACTCCGACTTCGCCCCCTTCGTCGCTGTCGGCGGCTCTTTCGCATGAGCCGAGTGGTCCACTTTCTTGTCCGCAGCGTCCGGCACGCCGTCTGGCGACTTGTCCGCTGCTTCGGGTTTTCCTTTCGATTCGCGACTCTCCGGTTTCGATCGTCGTTCCGGAACCTTCTCCAACGGCATCTCGCAAATCGAGCATTTGCCCGGCTCGCGCTGCATAACTTCGGGGTGCATCGGGCAGACGAACATGCCTTCGAGGCCCGTGGGTTCGGGCGTGCCGTCCGGGCGCAGCCGCACATGGATCGTCGCCGTCGCGAACATTTGCGGCTTGAGCAGCCGGTCTGAGTTCTTGATGTTCACGCGGACGCGAATCGTCCGCGTCGCGTCATCCAGGAACGGGTCGATGAACATGATCGAGCCGTTGAACGTCTCACCGGGGAACGCCTCCAACTGGACATCAACCGTCTGTCCGAAGCGGATCCACGCGAGGTCGAACTCGTAGATGTTGAGATACAGCCAAATCGGGTCGAGGTCCGCGATGCGATAGACCTGATCGCCGGTGTTGAGGTACTGGCCGACGCGGACATTCTTTTCGATGACCGTGCCGCCGATGGGAGCGAAGATCGTCAGGTGCGTGGTGGGCTTGCGCGTCTCTTCGATCTCGGCGATTTGTTCGTCGAGGATGCCCAGCAGCCGCAGCTTCGTGCGAGTCGATTCCAATCGCGAGTGGGCAAAGCTCTTGGTGGACGGCGACGACGGCTTTTCCTTCTCGACCGCGTCCAGGCTCAGCAGCAATTCATTCTGTGCGACCAGCAACTCCGGGCTGTAAATCTCGACGAGGTGGTCTCCCTTCTTCACCTCGACGCCGGTGAAGTCCACGAACAGCCGATCGACACGGCCGGTGATCCGCGACGTGAGGTACGCCACCTGCCGCTCGCTGTAGTCGAGCTTGCCGACGGTGCGGATCTCCTTGAACAGTTCGCGCCGCACGACCGGTTCCGTGACAAGGCCCGCTCGCGTTTCTAAGTCGCCGCGTGCGCTGGGCAGCTTCGAGATCGGAATCAACTGCATGCCGCAGAGCGGGCAACTACCCGGATTCGGCAACCGAATCTGCGGGTGCATCGAGCAGGTCCACACATCCGACTTGGCTGCTGCCTGCGAATCTCCGCGCGGCCAGAACGCGACGGCTGCGATCAATGCGGCCAGTGCAACCCCGACGACACCCAGCCGAATCAAGAGGCGTTTCCAAGACATGGCGTCCTCACTTTTTTTTCTTGAAGAATGCACGCAGGAGCTTGCCGACTTCGATGATCGTGACGGGTGCCAGCGACAACAGAACGAGCAGTAGCCACTCCCACGCGGGATGATCGGTGACCTCGAAGACCGGCTGAGCGAACGGGAGCGTTACGACAGCCAGGTGGAGTAAACCGGAGATGGCAATCGCTCCGAGCAGATGCGGGTTCGAGAACAAGCCCAGCTCCAGCATGGTGAAACGCTGGCTGCGGCAGCCGATGGCAAAGAAGAGTTGAGCAAAGGCGGTGATGCAAAAGGTCATTGTCCGAGCACGGGCCAGATGCGTTTCGTCCCCTTGGTAGATGATCCAGAAACCCAAGGCCGCGACGGTCGCGATCAGCGTGCCTTGGAACAGAATGAGCAGCCCGCGTTCCCGCGTGATGACGGCTTCGAGCGGCGGACGCGGCTGACGGGTCATGATGTCGCGCTCGGGCGGCTCCATGCCCAAGGCCAGTGCTGGCAGCCCGTCGGTCACGAGGTTGATCCACAGAATCTGAATCGCCAGCAGTGGGACCGGCCAACCAATCAGGGCCGCGAAGAACATCAGCAGCACTTCTCCGGCGTTACACGACAACAAGTAAACCACGAACTTCTGGATGTTGTCGAAAATGCCGCGACCTTCCTCGACGGCGTTCACAATCGAGGCGAAGTTGTCGTCCGTGAGCACCATGTCGGACGCCTCTTTGGTCACATCGGTGCCGGTCACGCCCATCGCGATACCGATGTCGGCGGCCTTCACGGCCGGAGCATCGTTCACGCCATCGCCCGTCATGGCGACAATCTGGCCACGGGCTTTCCAGGCACGCACGACCCGCAGTTTGTGTTCGGCGGAAACACGGGCATAGACGGCGATCTGATCCACCTGAGCCTTGAGTTCCTCGTCCGACAGGTCGTTGAGTTCCTGCCCGGTGACCACGCGACCGTCCGGCTCCGCAATGTGCAGTTCGCGGGCGATGGCCAGCGCCGTCGCCGGATGATCGCCCGTAATCATGACGGGGCGAATGCCGGCCGCACGGCACTTTTGAACCGCCTCTTTGGCTTCCTCGCGAGGCGGATCGATCATGCCGACCAACCCGGCGAAGATGAGGTTGGATTCGTCGTATTTGTTTGCCTGCGTTTCCGATTGATCGCGATACGCCAGCGCCAGCACTCGCAATGCGCGACCAGCCATCTCGGAATTCCATTGCATGATCTGTCCGCGACGGTCGTCGGTGAGCGGCTCAACTTTTCCCCCGCGCCGTTCGGCGATGCACTTCGCCAGGATCATTTCCGGCGCACCTTTGGTGTGCATGACCGCTGTGCCTTCAGGCCCGCGCACGACGACGGACATCGCCTTGCGTTCCGAATCGAACGGGATTTCATGGACGGTCTGATGCTCGCGGTCATGCGATTCAATGCCGGCTTTGAGTGCGGCCACGACGAGCGCCCCCTCTGTCGGATCGCCGATGACTTGCCACGAGTCGATGCCGTCACCGCGCGGACTGACCGTCGCGTTGTTACACCGAGCGGCCGTCGTCAAAACTTGGATGAGATCGACCGCATCACGCGGATTGACTGGCTCGTCGCCTTTGAGGAACTGCCCCTGCGGAGCGTAGCCGGCTCCCGTGACCTGATAGCGCTCCCCGCCGGTCACGATCTCGCGCACGGTCATTTCGTTGCGAGTCAGCGTCCCCGTCTTGTCCGAGCAGATGACTGTCACCGAACCCAGCGTTTCGACGCTCGGCAACTTGCGGACGAGCGCGTTCCGTTTCACCATGCGTTGCAGGCCCAACGCGAGCGTCAACGTCACCACGGCCGGGAGTCCTTCCGGCACGGCGGCCACCGCCAGACTGACGGAGATCAACAGCATCTCCAGCAACTTGCCGCCGCGCACCAGTTGCAGAGCAAAAATGATGGCCACGATGACCAGGCACACGACCACCAGCACTTTGCCGAGTTCCGCCAGCCGCCGTTGGAGCGGAGTCGTCTCCGGCTCAGCGCGTTGCAGCAGCCCGGCGATGTGCCCCAATTCGGTGTTCATGCCAGTCGCGACCACGACCGCGCTGGCTTTGCCGGCGGCCGTGACCGTTCCCATGTAGACCATGTTGCGACGGTCGCCCAGCGGCGCGTTCTCGTTCAACAGACAGTCGGCATCCTTGTCCGTGGGAACCGATTCGCCGGTCAACGCCGCTTCCTGAACTCGCACGCTGAACGCGCTCAGCAGCCGCGCGTCGGCCGGGATGTTGTCGCCCGCTTCCAACTCAATGCGGTCCCCCGGCACCATCTCGCGAGCGGGAACTGATTGCAGCGCACCATCGCGGATCACCTTGGCCATCGGCGACGAGAGCTTTTGCAGAGCCGCCAACGCGCGGCCCGCCTTCTCTTCCTGAAGAAAGCCGATGATGCCGTTCACGAGCACAATCGCCAGAATCGCCGCTGTGTCGGCCCATTCCCCCATCACACCGGCGATGATCGCGGCGACAATCAGAATCCAAATCACCAGCTCTTTGAACTGACCGACCAGTTTTTTCCAGATCGGCACCGGCGGCGCTTCCGCGAGCGCGTTCCAGCCGTGCAGTTCTCGCCGCTGAGCCACCTCCTGGGCGGTCAGCCCGTGAGCCAGATCGACCGCAAGTTCCCGCGCCGCGTCGTATCCTGAAACGGCATACCAAACTCTCGATTCAGGCATTCGGAGACTCCTGTCTGTGGCACTCGCCGATCGCCCACCCCGTCACGCCCAAGTCGCCAGATGGACGCCGTTCGTGTTGGAGTCAATTTGCGGGGTTACAGATTTAGCGGCAATGACATGTCGGCACGCGGATCGAAGTGATGGGCGACGCATGATAGACCGGCGCGGACGGCGCGACTGTGTAGCAACGGCCAGTAACGCAATGAGTGAGTATTTCGTCAACATGATCTTGCTGCTGTTGGATGATTGGGGTCATGACGAGCACCAACAAAGCCGTGCTGAGCGACTGACGCTCAGCACGGCCTTGCGGGTTGAACAACCCCAACCTTGATTGGATCACGGTCATCCGTTGGATTGGCGGATTTGGCGGCGGACACGAGTGACGCACTTTGAGCAATCACGCGCCTCAACCTTACTTCAGCATCTTCACCATCTCGTGGCATTGCTTGGCGCAGGTGCGGCAAGCCTTGGCGCAAGCAGCCATTTCTTTGTCGTCGGGAAGTTTCTCGCAGGCGACAGCACAATCGTCACAACATTTCGCGCAACATTCCGCGGCATGGGCGGTGAGGTCGCTTTGGCGGGCGCACAACGTCGCGCACATCTTGCAGCAATCCGCGCAGTCCACGCAGAGGTGCATGCACTTGGCATGTTCCTTTTTCCCGTCGGCCACGAGCGACGCGCAGTGATGGAAGCAAGAATCGCACGTCACTTGGCAATCGGCGCAGACCGCTGCGCACTTCAGCATCATGGAGGCGTGCGGGCCGTCTTTCGCTTTCTCGGCGGCGGACGCGGGAGCGCCTACGACGAAGAGGGAGAGAGCCAAAGCCAGCGCACACAGTGAGGACACTCGGTAATTCATGATCATCGTCTTTCATCGCAAACATTCTCTGACCCTCCACGAAAGCAACATGCCTCCGTACTCCACTGGCCCTTTCGAGCCAGTGATTCGTAGGGTCCATTCTCGTGTGCCGTTGGATCGTCAACTCGATCGTTGTTCGATACGAGCGGCATACTCACACAACTCAGAAACGTCGAAGCGAGGGATCACCTTGTCAGGCTGTTGTGTCAGTGTTTGTCGTGAAGTTAGCCATCGGTTGATGGGCCGAACCACGGTCTCCCGAAGGAATAAACTGCCAACGTGCTGACGGAAGTCGATGGGCCTCGCGTTTTGTTCCTGTGTATTGATTCCGCTGAAGGAAACCTGACGCCGGCCAGACACCAGCACTCGGCGCTTCAGCCAAGCAGTGACTTGACGACCGATGTCCTCAGCGGGGACAGAGTTACTTGTCCGAATTCTTCTCGGTCTTCTTTTCGGCGTCTGCCTTTTTGTCGGGAGCAGCCTTCCTGTCGGTGGCTTTCTTGGGATCGGCGGCTTGTCGATCTTGAGCACCTTCAGCAGCTTCTTTGTCTCCACTTGAGCGGCGTCAATTTCGGTTCACATGTCGGTGCAGCGGTCCGCAATGGCGACGTGATCGCCTTGCTCCTTCAAGCAGTGCTCTTCCGCCATGCCGCAGACTTCGTGAGCTTTGGCGTGATGCTTTTCAATCAACCCAATCTGCTTGAGGACTTCCGGTTCCTTGGCGTGTTCAGCCTTGAGCTTCGCCAGCGTCTTGTCCGCTTCAGAGAGATCCTTCTTGATGCCAGTGACCAACTCTTTGAACTTCCTGCTTCGTCACCGGCGATTGCAGCTGTTCGTATTGATAGAGCATCTGCGACCGATCTTGAGCGTGCTGCTGATAGGTCTAGACTCGGCCACCATTCCACGCATCACGGCGAAGGTGCTGATCCAAAGAGTAGATCGTGACAAATTCATCATGGGTCCTTTGTTGAGCTTGAGCAGACGACCGCGACTCGCCCCATGCCGCACGCGGCGCGGTTGTCGGTCAATGTCTCTCAGAGTTTGGATGTCGCCCGCCGCGAATTCCTTCTCGCGAATTGCAAAACTTTCCAACGTCGCTTGATCGCGCGAGTTCGCACGCGACCGCGCGAAGATGTGACACATTCGCACGCCTCGCGTAGCGTCATGTGCTCGACTGGGTGAAGTTCGCTTGATACAAGTGCCACGGTTGTGGAGCCGTATTGGATATGAAACGGCTCCCTGAGATGGTGAGTTCAAAGTTTTCGGACGACTAAATAAAGGATAACCCGGCCGTGCCGGGGGGTCCGTTAAAGAGTAAGCCGACGTGGTGGAATCCTTCCGGGGTTCCGCCCCGTCGGTTTTTTTCGTTTCTGGTGCTAGCGAACCCTGCTTCGCCCACCAATCATCCCCTGACTTCTCTCCGGGCTGTGAACGATGACGCGGCATCGCATTTGCCTTTCGCGGCATCACTCCACGCTCGGAGCAGTGGTTGGGGAAAGTTTCCCGTCTAACGAGAAGCAGAACCATGCTCACTGCATCTAATCCCGTGATCGATGTCGAATGGCCGGAAGAGACGCTCGACGCTGAGCCAATTGATGACCTGGTGGCCGCGAGCCGTCGTGGCAGTCGAGAAGCTCAGCAGCGGCTTTACGACTGTTGCCACCAGCGGGTGTATCGACTGCTCGTGCGGATGGTGGGGCTGGGTGAAGCTGATGACCTCGTGCAGCAAGTGTTTCTTCAGGTCTTTCGGACGTTGAAGCAATTCAGTGGTCAATCGCGGTTCGAGACGTGGCTCTATCGCGTGTCGGTCAACGAGTCGTTACAGCATCTGCGGAAACAGCAGCGGTGTCAGCGTTGTGTTTCTCTGGAAAGTGACTTCATGGACCGCCAGCCGGACCAAGAACGCGACTTCGACCACAAAGAACTGATGGAGCACGTGCTGGCGCGGCTCGATGCAGAACTGCGGTCGCTGTTCTTGCTCCGCGAAGTGGAGAAGCAATCGTATGCGGAGATCGCCGCAGCCCTACAGATTCCGGAAGGAACGGTGGCCTCGCGGCTGAGCCGTGCCCGACAACTCCTCAAGCAATACCTGGTCGAATTGGGCTGGGAGCCATAGCCATGCAGTGTTGCGAAGTCGTTGAACTGCTCTCCGCTTACTACGACGGCGAACTCTCGGCAGAGAAGGCCGACGCCGTCGCGGATCATGTCGCGGTTTGCGCCAACTGCGCCGCAGAGTTGGAGACTCTGCACAAGCTCTCCGACCTGACGACGAAACTCGATCAGCCCTCAGCGCCGCGTCACGTCTGGCCGCGCATTGCCGCTCAACTGAATGCGAGCCAATCGCCCGTCACACCACCAGCGATGCCGGCTCAACGCGCGTCCCGCAAGACGCTGTTTGCGTTGGCCGTGTTATTGCTGGTCGGCCTATCCTGGATCGCATTCACGCAATGGCACGCTCACGAGCATCAGCATCTCGCCGTGAACTTCGGCCACTTTCTCGACACGTTCGAGCAAGCTCCCGACGAAGCCCAACAAGAGTTGATCGCGCACTACTCTGGCAAACCCGTTGAAATTGCCGACGCAATCCGCGAATTGAAGTACCGCCCGGTCGTCGCCGATGGTCTGCCGCCCGATTACGAACCGGCTCAAGCGTACTTGCTGAAGATGCCGTGCTGTCGCTGCTTGGAAGTGTGCTACCACCGCAAGGACGGAGGAATGCTCTGTGTATTCGAGCACGACGAAGATCAACCTTTCTGGTTCGGTGACCGCCCGACTTCCTCAAAAGTTTGTGCGGGCAAGCCGACACGTCTGGTGCAAGTTGACAGTTCGCTGGCCGCGACATGGCAACAGCAGCGGCGTCACATCACGGTGATCGGAGCCAAGGACGTTGCGGAAGTCACGCGCCTTGTCGCCCATTTCGACCAGCAACGTGGCCTTTGAGAGTGACATCATGGCTTCTCAACCACCGCGCGAGCCAACCGCGTCTCAACAAGCCTTGGACCTGACTGTCGGTGTCATGGGCGTAGCGGGACACGACATCCCTGAAAGTCACTTGGCCAAAGCGGAAGAACTCGGCGAGGTGATCGGCGAGCAAGGATGTGTGCTCGTCACGGGCGCTTGTCCCGGCTTGCCGTTCGCGGCGGCTCGCGGTGCGAAACGAAAAGGGGCCACGGTGATCGGCATCTCGCCCGGCCTGAGCCTGTACGAGCACGCTTACAAATACGAGTCGCCCAACGCCTATCACGACATCTTGATTTCACCGGCAGCGGTTTGATGGGCCGCGAGGTCGTCAACATTCGCAGTTCCGACATCGTGGCGTTCATCGGCGGCAGCAGCGGCACGCTGGGCGAACTCGCGATTGCCTACGACGAAGGCAAACTGATCGGCGTGCTGACAGGAACCGGCGGCATCAGCGATCTGGTTTCCGGAATTCTCGCAGCGTGCCAAAAGAAAACCGGCGCTCGCGTTGTTTACGTCGATAACCCGCGCCGATTGGTGACCGAGCTTTTGAAAATCTACCGCGAAGAGCACTCCCTGAGATGACCTGAGAATCTGCATGGCGAATCCTTTCGCGTGATTGCTTTACGCGGCTCGACGCTGCCCGCGTCCTCGGGGCAGTTGAATGCCGAACTCGCGTCCAATTTTGATGAGCGTCTTGGTGGAGACCGAAACCCCCGCGACGCGCTGAGTTCCACGAATGCCATGCTCCCGAATCAGCTCCGCCAAGCGGACGCGCTCAGGAACTTTGAACGTCGGCCGACGGCCGCGAAGTTCCTGCCGGGGCGCGGGATTCGGTGTTGCGGCTAGAGATTCCATTCTCATGCGACGCTCCTTCAGTGTGGCACACACTGTCAGGTTGTCGCGCCGGGTCTAGCGGTGATTCCCGACAACGATGGCGAGACAGGAAACGATACCTGTGGCACCCTCGATATCCAAAATAGACCAAAATAGAACGACTTGCGCATCGAATACGAACGTAAGGAGGGGCGTTCTATGCCTTTGAAGCCCAAGTAACTGCACGAATTTTGTAATTCGTGCGCCTCTAGCGTCGTTTATTTTGGAGTCGCGGTACCATGAAGACTGTCAGTTCATTAACGCTCGGTTTTGCCTTGATCTTAACAGCAGTGATGAGTGCTCAGGCGCAGAATGCTGCTTCCCAGGCGCGAGGAGATGCGCACGGGAACTATGAGTTCCAAGCCCATCGGGTCCAAACCCATCAAATGCACGCTCGCGACTATGCAGAAATCGTCTTTCAACAATCGCAAATAAACACCCCTTTGCCACCAGAAGAAGCCGTGGAGTACGTCGGATCGGTGAAGCAGAGCATCGCGTCTGCGAACAAAGCGCTCGACAAGCTGCAAGCCGCGCATCCCAAAGACGAGGCCGTCCAGAAGTCGGCGGAGAATATTAAGAAGTTCCACAAAAGTGCTCTCGCTCACTGTGACATGTGCGAGTCTGCGTGCAAGAAGCCAGCAGAGGGAAGCAAGACCGTAGTTGCCAAGTGCTGCGCGGACATGGTTAAAGACCTTGATGCAGCGCAAGCGGAAACAGGGAAGCTGATGAAGCACCTCAAGATTGAGAAGATTTCCCCGTTGACCAAGAACCACGTCAGCAACGCTGCACCGAAGAAGAGCGAATAATTCGAAGCCACGGATTCGAGTAGAGCTGACCGAAGCGGTGAAGTTCAAACGGGACTCCGTAGAGCTCAAGTCCTACTTCGGAACTCGTGCCGTCGTTTGAGCGAGTTGCATAAGGCATAGGTTCGGGATGCGCGACACGAGTGGGCGTCTGGTCAAGCGTGCCCCAGACTGGGGCTCAGAGGCTCTGCACTGAGCTGGACACCAAGGCCGCACGCTGTGCCCATTCGCACACACATGTTCAACTTCAGGGAAGGCGTAGGCCACGCCCAAAACACAGGAATTGCTTGGGGAAAACGTGAAGTTGAGCAATCCTTATGGATGTTGGCATTCGGATTGCTTAACCATCCCAAAGTCATCAGCCCTTGTGGTGCATGGATTCTGTTATTCGTGCTCATCGGGCGACTTTTTCGGGATCACGTATCATGAAGACAGTCGGTTCACTCGTGTTGGGTTTGGCGTTGGTGTTGACGGGAACGATGGCCGCGCAAGCGCAGAATGCAGCGTCGCAGGCACGCGGAGACGCACACGGAACTTATGAATTCGAAGCTCATCGGGTTCAAACTCACCAAGCGCACGCTCGCGACTATGCGGGGATCATTTACCAGCAGGGGCAAGTCAAGACGCCACTGCCACCAGAGGAAACGGCTGAATACGTCGGGTCAGTGAAGCAAAGCATCGCAGCCGCGAACAAGGCGCTCGACAAGTTGGCTGCGGCGCACCCCAAGGATGAAGTCGTCAAGAAGTCGGTGGAAAAGATTAAGGGCTTCCACAAGAGCGCACTCGCTCATTGCGGTGCATGTGAAGATCATTGCAAGAAGCCAGTTGAAGGCAGTAAGGCTGCTGTGGCCGCCTGCTGCGTCGATATGGTGAAGGATCTCGATGCCGCACAGGCCGAGACCACGAAACTGATGAAGCACCTGAAGATCGAAAAGCTGAATCCGTTGAAGAACCCTGCTGGCGACGCTGCACCGAAGAAGAGCGAATAGCCGCAAGATGGTTTCATTTCCGGCCTGACCGACATTTGTCGCAGGCCGGATAATGTCCTCGTTCCATCCGTGCAGTGGAAGTTGCTGAGTTCAAGGGTCATCCCGAGACTGGCACGTGCCGAGTGCTCGATCCTTTTTACCGGCGACCTCGACGGATGCTCGTAGACCCTTCGACCAAACTTGAAAAACGGGCGGGCGTAACAACTTGATCCAGGATGATCGATGTTAGCTTGCCACCGAACACAACCAGCGCGAGCGGGTAAAGAATCTCTTTGCCAGTTTGTCCCAGCAACAAACCGATAATGCTGGTCATCGCCGCCATCATCACTGGGGCGAGACGCTCCAGACTTCCGCTCACAATCAACTGCTCGGAGAAGGCTTCACTCCTCGCGCTGCCTCAGGTGGATGTAGTGCGAGATCATCATGCTGCCATTGCGGCGGATGATACCGACCAGAGTGATGAAGCGAACCCAGTGCGCGACCGAAAACTTGTCGCGCTGATCCAGCCGCGCAGTTTGTCCCACCGTGGCGCAGCCTCGTGAGGCTGCGATCTTTGCCCTTAGGAGATTTCTCGTGCGACTAATACCTTCACTCATTGCCTTGCTCGTCGCTGTCATGACGGTGACGATGACGACCGATCTTTCCGCCGGAACTCGTCATAGCCGGGGGCGGAGCCGTCCAATTTTCCCTGGCCGTCAGCCTCTTTTCGGTGGTCCATCAGTGTCCTGGGCTACTGCCGCAACTCCGTCAGCATCAAGCTCGATTGGCTGTAGTCCTCGTTGCTGTATGGCACGCGATGATTCTCGCGAGCCAATCTCGGCTCCGGCAGTTGCTGGCTCCGCCAAATAGATTCGGTTAGCGCAAGATTTCGCGATTGTTAAGCATGTTCCGTTAGACCGCTCTCAAACGTCGTTCATGGTTTCTCGATTCCGGCGCTTATGGCCTCGCCTGCGGTTCGTTCAAGCAGCGACACTGTTCAACGTGGTCGATTTGCAGCCCTTTCAGATCCGCTGCGGCTGGCTATTGTTGATCGAGAACATGGATCGATGCGGTTAATGTCCTTGTTCCATCGGTACATTGGAAATTGCTGAGTTCAAGGGTCATCCTGAGACTGGTATGTGCAGGGTGCTTGATCAATTCACCGACGAGCTCGGCGAATGCTCGTAGACCCTACGACCAAACTTGAAGAACAGGGCGGGCGTGACAACTTGATCCAGGATGGTCGATGTCAGCATGCCACCAAACACAACGAGTGCAAGCGGGTAGAGGATCTCTTTGCCAGTTTGCCCTGCTCCAAACAGCAGCGGCAACAAGCCGATGAAGCTCGTCATGGCGGTCATCATCACCGGGGCGAGCCGCTCCAAACTTCCGCGCACGATCATGTGCTCGGAGAAGGCTTCTCCCTCGTGCTGCATCAGATGGATGTAGTGCGAGATCATCATGATACCGTTGCGGCTGACAACGCCGATCAGCGTGATGAAGCCGACCCAGTGGGCGACTGACAGGCTTGTCGCGCTCACCCAGACGCGCGGCCAATCCCACCACGGCGCAGCAGCAAGAGCTTCGGATGTCGGATGGTTGACGATCAGTAGCGTCAGCACCGAGCCGAACGCTGCGAGCGGAATGTTGACGAGCACTTGCAATGCGGCGCGCCACGAATCGAGCGCTTTGCAGAGCAACAAGAACACACCGAGGATGCTGAGCGTGCCGAGGATTGCCAGGCGGCGATTGGCTTCTTGTTGGGCCTCGAACTGACCGCTGTATTCGAGGTAGTAACTGCCCGGAAGTTTGCGCAGGTTCTCTTCGACCGGCTGAAGCGATTTCTTGATGTCGGTCACGATGCTGGCCAAGTCGCGGCCATGCGTATTACAGAAGACAACGATGCGGCGTTGAACATGCTCGCGATTGAGCGTGTTCGGGCCAGTTGTGTCGAGCACCTCGGCGACTTGCCCCAATGCAACGCGGCGACCAGATGGCGTTTCAAGAATTGTTTCGTTGATGACGTCAGGGTCGCTGCGTGAGGCTTCGTCGTACCACACGACGAGGCCGAAGTAGCGGTCCTCATCCAACACTTGTGAGACGATTTGTCCTTTGTAGGCGGTCTCCAACAAGTCGGCGACATCGCCTGGCGCGAGTCCGTAGCGAGCGGCTTCATCCCGTTTCACGCGCAAGCGGATTTGCGAAATCTCAATTTGAGGTTCGATTTGTAAATCGACGATGCCGGGGATGAGTTGCATCCGGTCTTGTATGTCGTAGGCAGCAGTGCGGAGTTCTCGCAGGTCTTGCCCGAAGACTTTTACTGCAACCTGAGCGCGAATTCCCGACATCATGTGATCGAGCCGGTGCGAAATAGGCTGACCGATATTGATGGCAGCTCCAGGGATCGCCGTGATGCGATCACGCACGTCGGCGATGACTTCGTCGCGAGGTCGGCCAACGGTCTCGTAACCCCACAAGTGGGCAATCGGCACCAGTCGCAAGGCTTGCCAGCCCCAGCCCGGCTTGGCGACGTTGTGCTCGGCCATTTGCACGTCGATTTCGGAAGAGTTCACGCCCTCGGCGTGCTCGTCGAGTTCTGCTCGACCGGTACGGCGCGAGACCGACAACACTTCGGGCACGTCGAGAATTAGCCGATCAACACGTTCCGCGATGCGCTGGCTTTCGTCGAGGCTCGTGCCTGGTTCCATCCGCAGGCTGATCGTCAGCGTCCCTTCGTTGAACGGGGGCAGGAATTCACCGCCCATCCAAAAGATGCTCGTGCAGGAGAGCGTGACCAGCACGGCGACGAAGGCCAAAATCAGCGTCGCGTGTCGCAACGTAAACCGCAGCACGACCGCATCAACTCGTTTGAACCACCGCAGCAAGAGCGGGTCTTTCTCTTCATCCAAGAGTCTTGCGTTCGGCAACAAGAACGAACCAAGCACCGGCGTGAATGTCAGCGAAACGACCAGCGAGCAGAGCAGCGACACGATGTAGGCCACGCCCAGCGGCGCGAACATGCGGCCTTCCAAGCCCCCCATCGAGAACAAAGGAAACATGACGAGAATCACGATCAGAGTGGCATACACGATCGAGTTCCGCACCTCGCACGAGGCGTCGTAGATGACGTCCAGCGGCGCGCGTTGCTGCTCTGGCGGCAGTTGTCGGTTCTCCTTCAGGCGGCGATAAATGTTCTCGATGTCCACAATCGAGTCATCCACTAGATCGCCAATCGCCACCGCGATACCGCCCAGCGTCATCGTGTTGATCGTGATGCCAAACCGGTGAAACACGAGCACCGTGAGCAGAATCGACAGCGGCATCGACGTGAGCGAACTGAGGCTCGTGCGGAAGTTGCCCATCAATAGGAACAGAACGACGACGACCCATAATGCTCCATCGCGTACGGCTTCGGTGACGTTCTCGACGGCGGCTTCGATGAAGTCGGCCTGCTTGAAGATGCGGCGTTCGATGACGACATCCGGCGGCAACTCCTTTTGAAGTGAATCGAGCACTTCGTCGATCTTTCGATCGAGCACCAAGGTGTCAGCGTTGGGTTGTTTCTGCACAGTCATCATGACCGCTGGGCCGCCGCTGATCTTTGTCTTCGCATGGTCTTCGTCAGGCTTCCCGCCATCGTTGTGTTTGTGGTCAGCCGTGTCGTGACCGTGGGTATGTGAGGCTGGCTGGGGGTGTTCGTGCGGCACCGATTCGCGAACGGCGGCATTCACATCAGGTTCGAGCTTCACCCAAGCGCTGCCATCTCCCCGTTTGATCGGTCCGCCGAAACGGACCTCGGCCACGTCCTTGATCCGCACTGGTATCGGCTCACGCCATAGGACTGGCGTGTTCTCGATCTCTTCTAACGTAAGGCTCTGTCCGTTGATGCGCAGCAGTGATTCCTTTGGCGAGCGAACGACGATGCCACCTCCTGCGATCACATTTGCCTTTTTCGCCGCTGCTACGAGCTGATCCAGCGTCACGTTCTGTGCGGCCAGCCGCGCGGGCGACGTGACAATTTGATACTGCTTGAAGATGCCCCCCATCACAGTGACTTGTGATACGCCTTCGACCGCCAACAATCGATTGCGCAAGGTGAACTCGCCAAGCGTTCGCAACTCCATCGCCTTCGCGGCTTGTTCTTCGGGAGTCTTCAGGTCGGCTGTGGAGCGCAGACCGAGCAACATGATCTCGCCCATGATCGACGAGATCGGAGCCATGACGGGATTCGTGTCCTTTGGCAACCGCTCGCGAGCGAGTTGGAGTTTCTCGGAGACAATCTGCCGGTCACGAAAGATGTCAGTACCCCAATCGAACTCGACCCACACAATCGATAGACCGATGCCCGACGCTGACCGCACGCGCTGCACGCCCGTCGCACCGTTCAGCAAGAACTCGATCGGCCGCGTGACCAGCACCTCGACCTCTTCCGGCGCGAGTCCTGCGGCTTCGGTCATGATCGCGACTGTCGGCCGGTTCAAATCGGGGAACACATCCACCGGCATCTCGCGAAGCTGGATGATTCCGTAAACCATGACGACCAGTGCCCCGATCAGCACGATCGCTCGGTTCTTCAGCGAGAAGGAAATGATCCAGTTCAACATGAAAAGTTTCTCGCTCTAACGCCGCGCTATAGCTGCGATATTGGGTTGGAAACGTGTGTCCTAGTTTGATCAGACCACCTCACAGTTGAGTCCTCCGCAATCGCAGAGCGTTACTCACGACGGACAGCGAACTCAGGCTCATGGCGACGCTGGCCCAAACGGGCGAGATCAAGAGACCGAAGACCGGGTACAGCAGACCCGCTGCCACAGGCACGCTCGCGATGTTGTAGAGGAATGCCAGGACGAGGTTCTGCCGGATGTTATTCATCGTTGCGCGACTGAGGCGGCGGGCGCGAGCGATGGAACGCAGATCGCCTTGGACCAGTGTGATCCCGGCGCTTTCCATCGCCACGTCAGTCCCAGAACCCATCGCGATGCCGATGTGGGCTTGAGCCAGTGCCGGCGCGTCATTGATGCCGTCGCCCGCCATCGCCACGACGTGGCCTTCGGCTTGCAGTCGCTTCACGGCGTCGAGCTTTTGCTGCGGCAGCACCTCGGCGATCACTTCGTCGATGCCCAGCGACTTCGCCACCGCTTCAGCGGTGAGGCGACTGTCGCCAGTGAGCATGATGATTCGCAGTCCTTCTTGATGCAGCACGCGGATGGCGTCGGGAGTCGTTGCCTTGATCCGATCGGCCACTCCGATCAGCCCCGCGAAACGTCCGTCGCTGGCGAGACACATTACGGTCTGCCCCGCGCCGCGCAGTTCCTCCAAGCGAGAAGTGACCTCGGCAAGGCTGATTCCGTGATCGGCCATCAATCTCGCGTTGCCCAGCGCAAGCTGTTTCCCTTCGACGATGCCCGTGACTCCCATACCAGTCACAGATTGAAAGCCTTGCGTCGCGAGGATCGTCAGCCCGCGCTCTTCGGCTCCCTTGACGATGGCATCGGCCAGCGGATGTTCGCTGCCTCGCTCCAAAGACGCCGCCAGCCGCAACACGTCGTCCGCTATGAAGCCACTGGCCGGCTCGACGCTCGCCAGTCGAGGCTTGCCCTCGGTGAGCGTGCCGGTCTTGTCCACGACGAGCGTGTCGGCGCGTTGCAGAATTTCGAGGGCCTCGGCGTTCTTGATGAGCACGCCGTTTTCCGCGCCGCGTCCGACGCCGACCATGATCGACATCGGCGTGGCCAACCCCAACGCGCACGGACAGGCGATGATCAGCACGGCCACCGAATTGACGAGCGCGTGCGCCAGCTTCGGTTCGACACCCCACAGGCTCCAGATGACGAACGTCAACACGCTCACGAGTACCACGGCGGGGACGAAGTAGCGCGACACCTGATCCACAACACGCTCAATCGGAGCACGGCTGCGCTGCGCTTCACCGACCATGCGGACAATCTGCGCGAGCAACGTGTCCGAGCCGACTTTTTCGGCTCGCATTAGCAGACTGCCCGTGCCGTTGACGGTAGCCGCGACGACTTTGTCGCCCGGCCGTTTCTCAACCGGTAACGGCTCGCCGGAGATCATCGACTCATCCGCCGTGCTGTGCCCTTCGATCACCACGCCATCGGCTGGCACCTTCTCGCCGGGGCGAACGCGGAGCAAATCGTCGCGCTGAATGTCTGCCAGCGGTACATCCTCTTCATGACCATCCGCCGCAACCCGGCGAGCCGTCTTCGGCGCGAGGCCCAGCAATCGCTTGATCGCTCCGCTGGTCTGACTGCGGGCCTTCAGTTCCATGATCTGCCCCAGCAGGATCAACACCGTGACCACAACCGACGTGTCGAAGTAGGGCATCACCGAGCCATTGGCATGACGAAAGCCCTCCGGGAACAGCGACGGCGTGACGGTGGCCACGGTGCTATAGAGGTACGCCGAACCAACTCCGAGTGCGATCAGCGTGAACATGTTCGGACTGCGGTTGCGGATCGACAGCCACGCTCGCTCGAAGAACGGCCAACCGCACCAGAACACGACCGGAGTGGTGAGCACCAGCTGGCCCCAATTCAACATCGCCGCCCAATGATGCAGCGGGTTGTTGGGCAGCATGTCCGCCATCGCCACGACGAACACCGGCATCCCCAGAACCAAGCCCACCCAAAAACGGCGCGTCATGTGGATCTGTTCGTGGCTCGGCCCCTCGGCGAGTTCGATGGTGCGCGGCTCTAGTGCCATGCCGCACTTGGGACAGGGACCGGGATGATCGCTGACGACTTCCGGGTGCATCGGGCAGACATACTCCGTCTTCGAGCTTGCCGGCCTCTCCAGCGGTTCCAAACCCATGCCACACTTCGGACAGATTCCGGGACTAACCTGCCGCACTTCGGGGTGCATCGGACAGGTGTACTCAGCCGCCGCCGGCGCTGCCGATGCTGACGGAACGACTTCGCCCGTGTAACGCGCCGGATCAGCCACGAACTTTTTGTGGCAGTGAGTGCCACAGAAGTGAAATGTCTGCCCGGCATGAACGTGCGAAGCCGCCGCGTGAGTCGGATCAACAGTCATGCCACAAACCGGGTCAATGACAGACTCCGCCGACTCGGCGCTGCCAGAATGCTGATGATCGTGATGGGGGTCCATGTTCTCGTTCTGCGTTGCTAGTGGAGTGGTCTATGGCCCGAGCGAATCTAACGCATCAAAGAATCGTCACTGCTCAAGCCGACTCACCTCACCGCCGCGTAGGCCGTTTGAATGTGAGGGACACCGCTCGTGGCTATTGATTCGTCGCGTGTCAGCCCGCTTTTGATTTCGACGAACCGGTCGTCGATGCGGCCAAGTTCAACCCGCCGGCGCTCAAACGTGCCTTCCGCTCTCTGCACAAAGACAAAGCTCCGTAGGCCATCACGGACAACGGCGTTCAAAGGCACCGCCAACGAGGATGCGGGACGATCTGTTGTGAGCGTGACACGCACCGACATGTTGTGTTGCAACGCGAGGGTCGGTGGTTGTTGAAATTCGATCCACGCGGCTTGCGTGCGACTATCGGCTCCTACCACTGGGCCAATGCGAGTCACAGCTCCCTCGATTTCGAGGTTCGGATAAGCGACCAGTCGGAGGCGCGCCGTCTGGCCGACTTGGACATGTGCCGAATCGCGTTCGCCTACGAAGGCTTGCACTCGAACTTGTGAGATGTCGTGAATCTCGAACAGTGACTCATCGGCTCGCACGACCTGGCCGAGTTTTCGGTCGAAATCGACCACTACTCCGTCGATGGGTGCTCGTATGGGCAAGGCATCGACGACGTGTTTGGTCTTGAGGACATCCTCAATCTGACGAGCCGTCAGCCCCAGGGTGAGCAGTTTCTGTCGCAGGTTCGCCGACTTAGTCTCGATGGTCCGCACACGGCCTTCAGTTTCGAGTACCAATCGTCGCGGGACCGAATCACCCACGCCGCGCATGCGAGCCAGCGTACCGTTCCACAATTCACCATCCAGATGGCTGCGGAGTAGTTCCAACTGAATGTCTTGCAGTTCAAGGCTGGCGATCTCGGCCAGCACTTCTCCAGCTTTGACTAACTGGCCGCGATCCACGCGAACGCTCACCAACTTGCCGCCCAATTGAGACGACGCGGTGGTGCGAAGTTGCGGCGACACATCCAACGCGCCGTCGAACGACAAGATGCGATCCACCACTCGTTCCAGCACCGGCTCGACCTTGAGACCGATCGTCCTCGCGGTTTCTGTTCCGATACGTAGAACGCCGAGAAAAAAGAGGCTCGACAATTCATGTCCGCCGCGTGTGACGACGCGATCATCAGGCAGCAGCTTACCGGCGGCGATCTCCGTATATCCTGCCGCTTGCCGCCCGACGACGACTGCGACCTTCTGATACTCTGATCCATCCTTCGTCGCAGCTTCTTCGACGAGCACGTACCGCTCGGCCCCGTCGCTGAGCACTGCTTGGCTTGGCACCGACAGGATTGGCTTCTTGCCCTGCCACGAGAGTTCCGCCTGCCCATTCATGCCGGGGCGGAGAACCGACGACTTGTCTGAGTTTGATAGTTCCGCCCACGCGATACTCTGATGAGTTTGTGCGTCGAGCAGCGAGCCGAGCTTGTCCACCTTCGTCTCGAACAAATGGCCCGGCAGACCGCTGACCGTCAGTTGCACGGCTTGCCCGACCGCAACGCGGTGCCAGTCTTGCTCCAGTACTCCGATTTTGATCCAGACCGTCGAGAGATCGACAATGTCCATCAAGTGCTCGGTCGGCTCGATGAATTTGCCAACGGCTAGATCCGCATGAACCACGACGCCACTGACGGTACTGCGTATCGGCAATCGCAGTGGATGTGACTCGTCATCCGCCGCGAGTGTCGGTTCTTCGACGTTCAGCACCGTCGCTTTGGCGAGCAGCACTTGGAGTGTGTTGAGATTCTGGCGGTGGGCCTGCTGCGCTTCGATCAGCTTCTGCCCAGGGACCGCTCCCGTCTTCGCTGCGGGCTCGATCCCGGCCAGGATCTTCTCCGAGAGGTCGATGTCGTTCTGGGCTTGCTGGTAATTCAGCCGGAGCGTGTGCAGGTCGAGACTGTCGACTTCAGCGAGAAGTTGCCCAGCTTCGACGACATCGCCCGGTCGAACGTGCAGCGCGACGACTCGTCCCGGCAACCGTGACGTGACGACCGCATACTTGGTCCACGGAGCCACAATCGTCGCATACGCTCGCAGCCGCTCGATGCTGTCACGCTGCTCGGCCGCAACGGTTCGCACGTCGAGAACGTCCCGTGCAGCTTTGCTGAGGGTGATATGTCCCTTTTTCAAATCGACTTGCACGCCCTTCGTGGGCAACGGCTGATGCCCTTCATGCCCGAAAGCCAGCGTCGCTTGAATGGCCAGCAACAGCAGCCACATCCTGCACTTCCATAAGCCATCGTCGCGAAATCGTGGGAGCATCATTTAGTGACCTCCCGCGTGCGGCATCGTCTTGCCGCCCACGTGCTCCAACACGAACGGGACGGTGAATACAGCACCATCTCTTTGGAACTGGCCCCACGCCTTGTAAGTGCCGGGTTTTGGGAAGTGAGCTGCAAACTCGACGGCTCCATCGGGAGCTATCTTGGCTTCGCTGAGCGGATGCGCGTGGACGTACTCGCGACCGTCCGCACTGATAACGACGAGATGCCCCATCGCTCCGAGATACGGCTGTAAGTCGCCAACCGGCTTGTCGCCCGCGTCGACGAGGTGAAATCGAACCGCCGTTTCCTGATCGCCCGGCTTGATGGAGACGTGAGCCGTGATCTCGCCCACATTGACTTCATTGAAAGCATTCGGCACGAGCGCCACCGCCGGTTCATCGTCACCGGCCACGACAAGTTCTCCAGCGGCCAACCCCGGCGACTTGCCTTGCGGTTGATGGTCGGCAAAGAGTCGATACTTGCCGGACTTCGGAAACGCATGCTCGATCGTGATCATTCCCGAAGCGTCCACTTCCGGATGCAGGTGCGCGAACTCGTCGAGTCCCTCGCGCACGACAATCAGATGCACGAGCTTCTCATGCAGCAGGTCGAACGTCTTGATCGGCGTGCCATCTTCGTCCTGAATCTGCAACACGAGCTTCGTCGCTGAACCGGCCTGCGGCTTTGACGGATCAGTCCCGACCACGAGCTTGCGGAGCGTCGCCATCTTCATGTTCTCGTGGCCTCCGTGTTCGCCATGCGTGTCTTTTGACGGAATCGCTTGATCGGCGTGGCCGCCATGATCCGCCGCCGGAGTCTTCGTCGATGGTTTGCTTTCTTCTTTGCCGGCACAGCCAACGGCGACGGCGATCAAACTGAGCGCGGTCCAAACTCGCATGATGAACTCCTTGGGAAGGTGAAAAAGGCACCGGCCAACTGTCTGGCGTTCTTCCTCCAGAGAACCAATCGCCGAGGAAGTCAATCCCTTGGTTGTCGCCAACCAGAGGCCGGTGCCAATCGTGGAGGTCGCACCGCGCGACTACTTCTTGGGAGCGATTCCTTTCTTGTGTTCGTGGTCAGCCGCTCCATGTTTGTGATCGTGACCGTCGTGGTGACCGGCCTTCACGTTTTCCTTTTTGATCTCGTCCACTTTGGCGAGCGTGGTCTTGGCGTTCTCGCGAGCGCCGTCTTCGCACCCCTTGCAGCACAAGAAGACCGGCTTGCCGTCCAGCATCAACTTGACCGGCGTGCCCATTGAACCGAGTCGGCTGCCTTCTTCGATGGGACAGAAGAGTTGAGCTTCCGCGAGCGGTTGATCGGCGGCCGACAACTTCGCGACGGCGGCGGTTGCCTTCTTGAGCTTCTCGACTTTGGCCACAGTCTCCTTGCCGTGCTCTACCGCTTCGTCTTTGCAACCACTGCAACACAGGAAGACCGGCTTGCCGCCGATCACAACTTTGACGGGAGTACCCATCGCTCCCAGCCGGACGGTGTCCATCATCGGGCAGTACCGCTGAGCCGCCGCGGCTGACCGATCCGCTTCCGGAAGTTTGGCCATTGCGGCTTTGATTTTGGCTTCATCGGGTTTGTCGGATTTGTGACCTGGCTTGTCTTCGTCGTGTGCGAATGCGATCGACAGCGCAAAGGCTGACAACACGAACGTGCCGACGATCAACGTGACGGGAAACCAACGATTCGTTTTCATAACTCTCTGCTCCATTTCAAGAGTGGGGAAATTCAGTTGGGTATCTCGAACGGCGTTTGCAAAACAGAACTCAGTTGTGGCTTTCCGATTTCACCTTGGCCTTGAGTTCCTCGACTTTGGCGAGCGTCTTGTCCGGGTTGGACTTGGCCTTCTTCTCGCAGCCTTTGCAGCAGACGAAGACGGGCTGCTCGTTGACGACCAGCTTGAGTGGCGGTCCCATTGAACCGAGCGGCTCGGCCGTTACCGCGCAGTAACCCTGAGCTTCCGCCAGCGGGCGATCCTCGTCGCTGAGCTGGGCAATGTTCGCCTTTTGCCCCGCCTTGTCATTGTCATCGTGAACGGCGCTTTGTGAATTCGGAGCTGCGGTCGGCGTTCCGTTTTGAGCCGAGCCGCATCCGGTCAGAAACAAAGCGAGCGCGGCAAAGCTCGCGGCATTGAGAATTCGAGGACTCATGGGATTCCTTTCTGATGGGAAATGAACGGGACTCCGTTCGGGCTAGTTTGGGTTAGCGACAACTTCGGCAACTTCCTGACGATCGAGAACTACGGCCGGCCTCCGCAGGCCGGTCGTAAAACGCCTCCCGCCGGACCTCGGATGAGTCCGACAGCGCGAGTTCGTCGTCAACGATTTTCAAATACTTGTTTGGGTTCTTTTTCACGGCGGCGACGCAACTGTCGCAGCAGACTCGAATGCTCTTCTCGGCGACCGTGACGGGAATCGGCGGTCCCATCGAACCGAGTTTTTCTCCCGTCACCGGACACGTTTGTTGAACCTTTCCGCGCGGTGTTTCGTCAGTGGCGTGGGCCTGAACCGCGTCGCTGCGACGCGGTGGAACAGACCCGGCCGATGACGAAACTCGACAACCACCACCATGACAACCTCGGCCGCGCGATGCTGCACAACCGACCGACATCGTGACCGTCAACGCCACGACCAAGACGACTCGACTGAACCTGAATCCGTTCATGGCAACCTCCACTTCCTTGTGAAGACATTTCCTGATGAGTGTTTGAAAACCTCACGGATACGGCGGGCAGGAGCGGACCATGCGACAGACCCACCGCACCGTGAGGCGTTACCGGAAACCGAGGAACCAAAGCCTCCGGCAACAGCTTTAGCGCTTGACATAATCCTCCGGCTGCTTGATCTCGGCGGGAGTTGCCTTCGCCGTTTTCACGAACTCATCCACGCATGGCGGGCAGCAGAATTCGTAGGCTTTCCCGCCGACGAACCATGTGAATTTTGAATTCGCCTTGGTCAGGCTGATCGGGCAAATCTTGTCGCCCGGCTCAGGCTTGTTGTTGTGAGCGGACATCATCCCCTTGAACTTCGCCGAGGCCGTCGTGCTACCGTTGGCCTTGATGTCCTCTTCGGTGTAGAGGCCACCTGGCGTCAGATACAGCTTTTGCTCTTCCTGGGCGAGCACTTTGTTGGGCATCCCTTCGTCGTGCTCTTCGGGAGTGGACTTGAAGCCCAGCCGGAATCGCTCGCCGGAGATCACAATGTTGGGGACCGTCACTTCCAGATTCAGACCCCACAGCCCCTTCGGCAGCGTGCCCACGAACTGCGACGTGCGCCCTTCGGCGTCGCCGTCCTGCGGTTCGGATTCGAGCGTGAACTGTTCCGCTTCGGATTCGCCTTCCGCCTTCACGAAGCCTTTGAGCGTCTGCTTCTCGACATCAATCACGCGCGACTCTTCTTTGCCGAGCGTGTAGAGCCGCAACACGCCCCCTTTCTCGAAGACGGCCTCCGCGTGGTAGCTGTCGCGACCGAGCGAAATCATGATCCCGCCATGAGCACCCGCCTTATGGCCGTGCTCTTCCGAGTTCGCGGCCGGAGTCCCCGTCGTGGCCGATGCCGGCACGACAGTCGTTGTTGTTGGAGAAGAAGTTGCTGAGGTCGAGCTACGATCCGCGCAGCCGGAAACGAGAACGATTCCACTCAGCACGAAGCCACAGGCAATCCAAGCCTTTTGAGAAAACATGATCTGATCCTTTCCGGCCCGCCCAGCGCGCCGATGCACAAAATTTAGAATCTAACTCGGTGTGATGCCGCGCATCACTTGGCACACGAAGCCTTGCCAATACAAGCATTCCGGCGCAGCAACACACTCGCTGGCGCGTCGGGCTTGTATTTGGTCGCGGTTGAGCCAAACAGAATTGCCGAAATCAGCCGGCAGCGACCAATCCTTAGTCGCACCTAACGATCGGCGATGTGGCGATTAGCACTGCCACGAATGGAGAGCGACGCGGATCTCGCGACCCGATCGTGCCGCGGGTGGTGTCCCATCGGGATACACCACCATCGCGAAGAAGTCGCCAGCCTCCCGCATCAGCGGGGCGGCGCGGTTCAAAGCCAAATCATCCAACCACGCACGAGTCATCTCGATCGTGAACTCGGTACTCGGCGACGGTACGGTGTTGCACAAACTCTTTTCGCACTTGCAGCGTTCGGTGGGCAATCGGCTGTGCGACGGAGCTTTCTCTTGCTTGTCATCCGAGTCGCTGGCGAGTTGCTGCTGACAGCAGGATGCCCACTGAACTCCCTGGTTGTCGCCGGTCCTGGCCCAAGACGTCGTCAAGGCCGCAAACCGCGCGAGCGTGCAGCAACACGGGTTCGGTCCCGTGAGCGACAGCAGCAGCATGTATGTGGCAAGGAGGTAGCGAAACATGTCAGATCAATGAACCTTGAAAAGTCGCACGACGGCCAAGCCGGTTGCAGCGTCGAATCTATCGTCTGTCCCGATTCTTGTCATTATCGATTTCGCGAACAGCTCAAATCGGTGACCACGTTGCAGTTGACAGACAACGAAGGCGGAATGCCCGCTTGAAAGCGATGGATTTATTGTGCTCATCGCCGGAATAGAAACTTGAGTGGAAAACTACCTCCCTGTGAAATGGGATCTGTTAGGAAGCAACAGCCTGTAGCCAGTGTGTTGCCGAAAAGAGCATCAAGGTTGCCATGACGATCATCAGCACATCTTCGACGAGCGTGACCGCGGACATCGGCAAGTTGAAAACCGTGCCCAGGCACGCACAGCGAATTTTACGCTTGGCGAGCAAGCTCTGGATCACACCGACAGAACTGACGGACATGACCACGATCGTGGCGAAGTTCGTCGCCGCGGATTGGAACCCTGTTAGATAAGCGGCTCCGAGCAGCAATTCGATGAATGGGTAGACATAAGCGTAACCCCAGAAACGCCGTGCCACCACGTCGTACATCTGGTAAGAGTCAGCGAATCCACGCAGGTCGAGCAACTTGAAAAAAGCGAAGGCGACAAAGAAACCGCCCATGAAATTCCGCATCGCCCGCTCCCAGGCGAAGCTACTGGCTCCAAGTTCCACCAGGCACACCACTCCGACCAGCAAGGTCACGAGCAGCGCCAGTGGATAGTACGTGATCGGCAATGCCTGATCTGGCGATTGGTCAGAAATTTCACCCAGCACTTTGAAGCCCGCCTTCGCGAGTGCAGCTTTTACGTTGTCGATCGAAACTGAATCTCCCTGTACTTTCAGCGTTTTCTCTGGGACTCCAATGTCCACCTCCCAGCGAGAAATCGACGGGTCGCCATCCAGGTACCGCTTCACAGCCGCAACACAGGCATGGCAGTTGAGATTGGTCTGGAGGCGCAGTGTGTTCGTCATGGCATTTGCTCCTTTTCGGTTTCGCTTGTCCCGGCCGAAAAGCCGGGTTTACTTCCAAGCATCCCGTTCTGTTGCAACTGCTGACGGTCTCACCCGGTAAGCGTTACAGCTCCTTAGGCGATTTTCGTAGGGGATTGTCCTTTTTGGTGCAGGTGCAATCGAGACACCCATGCGTTGCGCAGGTACGGCATGTTCGCTCCACCTCTTGCCGCAGAGCAGTTCGCGCTCGGTGCAAACGCACGCGGGCGTTGCCGGGGGTAATGTGCAGCGATTCTGCAACGGACGTCACGTCAGTTCCCCGCAAATCAACCTGCGTAATCAAGTCTGCATACTCGGCCTTGAGGACCGGAACGAGTTCTTTCACGCATTCGCAGATTACGTTGTCGAGTGCCGCATCTGCGCGCTCATCCGTGCCTAGAAGCTGCTCCGCGAAGTTCTCAAGCAACCGGTGGCTGGCAGTGCTATGCCGATAGTGATCAACAACCGCGTTGCGAAGCAGGCGATAGAACCAGGCGACCACATTCTCTGAGTCGCGTATCTCATCCCCTTTTTGCAGAGAACGCACGAAAGCGTTCTGCAAAATCTCTTCGGCATCATGCCGGTTTCCCACGCGCGCTTCGAGAAAGCCAAGGAAACGCCGGTGATTGGCTAGCAGTGCCGAATTGATCGCATCTTTACTTTTGTCGGAAATTTCGTTGCCTTGGTACATGGCCGCATTCCTGTCGAATGAGGATGAGTCATTCGTCTCCGAACTACCGCTCATAGTCAATATCGGACCTGATCAGCGCAGGCCGCAACACCACCCTTACTTGCAGACGACTTCCCCACGGTTAAGAGCACTGATTGCAGTGGCTTTTTGCCCACAGTCGCGCGGGTCGCATCGCTGCGAAGTTCAAGACGGAGTCGGTAGACATCAAGTCATATGTCGGTGGGCTGATACCGTCGTTTGAGTGGATGGTTACGTGGTGCTGGGGCCGTTTGCTGTCCAGTAAATACTTATTCGTTCGTCGGTCGCAACCCTCGATCATGCTAGTTATCCACCACTGTTGGAGACGGGGACGTCGTCAGTTTAGTTTCGTGTAGCTTGAGCCAGCGGGCTCTTCGTACCCAATAGAAGCGGACGGGCAAGAACAAATCGACAACTTCGTCTGAGATCAGGAGGCCGCCGAGTACGGGTAAGGCCATCGGCGCGAGGATTTCGCCGCCGACTCCCTTCGCGAAGACCATTGGAAAGATGGCGATGATGGCGACTCCTTCGGTGAGCAGTTTGGGGCGTAGACGATGGACCGCGCCTTCTATGACCGCTTGCCGCAGCTCTTCGAGCGATGCGATCTTTTCCAGTCCGCCGCGTTTGTCGATTGCTTCACGCAGATAGACCAGCATGATGATGCCAGTCTCGGTGGCCATGCCGAAGCAGGCGATGAAACCCACCCACACGGCGACGCTGAAATCCATCGGCGGCGTTTCCCAGCCGTTCATGATCTTGGGGAACAAGTACATGAAGAACGCGCCGCCAGCCAATGCCTCGGGGACGGCTAGCATCATCAACACAGCGTCGGCGAGGTCGTGATAAGTCAGGTACAGAATCACAAAGATCAGCACGATGACCACGGGGAAGACAACCCGCAGCGTGCGAGCGGCCCGGACTTGATGCTCGAATTCGCCGCTCCACTCAATATGCACCCCTTCCGGCAAAGTAACCTTTTCAGCGACGACGCGTTGGGCTTCGCCCACGAAGCCGACGATGTCGCGGCCACGCACATTGAGTGTCACGTAATTCAGCAGTCGGCCATTCTCGCTCTTGATCATGGCCGGGCCTTCGACGATGCGGACTTCGGCCAGCGCACTCAACGGGATGAGCGGTTGACCGCGCAGTGCATGGGCTGGTGACGCTGAATGCGAGTCATCTGGGACCGTCGGCGCGGTCAGTGATTCCGCTGTTGCAGACGACTCCGTCTTACTCGACGACATTGTCGTGCTCTTGGCCGACGAACCACTCATGCCGCCGCCCATGGCCGATCCGCTTGAGAGGGACATGCCATTGGAACTGACTAGCAGCTTGCGAATGCTTTCTTCGTCTTCGCGATTCACGCGGGCATAGCGAATGCGAACGGGGAACCGTTCGCGTTTCTCGACTGTGTAAGTGACCGTACGACCTGCCAGAGCAACTTCAATTTCGTTCTGGATATCTTCGACGCTAATGCCGTAGCGCGCTGCAGCTTTGCGGTCGATGTCGATCTGCAAATAGCCCTTGCCCATGATCGGAGCGGCAATGGCGTCACGAGCTCCATTGATCGGCTTGAGAGCGGCTTCGACGTCTTTGCAAACGCGATCAATCGTTTCAAGATCGGGGCCAAAGACCTTCACGCCGATATCCGTTCGCACGCCGGTCGAAAGCATCTCGATGCGATTGATGATGGGCTGAGTGAAGATGTTGCTCCAGCCCGGAACTTGCAGCACGCGACTCATCTCGTCGTCAACGAGATCACCCTTCGGTCCTGTCTGCCGAGGCCAGAAGAAAACATCCTTACGGAATGACGGCAGCAGTTCGTCGCGCAATTCCCGCAATGGCCCGGATGCGGGATGTAACGGTGACACCGAAGGCGAAGAGTTCGGGAGTTGGGATTGCAGAGAGGCATCGGCGAACGCTTCCGCTTCGGCGGCGCGTTGCACATTCACGAGCAAGCCGGTGCTGCGAGCTACGCTCGCGACTTCTTCGAGAGCATAGGCCAGGAATGCTTCCGACCCGTAATCGGCGAGTTCCCAATTGAGATGATGAACTCGCTCAGACCACAACCTCGCTCGCTCAGCCGTGACAACTCGCAGCACGGCCACCGCGAACGTCGGACGCTTCTCGCCCATCGCTTCTTGAATGCCACGCCAAGCGGTGATGACCGCTGATTCCTTGAGTTCGAGCGCCGCCACAAGGTCGCTCAGCTGGCCGTTCTGTTCGAGCTGTCGAGCGACATGGCGAACAAGTTCTGTGACATCTTCCAGCGACGGTGCTTCCACCAGCCAGTAGCCGTAGCGGGACACCAGATCATCCGTCGCCAATACTGGGTCCGTGGAAAGCGAGCCGTTCTCCTTCCATTTGCGCACACAGTCCTCAATCGCGAATTGAACTAACTGCGGCGCAAGTTCACGCTCGAACTCCGTGTACCGCAGCAGAGCGAGTTCTCGCATGGTCTCATCGAATCGCTCGATGGCTTTTTGCGTTGCGTCATTGATGAGCGTCTCGCGGTCATCGTGCGATTTCGAGTGTCCGACGAAGCCGCGTTCTTCGAGCATGGTTAGCACGCGAGCGGCTTGCTTCGCGGCGTCGGGATACCGGATAACGCGTTTCGGCCAATGTCCCTTCGGACGAAAATTCACGAACGTCTCGACCATGTCCAGAGGTGCTGGATCAGTGGGTGTGTCGGCGCGACCCGCTTTGCCGATGACGGATTCCACTTCGGGGAATCCGCGCAACAGGGCGTCCCGAGCTTTGAGGTCGTCCGCCGCTTGAGTGACGCTGGCGCGTGGCACGGTGATCGGCATGTCGAGCGTTGTTCCTTCGTCAAGCGCTGGCATGAAGGCCACGCCGATCTTGGGAAACTGATAGGCCCACAGACCGATCCAGAGCAGGCTCGCGAGCGACAATACCTGCCAGTACCAGCCGCGTGTCGAGAGGACAGTCAAAGACGTGACCACCGCGAACACTGCGAGAAACGTCGCCCGCCACGCGACCTCAGACGCTCCTTGCCCGATGATGGCTTGCAGCGGAAACATCCCGGCCGCGAGTACCAACAATACCGCGAACGCCCACATCACGAGGTTGCGGCGCGGCAATGCCCATGTCAGCAACGGACGGTAGATATGGATGAAGCTGCGGACGATCCAGTTCTCTTCTTCGCTGCGCAGATGGCCTTTCAGGAACGTCGGGAGCAAGGCGGGCACGACCGTCACTGAAATGATTGCCACGCCGATCATGGCGAAGCTCTTCGTGAAGGCAAGAGGATGAAACAGCTTCCCTTCGCGGCCACTCAGCATGAAGACCGGGATAAAGGACAGCAGCATGATGAGCACGGAAAAGAAAATCGGTCGGCCGACTGTGCGACAGGCAGGGATGATGATCTCACGAATGTCGCCGCTGACTTTGCGGTCGCCGAATTGCTCTTTGAGGTGATGCGTCGCGTTTTCCGTCATCACGATCGCTTGATCGACCAGGATACCAATCGAGATCGTCAGGCCAGCCAGCGACATGATGTTGGCCTGAATGTCGATGATGTGAAATGTTCGCAGCAACCACATCATCAGGAATGAAAACAGCACCGCCAGCGGCAGAGTGATGCAGATCACGAACACACTGCGAAAGTGCATCAGAATCAGCAGGATCGCAACTGATGCAATCAGCATCTCGTGCCACATGACTTCAGCGAGCGTATGGATCGCGCCGTGAATCAGCCGCGTGCGGTCATAGGCTGCGACAATATGAACGCCGACCGGCAAGCCGGGCTGTAATTCTTGAATCTTCTCTTTGACGACTCCGGTCACTGCGAGTGGATTCTCGCCGTGGCGCATCAGCACAACACCACCAGTGACTTCGTTGCCGTCCTTCTCAAGCACGCTGCGACGGAACTGAGTGCCAAGCTGCACGCTGGCAACGGTCCCCACATAGATCGGTGTGCCCCGCACCTCACGAATGACGGTATTCTCGATGTCTTCCTTGTCACGAATCCAACCAACACCGCGCACGATGTATTCGGCGTTGTTCTTCTGTATGACGCCACCCCCTGACGGCTGATTGCTCTTACCTACCGCCGCATAGAGTTCCCCCAACGTGAGCCCATAAGCCCTCAGGTCTTCCGGTCGTACGTCAATCTGGTATTCAATTGGTGTGCCACCCACGATGGCAACATCCGCGACACCCGGAGCCGCGTTGAGCTGTGGTGCGATATAGAATTTGTTCAGCGCCCATAAACGACCGGAATCCAATGGATGCGCTGCGTCGCACTCGACCGTGTACCAGAAAATCTGCCCGAGCGCTGTCGCGTCAGGAGCGAGATACGGCACAACCCCTGGCGGCAGAAATGTGTTGGACTGTGCGAGCTTTTCGGTCACTCGCTGCCGTGCGAAGTAAAAGTCGATGTCGTCTTGAAAGATGATCGTAATCATCGAGAAGTTGAACTCGGAGGACGACCGCACGGCTCGAACTCCGGCCAATCCTTGCAGCTTCCGCGATAGGGGGTAGGTGACTTGATCTTCAATCTCGCGCGGACTGCGGCCCATCCAGTCGACGAACACGATGACCTGGTTCTCACTCAAGTCGGGAATTGCATCAACTGGTGTATTGATCGTGGCGTAAATCGCCGCCACGGTCAGAGCTACGGTCACGATGAGCACGAGAAAGCGATTGCGAATCGACAGCTCGATAATGCGTTCAATCACGACGGCCTCCGGTCAATGCCTTGGCCTTGGTGAGTGTCTGCTGCGGATTCTTCAATGCCGTCTCGCTGCAACTGGCGCAGCACACAAAAACCGGTTGGCCTTCGATCATCAATTTGACGGGTGGCCCCATGGAACCGAGTCGGCTCTTTTCCAGCACCGCACAGAATCGCTGGGCTTCCGCCAGCTTTCGATCTTCTGCTGCGAGCTTTCCGAGCGCAGCTGTGATCTTCTGCTCCGTCAGCGAGCCCGGAGTCTTGGCGTCAGCTGGAGTTGAGGTCTGAAGTTGCTTGGCTTTCTGCGACGTAGCGGACTTATTGGACAGGGCTCGGCCTTCACAACCTTCGCAGCACAGAAACACCGGCTGGCCATCCACCATCAATTTGATTGGTGTCCCCATCGAACCAAGTCGGCTCTTTTCCAGCATCACGCAGAATTGTTGAGCTTCCGCCAGCTTCTGGTCAGCGGGTGCCAGCTTCGCCAATGCGTCTTTGATTTCTTGCTCGGCCTTCGGATCCTTAGGGGTGGGCTTGTTTGGCGCAGCGGATGGCTTTTGAGCTCGAAACTCTTTGACCTTGGCGAGAGTTGCAGCGGGGTCCGCCAGCGCATTGTCCTTGCAGCCCGCGCAGCACAAGAACACGGATTCGCCATTCACCGCCAGCTTGATAGGAGCACCCATTGAACCCAATCGGTTCTGAGTGAGCACCGGGCAGAAGCGTTGCTTTCCAACGGCTTCTCGCTCCGTTGGAGAGAGCTTCGCGAGCACTGCGTTGAGCTTGGCATCCGTGTCCTCGGGAGTTGTCGGTCGGACGGTCGTTGGGCTGCTCTTGCCGCCACTGCCACCGAAGTAGATCGAACCGGCTGCGGGATTGAGTCGTGTTTCCGCATCCACGAGGAACGAGCCGGAACTCACAATCTTGGTCCCGGCCTGTAAGCCTTCGAGCACGGGGAGGTACGGGATGCCATCCGATCCCATCATCTTCGGACCGAGCTTGACCAACACTCCTTCGAATACGCCTGGCTCGGCTTCGCGATAGACGATCTTTTGGCTGCCGGTGTCGATCACCGCACCATCCGGCACCGCCAGTAGTTCGCCGAGCTTCAGTCGCGCGTAGCGTTCGCTATCCGCAGCATCGAATCCTGAGAGCAGAGCCCAACGCTCCGGTGGCACCTGCAATGTGACGGTCGCAGTGCTGCCCGGTCGCAGTTTGTGCTTGGGATTATCGAGTTCAAACCGCACCGTAACCGTGCGCGTCTGCTGGTCCACATGCGGGTACACGAACGTCAACAAGCCATGAAACTCTTCATTCGGCATCGCTTTCGTGGTGGCCGTGACGGGCAAGGTCGCGGCCAAATTGTTGCCATTGTTATGGGCCAACTCTTCCGGCAAGAACAACAGGTCGTCTTCATAAATCTGAGCTTGAATCCACACCGTGTTGAGGTCCGCGACATCGAACAGCGGCATGCCCTGTTGGACATATTGTCCTTCGCGGACGTACTTGCGGATGACGTGCCCATTGATCGGCGAACGAATCGTCAAGTGCGTGTTGGCCGTGCCGGTTTTCAGAATCTCGTCGATCTGATCGTCGCTGATGCCGAGCAATTGCAATCGCGTACGCGTGCTGTTGAGCAACGCTTGATTGTTGGACTTTTGGCCGTCCAGCAGGCTCTTTGTGGCGACCACCATCTCGGGACTGTAGATCGAAGCCAGTTCATCGCCTTCATTCACCATACGTCCGGTTTGGCTGACAAACAGTTTGTCTATCCGCGCATCGAATCGTGCCGAAATGCTGCGCTGGCCGCTCTCATTGAACTCGATGTAGCCCACCGCCGAGATTTCCTTCGCGAGGGGTACATAGCGCACCTCCCAAGTCTGCACGCCCGCTAGCACAATTCGATAGGGCGACAGTTGCACGCGACTGACTACTCCTGCTGGCAGCAGTTCGACTGTGCCGTCTCCCTTCTTGCGTTTCGACAGTGGCATGAAGCAAACAGGGCATTTGTCTTTGGAGTTGTCCCGGACGACTGAAGGGTGCATCGGACAGAACCACTCCACATCACCTTTTGCGGCGTCAGCCGTGATAGCAGGGCGCGTCCACTTGTCGTAGTAGGACAACAGCAAATCCCATTGCGTGATGAGAACTCCGATCAGTGCCAGGATACCGATGAACCTCAACCGCGCAAGTTTCACCAGCACGATGAAGTCGAACCACCACCACCACTTTCTCCAACCCTTGAGGTGTGGAGGAGCTCGCAAGCCACCTTCGTCGTTAGTAAGTGTTTCCGACTGGTGGCGAGGTTCGCCTGTGGTCCTGTCCGACATCGTCGTTCTTTCTGCTCATCACCGCAAAAAAAGCGGCAGCCGAGACACAAGCCAGCTTAGGAAATGGTGCTAACAAACCCGCCAACCAGGCCCAGCTGCCGCCATTCAAAATGACTCAGGAACAGAGCATTAGTCTTGTTAGTAGTGTGTGGCTTTGAAGCCGGCCTCCAGCAAAGCAGCAATGAGCTTCTGCGAAGTGAGTTCGCCCTTCGCATCGAAGCGTACACCAACCCCAGATTGAGCCTTGTAGACTGCGACCTGTTTCACACCCGGCTGTTTGCTGAGTGTCTCCTTGAGCTTGTTCCAGGTGGCGTCGTCCTTGTCCTTCATGTCTGCAACTTTCAAGGCCAGCCAAGCGCCATACTGCATCTCGCCGCCCATCATGTGCGGTGTCCCCGCGATCAACAGCGATAGCTTTTGGCTCGGAACGAGCAGCTCATCAAACTCGATGGTGGCGTTCTTG
Source organism: Planctomycetaceae bacterium (assembly GCA_021732995.1). Taxonomy (GTDB): domain Bacteria; phylum Planctomycetota; class Planctomycetia; order Planctomycetales; family Planctomycetaceae; genus AM-0621. The sequence goes on along the minus strand of JAKFWA010000027.1, from coordinate 111,878 downwards.
GAGTTCCAATCCACCTTGGCCGACTTCACGCCCTTAATGCTTCGCACTGAATCTTCGACGGTCTGCGTGCACGGCGGACAATGCAGACCCGTGATCAAGAACGTCGCCTTCACGAGTTCTTGTTTCTTCTCAACTTTCTCTTTCGCCGCTGGAGGCGGCTCGTCTGCCGTGATGACGCTCATTGCCGCCAGCAGCGCGACCAAACACACAATAGCAGTGAGTTTCATACGACCCTTTCATACGAGACTTGTGCTCACAGAAAGACTTCATGGCCCGAGTACCCTCGGGCCATGAAGTACAAGCAAACGCAACGTGGCAGCGAGTTAGTCGACGCTGTACTTGCGGGGGTCGGTCTTCAGACGCATATAGCTGGGCCTGTAAGACGGGGCAGCGTTCCGATACGACGGAGCAGCACTGCGATACGCTGGCGCAGGCATGGCTGGATCGTAGGAGAATCTGCGAAAGGTGCCCGCGTCGGCTTGCGGAGCCGCCGCTGGTGGCATCGGGACGGCGTCAACTCCTGGTCCCGCTGGCATCGGTGCCGGAGTCATGGCGGGGGCGCAGCTCGGAGCGCAAGCCGTTGCTGCACACGACTGCTGGACGCAACAACGATGGCCATTTGCATGAGCCATCTCGACGGTGCTCAGACCGAAAGTGCTGGCCAGCAGAGCGATTGAGAATAACTTCAACATGATCAAGTTCCTTGACAGAATTGGTTTCTGAAAATCTGACGAAGCCAGATGCGGAAGCGCCTTGTGCGCTACCGAAAACAACTGGCTTGCAAAAACACGGCAATGTCCTTCGCCAAATCTGTTCGGCGATGACGCCTGTTAGAACACGGAGTCGAGGAACTGCTCAGGCTTTGAGAGAACCTCAAAGCACAATTGCATCGACGCAGTGTCGAAGGGTAGTTCTCGACTCTGATGAGCCGAGTAACGGGACCGACTTCCTATACTCAAAGTGCCAACAACGGCACCTCGGGCGGAAATGGGTGAAGGCAGAAGCAGAATGCCCTCAGTACACAGCGGGGTCTCACAAAGACCGGCTTAAAGCAGAAATCGCTGTAGCTGCACGAGTTGTACTCGCGGCGGTCCAGAGTTCACGACATGAACTGGATGATCGAGAACTACCGGAAACACGCTCAACGAAATGATGTGTGGCAGCGCCACAATGTCGGCATCGAATTCGGCTCTGACAGTCTCTTCTGCCATCATCGGCAAGAGCGTCAGCGGATGGCAGCAGCCCTGTTCGCGATCAGTGTTCACCCAAGCGGCATTCACAGCACATTTTTCACCGCCGCAGCACGAATGCTTGGCACTGCTCTTTGCCGTCGACTTGGATGCGCAATTCGCACAACCGAGATGTGCGCCGTGTACTGCATTCGAGCGGACAAATCCTCCCGTGCAGAACGGTTCGAAATGTCCGTCAGCACACACGCAACCCGCCATCGTGCGACCGCTGAAGATCGTCAACGGCATCATCGCCAGCACAAGGCAGATTCGTAGGATTTTGCGGAGTCGTTGCATGAGCATTTCTCTTGACCAACAGGCAAGTCGCACCGACCAAACTAGAAGATATCTTCGAAGCCTGAAATGCCAACCACCGATTAGGGGTTACGGGCAATTTCCGCCGAACTGAATCACGCCCGCTGCGGGCTTGTACGAAGCTAGGGACTGAATTGTTGAGTCAGATTGCAGTCAGCCAGCTGATGAGAGGATCTTTTCCGAAAGCCTTCAGCCTGGAATCGTGTCACAGCGCGATGTCGCAGGATGGCGGCAATTTGGGATAGCTGTGCCGGTGTGAGCGACATTTTTAGCGCCCGAATCATGGAATCCCGATAACCCGAGCGAGGTGCTAACTCTCGCAGAACACTCGTTCTGCGATTTAACCCGCCAGGTGCAAGCCAGCACGTTTCGCAGGGAGGCGACATGTCGCTGGGTCGTTTTGTTCCGTATCTGGGATTGCTGTGCGCGGCGGTTTTGGGCTGCCAATCGCCGCTGGGACGCTACGCCCTGCGACCGACGCCCAGCGCCAGTGTGAACAAGCCTAGCATGGGTCAGGCTAAGGACTCGCGCCCGCAGTCCCGTGAAACACACCCCCTGAGACTAGTGGCTCACACCGAGTCCGCAGTGCCTGATGAAGAGCATTTGGCTCGCACGTCCGTTCTAGCCAGCGTCGATGAGCTTTCTCTCGACGTCTTGATTGCCGAAGTGCAAACCGCACATCCATCTGTTGAGGCGATGTATGCCGCTTGGCAAGCCGCCTCTCAGCGATATCCCCAAGTGATCTCGCTCGAAGATCCCATGTTCGGGATGACTGTCGCCCCTGCATCGTTGGGTTCGCGCGACGTAGAGTCGGCGTACGCATTGGAAGCCTCACAAAAGATTCCGTGGACTGGCAAACGTGCATTGCGAGGAGCCGCCGCAGGCTGGGAAGCCAGCAGCGCCGCACACGATATTGAGACCACGCAGCAGAAGCTCGCGGAAGTCACCGAGCTCGCCTTCTGGGACTACTTTGTGACATGGCAGCAAATCGACTTGAACGATGAGAATGCGATGATCTTGAAGTCGTACCGCGACAACGCCCTGAGCCGGTACGAAACGGGGCTAGTCACGCAACAAGATGTCCTGCAAGCCGACGTTGAAATCGCCAATCTGGAGCAACGTCGCATCGAGCTCGAACGCATGGAGAAAGTCGCTGCGGGCCGGATCAATGTGCTGCTGCGTCGCCGTCCCACCGAGTCTCTGCCACCGCCCCCCAAGTCCCTGTTTCATCAGACTCCTTTGCTCGATCAAGAGACACTGCTCTCGTTGTCCATTGAGGAACGTCCCGAAATTGCGGCCGCTATGGCACGAGTACAAGCAGAGGAATCGAAGCTCGCCCTGACCTACAAGAACTACTATCCCGATGGTGAATTCTTTGGGCGCTATGACACTTTCTGGCAACCGCGTGATACTCAGAGCGACTTGCGTGGCCAAGTCGGTGTGAGAGTCAACATGCCCATCTATCACAACCGTTTGAACGCCGCCGTTTGCGAGGCGATGCAGCAAGTGGCGAAGGCTCGCGCTGAACACGATCAACTCGTGCTGGATGCACAGGCCGAGGTCCAAGCGGCTTACGAACAAGTTCGCGAGTCTGAGCGCACAAGCAAGCTGTATTCACAAAAGTTGCTGCCAGCTGCCGAGCAGAATGTTGAAGTTGCACGGTCCAACTACGACAACTCCAAAATCAACTTCCTCGATCTGGCGACTGCACAAAGGCAGCTCATTGATGCTCGTGAGCGGCGGCTTCAATCGCAGGTCGAATTGCAACGTCGCCTCGCAACATTGCGACGTGTCACCGGCGGTTCGCTGCCAGAATCGCGAGGGCTGGTCGAGCCGTCTGATTCTACACCCGAATGAGGCCACTCAGTCGGTCACGACACCCGATTTCTTGGGTGTGAGCGTGACTAGGCCGTCCGACTTCGGTTCCGGCAAGGTGTGCCGCGCGAGCAATCGCAAACGCGGCGAAACTGCATATGTTCGCCACTTGGCTTCGAGGTCTGTCCACGATTCAATGCCGTAGATATCCCGTAGCGCTTTGTCGTGGCCATCTCGCTGACCTTGCTCCGCAAATCGTATGAGTTGCTCTGGCGTACCCAGTTCAAGCAACAGGCCCGTGAACGTCACGCTCTGGCCGTAGAACGCTGCAAACCCTTCGGACGTAGGCCCGTTATTGAGTGAGACAAGCTCACTCAATCGCAGAGTACGATTCGCTGCAATCAAGCCTTGAAGCTCATGCAATCGCCGCTGCAATTTCTCTGGCGACTCGGCCAACATCGCGATGCCCTCGTCGGCCCATGCAGGCATTTGTCGGGCTGTAAATCGCTCTGACATCACGACGTGCGTGAGTTCATGCGGCAGACTTTCGCTCAACCAGTCGGCGGCATCTGCCCGCAAATCAATCCGTCGCACAGCAACGCGTCCTTGGTTCAATCGAATGGTCGCGCAGCCCGAAGTGCGTTCGCTGCCTGGCCCCAAAATGCGGCTATATGCCACGACCGTGGGATGTACCACGATTTCGCAACGAGCCTCCCAGGTCTTGGACGTGCCTAACCACATCAGCTGAGTGCGAGACTTCAGCCGCTCACAGGTCTCAGCCAGCTCCCTAAGTTGAATCGCCGAAGAGCACCACTGAATTCGAAAATTCAACGTCTCGGCCACATAGCATTGACCGCACTGACAACTCGATCGTAGCAGTGTGACAGGCAGAGGTTGTGGGTTTGTTGCAAGCTCTGTTTCAGTTGCCCAACCTTCAATGTTGGCGAGAAAACATACCAGAACCCAGATTAACCTCGCCGTTCGCATGAATGGTCTCGCGGACAAATCGCCATCACAACCAAATGGCATTCCGCCACGCGGACTGCATTTATCAATGCGATAGGAATTGCCGTGCCGATCAAATCTGGCCCCTCTAAGTAGCGGTCAATGCAAGAGATCCAACGAATAGCTGCGGAGGGAGACGGATCTCAAATGCGTAGCAGAGCCGCAGATATTGCCTAGAGCGCTTGCATGCACCCGGTTACGCGAAGACCGGCCAAAACTTCCCTGAGCCATGCTGTAGCGCGGAACGAACCAAAAGCGGGCTCAATAGTGGACTTAAACGGATTCCGAAATTGGGCTTGCGTTTAGGGATGCGCCATCAATTCGGTCACAGTTGCAGTCAAATTGGATGCAGTTGGCATCATTAACGTGAGTCTAGACCGCTGGCTAAACCGTTGGAGGCAGCCTTTAACATTGTCAATTGGCCAAGCGCGCCGGCTCTGGAATTGTCACTCTCGTCGGGGATGCTGGATGGATAGACAAGTACCGATGGCTTATTGAGCAATTGGCGGGGACTAGCACGGAAGAGATTTTGATGGCCCAAAAAGGGTTTACTTAATTGAGAGGCGGACCTAAAACCGATAACTGAGATTAGCGAAAATGCTGATAAGTTCGATTAGGCTTTTAACGTCGTAGGTTCAGGTTCAATCATGCGTCGGTCGTTTCCCTTCCTCATCATGCTACTGGCCCAGATCATCAATTTGATGATTCCGGTCTGTGTTGTTCGCTGTATCGGCGCGAATGGGCACGAGTGCATGGAATTGGCAGGGCAGGACTGTGTTTGCTGTGTAGCTGGAGTTGAAGCTGCGCTGTCAGCCGCCGCCTCGGAGCCTAGATCCACGTGTTGCGATTGTTCTGGCGATTCTCCGAGCGGTCCATCGTCCGATGACACATCGCCGCTCATGACTGCGGAGGCATGTGGATGCCAGCATTCCATGATGGACACTGGAGATCAGATCGCGCTCCGGTCGGTGAGTGAGAACTCAATTGGTTTGCTTGACTTTGCGGTGCTGCATTCCTCTTCGTGGAGTGATTGTGCGGACCTTTCAGCATCAAGCGGCCTCCGACAACAGTCGTTGAGGCTCCATCTTTCGCCGCACCTGCCCGCGCTGGCGACTGCCGTTCTGCGCGTGTAACGCTCGTGCTTAAAGCGTTGGTTTCGCGAACGAGCCCCCGTTTGCGATTTTCTTTGCCACGCTTGGTGTCACTCATTTTGAGTTTGACCAGCACTTCTATGACTGCGCTTGAGTCTTCGCCCACATTCAAAGGCGGATTAGTGCACTCATGCGGTCTCGCAGGACATGCCCATGACAACGCTCATGAAACAACCCGCGCCTCTTCAGCCGCCCCGAGGTGACAGATCCCCAGATGGGATGAAGCCTCGACGCTTGTTGTTCAGCATCTTCAACGCAGTTCCGACGGTGCTCACGTTTGGATTGCTGGCGGCGGTTGGGTATTTCGGACATCACTTCGGCTGGAAGATGCCCAAGGCGTCCGAGTTACACGGCGCGACCATCGTGGAGGAAAAGGCCAACTGGTGTAGTGAGCACAATGTTCCCGAGGATCAGTGCGTCGAGTGCAACCCCAAGCTAATGCCCAAACCGGAAAAGCCGCGCTGGTGCAAAGAGCATGGAGTTTTCGAGTGCCCCACACATCATCCCGAACTGGCTCAAGTTACGAGCGATCCGAGGATGCCGCGCTATGACACCGTGGCCGCGATCAATTTGTTTAGACGACCGGAAAACAACAGTCGCTGTAAAAAAAGTCTCAGCCGCATTCAGTACCAATCGATTGAGGCGTTCGCCAAGCAGAACATCGACGTGGATGTTGCCGCTGAGCGACCGATGGAGGAGAGCCTGCGGATCAATGGCGAACTCGGCTATGACCAAACACAACTCGCCCACTTGTCAACGCGAGCCCCCGGTTCGGTGTGGAAGGTTTTCAAGACGCTTGGCGACGAAGTCAAAAAAGGCGACGTGCTGGCGCTCGTGGATGCAGCGGACGTTGGCAAGGCGAAGTCGGAACTAGGTCGCGCGGTCGTGCAACTGCAACTCAAAAAACGCACGATCGACAGCGTCAAAAGCGCAAGCGGCGTATTGCCGGAGCGGACAATCCGCGAGGCAGAGTCGGCCTACGAGGAAGCTCAAATCGGCGTGACGATGGCTACGCAGGCGTTGATCAATTTCGGCTTCGCGGTTCCGAAGGGGCTGACGAAACAAGACGCCGATCAGATGACCCGCACATTGCAATGCCTCGGCATTCCTAAAGACCTTTGTGACGACCTATCGGAGGGTGGCTCGATGACGATGAACCTCATTCCGATCATTGCTCCCCAGGACGGCATGATCGTCGAGATTGACGTGGTTGCTGGCGAAGTCGTGCAGCCGGAGAAGTCACTGCTCACGCTCGCAAACCTGAGCCGTTTATGGCTGACGTTGCACGTCAAGCAAGAGGATGCGCACCGTTTGTCCCTAGGCCAGAAAGTCAAGTTTCTGCCGGACGGCAGCCAGCAAGACATCGTTGGCCAGTTGGCCTTCATCAGCCCGGCGGTCGATGAGCAGACCCGCACCCTCCGAGTCCGCGCGGTGCTCGACAACACAGATCGAACACTCAAGGCCAACAGCTTCGGAGCGGGCTGGGTCGTGCTGCGTGAGGAGCCGAAGGCGGTCACGGTGCCCCTCGATGCGCTGCAATGGGAGGGAGACTGCCATGTCGTCTTCGTGCGCGACAAAAACTTCTTGAAGGATGGCTCACTCAAGGTGTTCCACATCCGGCAGGTGCGAGTGGGGGCGAAGAGCGATCAACACGTCGAACTGTTGGCCGGTGTGTTACCGGGCGAAGTCGTGGCCACTCGTGGCAGCGCGGCGATGAAGGCTCAGTTGTTGAAGTCCAGCCTCGGAGCGGGCTGCGGTTGCGAGCACTAAAATCATGCTGAACTTCATCATCGACTTTTCGCTGCGTTACCGCGTGATCGTGTTGATCGCGACAGCGGCCATCATGGTTGCGGGCGGTATCGCGGTGACGCACATGGATGTGGACGCCTTCCCGGATACGACGCCGGTGCAAGTGCAGATCAATACCGTCGTGGCCTCGTTGGGGCCGGAAGATGTGGAGACGCAAGTCACGTTCCCGATCGAGCAAGCGATGAGCAGCTTGCCGAAATTACAGTTGATGCGATCGGTGTCCAAGTTCGGCTTGTCGCAAGTGGTCGTCACGTTTGAGGACGGCGTTGACATCTACTTCGCTCGGCAGGTCGTCAACGAGCGGTTGGGTCGAGTCAGTCTGCCAGCCGGCATCGAACGGCCGAAGATGGGGCCGGTCGCCACCGGACTGGGCGAGGTCTTGCACTACATCGTCACCGGACAGGGGGACGACATCACCGAACTGCGGACCATCCACGATTGGGTCGTCAAGCCGGCAATGCGCACGGTTCCCGGCACGGCCGAGATCAACAGTTGGGGCGGGTTCGAGAAGCAGTATCAAATCCGCATCGACCCCGAACGGCTGATTAAGCATCGCCTGACGTTTGACGAAGTGATCGGGGCGGCGCGGAACAACAATCAGAACGTCGGCGGCGGGAACATTTCCGAAGCGAGCGGGATGTTGTTGGTTCAAGGCCGCAGCCGAACGGTCAACGTCGAGCAAATCAAAAGCATGGTCATCAAGGCGATCGACGGCGTGCCGCTGCGCATCGGCGATGTCGCCGAGGTGACGGTTGGGCATGAGATTCGACGTGGCGCGGTCACGGCCGATGGGAAAGGTGAAGTGGTGCTTGGCTTGGGCTTCATGCTGATGGGCGAGAACAGTCACGAAGTCACTTGGTCGATGAAGCACAAGTTGGACGACATCAAAAAGACGCTCCCCGCCAATGTCGAAGTCACGACCGTTTACGACCGCACCGCGTTGGTCGATTTCGTGATCGACACCGTGCGCAAGAATTTGTTCGAGGGCGGTCTGTTCGTCATCGCGGTGCTGTTCGCGTTCTTGGGTAACTTGCGAGCCGCCGCCATCGTGGCAATGGCGATTCCGCTGTCGATGCTATTCGCGTTCTGCGGAATGCTGCACTACGGCATCGCTGCCAGCTTGCTAAGTCTGGGAGCAATCGACTTTGGTATGGTCGTCGATAGCTCGGTGGTAATGATCGAGAACTGCATTCGGCATATCGCTCACGGTGACAACAAGCGCAGGCCGCTGATCGACGTGATTCGCGACGCGGCGGTCGAAGTCCGCAAACCGACCATGTTCGGCGAACTCATCATCATGATCGTGTACACGCCGATCCTCACGTTGGAAGGAATCGAAGGCAAACTCTTCCGCCCGATGGCCATGACGGTCATCTTCGCGTTGATGGGTTCGATGGTCCTGTCGCTGACACTGATGCCGGTGCTGGCCAGTTTGCTGTTGCCCAAATACATCGAAGAACGCGAGCCGTTGCTCATGCGGATCGCTCACAAGATTCATTACCCGGTGCTGCAATTTTCGATGCACCACAAGACGGCAGTCATCGCGTTCGCCGCCGCCGTGCTGGCGGTGACTTATGGCATGATCGCTCCGAACTTGGGCAGCGAGTTCGTGCCGCGACTGTCGGAAGGAGGCATCGTCGTCGCCATCGTGCGATTGGCGGGCACCGATTTGGAAGAGAGTGTGCGCGGCAATACGGCGATGGAGCAAATCATTCTCAAAAACTTCCCGGACGAAGTGCAGCACGTCTTCAGCCGCATTGGCACCGCCGAGATCGCCACCGACCCGATGGGGGTCGAACTGACCGACATGTTCATCACGCTCAAGCCACGCGCGCAGTGGAAAAAGGCGACCACGCAGGCCGAACTCACTGAGTTGCTGGAAGAGAAGTTGAAAGATTTGTCCGGCCAAAAGATTTCCTTTTCGCAGCCCATCGAAATGCGGATGAACGAAATGGTGTCCGGCTCGCGATCCGACTTGGCGGTCAAACTCTTCGGCGACGACTTCGCCGTGCTGACGGCCAAAGCCGCTGAAATCGAAGCGGTGCTGAAAACGATTCCCGGCAACGCCGACGTGAACACCGAACAGGTCACCGGCCAGCCGTCGTTGCAAATCGACGTGGACCAAGACCAGATCGCGCGCTACGGCGTGCAGGCTCGCAAGGTGCTGGAGTTGATTGAGTCGGTCGGCACGTTCCCGTTGAGCGAAGTCATCGAAGGCCAGTTGCGGTTCCCGCTGATTGTTCGCCTGCCGGAACGACTGCGGCAAAGCCCGGAGACGATTGGCGCGATGCTGCTTTCCACGCCAACGGGAGAACGCATCCCGCTGTCGCGATTGGCGAAGCTCGAAGTCGTCGAAGGCCCCAGCACAATCACCCGCGAATGGGGCCAACGCCGCATCACGGTCAGCGCGAACGTGCGTGGCCGCGACCTCGGCAGTTTCGTGGCCGACGCTCAGCGCTTGCTGGCCGAGAAAGTCACGCTCCCGCCGGGACGATATCGCATCGCGTTTGCCGGCCAGTTCGAGAACCTGATCCGCGCCGAACGCCGCCTGATGATCGTCGTGCCCATCGCGCTCGTGCTGATTTTCACGCTGCTGTATTTCACCTACCACAACTTCGTGGACGCCGCCCGCGTCTTCACCGGAGTCCCGTTCGCGTGGGTGGGCGGCATCATCGCGTTGTGGTTGCGGGACATGCCGTTCTCGATTTCAGCGGGCATTGGCTTCATCGCCATGTCGGGCGTGGCTGTGTTGGACGACATGATTCTCGTTAGCTATGTACGACAGCTGCGCGAACAAGGTCTGTCGCTCGACGACGCGGTAACTCAAGCCGCTGTTACACGCCTGAGGCCCGTCTTGATGACAACTCTTGTGGCAGCCCTGGGCTTTTTACCGATGGCGTTCAGCACTGGCATGGGTGCCGAGGTGCAACGACCGTTAGCGACCGTGGTCATCGGCGGCGTACTCGGGGCAATGATTATGTCCCTACTCGTCTTGCGGGTGCTCTACATGATTTTCAGCTCGGCGTTCGAACGGCGTTCATCGGATCAGACACCCGACTCTGGAGGTCTCACATCGGAAAACAACCCCATGGGCTGGACCACTTCCTAATGAAAGGAATGCAAATGCAAGTTTCTTTTCACTTCCTTCGGTCACTCATGCTTTTCGTTCTCGCGGGCGTCTGCGAAATCGGAGGCGGGTGGCTCGTATGGAAGTGGATGCGTGACAGCAAGCCATCCTGGTGGGGCTTGGCGGGTGCGTTGGTGTTGGTTGTCTATGGGATCATTCCCACGTTGCAAACGAGTCATTTTGGGCGTGTGTATGCCGTCTATGGCGGCTTCTTCATTGTGCTGTCTTTGTTGTGGGGTTGGGCCATTGATGGCGACCAACCTGACGCCGCAGACGTAATTGGCTCTGCGATTGCGCTACTGGGCGTCGTGTTGATGATGTATTGGCCGCGGACACCGGCCATTGCAGTGACGAATTAGGAAACTACTCAAGGAAGCGTTATCGCAAAGGAATCGCAATGTTTGACAATGTTCGATGGTTAGCCGCCCTACTGGCGGTAGTCGCGGGAATGACACCCGTATGCGGATTTGCTCAACAACCAGCCGGGGTAGCTCTGTCTCCCAGCAAAGCTCAGCAGACGCTGGAGCAAGCGGGGAAGGAAGGGCTTTACACCTTTTTGGTTTTCTACCGCCAGAACGACGATGCGACGAGAGCTATGGCCTCCGCAATCAAGGATGGCATCGCTGGTAAAGAGAAGTTGGCAGTCGCCACTTATGTGCAAGTGACCGACCAAGCGAACCAAGCGTTAGTGGCCAAGTACGATGTGAGTCGTGCTCCGCTGCCGATGGCCGTCGTGGTCGGCCCAAATGGAGCAATGACCGGCATCTTTGCTCAAAAGGTCACGCCCGAATCCGTTAACGATGCCTTCGTGACTCCCACGATGTTGGCGACCATGAAGTCGTTGCAAGAAGGCAAGCTCGTACTGGTCACCGTCCAAGGGTCGGCGAAAGGGCCAGCACCTGTCGCATTGCGAGATTTTCAGAGTGATCCGCACTTCAAGGATCGCATCGTGCCCCTCTCGATGACGGCGGCTGATCCGCGTGAAACCAAGTTTATTGGCCAGATGCAGATCGACGCGAAGGCGGCCGTGACGCAGACGGTGCTCCTGGCTCCGCCTGGAGTCCTGGTCGGCAAATTCAATGCAACGACATCGAAGAACGATATCGCAGCCGCGCTCGCCAAGGCGGGCAAGTGCTGTGACGACCCGAACTGCCAGCACCATCAACCCGCGACTCAACCGTCTCAGGGAGCTCGGCGGTAGCACAGACTCGAATCGGCGGAGTGCCAGGAGAGCACCATCAGTTCCCCAACTTTCATTTCACAACGACGGAGTACGACATGAAACGCAGTGCATTGTTCATCGTTGGGGCGAGTGGTGTTCTGTTGGCACTCGTGCTCCCAGCTCTGACCGCTCAAGACAAACCTAAGCAAGCAGTGGAACAGTCAGTGCGTTGGGAATACCGCGTTGAAGACCTGGATGCGCTCTCTGAGATTCAGAAGGACAACGTGGACGCAACCAAAACACTCACTCGCAAGCTCAATGAGCTGGGACGGGATGGGTGGGAATTCACACATGAGCAGAAGGGGGCTCTCTCCTTCTGGCTCTTTAGACGACCGGCCAGGAACTGATGCCAACGAAATTGTCACCATGATTCAGCTCGCATGGAGCAAATGCTCAAGGAAGAAACAATGAATCTCAAAACTCTCGTCTGGCGTGAACTGGCGGAGCGGCCGATGGCCGTGCTCACCAGTACGCTCGCGATCTTGCTTGGCGTGACGGCACTCGTCGCGATTCGTCACGTCACGGTTTTCTCTGAACAAGAAGTTGGGCAGCAGTTGCAGTCGCTGGGAGCAAACGTGCTTGTGCTTCCCAAGGACGCGACGTTGCAGGACTACTACTCGGCAGACCTCACGGCGCAGACACTACCAGAGTCGCATGTCTCCAGCATCTTGTTGGCGAACCTAGCTGGTGTGGAGCGGCTCTCGCCAAAGCTATGTGTCTCGGCGAAGGTAGCAAACAGGGATGTGACTCTGACGGGCATCTTGCCGCAGTCCGAATTTCAAGCGAAGTCGGTGTGGCAGTCGGTCTCCCTGTTCAGCAATAAGCACGACGGCTGCAAGAAGGCCGCGTGTGGCCCAAAGACGTACGACGCTGCGCCTGAGACGCTCGCCAGCAATCGCACAATCGACCAGCTCAAAGGTAACGAAGCAATCATTGGAGCCGACGTTGCGGAGTTCTCAAATCTCCAGGTTGGCCAGTCAGTGCCGATGCTGGGTGAGAAGTTACAAGTGCTGGCCGTGCTGCCCCGCACGGGTACAGTCGATGATTCTCGCGTCTTCGCTCATTTGCACACAGTGCAGCGGCTGACAAACGCGGGCGAAGTCGTCAATGCAATTGAAGTCATGGGCTGTTGCGAAGACGCAGCGGGCGGATTGGTTTCCAAGCTCGCGGAACTACTACCGGACTCGAAAGTCGTGACGATCTCTCAGGTCGTTTCAACGCAAGTCGGCGTCAATCGTTTGATGAGCCAGTTATCCCTGCTCGTGCTCGGCATACTGGTGGTCGTTGGCGGAGCGAGTGTGGCAACCACGATCTCTTCGAATGTCCGCGAGCGTCGTCGCGAAGTTGGCACGTTAATGGCGCTCGGAGCAACACCGAGCTTTGTAACGCGACTGTTCCTGCTCAAGGCGTGCGTACTTGGCATTGTGGGAGCAATCGGGGGCAGCGTGCTCGGCCTGATTGTCGCTGTCGTGCTTGGCTCGCAGTGGGCCGGAGTCACTGTGACGCCACTGCCGGGGCTTCTGGCGATGGCCGTCGCGGCAGCCTTGTTCATCACCATGCTCGCAGCGTTCTGGCCTGCTCGTTCAGCGGCAAGACTCGATCCGTGCATCTGCTTTCAGGAGGTCTAGGTTCATGTTGCATTTGCATCAGGTCACGAAGACTTATCGCCGACGGCAACATGAAGTTGTTGCGTTCAAGGCGGAATCGCTCGACATCGGACTCGGCGAGTATGTGGCGGTCGTTGGTCCCAGCGGCAGTGGTAAGACGACCCTACTGTCGCTACTCGGCGGCATGCTTTCGCCCGACACTGGTAAGGTGTGGCTCGACAATGAGTCGCTCTACGACTTGTCCATTACCGAACGCACTCAGCGTCGACGAGAACGCATCGGCTTCGTCTTTCAGACATTCAATCTGGTGCCGTACCTGACCGCGTTAGAGAACGTCGTCGTACCACTGTATCTCAGCGGAATGGCAAAGTCCGAGCAGAGAGAACGAGCCGTCGCACTTCTGGAGCAAGTGGGACTCGGCAATCGCATCGACCACAAGCCGAGCGAACTGAGTACAGGCCAACAACAGCGTGTCGCTCTCGCACGCACGCTGGCCAACAACCCGCGGCTCATTCTCGCGGACGAACCCACTGGTAATTTGGACCCAGCAAGTCGGGAAGCCGTGCTGTCCATGTTCGATCAGTTCGTCAACGAAGGACGCACGATCGTCATGGTTACGCATGACCCAGCCGCTGCCGCGAGAGCGGATCGTCGATTGTGCTTGAGGGACGGGGAGCTTGTGGCTTCTGAGGACACTGCTTTGGTTGAAGTCGCTTGAGGAGCGGATTCGGTTGGCAGTGAAGGAATAATCAAGACTACGGGATAGGTTGGAGAAGGAGAATTTGCGATGCCATCGCAAGAACATCGAGGACGAAAGCCAAAGTTCACAACGAGTCAGCGTGAGCAGTTAGCAGAGTTGATTCGACAACACGGCGCGCGGGGCGCGATCGCTCACGCACCGGAACCAGTGTGTCTCTCAACGGTGCTGAAGATCGCCGGTGAGTTCCAGATCCCCTTGTCGAAAGGCCGCCGTCGTCGGCGAGCCGCCTGAAGGAAACGCATCTCTCGACCGAGTCCTGGGTAGCTTTGATGTGTAGTTCCACCGGGAGAGTCCCGATGGAGCAAAGTATTCACGAAAGGAACCTGTGTGATGAACCTGCTGAAGAAGAACCTGTTACTGACCTGTTTGATTGCTGCGAGCTACGGCTTGGTCGGCTGCGGACAGAACTCTGCTCCTCCGAAAGAAGTGGCCAAGACCGAGCACGCTCCACACACCGATCACAAGGATGGGGACGAGCATCACGCTGGCGACGGCCATGACCACGGTAAGGACGAGAAGAAAGCTGACGCGAAAGGCCACAGCCATGACGGGTGGTGGTGCGACGAGCATGGCGTCCCCGAAGGGGAATGTGCTCAATGCAATTCCAAGATCGCGGCTGACTTCAAGAAGAAGGGTGATTGGTGCAAGGACCACGATCGTCCCGATTCCCAGTGCTTCATCTGTCATCCTGAGAAGCTGGAAGAGTACGCCGCCAAGTACGAAGCCAAGCTCGGCAAGAAGCCGCCAAAGCCAGAACTCAATTGATGTAAGAAAGCGCAGATAAGGAGAAGCCCATTGAACGCCTTCTCCTTATCGAGTTGCCATGCGCCGGACATTTCCTTTTTTCGAACAAGGAAGTTGATGATGTTGCTTCGACTGTCACGACATTGGTACGGCATAGGGACGTTGGTCCTGATGTTGCTGATCGCATCTTCGCATTCGGTGAATGCCAAGGAACCGGCAATTTCTTTGAGCCGATTGAAGTCCCTCGTTTCGAAAAAACCAGTCGAGACGCCGAGGCCAATTCGCCCAACCAATGCCGAAGTTGGACGGTCAACTTCGGGAACGAGACGGGCGGTCCACGAGACATCCTTGCGCAAGCCTGACATCACTCTCACCACTGCGTCGACACAGAATACGGCAGCTTCTGAGCCCGATGGGAATACTCTTCCTTCGAGCACACGTTGGCCGAAGACGGTTGATCCCAGCGGCAGCGCTGATGATGCGGGAAGCGGAATGGCGCTCGATGCTCTGGTCGCAGTTGGGCTCCAACAGAATCCGCGACTGGCCAAAGTGTCCTTCGCAGTCGACGCAGCGCGGGGGCGAGCGTACCAAGCTGGCCTCTACCCCAATCCCTTGGTCGCACTGACTTGGGATGAACTTGGCGACAAGACCGGACGTTCGGGCGTCAACTCTCTACCGCTGGTGACCCAGGAGATTGTGATGGGGCGCAAGTTGCAGCTCAGCCGTGCTGCTGCTGAACGCGAAATCGAGCAAGCGAATTGGGGAGTGATGGCAGAGCGTTACACCATGCTGGCGGAAATTCGATCGGCATATTTCGACGTGCTCGGACTCCAAGAACGAGTGCGGATGTTGGGAGAGATTCGCCGTTATGGTTATGACTCCGCCGCGACTGTTCGAAGTTTGCGTGACGACGCCAAGACATTGGCGGACATCGACGTACTACCGGTCGAAGCGGAACTAGCTCGTTACGAAGCGGACTTTGAATCGGCAGAGGCAGAGAAGGCAGCAGCCTACAAACGGCTGGCCGCATTGCTTGGCTTACATCAACTGTCGATTACCAAGGTCGCGGGGCGCTTCGAGGATTATTCGTTCCCAGACTACAACGCCGACGCCACGCCGCTGTATGTCCTCAGCGTCCATCCTGAAATCCAGACGGCTCAGTGGGGAGTGGAAAAGGCCAACCTCTTGGTCCAACGAGCCAAGGCGGAACCGATCCCCAATCTCAGCGTCAATGGCGGGTACGTGCGCCAGAATCAGAACCGTTCCGACGACTACACGGTGGGCGTGAGCGCGTCGATCCCGTTGTACAACAGAAACCAAGGCAACATCCGCGCGGCTGAGGCCGAACTGTGCGCCGCCATGCAGGAAGTCAGCCGACTTGAGAATGACCTGACTGACCGAGTTGCGTCTGCGGTGCGTGAATTCGCAGCTGCTCGAAAACGTGCGGAAGGATACCAGTTCGTCGTCGCCAAAGCGGAACAGGCTCAGAACATTGCGACCGAAGATCAACGCAAAAATCTGTCCCCGTTAATGGTCCTGGAATTGCAACGCTCGGTGCGGCAAGCACGGTTGGAACGACTCAAGTCTCTCGGAGACGCGTGGAAAGCTGCCGCAAAGATTTCGGGCATGACCATCGAAGACGATTGGCCACCTACTTCGCGAAGTACCGGCATTGTGCCTCCCGTACCGGCAGTCGAAGCCACGAAATCATAGACCAACACTACCAAGGGCGATCGCCTCATCAGGGCGACGCACGTCCGACGCACACGAAAGTGCGAAACCGCAGAATCTCGCTCGTGTTAGCAGGATGCTCACTCGGACGAACCCAAGTCACAGAGAGTCGGAAAGACTCGCGTTCGTGCAGAGGAGACGTTGAATGATTCCGGCAAAGACTTCGCAGTGGATGAAATGGGGAGGGGCTCTGGGTGTTGTGATCGTTGCGGGTTCCGCATGGGCAACTCACACACGTTGGCTCCCTGTGGTGCAAGAACGCTGGGATAGCTTCCGAACAACAGCATCGGCGAATCCCTCAGTCGCGAAGACGGACGAGGATGATCATGCCGGGCACGACCACGGGGCACACTCGGGACATGACGAGTCCTCGTCTCTGGAGCTCTCCGAGCAAGCTCGCAAGAACATTGGCTTACAAGTCGGGAAAGTCGAACTACAGACGTTTGTGCGGACGGTCACAGTCCCAGGTATCGTGGCGGAACGCCCAGGCAGGACCAAGCTCCGCGTCGCCGCACCCATGACCGGGATCATCACCAAGGTTTACGTTGTCCAAGGCGAAGCGATTCGACCGGGGCAACCTGTCTTCGATCTACGGCTCACACACGAAGACATGCTGCAAGTACAGGTAGACTTTCTGAAGTTGGTGGAGGAACTCGATGTCGTCAACAAGGAGATTGAACGCCTGCGTCCATCCGTCGCCAAAGGTTCGATTCCGGAGAAACAAGTCCTCGACCGACAGTATGAGCAACAAAAGCTGCGAGCGTCGCTCAAGTCTCAACGCGAATCGCTGCTGTTACACGGATTGTCCCCGGCAGATGTGGAAGAGATTCAAAAATCGCGGACATTGCTCTCCAAGCAAACTGTGTTCGCGCCTGTCAGACCACTCGCCGACGAGTCCGAAAGCTCGCCTGATTTATCACAAAAAGATAGCCTCCTGGTCGCGGAAACCGTGACTGCCGACTCCGGTCGCTTCGTGAATACGGGCGACCCGTTGCTGACATTGGCCGATTACTCGGAACTTTTCGTCGAAGGCAATGCCTTCGAGCAAGATGGAGAGTTGATCGCCAAGGCTTTACGCGACGGGCAGAAAGTCTCGATACGAATCGAGAGTGAAAATTCCACGGGAACTTTGGTGCCCGACCTAGAGATTCTCTATCTGAGCGACCAAATCGATCAGGAGTCGCGGACGCTGCACTTTTATGTCCGCTTGCCGAACGAACGGACTCGCGACCAGACCAGTAGCGGACATCGCTTTATCAATTGGCGTTTCAAACCGGGACAACGCTTGCAAGTGCTCGTTCCGGTCGAGGAGTGGTCGAAACGCATCGTCCTGCCAGCAGAGGCCGTAGTTCAAGAAGGGCCGGAATCCTTCGTCTTCCAGCAGAACGGCAGCCATTTCGATCGGCGTCCGGTGCATGTGGAGTACAGCGACCTTTCGTCCGTCGTGATCGCTCAAGACGGATCGCTATTCCCCGGAGACAAGGTGGCGCTGAACGGCACACAGCAAATGCAGATGGCGTTGAAGAACAAAGCGGGCGGAGCCCCTGATCCGCACGCCGGACACAACCACTAAGGGTGTCGAAGTGAAGTCGGCGGCAGCGCACAGTGATGAGTTCCACTCACCTATAGGCTGCCCCGCACTCGATGGTCGCTTGCAAGCGAAACAACGGGCTCATGAGTCGAGCCCAAGGATCAGACATGCTCAACGCAATCATTCGTTTCTCTCTGCGTTTTCGAATGCTGACCATTGCTGTCGCGATAATGGTGCTGGGCTATGGCGGCTACACGCTCTATCACCTGCCGATCGACGTGTTCCCTGATCTCAATCGGCCGCGCGTTACGGTGATGACTGAAGCTCCGGGCCTAGCTCCCGAAGAGGTCGAGACGTTGATCACCTTTCCACTTGAATCGGTGTTGAACGGCGCAACCGGCGTGCAGGCCGTGCGAAGTTCATCGGGCGTGGGACTGTCCGTCATCTATGTCGAGTTCGCCTGGGGTACTGACATCTATGTGGATCGCCAGATTGTTGCGGAAAAGGTGGCGCTGGCGGGGGATCGCTTGCCCAAAGGGGTGCGTCCACAGTTGGCTCCGATCTCGTCCATCATGGGACAGATCATGCAGATCGGGATGTGGAGCGAAGAAGGGAAAACCAATCCCTTGGAAGTTCGCACCTTAGCCGATTGGGTGGTGCGACAACGATTGCTAACCATTCCGGGCGTGGCTCAAGTCATCACGATGGGGGGCGGTCGCAAGCAGTTCCAAGTGTTGGTGAATCCCGAGGAACTGCGGAAGTACGACGTCAGCCTAGAAGATGTGGAGCATGCGGTCTCAGCGAGTAACGCTAACGCGACAGGCGGGTATCTGAACCTGGGAGCGAACGAATTGCTCGTGCGTTCGCTGGGCCGCATCGAGACGGTGGAGGGGCTTAACAACGTCGTCATCAAGACCGGCAAAGACCGGCCGATCTTGCTCGGTCAAGTCGCTCGTATCGTGGAAGCGGCGCAAGTCAAACGCGGTGACGCAGCCGTGAACGGCTTTCCGGCGGTGATGTTGACCATCTCTAAGCAACCAGGTGCGGATACGCGCGAGTTAACCGATCGCGTCGTCGCGGCACTTGAAGAGTTAAAGCCGTCATTGCCGACCGATATTCGCATCGACCCCAGCATCTATCAGCAAAAGACATTCATCGAACTGAGCGTCGCCAACGTGATTGAGGCGCTACGCGATGGTGGCGTGCTGGTGATCATCATCCTGTTCTTGTTTCTGCTGAACTTTCGCACGACGTTCATCACTCTCACTGCGATCCCGCTGTCGATTGTTGTGACGGGCTTGATCTTCAAGTGGTTCGATTTGTCGATCAACACAATGACACTGGGTGGCTTGGCGGTGGCCATCGGCGAGTTGGTGGATGATGCCATTGTCGACGTGGAGAATATCTACCGCCGTTTGCGGGAGAATCAGCACTTGCCGCAACCTCGACCAGCGTTACGCGTCGTGTACGAAGCCAGTAGCGAGGTCCGTAATTCGATTGTGTTCAGCACGATTTTGGTGGTGCTGGTTTTTATCCCCCTGTTCGCGCTCAGCGGCATGGAAGGTCGGTTGTTCTCGCCGTTGGGTGTGGCCTACATCGTGTCGATCCTCGCGTCGCTGTTGGTTTCGCTGACGGTAACTCCCGTACTGTCGTACTGGCTCCTGCCCAGCGCGAAATTCATGAGCCACGAAGCAGACGGCTTCCTGCTACGGTGGCTGAAGTGGATGGCCGGGTTTGCGATCCGGCTCAGCGTCAAACATCCCTGGCCTATCTTGTTAATCGTGGCGCTCGCGGTGGGATCCAGCGTGCTAACGGTCACGCAGCTCGGTCGCGATTTTCTGCCACCGTTCAACGAAGGCAGCGTGCAGGTCAACGTCCTATTGCCACCGGGGACATCGCTCGATACTTCCAACCGCATGGCGGCAATGGTCGATGAGCGGCTGAAGAAGATCAAAGGCGTGGTGGCCTTTGGACGTCGCACCGGGCGCGCGGAATTGGACGAGCACGCCGAAGGCGTCAACGTCTCTGAAACCATTGTGACATTCGATCCGCACAGCGGCCGCACACGCGAAGAGGTTCTGGAAGACATTCGTGAAGAATTGACGCAGGTGCCCGGTGTAGTGATTTCCGCCGAGCAACCGTTGCAACACCTGATTTCGCACATGCTCTCCGGGGTCAAGGCCCAGGTGGGCATCAAGCTCTATGGCGATGATCTGACTGTGCTCCGCAACACGGCTGAGCAAATGAAAGCCGCCATGCAGAGCGTCCCCGGCGTCAAAGACCTGCTAGTTGAACAGCAAATCGAAATCCCGCAGTTGCAGATCAAGCTGAATCGCGAGCGGTTGGCACAGTACGGTTTGAACTCGGACCAAGTGAACGAGTTCCTGGAGACGGCCATGAATGGCCGCATCGTATCCGAAATCGTGCAGGGACAGCGGAAATTCGACTTGGTCGTGCGGCTCGAAGACCAGTACCGGCTCGACCCTGAGCAACTCAAGCGATTGACAGTAAACCTGCCGGGCGGGGGCCGCGTGCCTCTGACGGCCGTCGCCACCGTCACGCGTAGCAGCGGTCCCAACACAATCAACCGCGAGAACGTCCGCCGCCGCATGATCGTGCAGTGCAATACCGCCGGACGGGATCTGGCCGGTGTTGTTACCGAAATCCAACAGCGGCTGGCTCCTATTCAGGCCAAGTTACCGACAGGCTACTTCATCGAATACAGCGGCCAATTCGAGAGCCAAAAGGCGGCCACGCGGATGATCGGCTTGCTGAGCCTAATTTCGCTGATGGCCATGTTCCTGGCACTCTACACGCTCTTCCGTTCGGTAAATCTGTCGCTGCAAGTGCTATCAGCATTGCCGATGGCAGCTATCGGCGCGGTCGCTGCGCTGGTGCTCACCCATCAGTCACTCACCGTCGCCAGTATGGTCGGTTTCATTTCCCTCTCCGGCATCGCGTCCCGGAATGGAATCTTGCTGATCTCGCATTACTTGCATCTCGTGCGTCATGAAGGCGAGCAGTTCACACCGCAAATGATCGAACGCGCTGGCAAGGAACGCCTAGCTCCGATGTTGATGACGGCACTTACCGCCGGCATCGGACTGATTCCGCTCGTGCTGGCATCGGGGGAACCCGGCAAAGAAATCTTGTACCCGGTGGCGACGGTGATTCTCGGCGGACTAATTAGCTCGACACTGCTCGACTTCTTCGTCCATCCCGCGTTGTTCTGGTGCTTCGGTCGCCGCGACGCTGAACAGCAAATTGCTGAGGGTGAATACGACGAGTTGGACGATCCTGCACATGCAGTGGTGGCTCAGACTCCGATTGCTAATCCAGCTCCCACACACGAGACCCAACCGGTCGCCAATTGATTGAACGATGTTGTCGGGAATCGCGTCGCTCCCTGAATGAAATTCCGTTACGGACGGAGCTGTGTTTTCGTTTCTGATTTCACTTGATGAAGGAGATAGCCGAATGCGAATGAGTCTTCCAAAGCTAGGCGTCGTTTGTAGTGGCCTGACATTGGCATTGATCGTCGGTTGCAACAATGCCACTCCGCCCGCCGCACCTCCCGTTAAACCTGAAGTGCATTCCGAAGGTGATGGGCACAAACATGCCGAAGGTCATGCTGAAGTGGGGCCACACAACGGGCACCTGATTGAACTCGGCAAAGAGGAATACCACGCCGAACTCGTTCATGACGAGAAGGCAGGCAAGGTCACGATCTATGTGCTCGATAAGGAAGCCAAGGCTGCGGTGCCCATCACGGCTACCGAATTGACCATCAATCTCAAGCACGATGGTAAGGGTGAACAGTTCAAGCTCGCAGCTGCGCCCCAAGACGGCGATGGAGAAGGCAAGTCGTCACGCTTCGCGTCAGAAGACAAGGAGCTTGCTGAAGACCTGGACCACAAGGGGGTCGAAGCCCGGCTTGTCATTGAAATCGAAGGTAAGTCGTTCACCGGCGACATCAAGCACGACCACGGTGGCCACAGCCATGATGCGGAGAAGAAGTAACCATTCGCTTCGACCATGCCGCGTGATTCAAGTCTCACCCTCTTACTAAGAGGCGTGAGGCTTGGCCATGTGGGCAATTGCTGATCGGCGAGTTGGCCGTTGCTCTCGTGGCTTCTGGACAACGCCAATACCCCTCGGCAACATGCGTTTTGATGTCATCTGACATTCTGCGGATGGCTTTCGAGAACGCAGAGGCGACAACCGCCGTCGGCGAAAGGAGCACGTCGTGCGTAAGTTCAAGGTATTGTCATTCACCATCGCATTGAGCATCGCCGCCACTTCGGCAGCTTTCGCTCAGCATCACCATCATCACGGGCACGGACACAGCTATTGGGGCTCGGGCCATTACCACTACCAGCCGGGGCACTTCGATGCGCATCGCAATCACTTGCACTACCACCCTGGCACGACGGTCTATCATTCCAACTCGGGCGTCGTGATTGGCGGACACAATCATGGCCATCATCACCACTACTATGGCAGCTACGCCTACGGCGCGGGTTGGCTAACACCGATCGTCACTCAGCCTGTCATCACTCAACCAAGCGCGGTGCTCATTGGCCCCACTGTCGCGCAACCGCAACAGCTCCCGGAGCCAAGGTTCGGTGCCTATGCGCAAGTGCCGCGAGTGGCTGCGGACTTGGCGTCGTTCGCCAACGACATGTGCCTCACCATGCACCAGCGATTTCAGAATCAGCCGGGCTTCACTGCCACGTATAGGGTTGCCTACAGCGTATTGCGGCAAAGCCAAGCTGTGCGCGACTTGAGCGGCAATTTCGACACTCGTGAAGAGATCACCAAGCGTCTGCCTATAATTGACGAAGACATGCACCGTGTCGTCGCAGAGATCAGCCCTTGGATGAACAATCAATCTGCCGGAGCTACCGATGCCATCAACGCGCTCAAGCAGGACGTGGGGAAAGTGGGCGGTGCCTTGCACTACTTGATGGTCGATGTAGGAGTCGCACACAAGGATCAAGACCCGGCCACGGCTGCTCGTCCGACTCAACCAGTGCCACCCCCGCCCCCACCCACACCAGATCGCCCAACGATCAAGCCTGCCGAGCCGGCTGGTGAATCGGTCATCTCAAAACCCGAAACACAGCAAGTCGAACCCAAGTTTGGAGCCTACTCGAACGTCTCGAAGGTCTCGTCAGACGTCGCGGTTCTGGCCAATCGGTTGTGCCTGACCATGCACCGAGGCTTCAGCAAGCGCGACGATTTTGATGACGCCTATGCCGCCGCCTACGACGTGCTTCAACAGTCTCAAAAGATTCGCGATCTCGCTCGTGAACCTGGCAGCCGCCAGGAAGTTACCAAGCGGCTGGAGAAGCTCGACGACGGAATGCACCGTGTCTTCGCCGAAGTCGGTGAGTGGATCGACGACCCGACAGAAGCGGGCAATCGAGACATCGAGAACTTGAAGCGGGAATTCGGCACTCTTGGCAATGCGGTCCACTATCTCATGACCGACGTAGGAGTAAAACACCACGATGACGAAGGAGATGAACCGGCCGCTCCACTACCAAAGCCAAAAGCGAAACCGACGCCGCTGCTGACTCCAGAGTGATTGCCGAAACATCGCATTCGCAAGTGCGATGTCTTGGCTCCATTAAAACCAAAAGCCGCGAAGGTCCGATCCCGTGTTCGTCCCCCTCGCGGCTTTGGTTGTTTGCGCCGTCAATCAGTTACCAGTGCCCACGTCCAGAGCGATGAAGGTCGTAATGACCTGGATTCACGTGGACGTGGCCTCGATGAAACTGAACTTGGGTCGGGTGATAGTCGTAATGAGTTGAGCTTCTCCCGCCGTAGTTGCCGTACGAACCGTAGCCTTGATTGTGGCTATGGTTCTGACCGTAACCGTATGACGGATTGGAATAGCTATTGTTGGAACGATAAGAGCCGCCGAAGCCGTGCGAATAATGATCCGCCTGAGCAGCAGCCCCGCCCATGCCAAACACCACCGCTGTAATCAACGCCGCCAAAATGATTCCTGCACGTTTCATGATCTCTCTCCACTCGTAACCTTTGCGGCCCTTTTGAAGCAACTGGCCCCATCGTTGGCTGGCGGAGTGTTTTCAACCCAGCGAAGGATTGTTATCGCGAAGACCATGCCAACCCGGCTCTGGCGGTGTTTCAGCTCGGAAAGAACCAAAAGTGGGCTCGAAAGTAGGTCAAACACAGGCGTAACTCATGGCTCGCGGTTTTGAAGCGCCATCAATTTGGTCTCAGCTGCACTCAAATTGGTTGCAATTGGCATCATCAATGCGAGCGTAGACCACTCTCTGAGGGATTGAGTGCTGCCCCAAGTCTGCAAATTGGAAGATGATGACCGACACACCCACCAAGTTGAGTTTCAAAATCGCTGGCATGGACTGCGCTGAAGAAGTCGCGGTTCTGAAACGCGAAGTTGGTCCCGTAGTGGGCGGTGCGGAGCGGCTTGAGTTCGATGTATTACGCGGCGTCATGATCGTCACACCAGAGAAGCCCATCTCGGCTAAGAATGTCATCGATGCCGTAGCTCGCACGGGTATGAGAGCCGAGGTCTGGGACGAAGAAACGAGCAAGGCACCAACCGCCGTTGAACCGGATCGGTGGTGGCGTTCGACACTCACGGTCGCTAGCGGTGCGCTGCTGGCCGCGGGATGGATGGCTCAAATAGCGAGCGAAGGCTGGCGTACATTGCTCGGCGAGTCTGAAGTACCGCCTTCGCTCGTTGCACGTTTGCTGTTTGTCACCTCGGCAATTGCAGGCATGACACTGGTGCTGCCGAAGGCATGGCTCAGCCTGTTGCGCTGGCGGCTCGATATGAACGTCTTGATGACCGTCGCCGTAGCGGGAGCCATTGGCATCGGCGAGTATTCAGAAGCAGCGACGGTGGCATTTCTCTTCGCAGTGTCGCTCGCCTTGGAAGCCTGGAGTGTCGGGCGTGCTCGTCGGGCAGTTGAAGCATTGATGAAGCTCGCGCCCGACGCTGCCCATGTGCTGCAACCGGACGGCACCGAAGTCAGCCTGCCAGCGAAGCAAATCAATGTTGGGAGTACAGTGATCGTTCGGCCCGGCGAAATGTTTCCTTTAGACGGGCGGTTGGTCAAAGGTGAAACGACCGTCAATCAAGCGCCGATCACTGGTGAATCTGTGCCGGTGGCGAAGACTGTCGGCGATGAGGTTTTTGCAGGCACGATCAATCAAGACGGAGCCGTTGAAGTTGAAACAACTAAGCCTGCCAACGACTCAACGCTGGCACGCATCGTCCGAATGGTCACCGATGCGCAAAGGAAACGCTCATCGACCGAACAATGGGTCGAGGTATTCGCTCGCCGCTACACGCCGACCGTGATGATATTGGCCCTCGGTATCATGCTGGTGCCACCCTTGCTGATGGGTGCGGACTGGTCGCATTGGTTCTACCAAGGGCTGGTGTTACTGGTGATTGCGTGCCCGTGTGCGTTGGTGATATCGACGCCGATCAGTTTCGTTGCTGCGTTAGCCAGTGCCGCCAACCAGGGCGTACTCGTTAAAGGAGCGAGCTACCTGGAACTCGCCTCGCGGCTCAAAGCCATTGCACTCGACAAGACGGGCACCCTCACAGCTGGTCGCCCCGAAGTCAAAGAGGTGATTGCGCTGAGTGGCCACAACGAACACGAAGTCCTCGATATCGCCGCAGCCATCGAAGCTCGCTCACAACATCCGCTTGCGCAAGCCATTGTTCGCCATGCCAATTCTCTCGGTCTGAATCCACCATCAGCGGAAGACTTTCAAGCGATCTCCGGCAAAGGAGCGACTGCCAAGTTGAATGGTCAACCTGTCTGGATTGGCTCGCATCGTGCCTTCGAGCAACGCGGCGAGGAAAGTCCCGAACTTCACGACCGCATGGAACAACTCGCTGCACGCGGTCTCAGTGTCGTGGTGATTGCCGCTCATGAACACGTTTGTGGCCTCATCGGGCTGGGCGATGCCATTCGACCCAATGCGAAAGACGCTCTTACAGCGATGCACCAAGCCGGCATTGAGCGGCTTGTCATGCTGAGTGGTGACAACTCCCAAGCTGCCGCAAGCGTAGCCGCGTCGGTGGGTATCGACGATGTTCGCGCCGAGTTACTTCCCGAAGACAAGGTTAAGGCGGTCGAGGAGCTTGTCGCACGTCACGGTATGGTGGCGATGATCGGCGACGGGGTGAACGACGCTCCCGCAATGGCCCGTGCCAGTCTCGGCATCGCAATGGGAGCCGTTGGCACCGACGCGGCACTGGAAACCGCCGACATAGCTCTGATGAGTGACGATCTTTCGCGTGTCGCCTGGCTCATCGAACACTCTCACCGCACGCAACGAATCATCCGCCAGAACATCACAGCCTCGCTCGGTGTAAAGGCGGTATTTGTGCTGCTCACGGTTCTCGACCATGCGAGTCTCTGGAGCGCCATCGCTGCTGACACAGGTGTCTCCCTCGCAGTCGTCTTCAACGCGCTGCGGTTACTGCGTGCAAGGCAATCACGTTGAGAGGAGATGACGAACTACCCGTCAGTAAAATGCTCGGGCGTTCATGTTGCGCCAGCCTTGCATCAGTGCGCGACGATGAGAGGATGTGAAGTGAATCCGCCAGAAATTTCGTTCGGAGTTTCCCTCTCGGTTTGGCGGCAAAATTCCTTTGGCGCAGTTTGGACTCGACCTTCACATGCCGAAGCCAGGTGGAACTTCTGGAAAACTTGGGGACCTTTATGAGGCCCTTTGGACAGTCGAGACCGCATTGGACGTCTTTGAAGGGCGTCTGCGGTCAATCACTGCTGAAGCATTTGGCGAAGAGTCCCAAGGCGTCGAGTTTCACGTGGTTATGAATTCGGGGACGTCGCAATTTCATTCGGCGAAACGGCAAAAGGTGGGAGGCGACTGGTCAATCGCGGACCTTTGCTATGTTGAGAATAAGAAAACTGGGCGGAGTATCCTCGGTGACCTGCTCTCAAAGCAATCACAGTGGCCGGGCAGCGAAACGTGCTTCGTATCTGCTACCGGTGCCAACGAACTGCGTGAATTGACGGAACAAGCGAAGACCTCAAAAAGCAGTTCCGATTTCCGTGAGCAACTTTCCAAACAGCTCGGCCAAAAGTTCGATAAGTACGTCGTACCTTTGTGTAGCGGAGATGTGGAAGCGGCGCTAGCGGCTCTCAAAACTCTTCGGGTCCGACTCCGCGATCATTCCGGCTTGGTGGACACCATCGAACGCCGCCTCGATTCGCTTCTGTATCGTCTCGATGGTTCAGAGCTTCGCGCTGGTGATGTACGGAGGCTGATTGCCGAGCACATTGTGGAGAACCTCGGCCAGACCATTACTACCGCGCAACTTCGACAGTTCATTCAAGATCAGGACCTTGGTCTTCGTGATTGGAAGGTCGACGCAACCGTGCGGGAATCGGTTGAAAAAGCGAACGAGCGATACCGGGATACGACGGAAGCAGAACTCATCAATGACGCCCACATCCCTCGCGACGCAGTTCAGGGTATTGTCACCTCACTCGCGCAAGACGATTCGCGCGGTGCGTTGGTGGTCGCGCCGGGAGGCTTCGGAAAAAGCTGCATTCTCGCTCAATGTCTTGAGCAGTTGTCACAACGCGGGACGCCATATCTCTGCTTGAGAATGGACTCGTTCAATCCATGCCGCACGGCAAAACAGCTCGGCGATCAGATGGACCTCCCTGAATCGCCAGCTAAAGTGCTGGCCGCGGTCGCTGATAGTGTGCCGAGCGTGTTAGTGATTGACCAACTTGATGCGATGAGCCTCGTCTCTGGCCGCAATCCGCAGATGTGGGACGTTTTCGAGCAAGTGGTCCGTGAGGCACAATCCTACCCGCACATAAAAGTGTTGTTGGCCTGTCGAGACTTCGATCTAAACCATGACCATCGGCTACGGAGTCTAGGCAGCGAGAAATCAGGCTTCACCAAACATGTGCTGTCACTGCTTTCGCCAGAGGAAGTAAAGGCGTCTCTGGCGAAAGCGCATTTGGGGCAACTCACTCTACCCGAGCCATCGATCCAGATTCTCAAAGTTCCATTTCATCTCTTGCTGTTCTTGCAGGGTGACCCCTCGCGCGCCTTTGCCACCGCTGCCGAGTTGTACGATCGATACTGGGACCGTAAGAGGCAGAAACTGCGAGATTTCCTTGGACGAGCGCCACGATGGAACGAAGTCCTTGATGCTCTTACGGAGCGAATGAGCGAACGGCAGTTGCTGTTCGCTCCGATCGCCTCTGTTGGGTCTTGGGCTGATGATGCCAAAGCAATGGCATCCGAGCATGTACTGATCGAGGCTACGGGACAGCGGCAGTACCGATTCTTTCACGAGTCATTCTTCGACTACGCGTATGCTCGCCGGTTCTGCGAGACCGCCGGTGACGTGATCAAGTTCCTTGAGTCCTCAGAGCAGCATCTATTTCGTCGAGCACAGGTTCGACAAATCTTGGCCTATCGTCGAGAAAACGATTTCCACCAGTACATCAACGATGTTGTGGCGATTTTTAGTTCCCCGAAGGTTCGATTTCATATCAAGCGAATGGTGGCATCTGGATTCCGGCGGCTCGAAGAGCCGACTCCCGAAGAATGGGAGATCCTTGAACCTCATGTGTTGGATGGCGATCTATCTCGATATGTGTCAACCGCGCTGCGAGATCACGTTGGCTGGTTTGATCTTCTGACATCCTTGGGAGTTTTCAAGGCGTGGCTTGCGTCCGGTGACAGTCGCTTTGAAAACGCCGCGATCTGGTATCTTGAATCTCACGATCTCCACAACACACGCTCCGCACAGATCGCAAGAATGGTTGCGGCATATGCGGAGCAGGAGGGTGAATGGCAAACACGCATGATGCGTATCATGTCATGGGGACAGGCTCACAAGAGTCCCGAAATGACGGCAATCTATCTTGAGCTAATTAAGCGTGGGGCTTACGACGACTACAAGAGCCAAGTCATTGGCAGTGACTTCTGGGGCCAGCACCACAATGCCGAAAAGGAATCTCCTCAGTTCGTCATTGACGTGCTCGCAACATGGTTCGATCGAACCGTCAACCTATTTGATGATGGGTCGTGGAACTTCTTCGACAAGTGCGTGCAAAATAAGTCACACTCAGGTTCCTTGATGGTCTGCAAAGCCGCTTCCGATGCTCCGGAGTACTTCGTTGAGCACATGCTGCCTCGCGTGAGGTCTGTCGTGCTAAGAACGGCGGAAGCTAAGTCAGGCGAACTATACGACCGAGCCTGGCCGTGGCTGTCAAACATCGGCGAACCATTTGACATCAATGACGCAGTTTTGCTCTCGCTTCGCAAGGCTCTACAGCATTTGGCCGTACAAGATCCGGCTGAAATGCGACGTCATGCCGTGACAATCTCCCAAGAGCCGCATCGCACATTTGCCTACTTGTTACTTCGAGCATGGACAGAGAATCCGCAGCAGTTCGCGAACGAATGTGCCGCATACCTAATTGCAGACAAACGACGGCTAAACATCGGATATTCGGGCTGGTCATATGATGGCCAAGGAACCGGCAAGAGTGCAATCAGCCGAATGGCGCTCAAGGCTATTTCATCGTGTTGTTCTACGGAGTTGCTGGCGTCGCTAGAAAGCGCAATCGTTGGCTACTGCGGCGAGTATGAGAAAACAAAACCGCAACGGAGAGGCTCTTCGGAGTTGCTGCGTTTGCGGTCGTTAGATCCAGCCAGGATCTCGCGAAGTACGAAGTTACGAATCGAAGAACTCGAACGCAAATTCCCTCGATTGCCTGACGCCATAGTGTCCGAGGATAAAACTCAGCTTGTGAAGCAAGTCGATTCCCCGCTGAGTCTTTCAATTGCCGAAAAGATGACCGACCGCCAGTGGATTTCGGCGATGCGGAAGTATGACGGCACGACGGATAGCTTTCGAGGTGGGTCTATTGAGTTGTCACGGATGCTTCGCGATTTCGTGCGAACCGATCGGAAACGATTCGCCGCCCTTATCGTCAGAATTCCGAATGATATCGATCCCGACTATTTCTCAGCGATCCTCGACGGCCTATGCAGCCGCCACACGAATCTGGGTGAACAAGAAAAACCGGCGGACGACGCGGATGTGTCCTCACTCCCAACAGCACTCTTCTTTGAGGCGATCGAACGAATTCATGCTTTGCCGAGTCGGCCCTGCGGCTCGGCGATAGTCGGGTGCATTCAAAAGCTAGCAGGCAGAGCTCTTCCTACCCGGCTCCTCGAAATCGTGTCGTTCTACGCGATACACGATCCCGACCCCATAGAGGACATCTGGAGGCGTACGGACGATCGAGTGGACTACAACAGCGGTGGACCATACTCGCACGGAATCAACTGTGTGCGGGGACAGGCTGCCGAGTGTCTAGGAACGCTTCTGTTTGCGGACGAGAAGCGTTTGGAACTACTTCGACCAGCCTTGATGGCAATTTCAGCGGACCCAGTCATCTCAGTCCGAACCTGCGCGATCAACGCTCTTCTGCCGCTGCTCAACTTTGAGCGAGATTTTGCGGTGGAACTGTTTCTCATCGCCTGCAACAGATGCGACGCAATATGTGCGACGCCTCCATTCGATCGCTTTGCGCACTTTGCGGTTCGGACGCACTACGCTGGTCTTCGTGAACTGTTGCAATTCGCGTTGAGTTCAAACCAACCGGAGGCAGTTGAGAACGCGGCTCGGCGAGTCACGTTGGCGGAACTGTCAGATGTTGACGTTGGCAATGATGCGGCAGCGATCCGCGCAGGGGACGAAACCACGCGGAAAACTGCTGCTGACGTCTACGCTACAAACATCGCTGACGATGAAGTCGGCGACCGATGCGCAGGCTATCTGAAAGACTTCTTCAACGACGAATCAGAGGCTGTTCGTCAAACGCTCTCCAGAGCGTTCTTTAAGCTCTCCGGTCCCAAACTGCTGCACTTCAACAATTTCATTGCTGAGTACATTGAGTGTCGATCATTTGAAAATGAGACGGACCGCTTGCTCCACGCTCTCAATGAGTCCAATGTCGAATTGCCTCAGGTTATCTGCCGGGCCGCAGAACGGATTCTTGAGTTCATTAGAGAAGACGGAACTCACATTGCCTATCGCGGCGCGATGGTCGCCCGTGAGATTTCGACATTGGTAGTCCGGCAGTATGAGCAAACGAAGGATGAGTCCATCAAGACACGCTGCCTCGACTTGATCGATCGGATGGAGCGAGTGGGTTACTACGGCATCGCTGAAGAGCTCGGAAAACTGGACCGATGAGCGGATACGCGGCTTTGCAACGCTACGGTTGACTTCGTTCGGCGGGACCTGGCTCGACCAAGCATCTCCATCAATGTTCACCGGATTCAGTGGTAGTAGTCGAACGGAAAAGCAGGTCAATTCATGAAGGGTGAAGCCTGAGTCATGGCAATATTGACGATGATTGAATCACAGGCTGTGGCAGAACTCGCCGATCAGCTGTATGACTTTTTGCCTGCTAGTTTTTCGGCCGTTACCTGGCCGCTCGTCGCCGAGTGGATGGGTGTCAAAGACTGTTGGCCAGACGGAACCAGCAAGCGCCAAGCTATCCCCATCTTCTTGCGCAACGTCCTTGAGCATCGACGGGGCGTCTTCTGCGATCTGATCGTGAAAGTCGTTCAGGAGGGAATCAACTATAGGCTGCGAAAGGGTAATCCCGTCACCAGGGAGGAAATCGAGAAGATCAACGCACTTGTCCTCAAAGTTGAGTTTAAGATCCCGCAGCTTCACGATCGAGCATTTCTGAGCGGTCTCCCGTCCTCCAACGAGCAACCAGCGGCCTCCACGAGTTCGTCCATCAAGCAGCCGTCAGCCAATAGCATCGATAACCTGCGACGTCGCTTTCTGACACTATTTGACGAAAAAGACGCGAAGAAACGTGGATTCGCCTTCGAACCGTTTTTGACTGATTTCTTCTCACTGCACGGCCTCGATCCAAAAGGGTCGTTCCGCATCGATGGTGAGCAGATTGATGGGTCCTTCGAGTGGCAAGGTAATACATTCCTAGTTGAGGCACGTTGGAGAGCTAAGCCAGCTAAC
This sequence comes from Planctomycetaceae bacterium, assembly GCA_021732995.1. Classification (GTDB taxonomy): domain Bacteria; phylum Planctomycetota; class Planctomycetia; order Planctomycetales; family Planctomycetaceae; genus AM-0621. Next base: position 79,758 of record JAKFWA010000027.1, on the reverse strand, counting down.
GCAGCCGACCTCTTGGTTCTTCGAGGCAAAGCGGAAAAAAGTGATTGGACGAGAGGGCTGTTTATATCGATCTATGGCTTCAGCGAACTGGCCTCGCCAACGCTCCAGATTGGACGCAAGGCCAATCTGATAGCTATGAGCGGTCAAGACTTGATGTTGATCCTGGAGCAGCACTGGACGCTCCACGACGCGCTTCGTGCCAAGTTGCGGCACACCGGGGAAACGGCCGAAGCCTATAAGGCGCTCACTGAATTGGTGAAATGACAGCGAGAGGACTGACGCCACACCCATGCGGGAGCTAAGTTGTTGATGCAGGCTTCAAAGGGTGAGCATCGAATGACGCCCGCCCCTGAAGCAGTTTCACCAACGATCTACACCGACGCACCTACAGCCGCGTAGTTGTAGAAGTATTGTGGCATCTCCCGGACTCGAATGTCAGCGGGCCACTCCGCCCAGTCGCCTCCATGCAACTGGCGTAGCTTTAGCTCTTTCCCCTGGTAGGTTGGTCGGCGGCCGAGCTGCTTGAGGAAGAAGGCTACACCCTCCTCGCGACAACGATTCAGTAGTTTCATAGCCCACTCGATTGCGAAGAGCTCCACGTTGGCCTTGGCCCCGCTTTCACCGCCCACAATGACCCAGTCGATACCCGTCAGGTCGATCTCGTCGGCGAGGGAGCCCCAGAGCGGTTCCAGCGATAGACCGCGCACCGACGCGTTGACCTCCCGCAGGGCATCAATACGCTTGAGCGTCTTTGGGGATGTAACCGTGGTCATGGCACAGACGTTCGCCGGAAAGCCTCCAATGCTGTCTGCAAACTCCCGCATTATCTTGGGTCGCTTCGTCAACCACAGCCAGAGATGCTGCTGACCTTCCGGAGTTTGAAAGGCAGCCATCTCAGTCCTGAGGAATCCAAAGTCCTTTTTGCGAGAGAAAGCGTCTCCCATATCAGAGACGAAGATCAACCGGGGTAATCCATTGAGCCAAGGTTTTTCCAGGCGATCGGTTCCGGTCAGGTCGGACCACTGGGCTGCGACTTTCGTGCGACCGGGAAAGAGAGTGATTTCTTCGAACGTCGGAGCATATCCTACGTTTGCCTCCCGTTCAGGATTCAACAAGTCGTAGCCCCGGTTCGCATGTAGCTGAGCGGCGTAGCACTTCATGCTTCGGTTGATCGTTGCTTCAACCAGTCGGCCAGCCTTGACTGAAAACAATTCGGTAACACGATGCTTCAGACGCTTCCGAAGGTGCCGAATGTTAGTCGTGGTCAGTTTCTTCTGGTGACCTTCTCCTGGACCGGCATCTGTCGCTTCCAGTTCCGACCATACCTCATCTAACAGTTCTCCAAAGAGCGTTCTCGCGGTCCCACTCGTCCAGCCGTTGATGCGAGCATGCAAGCAGGCGCGATCAATTGCGGCGAGGATCTTATGCGGAGTCGGATACAGCTCGCAGCCAAGACAGCCCATCACCGGATTGGTGCTGCTATCGCACCACTGAATGCCTGTGTTTAACGCCATGAAATATCTCCAAAAGACTTAATTGTGTGCACTTTGAGTGAAGAGCGAGCACATCGCGATGTGCTACACCCTCGTGATCTGACCGCCGCGACATTGGGGCGGTGGGTCGGTGACTTGGCGAGGCGCAGCGAAACCCCAGACGATGTTGTCGGCGGGCAATTCCTGCTGCGGACGCGTCCGTAACCTCAATAACTCAGACCTCGGGTATGCCACCCGTCCAATGGTGGCCAAGCAGATCGGTAAGCCATCTCCAGGTTGCGAGCCCTATCGGGCATCTGCATCAGCTAGTGATTAGAAATAGGCTTACATCAAACCGCAGTTGTGGTGGCTCGGAATGCCAAAGTACGCCTCCGCGTCGTGGCGGAGGCAAGCAGAGCGTTCGCATCGTGCGTTCGCGAATTGGGCCGGTCGTGAACTAGGTAAGCCCGCGCCAGATGGCGGTATATGGCGGTAGGGCGAGCAATGCGTTCGGGAGTCGTGTCGGTTTGTGGAGAACGCAGCTCAAATGGTAGTCGGCTCGGACAGTGGCGATGGGAATGGAATCAACCATCGCTGGGCAACGCTTTCAATCCTCCTGTCTCAGTGTTCTTGTTTCTGTACTCTCGGCGATCGTCATCGCCTGCCGCAGCGTTTCTTTGCGGACTGCCCAGATGTTACGGTCGAAGATTCGCCGGCGCCAATTTTATAGACAAGCATTTCCAGAAGTTTATGTAAGTTTTCCCGGCCCCCAGCCAGCTCCATTCTGTGGGCGCGGAGAAAGGGGTTCCCAGGCAGACTGGAGACGGATTTCAGGCTGAAGCACCAGGCGCAGCCAGTTCACTCATATGTGGGCTTCGCTTGGTGGCGGTGGCATCCGTGTTGGGGCGAAGGCTGCTCGAATAATGGGAGCTGACGTGTACACTTAGACGATAATCATCGACGTCCCTGTCCTTGCAGCCGTGATTCACGAATGAATGCCAGTCGCGCTTTTCAACCTGCACGCAACCAAGACGCCTGCGCGACCATTCGAGGCTTTCACTATCAGGTCGATCACACGATCCTGCGCTGGTTGGCTCTAGGCCGTGATGAACACCTCGAACTTGAGTGTGGTGAAGACATAGACCTTGTTGTCTCGGCGATGGCTGAGTCCGACGACAATGACTTCGATCGGCGTCTGGAACAGGTCAAACTCCGCGCCACCAAGCTCACTTTACGAAGCTCCGAGGCGTTGGAAGCATTGTCAAATGCAGTAGGGCACCACCTAGAAAACCCGCTGAGCAGATTACAGTTTTGTTTCACCACCAATGCACTGGTCACTCGCGAGCGCCCCTCACCATTCCCTGCGAAGATGTTTGGGGTCGAGCTTTGGAATCAAGTCCGCATTGGCGCGCTGTCGCAAGATCAAATTATTCCTGCGATCGAACTCTTGCGGCAGTTTCTTATTGCTGCCGCTAAGCCGAAGAAGATCACGGCTAATGTCTGGTCTCGCTTTATCGGATTCTTCAAAGATCAGCCCATCGGATTGCTCGCCGCCTTCATCCGATCGTTCGAATGGAGTTTCGGTCAACCAAATGCCGCTGATTTGTCCGACGAAGTTCGCGACAAGTTGAGTGATAGAGCTGCGGCCACGCAAAAGGACGTCAACGAACTCTACGATCGCCTTTTCTTATTTGTGTTTCGCATGTTGGCACAGTCCGCAGCTAAGCGGCTGACATTGGATGAACTTGAATCTCAGCTGTCTGCGACGGCGATCACTGATGCTGACCGAGTCTTTATTCGGCGCATGCACTCGCGGTTCAATGCACTTGAGGGCAGAGTGGATGAACTTGAGCAGGCGGTCGATGGATTCGCAGAGAATCTTGAACGACTCTCTGCTGAGCATGGCATTGGGAATCTGCTTGTTGACGCGGCCGGCCTTGTAACAACCGACATACCACTGCTTGCGGATGCTCTTTCGAATCGCGCCAAGACCGTCAATGAGCTGGTGGCATTCACGTCCAGCAAAGCATGGCTAGCGATCAATGGCTTTTCCGACACTGGCAAGACACATCTCGCGTTGCTTGTGGCTAGGGCGAAAGGCCCAAGTTGCGGTTGGATTCGATTTCACAGCCTTATGCCACTGGACCAAGCACTGGCGACGTTGGTCGAATCCTTGCGACGAATTAGCGACTTTCGCATGGACGACCGAACTAGTGGCACGAACTCGTACCAGCGGATCTGCTCCACATTTCAAATCAATTCATGCTTGGTGTTGGACGACCTGCCAAATCTAAATTCCCCCTCGCTACTTGCCCAGCATCTTCAGTTGTTGGCGGATGCGTGTCGGGCCCGAGGCGTCTTCCTTGTCTCAACGAGTCATTTTCGACTGCCGTCAGGATTGGTCCATGCGCTAGGCGAAGCAATGCTTGAATTGGCGGTGCCTCACTTCTCGGACGAGGAAGCCGCTGAACTGCTCCTGGCGCACGGCGCACCCCGCGACTTCTTAGCAGATGGGAAGTTTCGATTCATTAACAGCCTTTCTGCCGGTCATCCGCTGTTGCTCACACTCGCAGGCCAGTTCCTACAAAACCGAAGCTGGCTGCTCGACAACGACGAGTTATCAGCTCTCATGCGCGGTGATCACACTCAGGCAGTGGCCGACGAAGTGCTCGCACGAGTCGCACAGTCATTGACCGATTCGCAGAGGGAATTGCTGTACCGCATGGCTCTGGCGATTTGCGAGCTTGAAGAGAGCGATGCAATCGCGTTGGCCGGAGTTGAGGATTCTATTCAACGCCCCAAAGAGTGCATTGCCACCTTATTAGGGGCTTGGGTACAGCGAGACACGAATCGCACATTGGTGGTCTCGCCTCTCGTAAAGACTCTCGGAGACGAAAATCTAGCCCCCAAGACTCTTCTCGCTTGCCATCGAGTACTAGGTGAGTCCATCACGCGTAGGCCGATGAGCCCGTGGGACGCAGAAATAGCGATTGACCATTTCCGCAGAGCGAAAGAGTTCGACAAAGTCGGTTCTCTCTGGATGAAGCTGCTTGACCAATTTGCGAGGCGCAAGGTCGAGTCATCGGCTCGTTCGGTGCTGTTGTTCTTGGAACGCCGTCCACTTCCTTCTGAAATGTCAGTGGAATTGCGAGTGAGCGTCCGAGCTATGCAACTGCGAGTCATGCCGAAGTATGGGATGTCGCTCGCCGCGGCTTTGGCAGACCTCGACCTATTGGTTCCGTTGCTTGAACCTACACATGGATTTGTCGCGGAGATGGTTGGTGCACTGGCGACTCTCTTTCTTGCCCAGCACGACTTCACTCGCGCCGCTCGGTACCTCGCTCTGTCTCTCGGTGTATTGAGATTATCGGGGATAAGCCAAGACAAATTGCGCCTGCCTCACGGGAAGAGTAGCCTTGACCTACTTTGGACATTGAATGTCAACATTACGAGCCAAGAGCACATCAAAGAGTGGTTAAAAGCCTTCGACTCCCTAACCGCCCATGAGCAACAAGCTGTCATGAACTCAAAAGACGCCATCTTGGGTTGCCGCGTGCTGGCGGACCGCTTGATGTTTGTTGAAATGGACTTGCCAAAGCCGCAGCAAGACTGGTTTCAAGTGGTAGCAAGAATTCAATGGCTTCAGCAAGAAGCGAGGCTGCGACAGTGGGAATATCTTGAAGCATGTACTGTCGCATCTGTTATCAACGTATATGGGGAGTTTCTTCGATCTCCAGATGCAGGCATCAATTACGCAAGCACGTTCCTCATGCGCGATGGCATCAGCGAATTGGCATCAGGTTTAGTGGCGGGAATGCTGGGAAAAATGTTCGTCTTTGCTAATAGGCATGCGGACGCGATGCCGTGGCTGCGTCGTGCGATTATCTCGCCCGATCCCGGTGCCCCTCACAATCGCATGATGACATTACTAGCCGCCGCGAAGTGTATGGCTGCTGAAGACTCCCTGGAGACGATCCGGTTTGCAAATCAAGCGGCCACCATCGCTCGAACAAATAGGACCATCCCCGATCTCGAAGCGGTCAAAGCCTTCGGTGAGCATGCCATTGCGATCTTGGGGCCAAATCCCACACCCGAGTCTGCTGTGCGCGCCTATCCTGCGTGGCTCGAAGCAGCGACTCGTCTCTTTGTCATAGCGGAGCGAGATCACGACTGGAAAGAACTCTTTGTTCTGTTTGGGCACATCCAAAGCTATCTGACGTCACTAGCCGTGACAGGTGAAGCACCAACTCATACGGCAGCGGGTGGGGCGTACGTGGCACCGAGCCAGGGCATGTTTTTTCTCCCTCATCCCCCGCGTGCGGATTGCTTCCGTGAGGAGTTAGCTCCAAGCGTCATGTGGTTGTTGTCCCAATACGCAGGTAACGCTGGCGATGAGGCGTCTGCGGCACTTTGGCAAATGCGAGCTGCCGAAGAGATTGATGGGAAGCCGATGACGCTAGCTACTGCCATGATCCTTAAAGATCAGATTCCTGGGCTGCTTTCCTCTGGCAGTTTTGATACAGCATTTGACATCGCTCTCCGCACACAACTGGCAAGTAATGCTGCCGTCGAATCCATTAAAAGTGGAGCAATTCCTTTCGCGCCTAACACTCCAATTGAAGAGTTGGTTGAGACCCTCACTGAGGGAGGACGCAAACAAGCTGAGCGATTCACCTTGGTCATTGCAGTCATTCCGTGGCTTTTGCGACTTGCGACAGTCGCCCTTAACGACCGAAATCGCGCCTTGGGCTTGGCCGCGGACGCATCGTCTCTTTGTAATCAGACGGCATTGGGTGCAGGCGATCCAGTTCTTTGGCAACGTGCGGCAGCGATCTTTGACGCCGTGGCAAGAGAAGCAAATTCGGAAGCGTGTATCCAACTTGCAAATCCACTCGCGGGTTCCGACTACTTAGAGATCCGATACCTCGGTTACATGTCGAGTGCAATTCAAGGAAATGCCGAAACGGCTTTTCGAGCACATCTTGTGAGTATGCAGCAGCTCTTGACGTGGATGCCTGTGGATTCGGCAGGATACACCAAAATCCTGTTGCCCTACCTCGAACAGTTCTGGAAACAGACCTTCGAACGCTCGCGATTCCATTTCCGATCGCCTAGCGCGATTGAAACGTCGCTCTCAACGGCATTCTCGTCCGAATCAGCAATCCGCGCTATCGCGATCCTCAAGGCACTGCTTCCCGCGTTTAACGTGGCGGACATGAATGTGCCCATTCAGTGGCTAAACTCCCAACCGCATCCATAGGAGCGCATCTCATCAAACCACGACGTGAAATGGCTAAAACGGAGCCCAAAACGCGTCATATACAGTGAAGCCCGTGGCATAACTCTGTGAAGTTGATTTCCTGAGTCAAAACAGCCCTGCGGTGACCAGTTTCGACTGGTTTTCGTGGGGCTGTTTTCGTTTGGTCGCCTCCCATGTGGGACCGGTGGTCGGTCCCGTCGCCGTAGCTCTGAATTGGAGGATCAACATCGTGTCGCATGTCGTGCAGATTCAGACGGAGATTCGTGACCCGGTCGCCATTAGAGCGGCATGTAGTCGGTTGTCGTTACCCGAGCCGGTTCTTGGTGAAACGAAATTGTTTAACACTTCAGCCGTTGGTTGGGCCGTGCGGTTGCCGGACTGGCTGTACCCGGTGATCTGTGATGTTGCGACGGCCAAGATCGCCTTTGACAACTTCGGTGGTCGCTGGGGCGAGCAAAGGCAATTGGATCGCTTCCTTCAGGGTTACGCGGTGGAGAAGGCCAAGATCGAGGCTCGCAAGCGAGGGCACTCAGTGACCGAGCAAGCGCTCCACGATGGCTCCGTGAAGTTGACTATTCAAGTCGGAGGGACTGTATGAACCAGACCATCGAAATCGTCGTAGGCTCGACCGGCCAAACTCGCGTCGAAACAAAGGGTTTCCACGGTGCTGATTGCCAAGCTGCAAGTCGATTCATCGAACTGGCGCTCGGGCAGAAGATCGACGAGGTGCTCACAGTGGACTTCTATCAGATAGCGGCATCACAGCAGCAAGTTCGGCAAGGCGGGTAACGCGACTCAACTCGTCGTCGCCAACGTCTTCGTATTCTTCACCTCTATGCGGGAGACCTCCATGACATTGACGGAACGGCTGGGCGAGTACATTCGCGCCTGCTTTACGGGAATCTGGATCGAAAGCCACGAGCATCAGGATGCACTCGTAGCTCTCGCGCACCTGTGTCAGCAGGAAACCTGGAAGTTCGCGACATGGGACATTGAGCAGGGACTGCGAGTTTCGGCAGCGACTTTGGAGCACAGCGGCAATGATCCATTGGCCGCCATCCGGGCGGTGAATTCACTGGCGACAGCGGATGGCACCGCGATCTTGGTGCTTCAGAACTTTCATCGGTTCTTGGGATCAGCCGAGATCGTGCAAGCGTTGTCACAGCAAGTCATCGCGGGCAAACAGAACCGTACGATCCTCGTGATTCTCGCACCGGTCGTTCAATTGCCGCTCGAACTAGAGAAGATGTTCGTGGTACTTGAACACGAACTCCCGGATCGCACCCAGTTGGAAGAGATCGCGCGGGGGATTGCCACCGAGGAGACCGAACTTCCTAGTGGTTCGGCCCTGGACACCGTGCTTGATGCTGCCGCCGGGCTTACGCGCTTGGAAGCCGAGAATGCTTTCAGCTTGTCGCTCGTGCGGCATGGACGGATCACGAGTGAGGCCGTCTGGGAACTGAAGTCGGGCATGCTGAAGAAGTCCGGGATGCTGGAGTTGCATCGCGGACAGGACGACTTCAGTCGACTGGGTGGGCTGTCGTCACTCAAGAGTTTTTGTAGGCGGGCGTTGTTGCAGCCGAGTCGCGGCAATGCGTTCAAGCGTCCGCGCGGCGTGTTGCTGCTCTCACCGCCTGGTTGTGGAAAGTCGCAGTTCTGCAAAAGCCTCGGCCAAGAAGTTGGACGACCAGTTTTGATGCTCGATGTCGGCAGTCTGATGGGTTCACTCGTTGGACAGAGCGAGGAGCGCACGCGGCAAGCACTGAGAATCATTGGTGCGATGGCTCCCTGTGTTGCCATGATCGACGAAGTCGAAAAGGCATTCGCGGGTGTGAATGGCAATGGAGATTCCGGGGTGACATCGCGAATGTTTGGCACATTCCTCAGTTGGCTGAATGACCATACTTCGGACGTCTTCGTGGTCTGCACCGCGAACGATGTCTCGAAGCTGCCACCCGAATTCGGACGCTCGGAACGGTTCGATGGCATCTTCTTTCTGGATTTGCCCACGCGTGAAGAGAAGGACGCGATTTGGAACATCTATCTGCATCAATTCGAGATCGACCGCGATCAACGCATGCCGGATGACAAAGACTGGACGGGGGCTGAAATCAAAGCCTGCTGCCGATTGTCGGCCTTGCTCGATGTGCCGCTGATTCAAGCGGCTCAAAACGTCGTGCCGGTCGCAGTGACCGCCGCCGAGAGTGTTAGCAAGCTCCGCACATGGGCAAGTGGTCGTTGCCTTTCGGCGCAGCAACCAGGCATCTATCAGAGTTCTGAAACGAAACCTGGATCGCGGCGCAAGGTCAGCCGCGATTCGTCCCTAAATTGAACCGCCCATTGGGCAGAAGGAGTCAGTGTTGCTGACAAAGCGACATCTCGCCGTCCTGCGGGCGGCACTGCAATTCTTTGATGAAGAGATGACACCGCATGGCGCTCATGCCCTGCGGCACTACTTTGATAAGCCGTTGCGTGAGGCGCTGAAGCCGGAAGAAGTCCGCGAACTGCGGGACTTACTCAGGCGCAGTGAACTGCTTTACGCCTGCTACGATCCGATCGACTCGCGACTGATCGGCCCAGAGTTATCGGCGACTGCGGAAGCTGCACTTGCGATGGCGACTACTCAGAACGGCATGGTCGCGACCGTCGTGCTGCCACTGGCAACGTGACGCTTGGCATGAGTCACAGCCCTGCCATGAGTTCGGCGAGCGTCATCCCTAAGGTCTCGGCAATCGTCTCGATGTTGCGGAGAGCGACGTTGCGTTCGCCTCGTTCGATACCACCGATGTAGGTTCGGTCGAGTTGACAAGCTGCTGCGAAACTCTCTTGCGAATGGCCTTGTTCTTTCCGCAACTCGCGGACGCGTAGTCCAAATCGTTCCAGGATGTCAGCTCGTTTTCCCATGCAGCCATTGAAAGTTGACAGCCTTTCTCGTTCTACGGACTATGAGTATCACTTGAGTCTGATGCCTATAGGTATCAGACGTTGCCAACTCCATTCAGAAAGGATGGCTCCGTTGAATTCAACTATCACCACAGGAGGGCTATCTCGATGAGGGAGCGATACTGGTATCAAGACGGCGGGACAGTCTTGGGAATTGTCTTTGTTGCGGTAGTCATTGGCTTTTTTGGTTATGCGAGCCACGAGAGAGCTCAGCACGAGGCATTGCCAGATGTCGTTCCGAAAATCACAGGGCATCTCAGCCAACCGCTCTTCGGTTCGCCCACTCTGGAAATCACCGTCTGGCATCAACACACAGCGGCTCTACGAAACGTCGTGCTGTTTGTGAACGTCAACGAAGATCCCGACCACGACGAGAAGCAGTGGGACAAACGCGAGCACAGCTTTGAGACCTGGCAACCCAACAAGGATCAAGCCGTGAAATTCACGTTTCCCTTGAGACGGTTTGATCCCCAGAAGGAAATCCGTGTGGGATTTGTGTTAGCTGGCAAAACCATCAAGCCGTACTTCGGGTCAGGGGATTGGATAGGCAAAGGCTGGAAGTCCGAGGAATAGGTCTCACGCTGTCCGCACAGTTCTGTCTTCGATGCTCGACTCGCACTCAACGCCGTTCGGCCCCTTCACTGGGGTCGAACGGCGTTTTTGTTTTCACATCCCAACATCCCTCACTAAAGGAACGCCATGAGTCTGTCATTACTCGATGAACCGACCACAGGTTCGTCACATCGCACGAATGCTGCGGAACGGTTGCAAGCCACGATGGCTGCGGCCCGCTTGAGTTTCACGTGGCTCGGCGTTCGAAAGTCACTCACTGCCGAACAGAAGAACCAAGCCGCCGATTCATTCGGGGCCGAGGGGAAGTTTTTGTCGGCTGGCAAGAAGCTGCTCGATACGTCGCATCCCGCCTTCAAGGCAGTGACTGCCATCAAAGGCCGCTGCCAGAGTTATTGGCGGGCGGTGTCGTTGCCGTACCCAGAGCCGGGCATCCGGCTGATTCGTCAGCACAGCATCAACGAGTTCGATAACCAGATCGGAAGCTTCCGAGAGGAACTCACACAGGCAGTCAGTGAACTCGATCGACACTACGCGGATCTGCGATCTGTGGCCCGTCGTCGTTTGGGCGATCTCTTCGACCCGAGTGATTATCCCGCGACCGTAATCGGCTTGTTCGCCATTGAGCACGACTATCCCTCAGTCGAACCACCGAGCTATCTGCGACACCTCAACCCTGAGCTGTACGAGCAAGAGTGCCAGCGTATGCAGGCGCGGTTTGAAGACGCTGTGCAACTGGCCGAGCACGCCTTCACCGAGGAGCTGACAAAACTGATCGACCATCTCACAGAACGGCTACGTGGCGAGACGGACGGCAAGCCCAAGGTCTTTCGAGACACGGCGATCACCAACATCCAGGAGTTCTTTGAACGCTTCCGCACGTTGAATGTCCGCTCGAATGAACAGCTCGACGCGCTGGTCAATCGAGCGCATCAAGTTCTCCAGGGAGTCGAACCACAACAACTGCGAGACAGCACGCCACTCCGCCAGCGACTGGTGACACAACTGGTAGGCGTGCAGTCATCATTGGATGGCCTGATGGTCGATCGCCCCCGCCGCAACATCCTGCGTCGACCACGCTAAAGGAGAGCCGCTTGGAACTCCTCATTCAACCCTGTGGAAATGCACGTTGCGTCTACGACGAAGCGATCGATCTGAGTCAATTGGGACGCCCCACAATTCAGCGTGGCTCGCATGTCGAACCAACACCTGATGGCCAATGGACCGCCGACCTATCGCCCGTAAACGGTCCCTTACTTGGTCCCTTTCCCACTCGCACCGTAGCACTCGCTGCGGAAGTCGCTTGGCTCCTCGATCATTGGCTCGCGTCAACCGCGTGATCTGCAAGTTCTAAAGCTGCGCCTCGTGTGTGCGGGGCGGTTGTGTTCTTTCACGACCGCTCCCCGTGGGCGGTCGTTCTTCCCTCATCTATAGGAGAATCAACGATGCCCTTTCGAAACCATTCCCAACACGAACTTGACCATGCCGTCGCAGCCGTCACTGGCGAAGACTTAGGTGTGATTCAAAGTCGTGGCTTCTCGCTGGTCGATCCCGACGCTCAGGACTTGGACTTCGAACCCGACTGGCGACCACCACAGCTCGTCGATTGGGACGAACTGGAGTTGTCGCGCAACTGCTCGATCCTGCCACAGCCGCGCAGCTCGCTGCTGCGGGTGGCCTGACGTGGGCGACTACCAGGAGCGACAGCGAAAACTTGCTGAGTTGGAAGCATCCAGTGACCGCTACGTTGCATTCTGTGGCGTCATCAGCCTTGTCGCATTCTTTGTGCTGGGCTGGCCCGCGCTCGTGGCGTGGGTCGGCCTGGCTTGGTTTATGCAGCAGTTTTGCCATGCGATGCGTGGCAGTGCTCCCAAACGACATGCTCACAAACCTCGTCAACCTCACAAATCAAACCGGAGATGCTGTGATTGAACTATCCCGTAAACAAATCCACGTTGTCCGCTCCACAGTGCGGCAGGCGTTGGGAATCACATCAGCACGACGAGCCCCGGTCGTGACATTCCAGGCTTCGTCCGACGCTGTGCTGATCCGTGCGGCGAACGACCAGGTCGCCGTTGAGTGTCGGATTCCTGGTCCTCAGCGACCGACGTGTTTCTCGCTGCCCTATGAGGCGCTCGTCACTTGTGAAGGACGACAAGCGGACGTCGTCCGCATTGAACTTGCCGACGAGCAAGCAACGCTGCACTGGTCAGATGCAGGCATCCCGCAGTCGGCTCAGTATGCCACGTCAGAGCCGGTGCTGATGTCCGCGCCGTCAGGCGAGTTCACTCTGATTGATCCACAGTTCTTGCCTGCGATGGCGGATGCCTGTGATACGGCGGCCAGTGATTCGACACGTCATGCGGTTAACTGCGTCCAACTGCGAGGCGCTGATGGTCAGTTGGCCGCGACTGATGGGCACCAGGCGCTGCTGCAATCCGGCTTTCGTTTTCCGTGGGACGACGAAGTCTTGATACCGGCATCAGCAGTCTTTGCACTGAAGTCGATTCGTACCGCGCGGGACGTGTCGATTGGCCGCTCGAACGATTGGCTGTTCGTCCGTGCCAATAATTGGACCATCGCCCTCAAGATTGAGAAGACGGGTCGATTTCCCGCGATCGATGCACATGTGCCCGAAGTCGGCGCGGCGGGCACGACCTTGGCACTCTCGGATGAAGACGCGGAGTTCTTCGTACGTGCCGCAAAGCGAATGCCCGGTTCCGAAGAAGCGAATGCCCCTCTAACACTCGATTTGAATGGGGCGGCCGTCGTGCGAGTGAAGTCGGATGACCAAGCATCGCCAACCGAGTTGGTCCTCAGCAATTCGCGGAGGATCGGTGCCGAATTGAAAGTCAGCACGGATCGCAAGTTCGTCGAACGCGCGCTGCAGTTGGGCTTTCGTGCGATTCATCTGCGCGATGCGGAGACTCCGGCTGTCTGTCGTGACGACCGTCGCAGTTACTTCTGGGCGCTGCTCGGTAAAGACTCCGTGTTGAAGTCGGATGCCACAGCCACCCGCATCGAGTCGCCACTGCGACAACCTGTTTCAATGACCTCGCCGAAAGCCCGGATTCCCATGAAACCTCACCCGATACCGCAGACCGAGAAGAAGCAAGCTGCCGGACAACCCCCAAGCATTCTGGCACAGGCCGAGGTTCTCCAAGGCACGTTGCGCGCGGCACTCAACGGCACTCGTGAATTGATTGCCGCCATCAAGCAACGGCGCAAACAGAATCGGCTAGTCGAATCCACGCTCCGCTCACTTAAAGAACTCGAAACGATCGCGGCTTAGTCGCCCGATCTGCGGCTTGAATCCCGAAGGCTCGCCGGTGCTGATCAGCACCGGCGAGCCCTTTTTGTATCCCCTTCAACACAGGAGCAACCGCATGCCCACGAAAGTGAGTCTCGGGCTCAGCAAGAAAACTGGCTTGCCCGATTACGGGTCCGTTGGAGCCAGTTGCCATGTGGAACTGGAACTCGACGGACAGGTCTTAGACGGTGACCAAGAACGATTTCGTCAGCACGTCCGCCGGGCCTATTCGGCGTGTCAGAGTGCCGTAGAAGAGGAACTGTCTCGGGCTCGATCTGACTCCGCGCAAGCTCGCCCACCTGCGCGCGACAATCCCAACGGCGCTCGCCTTCATGACGGTCAGGGTAACGGCCAGCGTGAGAGCGCTCGCACCAATGGTCAGCGACCATCGAACGGACGCACGGCAACGCAATCGCAACTGCGAGCGATCAGGGCCATCGCCAGCCGTCAACGACTCGACCTGGGGCCGTTGTTGGATCGCTTCGGTGTGCGTGCTGCCGATGACTTGAGCATCCGGCAGGCGTCAGAGCTGATTGACCAACTCAAGGCTCAGTCGGTGGGGGCGGGAGGCGGTCGATGATCGCCCCGCTGCAAATGGCGAATGCCGTGGCCGAAGCGCTGACCGGTCGCGGCTACCTCAGCCACTCGGCCGTCACGACGTACCAACAATGCCCGTTGCGGTATTACTTTCGGTATGTCCAGGGCCTGGAGGAAAAGGTGGTCTCCGCCAGCCTGGTTCTGGGTGGTGCCATCCATAGCGCGGTCGAGTTTCATTTCAATGAGGTCATGGCAGGCAACGCGGCTCCAGATCGTGACACCTTACTCGGTGCGTTTTGGTCGGGTTGGCACTCGCGCGGCGAATCGGCAGAGATACGGTTTGGCAAGACCGACAATCTTAGTTCAATTGCCGGCGCTGCGGACCGGATCATTGAGGCGTTTCGAGCTAGTGACTTTGCTCGACCTCAAGGCCACATCATAGGGGTCGAAGAAGAACTGCGGAGCGAATTGATCCCCGGTCTGCCGCAGATCCTCGGGCGTATCGACCTCATTGTTGAAACCGAGCAGTCGTTGAAGATTACTGATCTGAAGACGGCGCGATCTCGATGGACTTCGGACCAAGCACGTCGGTCTGGCGAACAGCTCATGTTGTACGCTGAACTTGCCAGAGATTTGGCTCCGGGAAAAACCGTGGAGTTGGAATTCTGCGTGGCCACGAAAGGCACGAATCCAACAGTTGAATGTTTTCAGGTTCCCTTCAGTCATGTGCGAGTCACACGGACAAAACGAACGATTGAACGGGTTTGGTCTGCCATCCAGTCAGGCCATTTTTACCCTTCGCCGTCGGCGATGACCTGTCCGGGTTGCCCGTTCCGAGTCCAGTGCGACGCGTGGACGGGCTAGTGAACGAACTGCGCGCTTAAAAACCCAAGGAGCACTCAGTGGATACAATGGTAGTAATCACAGTGGTAATCGCAGTGGCCTGCTGGGCCTACTCACACGGTAAGCAGTCTGGATCTCGGGGTGGCTTCCGCGCCGGCTGGCGGAGGGGGCGCCAAGGGTAGACCCGACGCCATCGAACAGAGTGAAGATCCAATCTCATTTGCGAAAAGAGGCGGGCATTGGCCCGCCTCTTTTCGCTTTTTCTTATCTATTGGCCGCGCCTAGAGCCGGTCCTCGGATCAAGCTCGTCAGGAATTTCAGTTCTTTTCAGTCGCGCCTTCAGCATCCCCGTCTCCCATCGTTGATTGCCACCATTCGAAGGTGGGGCTTTCTAGCTCATGAAAAATCTGACGGCACGACCGCCGCGCCTTGGCAAGAGCGGTTTGGAGGGTGATTTCGAAGTTCCAGAGCCATTGAGCCATTGAGCCATCAAATTCGACGTAACTTCAAGAAAGGCGTGCGGAACCGACGATTAAGCACCCATTTCCACGTATCGACGTGCATATTCGCCGAGATGGTTCACCGCGTTCAATCGCTGAGAACTGGGCACCGTTCAACCTGATATTCTAGTTCGGTCGGTCCATCGATTAGGGCTGTAGCGCATTTTGAAGAGGAAAGGTCACGGAGCTTCCGCCGTATGGTCGTCTTTGCCTGATTCCACCAGCCTGCGTCGACCAGCCAAGATGTTCCCTCGTCGTCATCAACTGTTCCGCGCAATGCCGAATGGGATTCCAGATCAACTCGAATGTCATCCGCGCGAAGTGCCAGTACACGTTTCCGGCGCAAGACTTCGTTGACGACCCAAGGGCAGATTTGGACGACATCAGAATGGGGGCCATCAACCGAGGGCTCGATAACGGCGACGGGCGTCTTCGCGTGCGAAGTGTTCGTCTCGCCTCGAAGAACGCTGGCAACATCTTTCTTCGAGCGCGTTCGCTCGACGAGTTCCACGAATGCCATTGCGGGAGCCAAGCTGTCGATGGCTAGAAGTTGCTCTCCGGCCAAGACCGCTTTGGGGTTGCCCCCACATTGTTCGAACCAGCTCGCCATGTCGTAGAGCACAGCGAGAATCTCGCTCTTGCTGGTTAGGAAATCGATCAGCTTTCTTCGGCGACACAGGTCTTCTAAGTACGATGGGATGATCCATCCCGCTGCTGATGCCAACGGTCCTAGCGCGAACGGGAATTCGTGTGCTCGGATGCGGACAAAACTCTGATTTAACGAGACGGCAATTGCAGTATGAAAAGGTAAGGGCAGGATGGCGTGGCGGAGTTGCGGATCATCGATCCAGTCCGTCGTGACCTCGGTACGCGATTGCAGCCCAAAGTTCACCACGCTGGGGAAGTCGTGCGCGCCGCATAAAGGGGAGATGAATCTCAGAATCGATTGACCGCTTCGATCTTGAGAATCGATGTGGCCGCATCCGAGGGCTCTCGCGATCTTCGTTCCAGTCTCCTGCGCAGATGGTCCGTCCAGAACAACTCCCATCGGTTCTCGCGTGCAGTTCCCCGCTAGGAGGTTGTGCGCTACGCAGGCTGCCAGTATCCAAATGAGTTGAGTGTCCGGTGCAAAGTGAGACAGCATCACGGCAGCTTGGCGGCGATGCGAAGGCGGCATCAGCTCTGACGCCGGACTTCGACCGTCTCGCTTTACGATCGGCATGGGAGTGGAATCGACGTCACCGTTACTCAAGATCGCGAATTGAGGGAACTGAAATCTCATTCGTGCTGAATTCCAGCCTACTCGATCGGCATAGGGGATGATCTGCGGCTCACTGAACTCAAGGGCCAAGGACATTGAATGTTTTGCCCATTTGTGTTGGGCAAACGCCAAGTGCTCATGCGATTGGTCTCGCAGCTGGTCCGCGACGACTTGGAACAAGGTAGACCCTTTGATGTCTCGTTCCAGGGCAATGAGTTTGTGGTTTTCATGCGGCAGATGAACGACGATTCCGTAAGCGACGTCGCCTGAAACCGATTTATAGATCGATTCAATCCGCAGTGGCCGGTTGCAGATCACTTGTTCGGTTCCTGGCTTCCGAGCAATCCATCCGTCGGGTGTCTCCTCGACCGTAAATGCACCAATTGGAACTTGCTTACCTCGAAGGCGGTGAGGTGTCACTTCGGCGAACCGCTCACCAGCACTCCCGCCTAACCCTCGCTGAAGAGCTTCTGACTCGCGGGGACTGAGTTGCAAGCTGCGCATCAAGACCTCGCTTTGCGCTTTGGACGTTGTCGCCAGAAGCTGACGTAGGCCCTCGACCCATGGCACCGCCCGTCTTTGAAAGAGCGACAAGAATGTTGATGACGTTCGGTGTTTGAGATTGTCCGCAATATCCAACTCGGGAATCGAATACGTCGACACCAGCGCATTGTGCGCCTTCGCCAACGGGAGGGTCTCTAACAATGGACCACAGAGAATGAGCCTGCGCTCTTCGAGATCGGGGAGTAAGGCGAGTGGAAGATAATCTAGGGTCGATTTCGCCAGTAAAATCGGTAGCGGTCGAGAGGATTCACGGAGATGGCGAGCATGCAAAACAGTTGCGGATTCTACATCCAGAAACACAAAGACGTGTCGTCCAAAAACGGGATGCGGGATGCCATTTACCGCTTCCATAAAGCCAAATCCAGACTCGCGTGGCCTGGCAACGCAACATCCTAAGTTGACGCGCTTGTAGACAATTTCGGGTTGGTCGACATCGCCCCCAACGAAAGTGAAACCGATAATTCGGTCGGGAAGGTCGGAGTGCGCGATAACCAGAACCTCATCCCAATCGCGTCCCTGAAACACACGTCGGCTTCCCGGCCCGCCACCACGACGACGGGACGTGCGGTCTCGATGGTTCAATCGCTCCTGCACTTCGAAGGACTTCGGCGCGAAAAGATTCTCGATTTCTTCACGGCGTGCGACACCAAAGAGCTGACCCCCTCGGTTATTCCATTCGGCTTCATACACAAAACTATTAAGACAGTACTTACGAAGCAGTAAGCGTCCGTTCGCCCCAACCGAGTTTGACTGCGACGGAGCCTGCTTTGCCCTATCCCAGAAAGCCTTGACTCGTTTGCGGTAGTCGAGGTGCTGGATTCTGTAGTTGGCCAAATCGTCATCGCCGAGCGACGTTTGGAACATCCCATGTGAATCGAGATGGCTCACAGTGAGTTCAGTCGAACAGTCCAGCACACGAGCGGCAAACTCAATTAGATCACCAGCAAACCGGCACACACAGCAATGCAACCACTGTGTGTCCAAGACATGGTCGGACATGACCGTCAGCGCCCCATTCTTGCAGAATGGGCAAGGAGTCGACTGAGGTAGAACCGAGCGATTGGGATAGTCCAGGCCGATGACTGCAAAGACTTCTCGCCAATCCAATTGGCTGGCGAGCGATTTTACTGGGTTTGACACAACGCCTCCCTGCGTTTGATGGCTTACGACGACCGATTCCTAATCAATGGTGAGGCCCACTTGCGGCATCGGCACTCAGAAATTGCTTTCTTGATTCCTTTTCAGGCCCGTCACAGACGCCGAAACGTACCTGATGAGGAGATTCAAGGTTCTTGCCTTGTCCTTTTGCTAGAGCGGGGTTTCGGGGGTTCCAGCTCGAATTCCCACGAATCCAGGACAACGGCTTTGGCTTCCTCACTTGCCAAGTTTGTTTTTCGAACCACCTTCGCGCATGGTGAAATCGAAGGTTGTTCCGGAATCTCCGCAAGTTTGCTTAGGTACGCGGCCAGTTCCTTCCTAAGGGGGATCACCATGAAGGAGTCGTTGATACAGCGGCACTTTGCGAGCTTGAGGCTGACTGCGAAATCAGCTGTCAGAATAGCTTTGTCGCGAGTCACGACAAAAACGGGATTGATGCCCTGTTCCAGCATCGCGATGGCCTTGTCGATGGAATTCACCGCAATCATCGGAACCCATGTCTTGAGAACCGCGGCTCGTAGATCGTTCATCCAATCGGAGAGAAAATTGGCGATCACGTCTCGCACATTGGTCAGTGCGGCCGACTCATCCATTCTGCGGCTGACCTCGCTGAATACGTATCGTCGTGCATGTCGTGCGTGCAGCTTCGCCGCAGCGTTCCAATCGCATCCGAGGAATTCTCGGATCTGTGCGAGACTTTGCCCCTCCTTGCGAAGCTGCTTGATTCGCACACAGCGCTGGAGCACCCATTCCGGCCAATAGGCCATTTTTCCCCTCCCATCGGGGTGAGTGCGAATCTCAGGCTGAGGTATTAAGCCCTCTCGCTTATGCCAGCGAGTAAGCGTCGCCGCGCTAGTAATCCCCGCCGCACGCATGATATCCCGTGAAGCCACGTCGCTCATTCGGACTCCTTGATTCGCCAAATTGACGCAAACATCTTCTTGTTTATAATATTCGTGTCAACTCCGTATCGCGCGGGGCGAGCAAGATCGACTGAAGGGGAGAACCAATGGAGCTGCGACACTCGGTTGAAGAAGTTCAGCTGGAGCTTTTGCACGATCACCCACGGCAAACCGATTTCTTTGCATCGGCTTCACAAGCTGAGCTCGTAGAGCTGGCAGATGATCTAAGTCAGCGCGGCCAACAAGAGCCGATTCATATTTGCCCCGATGGGACCATCATTCGTGGTCACCGTCGCGTTGCGGCAGCCAGACTGCTGGGATGGAGGACCATCAAGGGGATCGTTCGACAGAGTCTTGTCGACCCTTGCAGCGATGCCGCGATTGCTGAACTGGTCGTAGACAATCTTTTTCGCCAGCAACTCGATGATCTTGCCATTGCACGCTGCTACCACGAATTGAAACGCAGCGGCTTACACTGTGGCAGCGACTCTGAACTGGGCGACGTGCGCGATCGGATTGCGGCTCGGCTGAAGACGGGAAGGTCTGGCCGGTCACTCGATCGACTAGAGCGGCTCCTCCGCCTTCCTCGCGACGTCCAAGATATGATCTCAGGAAATCGACTCAACAAGTTTCAGGCTGAAAAGATTCTTCGCCTTCCCGAAGCTAAACGGAGTCAGCTTTTCGATGAACTCCGGGCGGGGTGCCCAATTCCGGAAGTGCTTCGCCGCTACGGCGTGACGAAGGCAGCGATCAAGAAATCCGTACCCGAATTGGGCGAGCAGCTGTTGCGATTCTTTCAGCTCAATTTGAGATCCCTCAGTGACGAACTGGAAGCACTGGATCGGTTGCAGATTCATGGCGAGGACGTCGTGAAGTTGCTCGATGATTCAACGCACTTTCTCCTCGCATGGACGAAGCGAAAGAAGCGACTCAAACAACAAGCAATCAAGGAGTTGTTACCTCAGGTTGGAGCCCATCTACATCCGGACAAATTGTCCAAACGAGCGCGGTAATTTTTAACCAAATGGCAAGATTGGCGAAGGAAACAAGCATGGTTGCAGAGTCGCTCTTGTTGGAGCAATGCGGTCAGTATCTTTCAGTCAGCGATGATGTCACGGATCTATTCGACAACTTCGGTGGCCAATGTCTGATTACTTACAACGATTGACAGCATGGAAGTGTTATTCGACCGGCTATCCAGTCTTTGGTGCGTTGGTACGACCACAGTTGCGTGCCCAACGCAGGCTTGCTCTCGGCCCTCCTGCTTTGCGCCCCGTGGGCTGGTGTTTTCCACTAACGTCACGGTCCCGCAGCGTTCTGGATCAGTATTAAGTTGGAACTGCCCGTAAAGGAACGAAAACGCCACTAATGGGTAGACTTACACTTATTTGTGCCATTGACACATGGGACACAACGTCCCGCAACATTGCCGGCTCTGAATCGCCCCAAGAATGAACATCATGTCTGAATCTGTTGTCCACTCTGAATGCCCTAGCGTCCGTTCTGTCCGGATTGCAGTCCAAGCGGGCGTGGCGATTGTGAGGCCGGCGCATGAGGACTTGTTGAAGCCAGTGTTGAGCTACCACGAACTTACCTTTCGTCGAAATTCCGCTGGTCACGTGCAACATGAACCTCTTACCAAGCATGTCTGCAAACGCCACGGTGATGGCCTGATGATCCCAATCGGCTGTATCGAGCGCGTGGTCCGGCACTTTGCTCACTTGGGGTGCGAAGCACAGGTTGAAGATGGTCGAAATCGCGCCGAATATCCGTGCCAAATCGAGGAGAGCAGGGTCGCGGATGCAGAAGCGATTGTACCGGGATTGGCAGCCGCAGTTGCTTCGCACATCGAAGGCGTTCTCGAAGTCGACAGTGGCAACCGACAAGCCCATGTTCTGGGGGTCATGTGTCAGCTCTTCCACAACGCACACATTTTTATCGCGTGCAAGACAATCGCTGCCACACAGGAGATCGCCGCACAACTTGGAATGTATCTCGGAGGCGAAGTGGAGGCCGTCAACGGTTGGAACTGGCAATCATCATGTCGGGTTGTCTGTGGCACCTTCGGAAGCCTGGATCGAAGTGATCCGTCCGACTGGCAAATCCTGATCTTCGCGGATGCCTTCGAAGGGATTTATGAGGCAAACCGATTCGCCCGTGCCGATTACGGTCATCGGCGGATCTACGGCCTGGTTGATCCCCGCAGACGCCAGTCCCCGCGTCATCAACTGTTGTTTGAAACCCTCGCCGGACCGGTGATCTATCGCGATCCACAATGCCGGCAACGACCAGCTACAGAGTTACTGGCGGCATTTGCGCTTCACGCGTCCGGTGACAACCCATTGCTGGAGACCGCTCGCGACCGACGCGTCCGCCTTTGGCACAACTCACGGCGCAATCAGGCTATCGCCGATGTCGCCCTGGCAATCTCCAGTGGTGATGAAGCAACGCTTTGCGAATACGGATTGTCTCTTCAAGGTGACCAGAACCTGTATGACCTTGGTCCTCGGCCGGGAATCATCGTGATCGCTGACTCCGTGGATCATGGAGAACAACTCCGCCGATTGTTACCGGGGTGGCACTTCTTTGATGGGCGACCAGTACAAACCACGATTAGGGCTGATGGAATGTCGGCAGGATCATGGGGGATACCACCAAACTCGATCGTCACCGCCGTGGTAGCCAGCACGCTGCTTTGCTTTGGTGGCCGTGTCTTCCTCTGGGCCAGCGCCGGGATCGTGCCATTTATCCCTGCTAGCATTGGTCGTTCCACGTTATCGCATCTCCTGATCGACTTCTGGGATGATGGCAATTGCCATCTGGCTGCGGACACGCAGCGGCGACTCAATGCCTACCGCTCGATCGGCTGCCACGTTCTAGGGGACAATCTCGATCGCAGGGAACAAGCCCTCAACGAGCAGCACGAAACTGCTCCCAGAAACCATCATCGAAACACCTCGCGCCGACATCGTCGGTCGTAACGTCCGTCCGTTTGATCCCAAAAGAAAGGAAACGCCTATGTACAGTCGGCCCGCCCGGCGAAGGGCCTTAATTGGACTCGCCGGCGATCATGCCCGCCAGATGCCTACGGACCGCCATTGCGGCTCCGCAGGAGAGTTTCTGCGCCGACATAATCGAGAAGCCAGCCAGGCCGTACACGGTAGTCGGCGCGAGCAGGAAGTATTTGCTCGCAGACTATTAAGACGAGCTGGAGATAATCGAAATGTCATCCTAGCCATCGAACATTGTGCATCCCGAGGGCAAGCAGCAGGACCGAATGGTCTTAAACCATCCGACCTAGATACTGGCTCCCGTTGGGCACTCGCCCGAGAACTTGGCGAAATGATAAAGGAAGGCGAATACCGACCCAGTGCGCCTCGAACCGTTCTCATCGACAAGGGTAGCGGCCGTGGCCAACGCCCGATCCGAATTCAGAACTTCGAGGATCGCTGTGTAGAACGAGCTATCCTTCAAATCATCCGCCCTCTTACGGAAGCACAATACCTCGACCACTCAATGGGATTCCGCAGCCCAGGCTACTCTCGCGAACAAGCCCTGGCGGCGGCGGAACATTGGGCACTGATCCACAACCAATGGTCATGGATCAGCGAGGATCTTCGAGATGCCTTCGAACACATCCCTACGGGTCGATTGAAACAGATTCTTCGGCGGATGATTCCTAGCGAAGAACTCTGTGAATTTATCAGCCACATTGCGTTCAACACGAATGGAAGGGGAATCCGACAAGGAGGACCACTGTCACCCGAACTTCTCAATGTCCACCTACATTGGGTACTCGATCGGCAATGGCAACAATCCTCACCGGAGAACCCGCTGTTCCGAGTGGCCGATGACTTACTGATCTTGGCGCAACCGGAAGAGGTAACCCGTCTCTACAACGTACTTCACCAACGTACGCAGGAGATCGGCATGCCTCTAAAGGGGACGTCACTGTCTTGCATTCATGATCTGGCAATAGGCCAATCTGTGAGTTGGCTGGGATACCAGATCCGCAGAAATGAGACAGGGCTCAACGTCGATATCAATCAACGATCCTGGGACAGACTCGAAGAACATCTTCGTCTGGCATGGGAAGCACCGATTCCGTCACTTGCTGTTAACGAAACCATCCGCGGATGGATCAGTCAACAAGGAGCGACCTATCAGGAATCGGCTATAGCAGAGACTTATGGGGTAATCTCTCGTCTTGCGTGTACTCAGGGTTTTCAGGAGATCCCGGAACGTCGTGAAGTGGCACTGCTTTGGTCTCGGGCTTATGACCGAGATTGGGTGCAGGCGCGTCTGGATGTTTCTCAGCGGATTTCGTCGGGAACTTTGCCTCCTGATGGCTCTGCCAATCAGGATTCCGAATCAGCGGCAGTTTTGTGCCGTGGCCGTGTGGCATGTGCCACCAGCAGTTCTTCGCAGTCAGCGCCGAGGCGGCGCGAGGTGTTTCTTTACTGTGACGGATCTTGTCTGCACCCTCATGGGATAGGGGCGTGGGCATTTCTGTCGATTGATCATGAAACCCAATACCGACAGCACAATGGAGGAGTTGATCTACAAACAACGAACAACCGCATGGAGCTCTTGGCAGTTATTCAGGGATTGACGTCACTTTCGGAGTCGGCGCGAGTCCATCTGATTCTTGACAGCCAGTATGTCACAAGGGGGATCACCGAGTGGATACAGGCGTGGATCGACCAAGGTTGGCGATCGACCGGCCGCCGGTCGCGCACGATCGCAAACGTCGATCTCTGGCAACGTCTGGCTGATCAACTTCAACGACACGATGTCGACTGCCAATGGATTCGCGGCCACAGCGGACACCCCGAGAACGAGTTTGTCGATCAGATGGCTGGGACACTCGCAGAACAGTATCAGGAACAGCAACTAACGGGACCGCCGTCCGTTTAGGTACCGGAGCATTGCTGTCCAACTTTGATTCGAGAACTTCGTTCCGTAAGGAGCTGCTCGAACTGATTGCCCATTGTGCTCGAACAACGCGATTTAGAACTGACAAATGCACCACTCGAATCCAGGCGTCGCAGCTTGGCGTTTTCGCAAAGGGCAATTAGGAGCATCTTCGTCGGCATATGAGTTCTCACGCGCTCCAGTGAATGCAGCGTGCGTACTTCAACCGGTAAGTGAGGAAGAGTGGACATAAAGTAAAGACGGCCGCAGTCAGCTATTGAGAAGGGCACCCGTCTAAAGACGCGTCATTTGTCTTTAGCCAATTCGCGCTAACGATCTTGCCGTGATGGTTATGGCTGGACAAGCCCTTCAATTGGTCGCCCTCGTCTGCGTCGCAGTGGCATGGGGCCAGCGTGTTGGCAGCGGCATCGAATCGAAGTTGTGGATAGAAATGGGCACGGTGACAGTTACGTCTGAGATTCGGCCTTCATCAATCGCACCGGTGAATGCGAAACTGCTTTTGGCGTTGTCCGGAACATCGTTTTGGCTCCGATCGGCGCCCTGTTCCGGCGACAAGCCCATCGCCGTGGTTTCGAAGACAAAGACGCGTCCAGGAGACATCCGCAATCGACCGCACGACGAACTCTGGCCGCTCGAATTGGACCGTCACCAGCCGAGCGATGGCGTGCTTGAAAGGCATCAAAGCGTGACGAGCGAGTCGTTCCCAGCCCCATTTTTCGTACTTTTCGTTACAAAAAAGGTATCTCCAAAGGTATCTCCAACCCCAGAAACGAACCAAGGCTGCCGGAGCAGACTTGTCGTAAGTCATTCTGTAGAAATGTCTTGCATCGAATCGGGATGACAGGATTTGAACCTGCGGCCTCTACGTCCCGAACGTAGCGCTCTAGCCAAACTGAGCTACATCCCGAATCGGGCGGCGGATCTTAGTGACGGGGCTTCGCAGGTCAAACAAGTCGGACCTGTCTCTTGGGAACCGCTGCGGAAGACTCGAAATCACGGGGACTCGCCGAGTAGTCGACACATCGGGGATCACGTGTGGTTCGGGACGAATGTGACAGCTCGCCAGAATCAGCACCGTGCGTGCCGCGTTCTACCGCAGGGACGAAGTTGGGCTGTGAGTACGCTGGTTGAAACATTGGTACGTTGGCGGCACTCAACCGAACCGTAATTCTGGTCCAGTGAGGCTTGCTCATGCAGTCCCAAAAGCAGCGTCTGACTTACGCCTTATTCCTGCTCACGGTGTTCCTCAGCGCGTTCATGCTGTTTCAAGTGCAACCGCTGATCAGCAAGTTCATTTTGCCGTGGTTTGGCGGCGGTCCGGCCGTCTGGACCACGTGTATGCTGTTCTTTCAGGTCGTCCTGTTCGGCGGGTATCTGTACGCGCACCTGCTGGTGGAGAAGCTGAGCCCCCGCAATCAGGCGATCGTGCACACGCTGGTGGTTTTGGCTGCTTGCGTCATGTTGCCGATCACTCCGGATGTCTCGTGGAAGCCTGCACTGGGGAGCGAGCCGGCTGGCCGCATCATTGCACTGCTCGCGATGACTGTGGGCTTGCCCTACTTCGCGCTGTCGACCACCGGGCCACTGTTGCAAGGGTGGTTTGCTCGCACGCTGCCGGGGACGTCGCCCTATCGACTCTATGCCTTGTCGAACGTCGGTTCGCTGCTGGCGCTGGTGTCGTATCCCTTCGTCTTTGAACCCAATCTGGAAGTGGAGCGGCAAGCTCAACTTTGGACGATGGGATTCATGGCATTTGCGGCGTTGTGTGCGTTCTGTGCCTGGCGCGGAGCAGCAGCAACGACAATCGTTGAGACAGTCAGCGAGGCTCAACCGGTGGACGATTCACCAGCTCCGCAAGGCCTCACCGTGTTGCTGTGGGTAGCGTTGGCCGCCGTGCCCTCTGCCCTCCTGCTGGGCGTGACGAATCAAGTTTGCACGGACATTGCTGTGGTGCCGTTTCTGTGGGTGGTCCCGCTGGCTCTGTACCTGCTGTCGTTCATTCTGTGCTTTGACAGCGACCGCTGGTATTCGCGTCGCGTGTTCGGTGTCGGCCTGTTCGTCCTGGCGGCGGCCGCGTGTTACCTGATGTGGGACTCGGCCATGTACTGGAACCGAGTCACCTCGATCATCGCTCAGGCGGGCATCTACTTCGGACTGCTGATGTGCGGGTGCATGGTGTGTCACGGCGAGCTGGTGGCACTCAAGCCGACGCCGCGGTACCTCACGAAGTTCTATCTGTGTGTCTCAGCAGGCGGCGCGCTGGGCGGCCTGTGCGTGGGCATGCTGGCTCCCATGATCTTCCGCACGCTCTTTGAGTTGCCTCTAGCAATTGTCACTTGCTGCGTGCTGCTGATCGTCGTGATGCGACGAGACACGCAGTCATCCGCTCATGCGTCCAAGTTGGGAGCATCAGTTGCTCTGGGCGGTTATGTGCTGGCCCTCAGCACGCTGTTGTGGTTCCAGGCTGAGCGAGTGACCCAAGGCGCGGTGGCGACGGCTCGAAACTTCTACGGCGTGCTGCGAGTTCATCAAACAACATCTGCCTATGTGCTCAGGCACGGCCAGATTCGGCACGGGCATCAGTTCACGGATCCAGTCCGGCGCAAGATTCCAACGACGTACTTCGGTGAGCATTCAGGTGGCGGTGTCGCGATTTCACAGCATCGTGCAGGCCAGCCAAAGCGAGTCGGGATCGTCGGCTTGGGAGCGGGAACGCTCGCGGCGTACGCGCAGCCGGATGACTACTACCGCATGTATGAGATCAACCCGGCTGTGGTGGATATGGCGAAGGACTTCTTCACCTACCTGTCTGAATGCCGCACGAAGGATCAACACATTGTGGTGGGCGATGGTCGCATCGCGCTCGAACAGGAGGAACCGCAGAACTATGACATCCTGGCGCTGGATGCCTTCTCTGGAGACGCCATCCCGGCGCACCTGCTGACGCGTGAATGCTGCGAACTCTATCTGAAGCACTTGAAGGACGACGGCATCCTGGCGTGCCACATCACCAACCGACACGTCGATCTGCGACCGGTCTGCAATGGCATCGCCAAGGAGTTTGGCCTCAGCGTGATGTGTGTCCTCAGCCCGGCTCAAAAAGATGTCGGAGCGACGGATTCCATTTGGGTGCTGTTCAGTCGCCAGCCAGAAACATTGCAGGCACTGAAGCTCACCAAATCGCACGAGGTCGCGATGGGCGAACGATCCATGCTGTGGACCGACGCCTTCAGCAATCTGCTGTCGGTCCTCATCACCAAGGATCTGGTCTACGAACGCGTGTCACCAACCAAGCCGAAGCTCGCGGCGACCAGTTCCAAGTAGCACGTGCTCGCCCGGCAAGCGTTCGCCTACGCAACGTCGCGATGCTGCTTCGGAAGTTGCGGACGCTGCATCGCGGCCACTTTGCCCAGCACTTCGTCGAGTCGATCTACGACCTCTTCCTGAACTTCCAGCAGCGAAGTCGCAGCTTTACGAGCATCGCCGCGCGACATGCGTTCGGAACGACGTTCGAGGTCCTGAGCCAACCGATTCAACGAATGCACGGCGGCCTGCAGTTCCTGCAATAGATGTGCTGCATCCGGTAATGCGGGAGCAGCGGGGGTCTGCGGTTGAACCTGGACCGTCGGCTCTTCGGAAGCCGAACCGTGACGGCGAATGGCGTCCATCAGAGCGGCCGCGCCGCGCTTCTTGCGACGTTCGATCTCTTCGACGAGCACCATCTCACTTTCGATCAGGTCGACGAGTTCTGACGCCGACAGATCGCCGAGTTCGCGTTCATCCACATCCGCGCTTTCGTCGGCTGGTATGACTCGATATGGCGTCGCAGTTGCAGCCTTGGCAGCGGTGCGACGATGCAGCTTCAACTGGAAGGAGCCAATCGAGATCTCACTTCCGGGAGTCAGTTCAGCAAACGTGGTCGCGATGCCGTCCACTTTCAATTCAGGTCCGTTCGCAACTGCATCAATCCAGATGTGCTCGCCGTCTCGGTGGATCACGCTGTGCAACGTCGGAATGTTCTTGCCGCCGAGGCACAGATCACACCAGTCTCCCGATCCGATCAGGAAGCGGTCACCAGCAATCGGTCGCTGAGGTTGAGCCGTCTTGCCGCGAGCGATTTCGAGGAATAGCTCGGGTGCAGCGGGCTCAGCAGCGGGTGACGTGGATGAATGCAACGACCGATGAGAATTGGATGACATTGGATGCTCGTGCGATGTGAGGAATCGACGGAGAGCCGGGACTTGAATCTTTTTTCAGTTCATCGGCTGAAAATCCGGCTCCGCAGTTCCGCATGACGGAAATGCTCATCATCGTTTTCGGCAGTAACGACCGCCCGCGTGAAGGAATCGTTACAAGTCACCCAATCGGCACCGAAAAACCAACCCCCACGTTCAGTCTCAGGCGAACTTGTTCCACACGGCAATCCAGACCGCCGCCGCCGCTAAGGTGATGGTAAATGCCGAGTAAAAGCGACGGCTGCCGCGCGCACTGAGCGGTACACAAGCGGACTTCGTGACCAGAGCTACTGCGTACACCAAGACCGGCGGCACCACGAGGCCGACCACGGCCGCCTTGAAGGCTCGCTCAGCGACGCGATCGTTGTCCTGGAGACATGTGTCCCACTCGGCGGGCAATTCGATGGACAGCACGCCCGGTCCGCAGGCAGACGAACCGCAACCGCCGCTGCCACAGCCGCAACCCGATTGCGGAGCAGGCTCAGCGAGTTCTTCTTGAGTGATATTTTCCCGTGGTGCTCCGCAGCTCCAGCAGGAGAAGAAACCGCGTTCACCAGTTTCGCCGCAACCTGCGCACATCCACTGGCCTGCTTCCAGCACGGTGGGTTCCAAAGTCCCCAGCACTTGGCGTGCGCGATCGGCGTGTTGCTCTTCAACCAGCAGCACGCAGCGACCTCCCGAAACAGTCAACTGCCGTTGTTCGGCGCCTGAAGCCGTTTCAGAAACGGCAGCCTGAATACCGGCAGCGTTCAGCTTCCACTTGGCAGCGCCGGCTGCAGATGCGTCAGGAAAAGTTTTGAGCACAACGAGATCTTGAGTTTGCATGCGATAACTTCGTGAAACAAATGAAGAACGGCTCGATTGGCTGAAACAGGTCGCCGCAGCTTTCGCCGTTGATCAGCGAGGCATATCCTGCGACGTGGCAATCGCCAAGTCCGATCAATTCTTGAGCTGTCGCCGTTCGGACTGCTGCATCATTTATCGTCTGACCTTGAGGTACTCACCATGTCGTTTACCGGAAATCGTCGCGACTTCCTGGCTCAGTCCGTTGGCCTCGCTGCGGGACTGAGCATCCTTGGATTGTCGGCACCGGCACGCGCTGCCGAACAGCCACTTTTCAAAATTTCTCTGGCACAATGGTCGCTCCACAATGCCTTCTTCCAGAAGAAGCTGGACAATCTGGACTTCGCAAATACCGCCAAACGCGAGTTCGGAATCGAGGCCATTGAATACGTCAATCAGTTCTTCAAAGACAAAGCGAAAGATCAAGGTTATCTGACCGAGATGAAGCAGCGTGCTGCCGATGAAGGCGTGAAGAGCCTACTCATCATGATCGACGGCGAGGGTGCGTTGGGCGATGCGAATGAAGCGAAGCGGAAGACAGCCGTCGAGAACCACTACAAGTGGGTTGAGGCCGCGAAGTTCCTGGGTTGCCATTCCATTCGAGTGAACGCACAAAGTTCAGGCTCGTACGAAGAGCAAGTGAAACTCGCGGCGGACGGCTTGCGTCGCCTGAGCGAGTTTGGAGCGCAGCACGAGATCAACGTGATTGTAGAGAACCACGGGGGCTTGTCGTCGAACGGCAAGTGGCTCGCCGAAACCATCAAGCTGGTCAACAACCCACGCTGCGGCACGCTGCCTGACTTCGGCAACTTCGGTATCGATCGTCAGAAAGACGAATGGTACGACCGCTATCTGGGCGTCGAAGAGCTGATGCCGTACGCGAAGGCCGTCAGCGCGAAGACTTACGACTTTGAAGACGAGCATCCATTTGTCACGTTCGACAGCCGCTGGAAGAAGGAAACCGACTTCCTGAAGATGATGCAGATCGTGTTGAAGGCCGGCTATCACGGTTACGTGGGCATTGAATACGAAGGCACGAAGGCCGACGAATTCACCGGCATCAAGAAGTCGAAGGAACTGCTGGTCCGAGTCGCAGAGAAGCTGGCGGCTAAGACTTGAACTGTCGGGGAAAGTGCTCACAGGCAACGCACGACGACGACCGTCATATCGTCGGCGTGCGTTTGCGATTGGGCGAACTCGCAGACTTCGGTGCGCAATTCCTCGATGATTTTCGCCGCCGACAGGTGGCGATTGCGCCGCACGACTTCGAGAGTCCGTTGGATTCCGAAGAGTTTCTTGTCGACGCCAAACGCTTCCTGAAATCCATCCGTGGGGATGAACAGGACATCGCCGGGCTGCATCGCAAAGGGGAGCCCAGGCTCAATGCCCGCTTCATCGAACAGGCCAAGCGGCAAACCTGTGCTCTTCAACGCGAGGGTTTCGTCGGGACCGCGCAGTACGTAACCCCAGTGCCCGGCCGCAGCGAATTGCAAGACTCGCGATTGCGGATCGAGTCGCGCAAAGAACAGCGTGACATAACGGTTCTCGTCCATGTCAGACACGAGAAACTCATTTGCGTCCATCAGCAGTTTTGAGACATCCGACTGATGCGATAAGACGGCGCGCAGGTAAGCCCGTAGCTCGGCCATCAGCATGGCGGGTGCAAGTCCGTGCCCGGTCACGTCGCCGACAACGATGCCCATGGCGCCGTCTTGCATCGGTATGAAATCGAAATAGTCGCCGGCAGTTTCTTCTGCCGGAAAGACTGCGCCGGCAAGGTCAAAGCCCGGAACAACCGGAGCCGACTTCGGGAAGAGCGCCTGTTGAACGTGTCGCGCTGCGCTCAACTCGTCGCGCATGCGTTTCTGCTCGGTGACATCCAGAGAGATGCCAATTGTGCCGATCACTCGAGTCACTGAATCGCGCAGCGGCTCGACGTGCAACAGCAGCGTACGCCGCGACCAGCGGACCTCGATTGAGCTCGATTGGCCCGCCAAGGCTTGTTGATGAGCCTGCAGGATGTCTTTACTTGCAAAGCTGCTGGTGAGCACATCTCTCAGGTTCAGACCGAGTACATCGCCCCTTGCGGAATCGCGGGTGAGGAACTGCGACGTCGGTGCCACGAACGTGAGCGCCGCGTCTGTCGTCCAGATAACCGCCGGGAGTTGCGAAGTCACCAGACGCACGCGCTCGTCGGCCTGTCTTTGCAAATCTTGAGATCGCTGACGTTCTATCGCGTAGCGAATAGAGCGCGTCAACAACTTGCCGTCGATCGTGCCCTTCACGAGGTAGTCTTGAGCGCCCACTTTCATCGCCGCGAGAGCGCCCTCCTCGTCGTCCAGTCCGGTGAGCACAATGATTGGCACGGATGGCGATTGATTATGGGCTTTCGCACACGTATCGAGGCCGTAGCTGTCCGGCAGATTCAGATCGAGCAGCACGACGTCAAAGGCAGACTCATACGTGCTGAGTTGCTGCAGTCCATCCGCGAGTGACTCAACCCAGGTGATGGCGAAGGCTGCCGACGCGACCTCATTGAGTGAGATGCTGAGGATGTCCGCGTCCGTCGGACTATCTTCGATCAACAAGACGCGGATCGTCGGTCGGGTAGTCATGGCTTGGCCCACTGTGTTCCGAACGCAGACGTCAGGTCATCGCGAGCCCTGAGGTGTCGTCTTCCAGCTGATGACGACAGCCGATGGGGGCTTCATGGTTCGCAAGCATACTCCTGCTACAGTTCATCGAATACGTCCTGTTTTCAATTTGGTGTTTGGCCAGAATGGCCCAAATTCCCGTTCTGGAAAGGTTTGCGAGTTCGTGATTACGCAGTTTGCGATTCGGCTGATTTGCGGCTTGAGTGTGGTGTGGTGCGTGATGCCGCGAGCCCAGGTAACATCCGGGTTCTTTCGCATTCAGATGCTTGTCACTTTGGGTTTGTCCGTGTTGGCAACTGTCGCCGCAGGCAAACTGACAGCCACGCTCGCGGACGCCGCGCCGGTGTTGTCGACGACGGCTCTGCAAGTACTGACGGGAGCCATTGCAGTCGGGTCTTTTCTGGGCTCCGTGATGTGGACGCTCGAACGGAGACGGGCCGGAGCAGCCTGCGCGTTCGCTATCGCTGGTCTATCGATGGCGGCCGTCGCGCTCTCCAGCTTGTCGCTCGAACAACTTCAAACACTGACGGGCACGCTCTATTGGATTTCGGAGATCTCGCTCGGGCTGCTTTCCGGCAGCGCGGTCGCAGGAATGCTTCTGGGTCACTGGTATCTGACCGCGCCGACGATGTCGATTTCGCCTCTCAATCGCGTGAACCAGTTTCTTGGTTGGTCCGCCGGGCTGCGGTTGCTACTGGCCAGCGCGGCTCTCATGTTGTTTGGTCCCTTGAGTTCTGGATCGCAAACGGTTCCCTGGACATCAACGCATTTTGTCTGGCTCAGTCTGGAATGGCTGGCGGGAATTCTCGGACAGTTCGTGGTGGTGTGGATGGTCTGGAAGATCATGAAGCTGCGGAACACTCAGGCGGCGACTGGCGTATTGTTCGTGGGCGTGATTCTCGCGTTTCTGGGTGAGATGACGGCGGCGCTGCTGCGTCGCGAACTTGATCTGCCGCTGTGATCATCGGAGCTTCTGGACACTCACATCAGGCACCCTTGGCTATGGCTCCCGAACAATCGTCATCCGCTGATTCCGGTCGTTTGATCGGCTTCCCGTTCGACCTCGCCGCCGAAGCGATCACCGTTCGGATTCGCTGGTTCGGCGTCCTCGCAGGCTTCGCGCTCGTGAATCTGATTGCGCGGGATGAACTGCCTCACTCTAGCGCGCGCGACGTGTTCCTGCTGAACATCATTCTGGGCATCGGTGCGATCTACACGCTGTTCGATTCCTACTGGAGTTTGCGTGGCCGCGTCTTCCTCAGCGAATGGCCGCTGGCGGTTTCTGCGCTGGAGTCGGTCTTCGTGGGATTGCTGTGCCACTTCGACCTCGGTGAGGAAAGCGCGTTCCGGTTTTATTACTTCCTGTCGCTGATGGTCTGCGCGATCCGTTATCCGCCGCTGATTACCGCGATCACCTTTTGTTTTCACGGACTCAGCTTCAGTGTCCTGTTGCTCTCTCATCCCGGCCGTTCGTTAGTCAGTTGGGTGATTTTTCTTGTGCTGCTGGGTTGGCTGACCTGGGCCATTACACGATTGGCCGGCCTGTTCCGCGCGGTCAGCGCTCGACTGGCTGAAACGAATGAGCAACTGGAGCAGCGCATCGCGTTAAGAACTCAGGAGCTGCGCGAGTCTCAAGCCATGCTGGTGCAGCAGGAGAAGCAGGCGGCGTTCGGTTTGCTCGCTGCTGGCATTGCGCACGAAGTCGGGAATCCGCTCGCGGCGATCAGCTCACTGGTGCAGTTGCTCAAGAAGAAAAGCACGGATCAATACACCCAGGATCGCTATCAGATGATGGGCGATCAGTTGCTGCGCATTCAGGGCACGTTGCGGGAGCTGATCGACTTCAGTCGTCCCGCGACCAAGTTGAAGACAGTCTGCCACATTCACGAGGTCGTCGAAGGCGCTCTGAACATCGCGAAGTATTACAAGCGGCGCAAGGGCAAACGCATCATCACGCGCTACGCGGCGGGACTGCCCACCATCTGCGTCATGCGCGATCAACTGGTGCAGGTCTTCCTCAACCTGATCCAGAACGCGATGGACGCGACCCGCGAGGGCGGGATGATCGAGATCACGACGAGCCTTGAAAGCGGTTGGATTCGCATCTCCGTCCGTGACGATGGCGAGGGCGTCAAGGAAGCTGATCTCGCGAAGTTGTTCGAGCCGTATTTCACGACGAAGCAGACCGGCACCGGACTGGGGCTATTCGTCTGCCGTCACGTGCTGGAGCGAGCGGGTTCGGGCAAGATTGAACTGACTTCGACGGGACCGACGGGAACAATCTTCTCCGTGCTGGTGACGTCCGAGGGGCTGGCCGACCATCCGGACGTCCCGCCGCCAGCGCAGGGTGTCGATCACAGTCTGTCGACGATTGATGCGCTGGTCTCAGACGCGAGCGATGCGGGAGAACTGAAGCCGGGAGAAACGAAGTGATCGCTTTTCCGCGTGATCGGACGCGAAGGACACGCTGCACAAGTTCCACCTTGGACGCGAGCGGACGCATGACCTAACTTTCGCTCACTCGTGCAACCCATGACGGACAACGCTCGATACTTGGAGGGAGCCTTGGCTAAGAAGCAGTCGCGATCATCTGCGGGTGATCGCCCCGAACGGAACTCAGCAGATCGATCGGCAAGCAGGAAATCGACTCCACAGACGGAGTTGGAGATCAAGCGCGTCGGGCTGCCCAAACGCACCGATGATGACGAAGAACCAGAGGCCGACGACACCGACTTTGAAGCTCTGTCGGTACAGCGTGATGAGGACGCTGACGATCGTCTGCAATTCGTTTCGCTCAGCCAGGAAACGCGCCGCCGCTATTTGAACTATGCGATGTCGGTGATTCAGTCGCGCGCCCTGCCGGACGTTCGCGACGGCCTGAAGCCTGTGCAGCGACGTATCCTGTTCGTGATGTATGACCTGCTGAACCTGGTACCGACCGCGAAGACGAAGAAGTGCGCCAACATCGTCGGTCAGACCATCGCCAACTTTCACCCGCACGGTGACATGGCGGTGTACGAAGCTCTGTGCCGGCTGGCTCAGGACTACACCTATCGCTATCCGCTGGCAGATGGTCAGGGCAACTTCGGTTCGGTGATGGGGCTGCCGCCGGCAGCTCAGCGTTACACCGAAGCGCGGCTGACGGCCGTCGCCGAGCAACTGATGAGCGAGCTGCGTTACGACACCGTCGAAATGCGGCCCAACTACGACGGCGAGCGAAAAGAACCGGTGGTGCTGCCCGCGCGGTTTCCCAATCTGGTCGTCAACGGGACTCAAGGCATCGCGGTCGGCATGGCGACGAGTATCCCGCCGCACAACCTGGGCGAGGTCATCAAGGCCTGCGTGCACCTGATTGAGAATGCGGAAGCATCGGTCGCGCAGCTGATGCGATACATCAAAGGCCCAGACTTTCCTCTAGGCGGTCGCATCATGACCGACCGCGCGGATCTGCGGACCATGTACGAAGAGGGTCGCGGCTCCATCAAAGTCCGTGGCGAATGGAAGCTCGACAAGGAAGGTCGCAAGACCATCGAGAATCGCATCCAGATCTATTCGGTGCCTTACGGCGTCGAAACCGGGCCGTTGCAGGCTGAGATCGGAGCGATCATTCAGAACCGCAAGCTGCCGCAACTGCTGGAAGTTTCGGACCTCACAGACGACGAGCACGGCTTGCGGCTGATTCTGGATTTGAAGCCGGGCTCAGATCCTGAAGCCGTGATGGCGTATGTCTACAAGCACACGAGCCTCGAACAGAATTTTGGCTACAACGCCACGTGTCTGATTCCGGACGAGCAAGGCGTATTGCTGCCGCGCCGTCTGAGCCTTGTGGAGATGCTGCAGTACTTCCTGACGTTCCGTCAGGAAACCGTGCGGAAACGTTTCCAGTACCTGCTGGCTCAGCTTGAGAAACGCATCCATATCCTCGAAGGCTTTGCGATCATCTTCGATGGCCTGGATCGCGCACTGAAGATCATTCGCAACAGCGACGGCAAACAGGATGCGGCAGTGAAACTCATGAAGGAGTTTCCGCTGTCTGAAATCCAGACGATGGCCATTCTGGAATTGCAGCTATACCGCATCTCCAAGCTGGAAATCGACGACATCCGCACGGAACTGGCTGAGAAGCAGAAGGAAGCCAAACGCATCCGCAGCATCCTGAATTCGGAAGCCAAGCTCTGGGAAGTCGTGAAGACGGAGCTTGAGGAAGTTGCCGCCGAACTCGGCAACGACCGTCGCACCGGCCTGGGTTCGTCGGAAGAGATGAAGGAGTTCGCCGCCGAGACCTACATCGTGCGCGAGAACACCAACGTGGTGCTGACGAAAGACGGCTGGATCAAACGCGTGGGACGTCTGGCCAAAGTGGAAAGCACCCGCGTGCGTGATGGCGACTCGGTCATTTCTGTCGTACCCGGTAGCACAATCGACTGCGTGGTGTTCTTTGCGTCGGACGGCGTTGCCTACACGCTGCCGATTGATCAGATACCGCCATCGTCAGGTTATGGTGATCCGCTCGCAAAGTACGTCAAATTGAGCGATGGAGTATCACTGGTAACGGCGTTGTCGACGGACTCACGTTTCACGCCGGTGGATGAAACTGAAGGCGATCCGACCAGTCCGCCGCACTTGATGGTCGTCACGGCCGATGGTCAGGTGATGAAGGTCGCGTTGGGGCCGTATCGCACGGCTTCGACGAAATCCGGTCGCAAATACTGTCGTCTGCGAACCGGCGACAAAGTCGTCCACGTCGAACTGATTCTAGATCAAACCACGATGTTCCTCGTCTCACGCGAAGCCCGACTGATTCACTTTAGCCTCGAAGAGGTGCCGATCCTGTCGGGACCGGGCATCGGCGTGAAGGGCATCAAGATGGATGACAAAGACGCCATTCTTGGTGCGAAGTTGCTGGCTCGACCGAGCGACTCACTGCGCGTGAAGAATGAAAACGGCACCGAGTTGAGCTTCGGTCAAATGAAATACTCGGTAACCGGCCGCGGTGGTAAGGGCGTGAAGACCAGCCAGCGGAACGATCTGTCTGAGATTCTGGCCGAGCCAATTCAGCTCGTGGACTGGGCGGCAATCGAAGCTGCTCAGTAATTCACTGGTCGCCAAAGTTTGCCCGGCCCGACGTGAATCAAACGAATGGGGTCAATCGAATGAGAGAGGTGTCAGCACTTGTTCTTTCATTCGGTTGACCCTATTCGTTTGATAATTCTGCTGATTCGGCCGGCCGTTGTTACCACTGCCAGGAAATCTGATGAAGACGACTTCGATTCATACTCCCACCTCCATCTGCCGCCTGGGATTGGGCATCACGGATATCACGCCGCCAGTCGGGATGTATCACCGGATGTGGGGCGCGGCGAAGCACGATCGTTCCACCGGCGTGCACCGCACTCTGCGGGCCACGGCGATGATTCTGGAGTCTGCGGACGGCCATGCGGCACAACGGCACCTGTTTGTGTCGTTGGACCATTGCATGTTCCGACCTCCGGAGATGGACGAGTTGAAGCGGCGGACCTGCGAACTGCTGAAGATCGGCGAGAACGATTTGACGATCGTGTTCTCACACACGCACGGCGCCGGTTTGCTGACGCGTGATCGAGTGAACCTGCCGGGCGGCGATCTGATCGCCCCGTACCTTGATGGTTTGCCGGCCAAGATCGCGACAGCGGTCAAAGAAGCCGAAGAGTTTCTGGAACCGGTCACGCTGACGTACGCCTCCGTCGACTGTCGGATGGGCCATCATCGCGACTGCTGGGACGATACGAACGGGCTCTTCGTTTGCGGCTTCAATCCGGATGTTGAGTTGAGCCTGCCAGTCATCGTCGTGCGAGCAACCGATGCCGAAGGCGAACACGTCACAACTCTGGTTAGTTACCCGTGTCATCCGACGACGCTGGCCTACGAGAACACGCTCATCAGCCCCGACTACATCGGAGCCCTGCGCGGGGTGGTCGAGAATGCAACGCAGTCGCCCTGCCTGTTCCTGCTGGCTCCCTGCGGTGACATCGGTCCGCGCGAGGGATTCGTCGGTGACTTTGCAGTCGCGGATCGCAACGGGAGGCAGGTCGGTTATGCGGCGCTGCAGGCTCTGGAAGCAATGGGGCCGGTCGCGCAGGACTTCAAGTATCTCGGACCGGTGATCTCCGGAGCCACATTGGGCAACTGGCGCTTCGAGCCGCAATCGGCCGAGCAAACCCGGCAGGCTCAGCGTTTTGAGCGGCGTCGTGTGGAAGTCCCGTTGGACTATCTGCCCGACATGCCGACGGTCGAGCAAGCCCGCAACGAACTCAGTGACCTGCAGACTCAGGAGTCAGCCGCTCAAACCAAAGGCGATGTCCCGGAAACAGCCCGGTTGCGGGCGCTCGTCGAACGCAAGCGCCGGCTGATCGAACGCATTACGCCGCTGCCTGAAAAGTTCACCTACGTGGTCGATCTGTGGCGCGTCGGTGATGCCACCTGGGTGTGCGTCGACGGCGAGCCGTACTACGCCCTGCAAGCTGAGTTACAGCGCAGGTTCCCTCAGCAAACGCTGCTGGTGATGACGCTGGCCAATGGCGCGAAGTCGAGCTATCTGCCGACGCGCGAGGCTTATGACAAGTCCCTCTATCAGGTAGAAGTCAGCTTCGTCGCCGCCGGAAGTCTGGAGCGTATTATCGATGCGGTCGCCGACGAACTCGGCAAGTGGAAGTGACGGTCTACAGCGTCTCATTTCGTCGTGATGCGCTGCGACGGCCGATGTTACTCTGGTGTGGGCATAAACAGGTCCGCGTGCACCACTTGGGAGCGAGAACAATGGGGTTCAGTTTTTTTGGTCTGTTGATACTCGTTGTGATCGGACTGGTCGTCGTTGGCGGCGTGGCCACCTTGTTCGGATCGCGAAAGGGGTCGTCTGGCACTCTACCTCCGGCTGCGGGCATGACGCTTAACTGCCCGCACTGCGGACAGGTCACCGACGCCACACGCACCAAGTGCGCCAGTTGCGGTGCTGATCTGTAATGCCAGAAGCCGGTGACTAAAGTAGAAGTCGTCAGAGTGCCGGAACCCTCGCAGCCGCCTGAGCGGCCAGTTCGGCGGCGACGATGGATTCGAACGCTTCCGGGCCGACATCCTTACCCGTGATGGACTTGATGTAGGCCGCAATTTGATCGAAGTAGATTTCGCGTGGCTCGATGATCCGGGAACCGCGTCCGCGTGCTTCCGCAACGAATGGGCTGTCGCCCGGCATTTCCGTGACATCGCAAATCGTCATGCGCGATTGGAAGTAAGACGGGTTGAGTTCGGTCTTGTGAGTGCCAATTCGCAGATTCGGGTCGGCGATCACGACGACGTCGGACAAGGTGTTGTAGATGTTCTGAAAGCTCACTGCGCGCACGCCGAATTGAGTGGCCACTTCCGCCGATCGTTTGTCGTCCGTGGACGCAACGCTCACCAGACCTTTGCGTTTGCCAATGCCGTAGATCATGGACTTCGCGAGGCTGCCGGAACCCAGCACGATCACGTTCTGTTTCTCCAGCGGCCGTTTATCGGTGCCGACTCCAGTGAGAGTCTTTTCGAGAACCCGCACGGCACTGCGCCAAATGCTGTTGTAGGCGTGCCAGGAACCGCCTTTTCTCAACAACAGGTCGGAGTACTGGCCGAGGTTCGCGGATTCTTCCTGTTCGTCGGCCAGCGCCAGCATGTCGTCGCCGAGGTCACGGCTGGTGACAATCGCGTTGATCTTGAGCGAATCCAGCATCTGCTTGAGCTTGTCCATCTTCTCGCTCATCAACGGCAGACAGCGGACGTTCAACCCGTGAGTCTTGAAGACGCTGTTGAGGCAGCGGCTGGTCACGATTTCTGACTGGCCCATGCCGACAACGCCTACGAACGCCGTCTGGCCGTTGATTTCGCGCCAGCCATAGATGTCGTCAAGTTCCGACACGGTTGACTGCCCGTCATACGCTTCCATGCCTTTTTCCAGGGCCGCGTAGAGCCAGGGCGATCCGTACTTGCGGCCCAGCAGCGAAAACGTGACGCCGGCCTTACCCAGTCCCAGT
Source organism: Planctomycetaceae bacterium (assembly GCA_021732995.1). Classification (GTDB taxonomy): domain Bacteria; phylum Planctomycetota; class Planctomycetia; order Planctomycetales; family Planctomycetaceae; genus AM-0621. Next base: position 39,732 of record JAKFWA010000027.1, on the reverse strand, counting down.
CCTACAGCCGGGAGATCGTGCTTCTTGGCGACGGCGGCCAGCAGCGGCCAGGCGGCTTCTAGAGTGGGCGTCGGCCAGGTGAACTTCACCACATCTCCTTTGACCTGCTTGGCCTCTTTGAAGATTTCCTCAATGTCCGCCTGTGAGAACGGACGATTCAGGCTGGTGTAGTTGATCACCCGCTTCGTCTGACCGAAGCGCGGAATGAGTTGCGCGGTGGCGTAGTCCAATTCGACGTAAGCCGGTCCGGCAACAATTGCTTGGCGCATCAGCATCATGCGTTCCTCGTCCGTGCCGTCGAACTGGCCGCCGTCTTCTTTGCGGCGGCAGGAGATCATGATGGGCTTGCTGATTCCATCAATCATGTCTTTAACGTCAGGCTCTTTCACCAGCCGGTCCAGGCACAGCTCAATCAGATCGCACTGAAACGACGCATTCAGCAAGTCGACTTTGGCGAAGGTGCGCGAAACCGGAGTGACAGAAATGCAAATCATGGTGCGGTCCTGAAGTACGCGACGTTTGAGAGAACACGAACTCGAAGCATCCAGCACGACTGATGACTGGCAGTGGAAATTTAACAACCGCTCGGCAGATGCAAGTGTGTGATCACGCAGAAATGTGACAGACTGGCAGTGCCCACGATTCCGGAAAAGTCAAAACACATTGCTTTGAAGCCGCCGCGCGGTTTGACTACGAAGTATTCGGCGTTGTTCTGCCATCGCGGCTAGAGGCGTGAAAAGATGAAACTGACACCGGTGCTGATGCTCACTGCCATCCTGATGGGAACGTCTGTTTCGCTGCCGGCGGCGGAAGAATTGCCGAAGCCGTCCGAAGCGGACCTCAAGTTTTTCGAGAGTCGCATTCGGCCTCTGCTGATCGAAAAATGCGGCGAATGTCACGGGGCCGACACGCAGGAGAACAATCTGCGCATCGATTCGCTGGGCGGGCTGCTGGAGGGAGGCAACGCGGGGCCGTCGATCGTGCCGAAGCAGCCGTCGAAAAGCCTGCTGCTGACGGCCGTGGGATATCGGGATCCCGAACTGAAGATGCCGCCCGACAAAAAACTGTCGGATGCCGAGATCGCGGATCTGAAACGCTGGATCGAAATGGGGGCTCCGCACCCTGACATGCTGACCATGAAGGGCACGATCACGCCGCGCAAGGGCAAGATCGACTTCGTTGAGGGGCGCAAGTTTTGGTCGTACCAGCCCGTGCAGAGGCCGGTTCCGCCGACGGTGAAAAACGAATCATGGTCGCGTACCGATATCGATCGGTTCGCGTTGGCAAAGATGGAAGAGCACGGTTTGAACCCGGCTCCTCAAGCTGACAAACGGACGTTGCTGCGTCGTGCGGCCCTGGATCTCACCGGCCTGCCGCCGACGGAAGCGGAGATGTCGACGTTCCTCGCCGATGAATCGCCTCAAGCGTGGCTGAAGGCGATCGATCGACTGCTGGAGTCTCCGCACTACGGCGAACGCTGGGGCCGACACTGGCTCGATGTGGCGCGTTATGCAGACTCGAACGGTCTGGATGAGAACATTGCGCACGGCAATGCATGGCGGTACCGAGACTGGGTGATCAGCGCGTTCAATCGAGATGTTCCGTACGACCGCTTCCTGATCATGCAGGTGGCTGGAGACCTGCTGCCGTTTGATGAATCCACCGACGAAGGACGCCATGCTCGCAATGAGCAACTCGTGGCGACCGGCTTTCTGTCGATTGGTCCGAAGGTGCTGGCGGAAGTCGATGAGACCAAGATGGAAATGGACATCATCGACGAGCAGCTCGACACGCTGGGACGAGCGGCGCTGGGCATGACGTTCGGTTGTGCCCGCTGCCACGATCACAAGTTCGATCCGGTGACGGCTGCCGACTACTACGCACTGGCGGGTATCTTCAAAAGCACCCGCACAATGGAGCACTTCAAGAAGATTGCGAAGTGGCAGGAGAATTCTATCCCGACCGATAGGGACCTGACCGCGAAACGGGAACAGGACGCGAAGATCGCTCAGCAGAAGGCGGCCGTTGATGAACTCATAGCTCAGGCGAAAACCAAGTGGCTGGCTGACAAGCCGGCAGACACCAAAGTCCCCGCAGACTTTGAGAAGCAATTGTCCGAGGACGTAAAGAAACCTCTGGTTGCCGCTCGCGAGCAATTGAAGAAGCTGGAGGCAGACGGCGCGACGCTGATTCCAACGGCGATGGGTGCCAGCGAAGGCAAGGTTTCGGATTTGGCGATTCATCTGCGCGGTTCGCACCTGACGCTGGGCGATGTTTCGCCGCGGCGGATGCCGGAAGTATTCGCACCGCTGGATAATCCGCAGTTACCTGCCGACCGCAGTGGTCGCCTGGAGTTGGCGAAGTGGTTGACGAACCCGCGTAATCCGCTGACGTCGCGTGTCATCGTGAATCGAGTCTGGCGTTGGCACTTTGGACAAGGTCTGGTGCGATCGCCGGACAACTTCGGCAAGCTCGGCGAGGCTCCGACGCATCCCGAACTGCTGGATTGGCTGGCGGATGAATTTGTGCGATCGGGTTGGTCGTTCAAGCAACTGCATCGACTCGTCCTGCTGTCGGCCGTGTACCAGCAAGCGAGTGACCTGCCATCTGCCAACCAACCATCCGCTGATCCGGAAAACGTCTGGCTGTCGCGGTTCCCGTTGCGTCGCATGGATGCGGAAACCTTGCGAGATAGCGTGCTCGCCGTCGCGGGCTTACTGGATCGCACGATGGGCGGTTCGCTGCTGCACGTGAAGAACCGCGAGTTCTTCTTCGACCACACGTCGAAGGATCTCACCAAGTACGATTCGCTGCGTCGAACGGTTTACCTGCCAGTTGTCCGCAACAACCTCTACGATGTGTTTCAACTGTTCGATGCGACCGACAGCACCGTTTCCAATGGTGACCGCAATTCGTCGACGGTCGCTCCGCAGGCCTTGTTCCTGATGAATAGCGATCTGGTTCAGGACGCTGCTGCGAATCTGGCAAAACAGCTGCTGGCCACCGAGGGTGACGATGCCGGGCGATTGGATCGGCTCTACGAAGCGGCTTATGGTCGACCGGCGACGGAGATGGAAACAGCTCGTTTGCTGGCATTCGTGGATCGGCAGGTGGCATCCAACGCTGAAAGTGCCGATGCCGCCGCAAAACGGCTGGCTGCGTGGCGCGCGGTCTGTCATGTTGTGCTGACGTCGAACGAGTTTCTGTACGTCAGATAGTTGCGTAGTTGCGACATAAGCGGCACAGCCGCGATAGGTGAGGCGCATGTCCCGCGAGACTGTGTTTGCTGCCACGCTGGGCTACTTCCTGGGACCGATCCGCGAATTCCTTGAAGACCCGTCCGTGACCGAAGTCATGGTCAACGGCTTTGAGAAGGTTTACATCGAACGCGGTGGTCGCCTTTACGAGACGGATGCAAAGTTTCCGACGGCGGACTCACTGCTGTCGGCGATTCACAATGTGGCTCAATACGTCGGACGCGAAATCGATCGAGATCGGCCAGTACTCGATGCACGCCTGCCGGATGGCTCGCGTGTGCACGCCGTCATTCCGCCGAGTGCCCGCAGCGGCACCTATCTGACGATTCGCAAATTCAAGCGGGATATCTTCAGCCTGCAGGACTTCGTGCGGCTGGGCAGCCTGTCGGAGCAGGTGCGTGAATTCATCGACCTGTGCGTAGTCCTGCGGAAAAACATTGTCGTCGCGGGCGGTACCGGCACGGGCAAGACGACAATGCTGAACGCCGTTTCGACGGCCGTTCCCGAAGAAGAACGCATCGTCGTGATTGAAGACAGCTCGGAGCTGAAGCTCAACCAGCAACACTGCCTGTACCTGGAAGCTCAGCAGGCCGACCGCTGGGGGCGCGGGCAGGTGACGATCCGAGATCTTTTCAAGGCGTCCCTGCGTATGCGTCCTGATCGCATCATCGTCGGCGAAGTGCGCGGCGGTGAAGCGCTCGACATGGTGCAGTCCATGATCAGCGGCCACTCGGGCAGCATGACGACGGTGCATGCGACGTCGCCGCGCGACGCTCTCGTGAGACTTGAAACACTCTCGCTGATGTCTGACGTCGCCTTGCCCGTCTATGTCGCGCGGGCTCAAGTCGCGTCGGCCATCAACATCATCGTGCAACTGGTACGTCACACGGAAGATGGTTCGCGGAAGATCGCCAAGGTGACCGAAGCTTACGGGCTCGATGAAAACAACCAGTACCTGTTCCACGACATCTTCGTCTCACACTTGAAAGGTCGCGACGAAGACGGTCGTTTGATCAGCGATCTGGAATTCACTGGCAGCGCTCCAACCTTCGCCAGCGAACCCTACGAGCACGGCCTGGATCACCGCATCGTCCACACCAGCGATGTGTGGGTAACGGAGTAAGGGGCAGCCTAGTACTCGCCGATGACTTCCTCGCCGTTGCGGGTCGACAGCGCCTGGTACGTCTGGAAAGAGATGCTCTGGCTTATGAAGTGGACGCTGCCATCCGCGAAGAGGAAGTAGGCGCCGCCGGGATGCCAACTCCAGAAGCTCATGACGTTGAGATCCGTGCCAGTCATGCTCACTGGATTGATAATGCCGGTTTTCGCGCTGAGATACTGCTCGCATTCAGTGCCGCCGCACAGGATCCAGCCCCAGCCAAGATCTTGAGGCAGCCCTCGTTCGCCGACGGCAAAGGTGTTTGAAGTGCCGTCGGTAATGTCAGAGATTCGTACCCGGCTGTCGGTGTAGAGCACCCCGTTGCCGTTCAGCGTCCCAGAACCGGTTGAGAAGCAGGCAGACATGGTCGACAGGCCAATCGTCCCGCTGCTTCCGAGATAGTTTCCGGGATAGAGCAGACCACAATCTCCAGAACCGGGACTCGGACCGGTTGGTCCGCTCATCAGCGAGCGATTGCTGTTCGGATCTGACGGGCAGTAATAGAAGGGCATCGGCATCGACTGCGGCTCGGGGGACTTCGGCGTCATCGCCTGCATCGCTTTGATCCACGTGCAGCAGGTTTGAGTCGTGTTGAAGTTCACGGTCTCGTAAGCGGCGGTTCGCTCCAGGTACGGCAGCAAGAAAAGTGAAAACCCCCAGGCGTTTCCGGTTCCCGCCGTCCGCAGGCTGCCAGGCGGCAGGCACTTGAGTGATTCGTGATAGCTGTTGAGTGCGATTCCCATCTGCTTCAACTGATTCTGGCATTGCGAACGGCGCGCGGCTTCGCGGGCCTGCTGCACAGCGGGCAATAAAAGAGCGACCAGCACCGCAATGATCGCAATTACGACCAGCAGCTCGATCAGAGTGAATCCTCGATGGCCCTTACGCAGGGGCATTCCGCTATTCCTTATTCCAACGTCACGATGTCCGGGTCCTTCGCGGACAGTCGAAAATCTCGCTTAAACGATGTTTCATCGGGCACCTGAACCATCACTAACCACTCGACCCGAGGCGCCGGTGCCGACCCAGTGTTCGAGCCTGCAGTAAACTTGCCATCTGCGGGTAACGTTCTGGCAATCTGTACGCGGTACAAACCCGGCTGTGGCCCGTCCGTCGTGGTGAAACTGTAACGCCCGTCCTTCACCAGGGTGTTAGCTGCTGAGCCCTTATTGCCATCACCCGGCAGGAATCGGATCACGCCCGCCGGCATAGACTCCGTCTCGACCTGAATCTCTCCCGAAACTTGCACGCGTTTAGGACCAGACGGACCTCCACACCCGCCGCTGGCCAGCAAGCTGGTTGCGGTTATCAGGAGTGCAGCAACCCGGGATCTACCACGCATCTAAGCTCCTTATTGCGATTGAGGTTCGCATCTCAATGATGTTGGCGGTATCAAAACATAGTTGGCGATCTGCATTGAGGCTGCGTTTTCGTCGGGAGATGAGCACGGATCGTACCGCTTGTACCGATCCCCCTCATCCTTCGGCATGCGATGAAAGCACGATCTATGCCGCATCTTCGTACTCTGTTGGCTGGGTTCTGGATGATCTGCCTGCCGGTCACCGTGCTGGCGGCCGGGCCGATTGATTACCTGCGCGACATTAAACCCGTGTTAAAGGAACGTTGTTTCGCGTGTCATGGAGCCCTCAAACAGCAGTCTGGCCTGCGATTGGATACCGGAAAACTCATACGACAAGGCGGAGACAGCGGACCGGCGGTCGTGGCCGGGAACTTCTCGACAAGCCGACTGCTGGAACGCATCCAGTCCGAGGATCCATCTTTACGAATGCCACCTGAGGGTAAACCTCTTTCAGCCGAGCAGATTCAAAGTATCCGGGCCTGGATTGAGCACGGCGCAACCTCGCCAGAAGGAGAACAGCCCGAACAGGACCCTCGCGAGCATTGGGCGTTCAAAAGGCCCGTGAAGGCTCCGCTGCCGATGGGCGGCCCCGCGGCCTCGGCGGCGAACCCCGTCGATGCGTTCATTTCCGCGAAGCAACAGCAACTGGGATTTAAAGCTCGACCTGCAGCAGACAAATCGACCATCCTGCGGCGGGTGTATCTGGACCTGATCGGTCTGCCGCCCACTCGCGATGAATTGCACGCATTCCTCGCCGATGATTCGCCGCAGTCTTTCGAGACAGTTGTGGATCGCCTGCTCAACGACGTCCGCTACGGCGAACGCTGGGGGCGGCACTGGATGGACATCTGGCGCTACAGCGACTGGTACGGAAGGCGGCATGTGCCGGATGTCTGGAACAGCGCTCCCCAGATCTGGCGCTGGCGCGACTGGATTGTCCGATCGCTGAACGCCGACAAGGGCTACGACCGAATGCTGCAGGAGATGCTGGCTGCCGACGAGATCTGCCCGGACGACGATGAGGCCACCGTCGCGACGGGCTACTTAATTCGCAACTGGTACGCACTGAATCCAAACGACTGGATGCGCAGCACGGTCGAGCATACCGGCAAGGCGTTTCTCGGCCTGACGTTCAACTGTGCCCACTGCCACGATCACAAGTACGACCCGATCAGTCAGGATAACTATTTCCAGTTGCGGGCGTTCTTTGAGCCTATCGGAATTCGTCAGGACCGAGTGCCCGGCGAGGCCGATCCGGGGCCGTATCAGGAATACAACTACAGCTCGCTGCGCAAGATTCAGCGGCTGGGTGCGGTTCGTATTTTTGACAAGAACCCGGCCGCGCCGACCTGGTTCTACACCGGTGGTGATGAACGCAACCGAGTCGCGTCGCGCGGGTCGATGACGCCTGGACTGCCAGTCTTTCTGTCCGAAGTCCCGGCGCGTGTCGAATCGGTCTCGCTACCCGTGGCCGCCTGGTACCCTGGCCTGCGACCTGCATTGCAAGGGACGCTGCTCGCAGACAGGCAGGCGGCGATCAAGAAAGCCGAGACGGAACTCGCAGCCGTCCGAAGCGAGTCCACAGAAGTTCCCGCAGCACTTAAAGAGCAGATGGCGCAAGCTGAAGCGGCCTACGAGGCGGCGCGACAGACCGCTCTGCAAAGCGGCCAACCGGGAGCTCTCGCAGGCCAGCAGTCACTGAAGCTCGATGCTTCCGCTGGCCGACGCATCCTGTTCAACAGCGTGCCGCGACTAAAGGCTCTCGACGAAGGAACGACACTGACTTTTCAGGTGTTGTTACTCACTGACACGCATTTCAATTTTCAGTTTGCTAAGGACGCGGCCAAGGGGCTGACGGCGGGCTACGTGGGTTTCGAGAACGGCCACGTAATGTCGTATCGGCCGGGCTCCTTCGCCGAGTTCGCTGCTGGCAATTATGACTTCGCAGGTGGACAGAAGCGGCTTCAGATCTCGTTGAAGATTGAGCCGAAGGCAGATCGGTGCTTGCTCAGCGTGCGATCGCTCAGCGACGACAAACTGCTGGTCGACAACCTCCCTGTGGCATTGAACGGTTGGAGTCCCATAGGTGACGCAAACAAGCCGCTCACGTTCGATGCCCGCACGGGCAGCGTGGTGGTGCTGGATGAAATCAGGTTTCAGAACGCCGCTGGAGAGCCGCTGCTGCAAGTGGATTTCGAAGCACCGGCCTATCCCGATGGCCGTGACGTCGTCGGTTCCGATGGTTGGACGGCGTGCTTCTTGAGCGTTGCACCGGCGACATCGATCGTTTCTTCAATCGCCGCCAACGCGTCACTGCGGGAAGTCGCCGAGAAATTGCAGGTGGCACGTCACAATATTGAACGTCCAATGCTTCGTCTGAAAGCTGCTGAAGCCACTCTAGTGGCAACTCGAGCGGAATTAGCCAGCCTGGAAGCCCGCGTTGCGGCTGATCAAGCCAAGTTCGAAGTAACGCATGCGGACGCTCGAACGAATCTCGCGCGACGGGCTAGCGAACTTGAGCGTGGAGCTGCCGTGAGCAGGGCGACCGCCGATGTCCTTTCATCGGAGTATGGGCAGGCGAGCGCAGAGCAGAAGCCCGCGACAGACGCGAATCGTGCGAAGGAACTCGAAGCTGCCGGCAAGCAGCTCGCCGCGGCCAAAGAGGCGCTCGGCAAAGCGACGGTGGCCATTGCGGATGCGTCAAAGACCGAAACGTATTCGCCGCTCGGGCCGACCTATCCTCAAACGAGCACCGGTCGTCGCCGGGCATTAGCGGAGTGGATGACCAGTCGTCAGAACCCACTTACGGCGCGGGTCGCGGTGAATCACATCTGGGCTCGCCACTTCCATACACCACTGGTGAACACTGTCTCCGACTTTGGTCGCAATGGCGCGGCACCGACGCATCCTGAATTGCTCGACTGGCTGGCCGTCGACTTGATGGAATCCGGCTGGAGCATGAAGCAACTGCATCGACTGCTCGTGACGAGCGAGACGTATCGTCGAATCTCGTCTATCGGATCGGCAGCACAAGAAGCGAACGCCGATCCTGAGAACAAGTTCCTATGGCGCATGAACGCAGGCCGAATGGAAGCCGAGGTCGTCCGCGATAGCCTGCTGTACGTCGCTGCCAAACTGGACCGCACCATGGGCGGCCAGGAACTGGAAAACGGCGAGTCTCTGACATCTCACCGGCGCAGCCTGTACTACGCGGTCTTCCCGGAACTCGGTGGAAAGAGTTCGATGGGTGAACTCTTTGATGCCCCCGATGCCCTCGAATGCTACCGCCGCACTCGTAGCGTGATTCCTCAACAGGCACTCGCTTTGACCAACAGCGAATTCGTTCATCAAATGGCCGCTGCAGTTCTTGCGGAAGAAGAACACGCTCCAAGTTCAAACGAGCCCAGTTCGTTCGTGATCTCCGTCTTTGAACGCGTTCTGTCGAGACGCCCGACCGAGCAAGAGCTGGCGCTTTGTGTGCGAGCAATCGAACAGCCGACTGAGAACGTGAGTCCGTCCGCAAACGGTACTCGCGGCAGGGCAAGTCTCGTGCGAGTGCTCTTGAATCACAACGACTTCGTCACGATTCGTTGATGTCAAAAAGCGGACTGAGAGTTCCACGTTTTGGGTTCAACATCGTCTACCCAACTCCTCAGTGACTTCTCATCAGCTTGCACTCGGGCCAGCAGACTGCGGTGATGTGCCCTCCGGCCGAGTCAAGGGGCTGTCGCCGGGTTGCGAGGGGTGTGGCTCTGGCGATGACTGAGGGCGAGTTTTCGGCGACCAGTTTCTCACCCCGTCTGTTTCCGATTTGATCTGTCGCACGCTTTCGACGGACGGAGGCTCATTCGTGCCGTATTCAATTTCAATGACCTTGGTCTTCATCCGAGGTTTGGGCCGATAGGTCCTGGTTGGCAACCGACGTCGCAGCAGACGTGACCACCAGTGACGTTTTTCTTCGGGGTCCATCGGTTCCGTGCTGAGAATCCAGATCAGGCCGACAGCCACGGTGAAGCCTGCAACCGCGATCAGCAACGCATTCGAGGCATTCTCCGCGGCGAACAGAATGAAGAAGGCGCAAAATGACGCCCCGAAGGCCAGCACGACTCCCGCTGCCAGCATTACTACAGCGTCATGACCTCCGTCCGGCGCCTCGCGCATTGAATCGTCCTTCGTGTGGCGTTACCCGCTTTCCCATCAAGCAATCTGAACGATGAGCAGTTACGCTTTCAAGAGGCTTCTGGCGACTCTTTGTCCGTGCAACCTTCTGTCCAGCGTAATGTGGTGCTCGCTCCTTCAGAATGAGTTGAATATGCCGCAGTTGACTGGCTTCCCACCCGCCGCGGATGACGTCACCCGCCGCGCTTTCTTCAGTCGCTCGGCTGGCAATCTCGGGTCACTGGCTTTGGCATGGCTACTCGGGCAGCAGGCATCAGCGAACGAAGTTAAAGTCGAGCGAGCGAAGTCGATTGTGTGCCTGTTCCAGCATGGAGGTCCGTCTCAGATGGACCTGTTCGACGGAAAGCCTGCCCTTCAAAAATACGACGGTCAGCCCTATCCCGCTGGCGAGTTGGAGATTCATTTTGACAAACAAAAGGGCAATGTGCTGGGTAGCCCTTACCGCTTCCGGCCTCACGGTGAATGCGGGATGCAGTTGTGCGAGTTGCTCCCCCATACGGCCGGGATTGTGGACGACATCACGCTGGTCCGCAGCATGATGACAGAATCGGTCGATCACGAATCGGCCCTGCGCCTGATCCACAGCGGCCGTTTTTTAGCGGGTATGCCGGCCTGGGGCTCCTGGGTGGTCTACGCCTTGGGTTCAGAGAACGCCAACTTGCCAGCCTACGTCGTGCTGGCCGATCCTGGCGGACTTCCGGTAGACGGCGAACGCAACTGGTCAAGTGGCTGGCTGCCCGCGATCTATCAGGGGACGCCGTTTCGATCGGGGAACTCACCCGTGTTGAATCTGGAATCTCCGCCGGGCACCGTGGCGAAGGCCAGGCAGAATCAACTCGCCTTTCTGGAACGAATCAATCGGCGGCATCTGCAGAGGCACCCTGAGAATACGGAGCTGGCCGCGCGCATCACCAACTTTGAAACTGCCGCACGCATGCAGACCGCGGTGCCCGAAGCTCTGGATATCAGTCAGGAGACAGAAGCCACCCGGCGAATGTATGGAATCGACCAACCCGCAACCGCCGAATACGGCAAGCGTTGCCTGCTGGCTCGTCGCCTGATCGAACGTGGCGTGCGGTTTGTGCAACTCTTCCTCAGCGGCCAGCCTTGGGATACTCACAGCCGCAACGCCGAAAGCCTGAAAGGTCTGTGCAACCGCACCGATCAACCCAGTGCCGCTCTGGTGCAGGATCTCAAGCAGCGCGGGCTGCTGGATGAAACCATCGTGCTGTGGACTGGTGAATTTGGGCGGCTGCCGGTGTCTCAAGGCAAGGACGGTCGAGACCACAACCGACACGCCTTTTCGCTCTGGCTGGCCGGCGGCGGATTCAAGAGCGGCCACATTCACGGAGCCACCGACGACTTCAGCTACAAGGCGGTCCATGACGTCGTCAGCGTGCACGACCTGCATGCCACGCTGCTGCATACGTTGGGAATCGACCACCGCCGCCTGGCGGTCCCGTATGATGGCCGCGACACCAGCCTGACGGACTCCGAAGTCACCGGAGCCAAAGTGATCGATGCGTTGCTCGCTTAACGCGAATCATTCTCGCGATGTTGTCGGCTGGCCATGATCGTCGAACAGGCAGTTGCTCTATCGCTCAAACGCGGTGCTGAAGTGATTGACGCTCAAGTCACTTCGTCTTCAGCAGTTTGAAGAAGTTCGGCTAGATTGCCTCACGGTTGATCAGAGTCCGAAACCGCCAGTCCACGTTTTCATTTTCAAGGAAGAAGATGATCGTTCTTAGGCACGTCTACAGGGCATGGCAGGTCGGTTCGACGCTGCGACGGGTTTCGTGCGAGAAGTGCTCCCAGGAATACTTTTATGACCTGGTTCGTGTCGGGACGGGCGAGGCGGCAACCTTGTACGCATTAAACAAGTCCGGGGCATCGGAAGCCGCTGCTGTTCAGGCAAACAACAGATTGCAGGACCTACTCAACTATTGCCACGACCCGGTGCCGTGTCCGCAGTGCGGAACGATTCAAAAGAAGATGAGATGGCAGGTGGCTCTCGTCCGAGCTCGCCGTTGGGTTATCAAGGCGATTGCCTGTTGGGTCTTCAGCATGATCGCGTGTGCGATAAGCCTGGCCGTGGCCGGAGTCACTCGCGTCGGCTGGTGGGGTTTTGCGACCTGCGCAGTTGCAGCACTGGCGGGGATCATCTCCTTCTACTTTCGCCGCAGGCGCTATGATGAGGCGAGTTTTCAGAGGATTCCCAAGCACCACAAGGGACTGCTTGCGCCGCCCGCGCTACTGCCACGCATGATTCCGGGAGGAAAAATAATTCTCACTCCAGTGACAGTGCCGAAGCTGGATGCCGAGAGCAAAGAGCTTGTAGTGCAGTTGGCCCGACACGGGTTACCGGGCATGTGTATGGACTGCCTGGCGCCGACAAAGCACTACTACTGCCCCAGCATGCTTTCTCAAGGGCAACTCAGTGTGCCTTGCTGCGACTCTTGCGCGCGTCGGCGCAAACGGCTGACGTGGGCAGCCCTGCTCGGAACCTTTTGTTGCTTGTTCTCAGTTTACTGGCTCGCGCTCAACTCCTTTGGTCCGCGCGGCACGACCCGCGACATGATGCTGGTGCTCGGCTCTGTTCCCATCCTGATCCTCGCGTTCTACAGCGGCAGCTACGCTGGCTACCTTCTGGCGGCACACGAGATCGACGAGTGGCGGGGGTGGTATGCTCTTCGAACTCGACACAAAAAGGTGAAGGAGAAGTTGGCCGAATTCTACTCGCAACCGGCTCTTTACACTTTGCACCCCACACCAGAATGAACGCATGAGTCAGGTGCTGCATAGCCGGTTTTAAGCGTGACTAGAACAACACTGCACGCAGAGCGAGATCATCAGGGCCTTCATTCAGGTGCCAGGCTACGATCCGTCGAAACGGCAATTCGTAGTTAAGCCATCATCTCGGCGACTTCAGGACGCTGATTCCGGAACGGTATTGGTGATCTGACGCCGGAACTTTAGAGTGCGTTGCTCCGCGAGGTGTCGGCCGGGAAGGCTGGCATGCCGCGCGATTGAAGACATGGACCGAGCGGACTAATTAGCTGTCGGGAAAGGATTCCCATGCGAACGATTACCGTCATGAATCAGAAGGGTGGCGTCGGCAAGACGACCACCAGTGTGAATCTTTCGGCAGGGCTGGCAGCTCGCGGCAAACGGGTGCTGGTGTTGGACCTCGACCCTCAGGGCCACGCCTCTATCCACCTCGGTGTGGAAGCCGATGGCAACATGCCCACGGTCTACGACGTGTTCGCACAACGCAAGAACATGCAGGCGGTACGGCAACTGGTGTCGAAGAACCTGTGGCTGGCTCCGTCGAACATTGATCTTGCGGCGGCCGAAATGGAACTGGTTGATTCGCCCGTGCGGGAAGTCATCTTGCGGGAGGCCCTCAAGGAACTCGCGCAGACCGAAACCTACGACTATGTCGTTATGGACTGCCCTCCGTCCCTGGGCGTGCTGACGATCAACGCGCTCACTGCCGCCAAGGAAGTTTTCATTCCCGTGCAGCCACACTTTTTCGCGCTGCAGGGTCTGTCGAAATTGTTCTCCACGACAGCTCTTGTCAGTCGAAGACTCAACCGCGAACTGAGGGTCAGCGGAATCATCTTCTGCCTGTATGAGACCGGCACTCGTCTGGCCAACGACGTTTGTGATGACCTGGGAGATTTTCTGTCTCGAAGCGAATCCGATACGCCGTGGGCGGATGCGAAGCTCTTCAAGACCCGCATCCGTCGCAACATCAAGCTCGCGGAATCGCCGAGCTTCGGACAATCCATCTTCGACTATGCCCCGAAGTGTCCCGGAGCGGCGGATTACCTCGGCCTCGTCGACGAGGTCATCGCGATGGAGGAGTCGGTCATCGAGCCACAATTGGTCGCCGCCTGATTCGACATACTGAGCCCGGAGCCGCAGTGAATCGACAGGCTGACATCGCCCGGCGCGTGCAGGCAGAGCGACCGATCAGCGCCGCGGCACGTCAGGCGGGAGTGAGTAGGGCCGCCGGTGACTCTGGTGGTCGTGAAGGTGTGGAACGCGACCAGCATGTCCACGAGCTGTGGCTGGTCACGAACCTGCTGGATTTGGATGCCGATCTGGTGGTCTTGGAGTATCGCTACCGCTGGTCGATGGACCTGTTTTTCGCTGGTTGAAGTGCGTGCTGGGCACACGACATCTGGTCGCGGAGAACGCCAACGGCGTGTCATTGCCGATGTACGCGGCCTGCACCGTCTGTCTGCCGATCCAACCGCGCACGGGCAAACAACCGACGAAATGCTCCTTCGAAGCGAATCAATTTCATCTGCCAGGCTGGGTGAGCGATGCCGAACTGGACGCTCAACTCAGCTAACTGTCCGTGCTGCAGGCCGCGAAAAAGTACAGTCATCCTTTCCACCCGCTCGATGTTTTCCCGGCGGCCGTGGCCGTCCCGCTGCTGCGCAGCGCCCGGCGTCCTGACCTCGCTTCCACTTGATTGCTCGACGCCCAGAGACAACAAAGCACCACACAGCGACTGCCATTCCACGACTCTACCAACCACCTGCCGAACACGATTGCGCAAGCCAGGTGAGGGGTGATTTGGAGTGCGCCCGTCGTAGTTTCTCTTCTGGGAAGGACGATTTGATATGAAACTGACGCTTCGATTTGTTGCCGCGATTGCTCTCGCGCTGGGTATGCAGGCCGCTGCCCAGGCCGACGTGAAGCTGCCGAATGTGCTGGGCAGCCACATGGTCCTGCAGCGTGATACCGAGCTGACCTTCTGGGGTTGGGCGGATGCCGGTGAAGAGGTCTCGGTCACGATTGGTGACTCGAGCGCCAAAGGCAAAACCAATGATCAGGGCAAGTGGACCGCCAAGCTGCCCGCGATGAAGGCCGGTGGCCCCCACACGATCACCGTGGCCGGCAAGAACAAGATCGAACTGACCGACGTACTGGTCGGTGAAGTCTGGGTCGGTTCGGGCCAGTCCAACATGGAATGGTCGGTTGCGATCTCTGATAACCCTCAGGCTGAAATCGCTGCCGCGAAGTTTCCGAAAATTCTACTCTTCAACGTGGCTCCCAAGAAGACGGCCAAGATTGTTCCGCAGAACGATGTCGACCCGGCCGTGGTGTGGACGGAATGCTCGCCGCAGACTGTCGGCGGCTTCTCAGCCGTAGCGTATTACTTCGGACGCACCATTCATCAGGAACTCGATGTGCCTGTGGGGATTATTAACACCTCGTGGGGCGGTACCCGCATCGAGCCATGGACTCCTCCGGAAGGCTTCGCGGGGGTCGACGACGCCGCAGTTCAGGGCATCGGAACGGCTGCCTCGAAGCAGCAGGCCGACTTCTCCGCTGCTGCAGCCAAGGCGAAAGCCGAAGGCAAGCCTGAGCCACAAGTGAATGGCAACGCCGGAGCACCAACGCACCTCTACAACGCCAATGTGTATCCGTTGGTGCCCTTCGCCATTCGGGGAGCACTGTGGTATCAGGGCGAATCCAATCGCGGCGAAGGCATGCTGTACGCCAAGAAGATGCAGGCGCTGATCGCTGGCTGGCGCAAGGTCTGGGGACAGGGCGACTTCCCGTTCTATTTCGTGCAACTGGCTCCCTACACCTATCAGGGCAGCGAAGTTGCCTTGCCGGAGATCTGGGAAGCTCAAACCAGCATTCTGTCGTCCGTGAAGAATACCGGCATGGCCGTGACGACGGACATCACGAACCTCAAGGACATTCATCCGAAGAACAAGCAGGATGTCGGTAAGCGGCTCGCTCTGTGGGCTTTGGCGAAGGTCTACGGCAAGAACGACCTGACCTACTCGGGGCCGCTCTACAAAGGCATGAAGGCAGAAGGCTCGAAGATCCGTATCGAGTTCGAGCACGGTGCGGGCTTGAAGTCTCGCGATGATAAGCCGCTGAGCTGGTTCCAGATTGCGGGCGAATCTGGTGAGTACGTCGACGCGACCGCTGTGATTGACGGAGACACGGTGCTGGTGTCGAGTGACAAGGTCGAGAAGCCTGCGTCGGTGCGTTTCGGCTGGCATCAACTGGCTGAGCCGAATCTGGTCAACAAAGCCGGACTGCCAGCTTCACCGTTCCGCACGAAGAGATAACCAGGCGGAGCAATTTATTCTGAGAAAGCGTGTGACTCAGGGGGCTGAACCTCTGAGTCACGCCTTTTTAGTGGAAGCTGAAGTTGGCCTACCCGATGCGACGAGTGCCAGACATTACCGCGTGGTCGACGGCGACGTGCGCTATCCGTCCTTTAACCCTCAACGTGCTGCCTGCAGCGAAAGCTCTTGACCATCCTCAACGCCATGATCATATCCTCGGGATCGTCGCAAACCCGGAACTCGCGTCCGTGAAACGTCGGTCATGATGAAGACGCTGCCTCAACTCATATTACTACTTGCCATCGCCGTAGGATTCGGCTGCGTGGTGATGTTTCTGGTTCCGTCCCGAATACCTGCGATGCCGGTTACCGAAGGCGGACTCAACTTGCTGCCATCGCCAGATCGAGTTGAGCCGAAGCGTGCCGAATCTGCGCCAGCCAAGGGACAACCGCGTACGTCCGACGGCGAGGAATCTCGATCCGAACGCGACCTGATCGCTCAACTGCAGGCGGCGGCAGACAAAGCGTTGGATCAGTCGCTAAAGATCCCCTCACTTGCAGAGATTCCGCAAAGCACTCCCGGCACGCAACCGCCAGAAACGAACGCAGGAACACCTCAGACATCGATGCATTCGAAGGCGAGTGATCGGCTGAAACGCCTGGGTGAGCTTTGCGACAGTTTGCCACCCGAAGCCGCGGCGAAGATCTTCATCCAGATGGTGCGGGACGACCTGACGGACGCGGTGGTGAAATTGCTGACTTTAATGAGCGACCGACGCGCGGCCGCAGTTGTCCTCGAGATCTCGCGCACGAATCTGGAACTGGCGACGGAACTGACGGAACTCGTGTTACAAAAGAAGGCTCAGCCACAGGTCTCGCCCGGCGAACCTGTCAAATCCGACCAGTCAACTTCGCCACCCGCAGCGCCGGCTCTCCCCTGAAAGACCGTGCCAAGTAGCCATCATGGAACTGATTCGTCAGCGTGCCTTTGCTCGAGCCGGTTTGGTCGGCAATCCATCCGATGGATACAACGGCTGCACGCTGTCGGTGATCGTCCGCAACTTCTGGGCGGAAGTCGTGCTCTATGAGTGGGAAGAAATCGAAATCATCCTCAGTGATGACGATCGCACTCGGTTTAGTTCGATCCAAGAATTACAGCAGGGCGTGAAGCTGCACGGCTATTACGGCGGCGTGCGGCTGGTGAAAGCCACCATCAAGGGCTTTGTCGAGTACTGCCAAGCCAAGGGCATTGCACTGCATAGCCGCAACTTTTCGATCCGCTATCAATCGAACATTCCGCGAGCGGTCGGGCTGGCTGGGTCGAGCGCCATCATCGTGGCGACACTGCGGGCGTTGATGAAGTTCTACCGAGTTGAGATTCCACTCGAAGTGCAGCCCTCGTTGGCCTTGGGAGTTGAGACGAAGGAACTCGGCATCGCGGGTGGGCTTCAGGACCGCGTCATCCAGTGCATGGAGGGCCTGGTCTATATGGACTTCTCGAAAGAGAAGGAACGGATCGTCGATGGCCTGGCAGTCGGCGCGTACGAGCGTTTGCCATTGTCTTTGCTGCCAAATCTGTACGTGGCCTACTCGCTCGAAGCCGGCGAGCCGACTGAGGTCACTCACGGTCCGCTGAAGGCTCGGTATCAGGCCGGTGACCAGAAAGTTCATGCGGCGATGCGGAAGTTTGCCGATCTGGCCAGACAGTCACGTGAGGCGTTGTTGGCAGGTGATTTCGACCGCCTCGCTGCGTTGATGAACGAAAACTTCGATACGCGACGGACGATCTGCGACCTGTCGCCATCGCACATTCAGATGATTGAGACCGCTCGCAGCGTGGGCGTGCCCGCCAAGTTCGCGGGGTCCGGGGGAGCCATCGTCGGAACGTACGCGGACGACGCGACTTTTGCTCAACTGACCGAACAACTCGGGAAGATCGGCTGTCGGGTGATCAAACCATTGCTTGCCGGGCCGGAGTAGCGCGCCTGTCAGGTGCGTCTGGTGAGGTGGGCAAGGTCTGACGGCGCGATCCAAAACTCGTTAGGGCATCGTTGTTTCGCGCATATCTCACCACTAGGATGCCCGCTCTTCGGCGGCCCCGAACCAGCAGTTTGCTGAGTGTTCTCAGGCCCGCGTGCTCAGAACTTTGACGCTTCCAACCACCATGAAACACGTTCTGTCCGCTGTTGTTGTGAATCAGCCAGGCGTTCTGGCTCAGATTTCCGGGATGCTCGCGTCCCGTGCGTTCAATATCGAAAGCCTCGCGGTAGGTGAGACGGAGAACAGCGAATTCTCCCGGATCACTTTCGTCGTAAGCGGCGATGATCGAACACTCGATCAAGTACGCAAACAGCTAGAGAAGATCGTATCGGTAGTCCGCGTCATCGATTTCTCGAACCGCGAATTCGTCGAGCGCGACCTGATGCTGCTGAAGGTTTCGGCGACGGCTGAGAAACGTTCGGAGATCAAGGAACTGGTCGACATCTTCCGCGCGTTGATTGTGGATGTCAGCCCGGCGCATGTGATGATCGAAATCTCCGGCCGTGAACAGAAGCTGGAAGCCTTTGTTGACCTGATGCGTCCGTTCGGAATTCTGGAACTGGTACGCACGGGACGCATCGCTTTGCTGCGGTCCAATGAAGAGACCGTCGATATCGCTGAGCGGGCTGCTCACGAAGATCCAACTGCCGCCTAACCACCGGACGCGAAGCAGGTTGTGAAGCGAGACATCCCGCTTGATGCTGGAGTCTCGTTTCTCCTCTTTGTGTTCGGATTCAACTACAAGACCAGTGGCCGACAGCGGCCGTCGAATTCACCCCCCAGAACTCCCAGAAAGAGACCCCATGGCCATCAAGATTTACTACGACGACGACGCTGATCTGTCGCTGCTCAAGAACAAGACCATCTCGATCATCGGTTACGGCAGCCAGGGCCACGCTCAGGCTCAGAACCTGCGCGACAGCGGTTGCAACGTACTTGTTGGCCAACGTCCTGGTAGCGCCAACTACGACCTCGCGGTCAGCCACGGTTTCAAGCCGGTCTCGGCCGCAGAAGCCGCCGCCAAGGGCGATCTGGTCAACATCCTGCTGCCCGACGAAGTTCAGGGCGACGTCTATAAGAACGACATTCAGCCGAACCTGAAGCCCGGCAACCTGCTGATGTGCTCGCACGGCTTCAACATTCACTTTGGCCAAGTTGTACCACCGACTGGCGTCGACTGTGCTCTGGTCGCTCCCAAGGGCCCCGGCCACCTGGTGCGTAGCGAATACGTCAAGGGCGGCGGCGTTCCCTCGCTGATCGCGTTGACTCAAGGTTCTTCCGATACATCTCGTCAGCTCGGTCTGGCCTATGCCAAGGGCATCGGTGGTACTCGCGGTGGTGTGATTGAAACCACCTTCGCCGAAGAAACCGAAACCGACCTGTTCGGCGAACAAGTCGTGTTGTGCGGCGGTGTGAGCGAACTGGTGAAGGCCGGTTTCGACACGCTGGTTGAAGCTGGTTACCAGCCCGAAATGGCGTACTTCGAATGTATGCACGAGCTGAAGCTCATCGTCGACCTGTTCTATCAGGGCGGCCTGAACTACATGCGATATAGCGTTTCGAACACCGCCGAGTACGGTGACTACACTCGCGGCCCGCGTATCGTCACGGAAGAGACCCGCAAGGAAATGAAGAAGATCCTGAAGGAGATCCAGACCGGACAATTCGCCAGGGACTGGATCCTCGAGAACAAGGCTGGCCAGGCCGGCTTCAAGGCGATCCGTCGCCGCGAACGCTCACACCTGATCGAGACCGTCGGTCGGCAGCTCCGCAAGATGATGACCTGGATCAACGCCAAGGAATATTAATGGTCACTCGCGTTGACCATTGATGTAACTAAAACAGTGAAGCCGCCTCATTCAGGGCGGCTTCACTCATTTACAGCCCGACCGATTGGATGCCGGTGACGACGATGAAGAGCATCTCTACTTCCAGCGGTCGTTGCTCTTCGATCCACTTCGCGGCAACGCTCTGGTGGATGTTGCTTATGCTTGGATGCGCGGGTCTGTTCCCCTGCGAAGTCTTGGCCCAGGCAAGTAGCCCGACGGCTCAAGAGGCTCCACCTTTCAATGAGCAAGTGCGTTGGTCGAAACTGCCCAGCGGCGTGCGTGTCTTCGTCAATGTCCCCGCTCCTGCCAACCAGCAGGCATCCCGCCGACTGCTAGCCATTTATGCGACGCCCAATGGCAATACCATCGAGCAGACGCTCGGCTGCGCGGCTACCAAGGACGTTGACTGGCGGTTCGACATCCAGCACGTAGCCGCGCAGGTGCGGGCGTTTCGAGAGATCGCCGCCGACCAGACGGTAATTCTGGCGGTCGTGCAGGCGCCTCGATTGAGCTGGCCGACATTCCGCCGCGATCAACCGCGCGCGGATACGATCATTCAGGAACTCGTTGAATCACTCAGCAAGGAGTACGCCGCCGACCGCGTTGTGCTGACCTGCCACAGCGGCGGTGGTTCGTTCGTGTTTGGGTATCTGAACGCTGTGGAATCGCTCCCGCCGTCGCTGGAGCGGATCGTGTTTCTGGATGCGAATTATTCGTACTCAGACAATGAACAGCACGGGGACAAACTGCTGAAGTGGCTGCAGAGTGACGCGGCACGGCGGCTGGTGGTCATCGCCTACGACGATCGTGAGATCACACTCAACGGCAAAAAGGTTGTCGGCCGCGAAGGCGGCACGTTCCGGGCCTCGCAGCGCATGCTGACTCGATTTGGTGCTGATATAGAACTGACTGAGCAGAAGCACGGACCGTTTCGTCGTTCGAGCGGCCTCAACCGACAGATTGAGTTCTTCGTTCACCCGAATCCGGATAACAAGATCCTGCACACCGCGCTGGTTGGTGAGATGAACGGCCTGCTGCAGGGACTCACTCTGGGAACATCGCTGGAGGACAAGTGGGGCACGTTCGGTGGACCTCGTGCTTATGCGAAGTGGATCCAACCCGCGTCCTTCGTTGAACCGGTCAAGCCGCGAGCGACGATCGCGACCGAAGCGCCCGCCATGCGGCTCTCTTTCGCCGCACGACCGGCGGATTCTCCGAGCGGTTCGCGTTTTCAGGAGCAAGTCTCAACGCTGCCAAGAATTGAACGCGAGGCTGCCGTGCTTAAAGAAATCCAACGCGGCAACGTGCCCGAGTTCCTGCGACGGCTCAAACCCATTCGAGTGGAAGCGACAGACAGGCAGGGCACCAAGCACACAGGCACCTACTTCGTGATGAGTGACTATCTCGCCGTGGGCAGTGACGAAGATTCCTTTCGAGTTCCACTGACTCCTCAGTCAGCACTCGCCATTGCTGACGCGGTGGGCGGTTCGCTGATCACCACCAAAATCTCCGAGGACCTGTTCGCGGCCTCTGAAGTGAAGGTCGATCCAAAACCACTGACGAAGGATCGGGACGCGGTCTCGGCCTTTTGGCAGCATCATCAGATCATTGAGGAGCAGTTGCGAGGCAAGCCGCGCGACGCGCTGATCATGGGCATCAAGAAGGATGTGGTGTTGAGCAATCGCCTGCGCGAGAAGCCGCACAAGGTTGCTATCTACGGCTGGCATTACCCGGACGGGCGAGCGATCCAGTCGCTGTATATTGGTCACGTGGACTGGTACGTGGACTACAGCCACGGCGTGCGTCTGATGGCGAACCAGATGCTGGTCGATGGCGAACCTCGGAAGGTCGTTGAGGTGCTCAAAGATCCGCAACTGTGCGCCCTGCTGACC
The DNA here is from genome assembly GCA_021732995.1 of Planctomycetaceae bacterium. Classification (GTDB taxonomy): domain Bacteria; phylum Planctomycetota; class Planctomycetia; order Planctomycetales; family Planctomycetaceae; genus AM-0621. The sequence goes on along the minus strand of JAKFWA010000027.1, from coordinate 17,913 downwards.
GACGAAGGACCAATTGATTCGCTGGACCTCCGACGTGCCGCGCAATGGGAACCGTGACCTCGGGCGTCCCTCGGATATCGCAATCGCACGCGCACGCGTTGACGGCAAGTTTTTCTGCACCAATGAAGGCGTTAAGAATTGCGATGACTATTCTCAACTCAGGTCTTTCACAAAGCTGTTGCTCCGCGTGACTTGCTCGCGGAGTTCTCTGCCCAGCACACTGCGGCTGGCCGCGCGCGTCAGTTGAGCGGTCGCTGCTTCTTAGGCAAATTCACCTCATAAGGAACAAGCGATGAAACACTTGATCTGGGCTCTACTTCCTGTCGTGGTTCTGGGTTGCGCCAAGCCGGTATCAACTCCGAGCGCTCCGAGTACTCCGGCGCCAACGAGCACAACAAGCGGCACTCCCGCTCCAACTGGCGGCACCGTGATGCCCGGAGGCCCCGGCGGGGGCATCGTGACGGGAGACCTCGCCGAGTCCGTCGCTCGGCCTGCCCAGCCCGCTCCAACGACTCAACCAGCGACCACGGAACCAGCCAAGCCGGCCATTCCGAAGTCTCCAGGGCGTCTCGTTGATGCAACCGAGGCACTGAAGAACCCGAAGGTCGTTGTCGCCAGCACGAAGATCGATGGCGATGATCCGCTCACCGCAGCCATGCAGGCTTACTTCTCGGTGCGAGCCAAGGCGCAGATTCTGAACTTCCAGAATCAGGTGAAGATTTCGCGAGAACTCAACGACGGCAAGCCGCTGAAGTACGAGCAGTTCATGGAACTCGTGCAGATGATGAAGATCGAGTTCATGGACTTACCGCCGTGGCAGATGCTGGGCTACGACACCAAAGCCGGAACCATCACCTTGCTCGAAGACAAGAGCGTGAAGATCGCTCACTACAAGCAGTCCAACATTCCGCTGGATGCTGGCGATGAGAAATTCGACACGCCGTAAGCGACGCGTCTAAATTTCTTGCACCGTAACCCAAAGCAGAGGAACCAAGTTCGTCTGCTTTGCTTTTTTAGAATCTTTCTAAACCGCGACAACGGCTTGAGTCGTCGTTGGATGATCACACTGCAATGCGGAACTGAGCGTTTCCAGCTCCAGTCGCAATCGCTGTTCCGGCCAATCGCCGATGATGGCAGCCGCTTCTTCCTGGCTGCAGCCGGTCGCTTCACGATAGGCCAACGTTGCTTGCTGGATGTTGTCTTCGTTGAGCAAGCGATCGATGCGCGGCACGAGCCGCTCGGTCCAATCCTTCACCATGTGCGAGCCGATAGCACTGATGCGCGCATGCAGTTCCTCATGTGACGCTCCATTGGCCCACGGTCCGCGAGCGGCTCGCAGGACGAACGTCACGCTGAAGATGAAGCCGATGCCGATGAACGTCAGCAGCGACATCAGCCCCGCGCGTTTGATGAGCGGGTCCGCGATCGCCTCTGCCAGTGCGGTTTCGTGGATCTCAGAAAAGAAGACGGTGTTCAGCTTGCCGATCGCAGCGCCGAAGCTGAGTGCCACAATCCCTAAACACAGCGCACCAAACAGCCCGGCGGCACGGTGTCTCGCCCGGCTGATGCAGCGATAACGATAGACCAGCCAGGCCGCGAAGCCGACCGTCAGGATCGCGGGCATCAGACCAGCCAGCACATGCGCGGGCAGGTAGAGATGTGTCGCAGGTCCGAAGACGGCGGAGTAGATCATCGCCAGACCCGCTACTCCGAGGTTGAGTTCGAAGATCAGCAGCATGATCTCAGTGAGTCGAAACGACAGCTTGAATTTTGGCTTCATGACAGCCTCGCGATCAAAACAGATGGCCCGGTTTCAAAGTAATTGCGAACGTGACGAACACTGAGAATCAACCTGCTCAACGTACTCCCGCCAGAGCGGCCTCGAATTGGGGAACGGCGACTCCCTGCTCAGCTTGATGAGCCAGTTGAGCCATTTCCCAGGCGGTGACGTAGTAGTAGTGAAAGTTCAAATGCCTCGCGGCGTAGGCCCTCAGGTCCTGATGGAACCGCGAGGTCTCATCGCCCAGCAGCGTGTCGATGTTGCCGTCCTTACATCCGTGTGTGTGCAGCTTGATGAAGCACCAGTCCGGTCGACCGGCCACCTGCACCCCGCAACGCAACCATTGCTCAAAGCGTTGCCACGACGGAGCTCGCCGCCACAGCAGATCGCCGTTTTCAATGCGCAGTGAGGGCAGCAGAGGCCGGCAACTGGTTTGCCAGTCCAGCGTCAGCGGTCCCTGCATCAGCAGCAACTGATTGCGCGGTGGTTCGGCTCCAAGTGCCGCGCGTGTGCCTCGATCATGTGACTTGTTGCGCGAAGGATCGCTGCCTGCGTAGTAGATGCTGTTGATGATGCGCGTCTGAGTTGCTTCGGGAGCCGACGGCATCGTGAAGTCCGCGTAGCAGCCGGTTTCACGGAGAATGGTCAGTTCGTCATTCACACCGCACCAGCGGCCGTCGTCCCGCGAATTGCACAACGCCCAGTTGCCGTGAATGAAGCCGTAGACCACGTCGCCGGTCACGGGATCTTGCCGCAGCAGACCGTGCCGGTGATGCAACGTGTCGCGGAAGGTTTCCAGCTTCTCACGCAGGCCGTCGGCTGTGTCATTGTCGTGATGCAAATGGATATCAACGTCGCCGAAACCTTGCTCACACAAGTCGCGCAACTGGTCGAGATACTTCGGCTCGAAGTACTCATCCTGCGGATAGAAGAAGGTGTGCTGCGGTGCTCGGCCGCGAGTGTCTTCAAAGCAGCGGAAGCGATCCGGATATTCACGGCACCAGCGATCGACCCGCGCATCGGCCACATGACGCGCCGGGCGCGCGTTGTCGGGTTCGTAGTGGTCGCAGACGGCGATGAAGACATGCAGCGGTTCGTCATGCTGAAAGCGTTCGTGCGGCGTCTGATGTCCCGCCACCTGCCCGTCGACCATCCCCGAACGCACCGAACTGGGCCTTTCCCCTTCCAGAGGCCGCGGAGGCTGCGGCAAGACGCCACCATCACCGCGCGGTCGTACGAGCGCCAGCCGCGCCTCAGGTTCGTTCAACCGAGGACACAGTTCCATGCCCAGAAAGTGGCTGGCCAGCCACTTATCCAGGTGCTTGCGGCGCACGACCACAGCCACCGCCGCGGTTTCCAGCGCCAACAAGACAAATGCCGCTAACAGCACGGACCACCACATGACGCGGTTCCATTCTCCGGAAGTCTGTAATCAGAGCCGCCATGCGTAATCACAACAGAAAGACTGATCTCCTGATCGGTCCACGAACCAGCTACGAAAGCAATTTGGCTGCGCGCACATCCTTCGGTATGTCGGGCAGCGGACGCTGAATCCAGTCACCGAGTCGCACGCAGCGCACAGGACTCAGTTGCGGTAACGAACCGAACAACACCGCAGCGGTAGCCGCGTGCGGATGGATGTCGTGCATGAGGATCACGTCCCCCTGCGTCGGCTGATAACCGCGACACCAGTCTTCCATGTCACACCAGGATTCCATGCGGTAGTCGCGCGGATCCTGATTCCACAAGGCGATGGTTTGCCGCTCACGGGCCAGCGCCCAGAACTTGCGTAGAGACAGCCGACCCTTCGGCGGCCGCACCAGACAGCAATCGCGACCTGTGACATCCTGAATCCAGCTGCGCGTGCGGCGCACTTCGTCCATGAACTTTCGCGTTGATGTCTGACTCGGCTCGCTATGAGTCCACGTGTGATTTCCGAGTTCATGCCCACCGGCGACAATGCGTCGCACGAGATCCGGATGCTTCTCGGCTTTTTCGCCGACGATGAAGAACGTGGCCTTGATGTCGAACGATGCAAGGTTGTCGAGCAGTCGCGGAGTGTGTTCCGGGTGAGGTCCATCATCGAACGTCAGGCTGATCTCTACGACTTCACGCTGGACACGCTGTCCGCGCAGCAGCAGCACGCGCGGCGGCAGCGTCGCTTCCAGCAGTCGTTTGGAGATTTGTCGAATCAAGCCCATTGAGTCACGCTGTTATGTAAGAATTGTTCATCAGCAGTCTGTCGTTGAAAGAGTCGCCACGTTTCTCACTCTTGTTCCACCGAGGCTGCCGGTGGCGGCGCCTCGCGTTCCTGACGCAACCGTCGTTTGATCTGTTGCAGCACCCCCGTGTTCGCCAGCAGGTTCCGAGCGGATCGAGCCAGCCACTGCCGACCTCGGAAGTAGCGTTCGATAAACGCCGCCTTCAGGCCCGGCCTGAGCAGCCAAACGTTGCCGCTGCTGGTCGTCAGATTCGCAAACTGCCGTTTGTACTCAGCGTCACCGAAGCCAAAGTCGAACGTCGCGGGACGCTCATATCCGATGAGATCTTCAATCATCCGCAGCACGAGCATTTGCCCCGGCGAGCCTTCCGCGCAACGCCGGTCGTATGCGACTTCCTCGTAGTTGAAGACACCATTCAATTGCGTGCCCAGACAAAAACTGACGGGCTTGTCGTCCTTCCAGAGCAGGTACGATCGCAACGCACGTTCGATCGCCAGCGTGGTAAAGAACTGGAGTTCCGCCGCATCATTGGTGACTCGCAGCCCCAGTAGTTCCGTCTGCCACGAGTGCTTTGAAATCTCATGCGCGTGGCCCAGGAAGTCGGCGACTTGATCCACTTCCGTGATGCGTTCCACTCGACATTCGCCGAACTGTTTCTGCTTGCGTTTCAGCGTGTTGCGAGTCTTGGAACTGAACTTCTTCAGGTATTCTTCGATCGTCTGCGGCAGCGCGATGCGATGATGCGGCTGAAACGGAGCGGGCGTGAAGAGCTTCAGCACGCTGGCATGCTCAGGTCGATTCACCAGCGCGAACAACGAATCGGTATCGTCGATGTTCTCAATCAGGACAAAGTCGGAACGAGTTTGGTCGAGGCACTGCCGAACTCCGCCCAGCAAGGCCCGTTGCACCATTTCGTCTTCTGAACCCAACAAGCGACCTCCGGCGAGGAAGTAGCCGCGCAGTTGCCACAGGGCGCCGAAGCGTTTGCCACCGGCAAGATTCTTCGGCACCAGCACCGCCGCGCCGACGGGCGTGTTCTGGCGATGGCACTGCACGAAGAACGCAGGTGTCGAACGCGGCGTCGACGGCTTCGCGATCTCGGCGAGCACACAGTCGGGATGCTGCAGAATCCCCGCCCGGGTGTCTCGATCGAAGATCGAGCGCCAGTTCCAGTAGCCCTGCCCGATGCGCAGCGAGAACGACTCATCAATCTCATGAACCGAGATCGTGAGGTCGCTCTGCTGAGGTCGAGCAAGCGTGCGGTGTTCAATCACAAGAGACATGGCAATCACGTTCTGAAGAGAAACCGTCACTGGCAGTGTTCGGTCATCTGGCTGCGGTCTGCTAAAGCGTTACGGCTTTGGTTCCTGGTTCGGATTGATCCACTGCTTGACTTTGCGAGCCTGGTTCAACGCGAAGAACTTGAGTCGCGGATGGCGATGTGCTCCCCAGACCATCGTCGTGGCTGTGTTCGACAGATTGCGTTTGTGCTGCGACTCAGGACTCATCAGGTCGTAGGCATCCAAGCCACGAGCCAGACACGCCTCCATCGCGAAGTAATCACACACCACGCCGGGGCTGCACTTTTCACCCGCAAAGTTGCCGCGACCGCACTGATAGACACAGGCTCGTTTGCGATCGATCAGTAACTGCACGCAGCCCACGGTGCCTTTCAATGACCTCACGCGCACGAAAGCCATCTTGCCCTGAGGAACCAGGCGCGCGAGCAAGCGTTCGTGATAGCGAGTGAAGCGTTCGCTGCTGTAGACGCCCGGAAATCCGTCCGCCTGCCAGCGCGCTTGATGCAGTTCAATCAACTCGGAAAACACATCCATCGCGGAATCCAGCGAATCCGCCCATTCGGTGCTGACGCCGTCTAACACTTCGAGGCTGCGACGCACTTGCCGCCGCGGCTCCTTCTGTAGAGCCGACAGCAAGTCGCCACCCTTCTGTCGCACGATGTTGAAATCGAAATAGGGATTCGGCAGCTCATTGACGACAAGGTCCGGGTCGTGCCGTTTGAAGGCTTCCACGTCCGGTCCGGCGAAACCTTCGAGGTTCCACTGATCGAAACCACGTTGCCCATTCAAGTAGCTGACCAGCTCCCAGACGAACTCAGATTCATATTCGGGTTCGACCATCAGCCGCTGATACTCGGCATAGACGCTGTCTGCATCAGGTTCGCCAGCGGTGCCGACATGCAGAGTTTTGATCGGTACTGGACCATCAAACTGCTTGACGCCTTCGGTCACCAGACAGATGCCGCGTAGGACATTATTGGAATACGCCAGCACGAAGCGGTGCGGAACCAGATCGCCATAACCTTCGATCCAGACTTCCGCCCAGTCCGCAGATGCCAGCAGGCCTCGATCACCGATCCGATGTTCCAACTGTCGCCACAACTGCAGCACATAACTGCTTTCCGACTGGCTCCGCACTTCCAGCTTGAGCGATGTGGAAGCAAGCGCCACGGTGTTCTGAACAGTGGGAAGAGTTTCAACAGCGGTCATGGAAGACGACCTCATTAAGACGAGTACGGAAGAAACTTCCGGGATATGCGAAACCAGACCTCTGCCAACGAACTAAGCCGGAAGCGGCATCGGTCGCTGCATCAAACGACGAGTGATCAGCCACGTGGCTCCCAGCACGCCGCCTCCACAGGCCGAAACCGCGACGACTGACAACCAGGACGACGTGACCGAAAAGTTGCGGACAACGAATTCGGAATAAGCCCACAGCATCAGCAGCGCCGGTAACTGCGGCATTGCCACGGAACGCAGGAAGCCCGCCATCGGGAACTGCAACCGACGCAACGCGAACGGCAACAGGACACCCAGTTCGACCACCACAATCGGAATTGCCGTGCCCAGAGCGACGCCCAGCACTCCCAGTGGTTTCATCAGCAACAGTGACAGCACGACGTTGATGCACGCTTCGGCGAAGTACAGCAGCGCCGGAGTCCGCACTTCGCCCATGCCGAAGAGCACGCCGCGCAACACCCGCATCGGAGTGGCCACGACCTGTGCTCCCAGCAGCACCAGCATGATCTGATGGCTCTCGCCGTAGGACCGACCGACCCACGCCTGAATGACACTGTCGCCAAAGAAATACGCGCCAATCCAGAACGCGGCGGTTAACAGGAACGCGAGTCCCAGACCTTTCTCGACGAGCACTCGCAGGCGATCGTTGTGAGCCCCCGCACCCAACTCAGCTCCGCGCGGCATGACGATGGAACCGATAAGTTGCAGCGGCTGAGTGATGAACTGCACCAGCCTCAAACCGATGTAATACGGAACAATCGCCCGGGTTCCGAAGGCGAGCCCGATAACCACGGTGTCCGTGGCATCGATCAGCTTGCTCGAGATGCCGTCCAGCAACGCGAAGAGGCTGAAGCCCAGACACTGCCGCAAAGTCTTCGTATTCAGGTAACTCCAGCCCAACCGTAGCCGAGGCATCAGGCGGAAGACGACTAATGCATAACCGATATTTTCCACCAGAGTGGTCGCCAGGAACACACCGGCCAGCGTCATCAGGCCATGCTCTTTTTTGAGCAACCAGACCGTGAGTGCTAATCGCACAATGCCAGAAATCGATCGAATGCCGCGTTCGACATCCATGCGTTGCAGGCCGACGATCACGCCGCCGAACACGCTGCCCAGAATGCCGATCGCGACGTTGGCTCCCAGTAGCACGACCACGGATCGCACTTCAAAGACGCTGTTGTCGCCCAGGTTGGAGAAGTACGGCAGCAGGAACGCGACAACTCCCGACAACGCCATCACGAAGAAACCGATACCGACGTAGATCGCACCGACCACGCTCGCTACGCGGTTGATCTCGTCGTTTTCGTCCTTCGCACTGTGATGGGCCACAAAGCGGCTGATTGTCTCGGCGAAGCCCAGGTTCAACAGACCGGAATACCCCGCGATCGAACAGATAAAGAGCCACAGTCCGTACTGATCATCGCCGATGGTGTTGAGGACGAATGGCATCAGGAAGAAGCCAATCAATACGCCGATCGCGTGGTCGCCCCAACTCGCCAGGAGATTGATCCGCAGTTTGTGTTTCATGTTTCGATCTACTGAAAAGACGACCTTCAAGCTCGTCGGTATCTGACTTAAGTGACGACTTGCACAAACACGTTGAACGCTGCGAACAAACACAAACTGGCCATCACCAACTTGCGCCGATGTGGACGATCCCACTTCACCACCAGGCGTCGCGGCGACAGATTCCAGCCCGCCAGATTCAGGTAGGCGGTGCCCAGCCCCAGAATCATCAAGGTCGATACTGTGTAAGGCCGTGACAGCGACATCAGGCCGATGGTCCAGCCTGCTCCGATCGCAGCGATGTACGGCAGATAGCGCGCCTGCCGCGGGTGTTCGATCGAGTACTCCGGCGAGTTCAATCTCCACAGCCCCAGCACCGCGAAGAAGAACATCCCGAAGAAGAACGTGCCGCCCACCAGTCCGAGTTCGACGAACGTGTGCACGAATGAGTTGTGAGCCACCAGCCCGGCGATGTCCGCATACGACCCGTGCCCCGTACCGAACACGATGTCCGCCGAGCGAACCGCCAGCAGACCTTCGCGCCACAAGACCACTCGATCATGAGCGGTGTTGTCTCCTTCCAGATCGATCTCCGCTTGTCGACCGGCGACCAGCGGAACTAGCAGCACGGCGACGACGCCCATCGCAAACGCCACTTTCTTTCCGTAGCGGAACATCATCAACACTCCACCGGCGCCGCAGGCCGCCAGCATGCCGCCGCGCGACTGAGTGCAGAGCAGTCCGGTGCCCAGCACCATTAGCGGCAGCAGCCACAGCAACCGGGATTGCTTTCGTTCCGCATCCACCAGGAAGGAAACACAGATGATTCCGGTAGCGACGATCAACAGCGAGATGTCATTCGGGTCCGAGAAGATACCCGTGCCGTTCATGCGCGCGATGCGCTGATCAGCTCCCGTCATGTCAACGCCGTGCGATTCCGTCACGTGCGTGATGAAGGGCAGGTCGATGATCTCCAGATAGTCGACGACGCACAGCGAAACGGTCGTCGTCGCGCAACACGCAATGACGAACAACAAGCGCTCGAAGCGTTCCCAGCGATCGACCACTGCGATCAGTAGCGCGAAGTACAGACCGGCCTTGATGTATTCGATCAATCCGCCAACGGCGCCACCGAAGTACATGTGCGTCAGTTGCGAGATCGGGATCGTGATCAGCACGCCCACGAAGCACAGCGCGATCGGCTGGCACTTCAACATCGACGGACTGAAGAGACTCAGCAATCGGCGGTGAGCCAGTGCGGCAGTGGTGAGAATCAGACCTTCGTAGATCGGAGCTTCCGCGAGCCCCGGCAGCATTTCACCGGGGCGCAGAATCATCGTCGCTGTCACGAGACAGAAGAGCGTGAAGGCCAGTTGATTGTCCCGCGCGCCGACCATGATGGTTGAAACCGCTCTGCAACATGAATTTCCGCGCATTCGTTGCGATCGGAACAACCCGACCGACAATGAGCGCGCCATGCTCGTACTCTGTTGCAAACATAGGTCGCACCCCGCGGGTCGCCGGGCAGATTCCCAAGACGGCAGCATCTCCCTCGTCCCCCCAACCCGCACAACCGGCGCGAACGCACATCTCGAAAGCGGCACCGTGAGCGCGCGTCAGGGTTCCCATTCGAGGCCAGACATTGGACAGTGCGGGCATACCTGCACGTGCTCCGTCGGCGCAGGACTTCGTTCAACTTAAGGACCGGTCAATGCCAGCCGTTTGGGAATGGAAGCACGTTGTCGTCGAGTCGGATCTGGATGACCTCCGGCACGTCAACAACATCTCGTATCTGAAGTGGATGCAGTCCGCGGCCGTCGAGCATTCCGCAATTCAAGGTTGGCCGGCCACGGCGTATCACACGCTAGGCAGCGGCTGGGTCGTGCGGTCGCACTTCATTGAATACCTGCTGCCCGCGCGACTGGGCGATGAGATCGTCATTCGGACCTGGATTGCCGACATGAAGAAGGTGACATCCCTGAGACGCTTCCAGATCATGCGAGCGCGAGACAACGCGGTGCTCGCCAAATCGGCAACGGACTGGGCCTTCATCGACTATCGCACCGGCATGCCGAAACGGATCCCCACAGAGATCAGCCAGTCATTCGAACTACTGGCGACCGAGACTCTGTGATCACTTCTCTGAAGTATGCTTGGTTAGTCTTCGTAGCATGGACGCCCCGTCCGTGCTCCACCGATTAGCCACGGACGGGGCGTCCATGCGACAGGTTGTGATGGCCACGCAGCTCAACGCAGCGGACTCCCTGGCTCGCCTTCGCGGAGCACGCAGGTCGCGCCGTCTGAGTTCAGCTCGATGATGCAATCCGCTGCGGCGAGCAACTGCGGGTCGTGTTCGATCACCAGCAGCGAGTGCCCGACGCCCAGCAGGTCCTCAAAGCAAGCCAGCAGCCGGGTTACATCTTTGGGATGCAGCCCGATCGTCGGTTCGTCCATCAGCAACAGCGACCGCGAACGGCTCGTGCGCGACAGCATGGCAGCCAGCTTCAAACGCTGAGCCTCGCCGCCCGACAATGTATTCAGCGGCTGGCCGAGCGTGAGATAGCCGAGCCCGACGTCCTTCAAACTCTTCAGTCGCTTCTGCAGCCGCGGTTGCCCTTTGAAGAACGTGAACGCGGCAGATGACGTCATGCTCAATACATCGGCGATCGACATGCCGCGCCAGCGAACTTCCAACGCATCCGCTCGAAAGCGAGTTCCCCGGCACTCCGGACAAGTCATGACGACGTCCGCCAGAAACTGCATGTCGATCTGAATCGCACCCGTGCCAGAGCATTTCGGGCAGCGGCCACCCTGATCGTTGTTGAAGCTGAAATAAGACGCATTCAGTCCGCGCTGCTTCGCCTCGGCAGTGTCCGCATACAGTCCACGAATCTCATCGAAGATCTTCAGCCACGTCGCGGGATTGCTGCGCTGTCCGCCGTACAGGGGCGAGTCATCCACCAGTTGCACATCCTCGACCTGCTCCGCCCCTGTGATGCGTTCCACAACGCCTATCTGCCGAATCATCGGCTTCGGCTCTGTCGAAGTGCCGGCCAACCGGTTGGCCAGCAAGGGATACAACGTGCCTTGCACCAGCTCGCTTTTACCGGAACCGCTCAAACCGGTGACGATGCACAAGCAACCGAGAGGCACTCGAACCTCAGCGAAATTCCGCCCGTGACAAGTTACGCCGTGCAGTTCGATCCAGCCCGTCGGCTTCCGCGGCGGACGACTGGTGTCCGAGCTACCGGCTGTCTCGTCGAGAGGCTTCGCCGGACCGGCGTAGACCAGATGGCCGCCTTCCTGACCTGCTCCCGGACCGATCTCGATGCAGTGATCCGCGATTTGCAGGAACTGCGGATCGTGCTCAATCACGACCACGGTGTTCTCCGCATCGCGCAATTTCCGAGCAGCTTCGACAACAGCAGGCACATCTGCGGGATGCAGCCCAGCCGTGGGTTCATCCAGCACATAGAGCGTGTTGACCAACTGCGTCGCGAGCACTCCCACCAGCGTCGCGCGCTGAGCTTCCCCCCGCGACAGCGTGCTAAGCGGTCGCTGCAGGTTGAGCTCACCCAACCCGATGTCGACCAATAGCTGCAGTCGCTTCAGCAACTCGGGGAGCAAATGCCTGACCAGCGCCTGATCGGTTTCACTCAGGCCTGTTTGCCATTCGGTGAGGTGCTGCAGCACTCGATCAATCGGACGACCGACGAAATCGGCGTAGCGATCTCCCGCCTGCAATCGCACTGCTTGAGCCACCGCGTTGAGGCCCAACCCACCACAGTCTGGGCATTCGCGCAGCTCGCACCAGCGATCGAGATACTGCCGGATGGATTCCTGATGCTCGCGTCGCCGCAATTTCTTCAGGAATCCCAGCACACCACCGAAACCAGATTCCTCAGAACCGTGCAGGAGAGCCTCACGCATCGCCTTCGTCAGCGCGCCGAAGGAGCGATCAACGGGAATGTCGCTGTGCTCAGCAAACTCCAGCAATCGACGTCGTTCGTGACGCCAGCGCTGGTCGGCCCAGAGCTGTAAGGCACTATCAGCCAGTGTCTTCTCTGGATCAGGGACCAGCACGGACCAATCCACAGAGACCGCTTGCCCGGCACCATGACAGGCAGGACACGCCCCCAGCGGACTGCGCGTATGGAACAATGCTGGCTCCAGAGGCTCAAACTCGCGACCGCATTCCTCGCAGGCGAGGCGCTCTGAGAACGTGCGCAGCTCAAACAACTTGCCGTCGACTTCGATTTCTCGACGGCGGTTTGCAGAGTTCGCTGTGGTCTCGCTCTGTGCGGTCACTATCTCGATAGCCGCAACACAGCGTCCAAGCCCTTCCCGCTGAGCAGACTCAATCGCTTCATTGAAACGCTCTGGTGACGTGTTGCCGGCAACCAGGCGATCAACGACGGCGTAGACATCGGACTGCTTGAACCGTTCCGGCTCCAAATCACCGGTGGGAAGAAACTCGGCAGTGCGTGCAGTCTGATCGCCGCGCGACACAACCAGCAGTCGAGTGAAGCCGGACTGCTGCAAGGTCGAGACGTGCGGCCAATCCACAACGGGAAAGGCCACAACAATGCGGCGCCCCGCAGGAAGCTCTGCCAGACGCTGTTGAATCGTCGCGGCGTTGGACGTGGTCACCGGAATGTTGCACGTGGGGCAGTAGAGTTGCCCCAGACGCGCGAACAACACGCGCAAGTAGCTGTCAGTTTCGGTGACGGCGGCAATGGTCTCGCGCTGGCGACGCCCGGCTTCGTTCTGACGCAATGCAACGGCGGGCGGAATGTGATCGATGCGGTCGGCGTCTGGCTTATCAAGCCGATCCAGAAAGCGGCGGGCGTACGCCGAAAAGCTCTCGATGTAACGACGCTGGCCTTCGGCATAGAGCGTGTCGAAGGCCAGGCTGCTTTTTCCGGAACCGCTGACGCCCGTAATGACCGTCAGCTTGCCCAGCGGAATATCGACGTCGATGTTCTTGAGGTTATGGACGCGAACTCCGCGAAGCTCAATCTGCTGCATCGTTACTTTTTCTTCTCGTCGCCAGTATAGCGCAGCCGCTCCTGATACCACTGCTTCAGCTTCGACACGGAATACATCCGCACGACTTTGCCTTTGTAGGTCAGCCGTCCTTGCTCGTCCTTGCTGATCTCAGCCGCCACTTCGTCCGTTGCGTCATCGGCGTAGAGAGCCGCGAAGGTTTCCGGATCGACGCCGCGTCCTGATTCCAGATCGGCCAAGGCGTCGACTCCGCCGGACATAATGGCCCCGACATTCAACGACTTGGTCGCCAGATTGTAACGAGTCTCGGCCGTGAGCGAGTTCTTCGCGGCTTGCAGTGCGGTGTTTGCCTCGGTGATCGCCTTCACGGCTTCCTGCCCGGGACCGGCGGCACCGACTTGAGCGTTTGCGGTCGTCATCGTGCTCTGACCGGCACCCAGCAAGTAGCCCAACCCGAAGATACCCAGAACCACTAAACTCCGACGTGCGAATGGAATCACGATGACCTCTGCAATATGAGTAGGGCTAAGCCTGATGAAACCTGTTGATGCGGCTCTGAATCCTGCGCCTGAAACGTGCACCCGGCAAGTCGCCGAGTCCCGAAGAACGGAAACAACTGCCCGCTATCGACGAAGCCATCAATCAGCGAACGTCTGCTGCTGACTCGTATTGTAGGAGTTCGCCAAACTGAACTCACCAGGCAAACTTTGCGGGCGGAGTACCGTTTACGAACGCACCAGTCGAACGCACCAGTCGAACGCTCTGATCGAATCGAAAGATTGAATTCATATGCCTCAGGTTGTTGTTGCACTTGGCGGAAATCTGGGGGATGTCCCGCAAACATTCCGCCAAGCTGCCACGTTATTGGAATCGGAAGTCGCTCAGGGCGATGTCACGCTCAGTCGCCTCTATCGGTCAACGCCTGTCGGAGCGGTGGCCGGAGATATCTTCTGGAATGCCGCGGTTGTCTTCGAAACGGAACTCGAACCTTTGGTGTTACTCGGCTGGTTGCAGACGATCGAATCGAGCCTCGGGCGCACCCGTGAACTGCATTGGGGACCGCGAACGCTCGATCTGGATCTGATCTTTTACGGCGACGAGGTTCTGCGATTACCTCGACTGACGGTTCCTCATCCTCAGGCCTGGCTGCGACGATTCGTGTTGGCTCCCGTCTGCGATCTGCAGCCAGATCGTCAGCATCCCGATCTACAGGAATCTGTCTCGGCCTTGCTAAGCCGGACCACAGCGCGTCCGCTGCCTGTGAGATATTGCGGTGCCACCAGCCGTCAACCTGAGATTCAAAGCATCGCGGCCGAGTTCCCCGAAGTGGCTTTGCAGTTCGTCGATCGAGTCACAGACATCAGCCTGCAGATCGGACTCGGCGTCATCGACTCCAGAGCCTTCTCAGTTGAGCAGCTTTCCGAGTGGCGTGATCGGCGCTTCTGGATCATCAATGACTCGGCTGACCCCAGCCAGTTCTTCCGAGATATCCTGCGAGCCTGTGCCGGAGAAGTCTGGCCCGTTGACTGGCCAGTGTGACCCGAAACCGTCGATCCCACTAAAATCGTCCAGTTCCTGCAGACGCGGGATTGCACGCCTTCACTGATCCCTTCGCGGCCTTCTGTTCAATTCCATTCTTCCGCAATTCACCCTCGAACGATTCACCTTATGCACCGACCGCTGGTTGTCATCAATGTGGTAGGCCTGACGTACGAGATGCTGGGCCCGGACACGCCGCACATCAATCGTGTGGCCAGTCAGGGCTTTGCATGCCCGATGGGAACCGTGCTGCCCGCGGTTACGTGTTCGGCTCAGGCGACGTTGCTGACGGGAACGTTGCCACGCGAGCACGGCATCGTCGCCAACGGCTGGTACTTTCGAGATCTGTCTGAGGTATGGCTGTGGAGACAGTCGAACCGCCTGGTGCAGGGTGAACGAATCTATGACGTCGCCCGCAAGCGCGATCCGAATTATTCGGTCGCGAAGATGTTCTGGTGGTTCAACATGTACGCCGACGTGAACTGGTCGGTAACGCCGCGTCCAAGCTACCCCGCGGATGGTCGCAAGCTATTTGATTCCTACAGTCAGCCGCCGGAACTCAAGGATGAACTACAGAATCAGCTCGGCGTGTTCCCGCTGTTCAAGTTTTGGGGGCCGACCGCCAACATCGAAAGCAGTCGCTGGATTGCTGACGCCTCGGTGCATGTGTTTCAACGTCGGAAGCCGTCTCTGACTTTGGTCTACCTGCCGCACCTGGACTACAACCTGCAGCGAATCGGGCCGAGTGATCCGCGCATCCGTGAAGACATCCGCGCCGTCGATGCTGAGGCCGGCAAGATCATTGCTGCCGCCCAGCAGCAGGGTGCGGATGTCGTAATCCTCTCCGAGTACGCTATCACCGATGTGGACCGGCCCATCCACATCAATCGTGTTCTCAGGGAGCATGGCTATCTGACGGCGCGGCGCGAGATCGGTGGTTGGGAGACGCTGGATTTCGGAGCGTCCCGCGCGTTCGCGATGTCCGATCATCAGTTGGCTCATGTCTACATTCAGCGTCCGGGAGATGTGCAACCGGTGGCCGAGTTACTGCGTCGCATGAATGGCGTTGAGCATGTGCTGGATCGGGCTCAGCAAGCGGCCTTCGGCATCGATCATGAACGCTCGGGCGAACTTGTTGTCGTCAGCGACCGGCATTCGTGGTTCACGTACTATTTCTGGCTCGATGATGCGCTGGCTCCGGATTACGCGCGTACTGTCGATATTCATCGTAAGCCGGGCTACGACCCCGTCGAACTCTTCGTCGATCCTCAACTAAAATTTCCGAAGCTGCGAGTTGCCCGGCGGCTGGCTCAGAAGCTGATGGGCTTCCGCTACTACATGGACGTGATCGGCCTGGATGCGACGATCGTCAAAGGGAGTCACGGTCGACTGCCGGACGCCGGTCGCGAAGCTTCCGACGGTCCTGTGTTCGTGTGCTCGTCCAAACGCATCGAAACGGACTCACTGCCAATGACGGATGTCAAAGAACGGCTGCTGAAACTACAGTTCGGCTAAGCAACCTGATTCTTCTGAGGATCGAAGACGCAGGTTGCATCGCAGGCTACGTTTCTACGGAGAGAAACCGCGTCATGTCCGAACCGTCGAGTCCGCGCCGAGGAGTCGTAGGCCGAGTCCGCATGATCGGACTGATGACGCTCCTCAGCCGCATCTTGGGATTCATTCGCGACAGCGTGATGGGGGCTCAGTTTGGACGCGGACCGATTCTCGATCAGTTCGCGGTGGCGTTTCGCATTCCCAATCTCGCGCGGCAGTTGTTCGGCGAAGGGGCGCTGTCGACCGCGTTCCTGCCAGTTTTCTTACGCGATCTGGAGCACAACGGCCGCGAGACCGCCTTTCGTACGGCAACCGCGGTCATCTTCGCGACGGCCGTGAGTTTGCTCGCGGTCGTACTCGCAGCAGAAGCCGTCATCTTGCTGCTGCTGTACTTTGGCAGCTTCAACTACGAGGGGCATCTGCTGCTGGAGCTGATGGCGATTCTGACGCCGTTTCTGATGTTGATCTGCGTGCTGGCTCAAGCCTGCGCAGTGATGCACGGGCTGGGCGAATTCTTTGGTCCCGCGCAGTTTCCCGTTTTCTTCAATGCGGTTTGGATCGCCATCACCTGGGGACTCGGGCAGACGTCACTCGAAGCGGAAACTCGCATCCGTCTCATCTCAGCGACCATCGTCGCGGAAGGCTGTGTGCAGTTGGCGATGTCGGTACCGACATTGCGACGGCTGGGCTTTCGCTTTGATCTCAACTGGTCCGCGAGCAGAGATCGCGTGTTCGAGGTCATGCGAACGATGCTGCCTGTTCTGGTCGGTCTTTCCATCATGCAGCTAAACACCCTCAGCGATTCCTTATTTGCGTGGGCGTTCACGGCGCCGAAGGATGGGGTGGAGGGGTGGCTGTCGTATTATCCGCTGACTGCGGGGACCGTGGTCGATCTCTACTACGGTCAACGACTCCTGCAGTTCCCGATTGGCGTCTTTGGCACAGCATTAGGAACCGTGATCTTCCCGGTGCTAACTTTGCATGCTGAACGCCGGCAGATGGATCTGTTTCGCGATGACCTGACGCACGGCTTGCGCCTGGTGGCCGCGATTGCCGTTCCCGCCAGCGTAGGCATGTGGCTGGTCGCTGAGCCGCTGGTGTATGTACTGTTCAGGCACGGTGAGTTTGCTGAGAGCGATGTGTTGAAAACTTCAAACGTGGTCGCGATGTATGCCTTCGGCATCTGGTCGGCGTGCGGATTGCTGATCGTGCAACGAGCCTTCTATGCGTTGGGCGACCGGATGACTCCGCTCCGCATCGGTCTGTGGAGTGTCGGCATCAACCTGGTCGCGAACATGACTCTCATCTGGCCGCTGGGTGGCCCCGGCCTGGCACTCTCGACGTCAATTTGTTCGATCTTTCAGTGTCTGCTGACGGCGGCCGCGTTGCAGCGAAAGACTCAAGGCATCGACTGGCCGCGTCTGAGTCTCGGACTTGGCCAGACGGTGGTGGCCAGCATCGCGATGGCATTGGGATGTCTGGTGACGAAGTGGGGATTGGCACAGGCGCAACTCCCCGATGGATTCCTCGGGCAGTTGATTCATTTGATGCTCTCGATCGTCGTAGGAGTTGGCACTTATCTCCTGTGCGCAAAACTGCTCGGCTTGGATGAGCCGTGGGAGTTACTCCGGCGCCGCCGAGGTCCGCGGAACGCGCAACCTGCGGAGTAAGCACTCTCACATGCATCGCTTGAATCCTGAATTCATGGTGCCCCACCCACCTAAATCTATCGTCGCTCCCCTCGCCCCGCTCGAGGGGAGAG